>JAFQCM010000123.1 GCA_017399445.1 Lachnospiraceae bacterium | reverse complement strand
CTGTATGCACCATTGTGAATCAGACATTCCGCTGGAACGGCATTCCATAATTAATTCGTATTGGCGTTGGAGTGATACCCTTGCTGCTCTCATAAGCATCCTTCTTTCATAAATGTAGTAAAATGCTTGCATCTTACTTTAGCTAGCGCCAGCAGTAGAGTGAAATGCTTGCATTCTCACTAACTATTATGACAGATATTTTGGGGGAATGAAATCCACCTTGAAATTAGGCGCTTACAAATGAACAAATCAGAAGCAATCAGCATAATCAGTAAATGTGCTAAATCATATAAAAAAAACTTAGATGGTAATCAGATTGTTTTTGTCTATCGCGATGAAAACAACCATTCCAGCTACACAGAAGTTAAATTCTGCTCTTATAACTTTTTACATTTCACGGGTGTAAACCCTAGAAAGGGCTTAAGTGCTAATGACTTCTATCGTTATGCATTAAACAACCGATTAAGCGAACGTGATTTTTCTTTCAAAAATAACCACACCACGGAATTAAAATTAAAAGTACTCGACACAATCATGTGCATCGACACAAGAGCAAGAATGATTGGTAACTATACCGGACCTCATCTAGAACTTTATACCAAAAAAGTTACTAATACTACCACTGCTTGCCTTGGATTGATTGAAAAAGGCGACTGCTATATTCCAAATAGTGTGTTAAGCGAAGATATACGCTCCATCGTACCGAAACCACCAGGCAAAATATATGCCATATATTACAGTTCAATATACTAATATATCATTTTTCTCAGTCGCCTACCAAATATACCCATCCGAATCAAAGTTATAATCCTTATCCATATCCTCGTAATAATCCATAGCCTCACTCCGCTCCTGGTTCGCTTCTGATTGATTCTCTTGCAAAGCCTTTTTCACATCCTCTTCAAATGCATCTTCTTCTGCTTCCTGCTGCTTCTTTTCTTCCTCTGCATCTTCTTCACTTTCCTGAGACTCACTTTCTTTTGGTTGCTCTAACTGTTCTATGATTGCCTCAATTTCCTCTTTCAATTGCTCCGCCGCCTCACTGTGTCCATCTCCGCTTTCTGTAGCACAGCCATTCTCTAGCAGCACATCTTTTGCTCCCTTTAAAATCTCCAGAGAAACATCCACATTCTCAGGAGCAGCATAATCTTCCTCCATAGTTCCCAGCATTGCCAACGCTAAATTAATTCGAATGGCACATTCTTTATCTTCCGACGGCCGCAGTTCTAAAGCCTTTATATAAGATGTGATCGCATCCTCAAACTGTCCATTTTTATAATAAATATTACCCTGATTATAATGTGCAATATATGGTTCACTCCAATTAAACATCAGCAAAGGTTTCATATTTACCGAATAATTTTCCTGATGGTAACTATATGTCACAATTCCATTATAGATGTAATTGAAAGCCAGTTTACCGCAAACCAGTATCATTACTATATAAATACCTATTAAAATCTTTTTCTTCACGTTACAAGCTTTCCTTTCTCTATATCTTTTTCTTATTATAAACAAAATCTACAACAAGTAGCACCAACAATGGAATCACAAACAAATAATAAATATCTGCATATCCTTCCTTGGATTCCATATCTGTTGTAATCTCAAGCTTATTTACTTCTGCCTGTAAATTTTTAATGGTGTCATCTATTTCAGACTGACTTGTCATATGGACATAATTAATTCCAAAATCAGAAGCAATACTCTTTAAGTTCCCTTCATCAATCTTAGACAAAGCCATTTGTTCATCATAATTATTATCATAATAAGTAAGATACTCTGCCTCCAACTCATCCTCTAGATAATCTATAGGCTTCATTGGACCGCCCTTTTCGGTTCCATACCCTAAAACTGCTCCGCCATCTACATATTTATTAAGCTCTTGATAGGACTTTAATGCTTCACTATTCACTACTTCACCATCACTGATGAAAAACAATATTTTGAAATTTTCTCTATCATCATTTAGCATCTGTTCCATAGAACCCATCACATCATTTAAGGAAGTTCCCTGGGCGTGATATCTTGGCTGACCATGTAACAAACCAATGGTTTCAACAGCCATATTGGCATCTACTGTATATGGAATCATCCTTTGTACGGAATCTCCAAAGGTTACCACTGAAAAGAATGCTCCCGGAAACTGTTCTGTAATATACTTACAATCATTTTTCACTGCATCCATTCGTTTCCCGTGGCCATTATAATCCTCAGCCAGCATACTAATGGTATTGTCTACCACAAACAACACATCCACTTTAGGCATCATAGTTGGAACATCATCACCAGGAATCATAATTCTTATATTAATAACAAATAATAGAATTACAATTAAAATTTGTCTTATAAAATTTCCTTTGCCCTTTCTCTTTAAAACCAAAAGGAAAACGCATATAATTGCCATAACCCATATTGGGATAATTGGATTAATTATCATAATCTAACCTTTCTACTTAACAGGAAATAAACTCCCATACAAACCACCAACCCTATAAATAATGCTTCTGGCTGGTCTGTAACTACTGTTTCTGTCTGCGCCATGGCAGAAGTTCCTGTTTTTTTAATATCTGCTGTCAATTGGTCATATGCATTAGAAGAGGTACTCTTGTAGTATCCACCATCTGTACTTTCAATGGCTCGTTTAAATGTACTTTCATCTGTAACATTTTCCGGTGCAATGGCAAATACTCTCACATCATTTTTTTTGCAAAGTCCTGCGGCCTCCTCCAAGGTTACATATGGTTCACCATTCAACTCATTATCGGTTGTAAATATAATCATTCTTGAACGCTCTTTATATGTCTCCAAATCTGGAAAACTATATAGACAGGATGCCAGCCCATCACCAATAAAGGAACTGCCTTCCTCTGCCAATGTTCCCTCATACTTATAATGATAAGTACTCCAATCCATATCATCTGAGAAATAATCATCAAAAGTTAAATCATTTCGTTTTATACTATCTTGAAAAGCAGCTTTCAATGAATCTAATGTATCAAGAACATACTGATAATCCGTTGTAAGGGGAACCAATAAAACAGATTGTCCATTAAATATGGTAATCCCAAATCGTTCACCATTTAATTCCGTCACAACCTTCTTCAATTCATCACACATATTTAGATTCAGTTCATCTACAGAATCCGAGATATCCATGCACAAAAAGATATCTCTATTTTTGATCTCAGGACTTACCGTATCTATCTTTGCCGGTCTTGCTAACAAAACCCAGCCAATTCCAATGGCTGCCACTAGAGCAACCATCGCTGTTCCTGCCAGAATCTTATATTCTTTATATAGTTTCCTATATTGCTCCGTCTCTTCTACCAAACTGGTATTGGCTACTCTTTTGCCATTTTCATATACATCTTTCTTTTTAAAACGAAAGAGACATAAAACAATGGTAGCAGGTATACCAATATACAAAACCCATGGAAAAACTAATGCCATTCTTTTATTACCATCCTTGCTTTATTCATCGTATCGTAAATATTACCATTCTTATCCACTGAAAACTCTGGTGCATAACACTCTTCAATCACTGCATAAAGATTTGGCATATTCAGTTTTCTAATTTCATCCAATGTATTATGATGCACCTTAATTCCGGTTACTTCATACACAAAATGTCTTGTAATTTCGCTTAACTCTTGATATGCCTGTCGGTTTGACACTTTACCATTACGGCATTTCATCTCCAAATCATTGATAAAGGCATAATACTTCTCCTTCACCTGATTACCATGTACCGGCGGTGCAGTAGGTGCTGGTGTTACTGTCTCTGCTACTATTGGCGTCTTTTTCTTCCAAAAAATAATAAAACCTATGATACCTATTATTACTACTAATGCTGCTGCAAGTACAACCGGCCAAAGAGAATAGGAGAACATATCTTGTAATTCAACGGTGATTGACATATCTGAGACCTCCTATTATATGGGTTATTGCACTTCTGCATTTTCCTAATTTCATATTCATTAACAAATCCTCCAAAATCCTAACAGTTACATGCATATTTATGCTTTTCTAGCAGTTCAATAATCTGCTCAACCATCTCTTTCTCACCATCAATCTGGGTACTAATAATTCGATACCGCAAAAGCTTTTCGGCATTTTCTTTGTCCAGTTTCTGCTTCGTTTCTTGTTCCATAGAAAGCAGCTTCTTATTCCTTGTAATATACTCAGGAATATAGATATCCTTATCATGATTATAAGATGTTCCAGATGCATAATCTGCATCTCCTATCCGGACAAATAAAACATCATGCTGACCGGTCAGTTTTTTTAATGTACTGTCACTCACATCCCGAATTCCGGTTGCATCACTAATAACAAACACAATCATTTTTCGGTTCACATTTTTAACAATATAATCCAGACTCTTTTCCAAATCTGATTCATAATCTTCAAATTTTTCTTTATCATAGAGAGTAAGAATTCGTTCTATATTCTGCATTCCTGTTCGAAGCTGATGATACTGAATGAACCCATTCCGATTGTACAGTGCTCCCACATTATCACCATTTTTTGCTGCAAGATATCCAAAAATACCGCCCACATTTAAGGCTAAATCCTTTTTAATTTCCAGATTTTTTGTGTGGGCTGTCATCTTCTTACCCGTATCAAATACCAGTAAAATATTGTGTCTTTTTTCAGCAATATAACGTTTTACAAGCATTTTTCCACTTCTTGAAGAAGCCTTCCAGTCCATATCACGAACATTATCTCCCGGAATATACTCACGCAAATTTTCAAAATCCATCCCATTTCCCTGATAAATGGATTTATAGGAACCATCAAAAAGATTACTGCTCTTTTTGCTTGCATAAATATTCACTTTTGCTCTGATTTTTGTCACATAATTCATTATCATGGTGTTTTAACTGCTCCTATAATTGCATCTATAATCCGTTCTTCACTAACTCCATCTGCCACTGCGGCATAGTTCAAGGTGATTCGGTGTCTTAATACACTGTGAATTAAAGCCTTCACATCATCTGGTATCACATAATTTCTGCCACGCATCAACGCAACCGCCTTGGAAACCTCCATCAATGCAATGGCACCTCTGGTACTTGCACCCATAGTAATATACTCTGCTAGTTTCGGTGGAATGAAATTTAAAGGATATCTGGTGGTATTGATAATTGCAATAATGTATTTCTTAATTACATCATCGATATATACTCTTTTTACAAGTTTCTGTAAATACTCTACTTCTTTCAGTTCTGTAACTGCCTGCTGAGTTGTAAATACATCCTTTTCAATACGGTTTAGTATTTCAAATTCCTGAGCTGGATTTGGATAGGTCAATTTTTCTTTTAACAGGAAACGGTCTAACTGTGCTTCTGCCAATAGGTATGTTCCTTCTTGTTCAATTGGATTCTGCGTTGCAATCACAGTAAAAATCTCTGGCATAGAGTATATCTCTCCACCAATGGTAATCTGCTGCTCCTGCATCACCTCTAACATGGCACTTTGGGTTTTTGCACTGGAACGGTTTATCTCATCCAGTAAAACAAAGTTAGCATATACCGGACCTAACTTTGTCTCAAAAGAATTCGTTTTGTAATTTAAAATCTGTGTACCTATAATGTCACTTGGTAGTAAATCTGGTGTACACTGAATTCTTGAAAAAGAACCATTGACTGCTTCCGTTATTGTCTTTGCTGCTGTTGTCTTGGCAAGCCCTGGGACAGATTCTAACAAAATATGTCCATTACAAAGAATTGTCACTAATAGCGACATACCTAATCGTTCCTGTCCTACCATTTTCCCATAATAATAAGTTGAAATTTTATTAAATATTTCGTTTGCCTTTTCGATTTCTTGTGGAGTGATTTTCATATTATTTTCCATATCTTTAACATTCCTCTTGCTGATTTTTTATTATTGGTCTATTTTCAAAGTTTTTAAAACTTCATTTCATTAAATTACTATTTTGCCTCCCTTCATAAGTAATACTAAACAGTAATTAAAAAGGTTGCAACAATTTAAAATATTTGTTTATTTTTTTTATTAATTGGTTCAGTTTGTTATCTGCAGTACCATCAGGTACCTTTAAATGCACCTTTGTAAAACCAAATAAGCCGCAGATATTTTCTGCGGCTTATTTACGATGCAAAAATCCATTAAAAATTGCTTCGCAATAGGATTATAATTTTTCTAAAACTTTATATGGCTCATGCCAATCTCAAAAATTAATTATGACGTATAATTTTCTTAGAAGTATTCTTCTGAAACTCAGTCTCGCGAACAACCAAATCTAACACTCTCTTATATACAGGAGCTGTACTGTTGTACTCATCAAGAATCTCCTGTAATTTTGCCGGAATATCACGGATACGTTTTTTCTTTGCATATTCGTAATCCGGGAAAATTTCTGCCTGAATGACTTTATCTTTCTCACGGACAATGATTTCTTTTACCAAATCTGCCTTGCTAATCTGGTTCTCAATTTCTTCCGGAGACACATTCTCGCCGTTTGCAAGAATAATAAGATTTTTCTTTCTTCCGGTAATGTAAACAAAGTTATCTTCATCAATATATCCTAAATCTCCGGTTTTTAACCAACCATCTTCCAAAGCTTCAGCAGTTTCTTCAGGCATCTTGTAATATCCCATCATAACGCTGCTGCCCTTAATCCAGATTTCTTCATCAACAATCTTTCCTTCACAGTTTGGAAGCAACTTTCCTACAGAACCTTTTCTGTTGTCCCACTCTAAATTGTTACTAATAACAGGAGAACACTCCGTCATACCATATCCTTGTAAAATGGTAATACCATACTCTGCAAATTTATCTACATAATCAGGATCTAAGTAAGCACCACCACTGCAAATGGTCTTCAGTCTGCCGCCAAACGCCTGCTTTGCAACCATCTTTTTCGGTATCAAATTGCCCGCCGCCTTTAGCTTTGTATAAATAGATTCAATAACTAAAGGAACTAAAAGTACCAGTTCCGGCTGGAAAAGCTTTAAATTCTTTTGGACATGCATAATCGAGTCATTGATACAACTGGTAACACCTATGTAAATTCCCTTGATAATATCCATGGTCAGACAATACA
Organism: Lachnospiraceae bacterium; assembly: GCA_017399445.1. Lineage (GTDB taxonomy): Bacteria > Bacillota > Clostridia > Lachnospirales > Lachnospiraceae > RUG11237. Next base: position 33,514 of record JAFQCM010000123.1, on the reverse strand, counting down.
CATGATTAATCGGCAACAATGTCATAGACACTGTTCCTACCGGAATCTTCATATCCAGACAAGTTGCGTTGTCAGTAAGATTACGATGGGACAACATAACACCCTTACTCTTTCCAGTAGTTCCGGATGTAAAAAGGAGCGTACAAAGCTGTTCCGGATTAATCTCTGTATCATATTCTCCCTGATGCTCTTCTACAAGCTTCTTCCATGACAGAATTCCATCGGCCTCTTCTTCTGCCTGCAAGGAAATAATCTTTTGTATCTGGGGACAGCTTTCTTTTACTGCAGCCACAACGTCCTTTCGAATCTCGTCATAAAATAGCATCTCCACATCTGCACGATTTAACAACTCACAAATGGCATCTGCCGGAAGTTGGGCGTCAATCGGTACCGCCACACTGGCACTGCAGGTAATACCGAAATAACTGCTAATCCACTGATATGTCGTAGTTCCAATCAAGGCAACATGCTTTCCTTTTAATCCAAAAGCTTCTACCATACGGCTAATTGCCATGGAATCTTTATATAACTCATTGTAGGTTTTTTCTGCAATCTCTTTTTTTAACTTATAACGGTAAGCTGCCTGTTCACCATAGGTATTTGCAGCATATTTTACAATATCTTTTAAAGTTTCTACAGCCATTCTTATCTCCATTCTTTCTTCAATGTTTTTTGTTTCACTCACTTAATGACTATTCCATTAAAGAAGAAATGTAATCCATTGCATCTTTAACCGTTTTAATTTGTACAATTTCACGTTCTTCTACTTCAATGTCATATTTTTCTTCTATTTCACCAACTAAGCTCATGAAATCATAAGAGTTAAAACCTAAATCCTCCATAAATCTGGCATTTTCCGTAATTTTATCTGGATCTACATCTACGTACTGACAAATAATTTCTTTGAATTCTGCTAACATTTTTATAATCTCCTTTTTCTTAATTTAATATCTATGTATAATGGTTTATTACGCATATAGGCGTGCTGTTACATACAGTGTTACATTTCATGTCTTAAAGGTATTGTATTGTTTAAGACCAATCAATCACTTCTCCTACCGTTCTAGAGCAATCCTCGATTCCATAGAATATAATTCTGCACAGGTAGAAGTAAACTTCCTGCAGTTTCTCATAGGTAACCACTCCTGTCTGATGCTCAAAACAGAAATCTAACCCACCAGAAGGAACATGGCTTACTGTCAAATACAAAGTATGGGCACAAGCACTGTTTGTATAACGACGCACTTTATATTCAATGTTACCCAACTGATCCAGTCCTGGTCCTTCATATTTCATGGTTAACGGCTGATATGTCAAAGCCAAGCCTTCATAGGTCTGTCCATTCTCTAAATTGTAATGCTGCTTACGGAACGCATAATACTCGGAAGGGCTATAATTTGCATGGCGGAAATACTGGTTCTGCATGTCTCTGATTTTATAAACGCCTTCTAAGAATGTATCTTCACGGGATACAATTGTTCGAAATGGAAAACTGTGAATTCTGGTACCGCCACAGCGTTTCTCCATCAATGTGGCACGTCTGGCAATGGTTGTAGAAACGGAAACATCATCCATACCATTTTCTTTTTGAAGATAGGTTCTAAGTCCCATAAGTAAAAGGCAGGTCATAGATACATGGTGCTCTTCACAGAATTTCATCATACGTTTTGCAGGTTCATCCTCTAAATGGAAATTTGCAAGGTTTGCATCCACATTATCGGATGTATTAACAACAGCTCTCTGGTTGGGATTACCAGTTCTCTTTTTCTCTGCCTCTAATTTGCCGGTTCCATAAATATCGGTAAAAACAGGCTCTGAGGAGGCAATGAGTTGCTCAAAGAATTGGCGGTCTTTCTGGCTGGAGGTACTACCGGCTTCATACGCCAAATCCTTCTCCAACTGTTTAATATAAGATGCCATTTCCTTTGGAAAAGGAACTTCATCATATACTTTACTGCTGTATAACTCAATAATATCTTTAAAGAAAACAATTAAGGACTGGGCATCCATAATCAGATGATTCACCTTTATAAAAATTCCGTTAAAATTGTCTGGCATCTGAATCATCACAATCTGATACATTGGTGTGTCGTATAACTCAAAAGGTGTACTGGTCCACTCGTCCATCTTTTCATGAGCATGTTCTTCCTGCCAGTGAGAGAAATTAAAATGCTGTATTTCTGCAATCTCATCTGTCACATACTGATAAACATTACCATCTTTATCTTCCGCAAACTGCACACGCATGGCCTCACAGCGCTGAATTGCTTCCTTAATACACTGCTCCAGCAAATTTCTCTCTAGGTCAACCTGAATGGTAAGTCCTGAACCAATGTTTAAAACCTGTTTCTTTGGACAATACTTCATGCTGTAGTAATGTAATTTCTGTGCCGAGGTCAATGGATAAACTTTTTTTCCTTTTCTTGTCTTCATAAATCTCCTTCTGCCATTTTGGCTAATGTTGGTTGTTTTATTTTATCACTTCTCATTTCTGCTGCGAATCATTCTGTTTTCTTCACGATTTGGCAGATTTGGATAGTAATAAATTCCGTTAGTTTCTCATTTCGCTTTCTTTTCCTATCATTTTGGTTCTAATGGATTATCGCTCCATAATTGGAAAAATAAAGGATTTTATGGCTTCCTCATACAATTCTGCATCACGGTAGCAGGATTCCACATGCCCTGCACCTTCAATAATCACCAGTTTCTTTTCTGATTTGCATGCATCATGCAGTTCATGTACCATGGAACAAGGTACAAAAGTATCTGCATCGCCATGAATAAATAAAATTGGGATCTTTGACTTTGCCACTTCATTTTTGGCATTGCACTCATCTAATTCGTATCCTGCGTTTTTCTTTACCATTCCATTTGCTATATGTAGCAGTGGAAATTTAGGAAGATGGTACGTATTCTTCAGAACGGAAGCAAACACTTCCCAGGCAGATGTAAACGCACAATCGGATATAGCTGCCTTAACCTGTGGTGGAAGCTCCAATCCCGTTGTCATAAGAACGGTGGCTCCTCCCATGGAATCACCGTGAAGCAAAATCTTACAATCTTCGCCCAGCTTTTTCACCATTTCTTCAATCCAAAGTTTGGCATCATGTCTGTCTAAACATCCAAAACCAATATATGTACCCTCGCTCTGTCCGTGAGCTCTTTCATCTACAATCAAGAGATTGTAGCCGTTTTTCATGTAGAAAATCGCCAGTGTGGAATAGTCATTCATTCCTTCACTGGTGTATCCGTGAAAACAAATTACTATTTTTTTAGAACCTTCACATGGAAAATAAGTTGCATGGAGTTTTAATCCATCTGCTGAATTTATGTACATATCATCATGAGGACACTGTGCGAGTTTTTCCTTGCACTCTCTGATATGTGGAATATACTTATCCCAGTCGGTTCCTGCCATTTTCTGCGTGTTTTCTCTTTTGGCATTAGAGCGAATCATGGTGCGATTATAAAAATAGGAAGAAATTCCATATTCCACTGCTGCTCCTGCCGCGCCTGCAATAGCTACACCTGCTAAAATTTTTAATATACTCAATTTTCCTCATCCTTTTCATATTTTTAGATAAATTCTTTTAATTTAAGTGCCTTGGTAAGATCTCCTTTCACCTTTAACGTACCTGCAGTATATGCTTTTACCGGATCCAGTTTACCGGACATCAGTTCAAACAATCTTTTTGCATCACAAATAAAACAAGCATCTCTGTCATAATACTCGTAAGGCTCAACGTAAAGCTGTCCATCCTTTACTTCGATATAGAAAGCCCCCTCGCCTTCTCCATGAATGTTAAACTGGTACGCCAGATGCTCATGAATCATGCTTACATCTTTACCTTTCACTTCGTTACGCACCTTTTCTAAAATCTCTTCGTATGTCATAAAAAATATCCTCCCAGGATTTAAAAATAGTTTAAATATCTTAGTATTATAACATGCCAGGCTTTTATCTTCAAGATATTCCTTGAATATCTTACCAGTTTAGTTAAATCAATTTCTTCCTCTTACAACATTCTATGGTTCTAGCAAACAATGGATTTGTTTTCCACATGGGCATCTGTAAACCGTCACAAACCTGATTAACAAACTCTGATAACTCAATGTCTTGCTCTACATCACAAACATTTTTTTCCAGTTCATTTATTATTTCTCTGGCATCAGCAATTTTTTTTCTCATCATTTCTAAAGAATACATTTGATCCCAAGCAGGATAGAATCTTTCAACGGCGGACAGCTTTTCCAGAATCGTTAGTGAATGTCTTGTATCATCTAAATGAATGAAAATGGGAATCTCTCCTCTTACTGGCACAGCATCTCCTATAAATGCCATATTTCCTATACAATAAGATACCTCGTCAGCGGAGTGTCCCGGGGTTCCAATTACCTCTATATGTATATCATCTGATACATATATTTTATCTCCATCTTTCACAACTTGATCTACAATCGTGGATTGTCCTACGAGTTTATAGAAATTGGGGATGGGACGTTGTGAAAACTGTAAATCAATGTTCTCTATCCATGCACGTTCCCCTTCGCTGGCATATATCTTCACTCCATATTTTTCACGAAAATAATTCGCAGTACCAATATGATCTGGATGGGCATGTGTCAAAAAAATGGCGTTCATCTCAGAAGGATGGTGACCACTTTCTAACATAGCTTTCTCAATCATCGTCTCACTACCTGCGACACCAGCGTCAATAAGTACACATCCTTTACCTGTTTCGATCAGATATACATACACAAATCTTTCTATTTCTGGTGTAACCTGAAATTCAATCTTTATTTGTTTTACTTTCACATTCTGCACCTCCTTTGTGCAAGTGATTACTTGCATTAAGACTATTTTTAAACGTGCCTACTTTTCATTCAGCACGTTAAAATCAAAATGTATTCTATTTTTCACATATACCGGATACAAAAACCCTGATACTATTCCTAATATATTCCTCCTTTGAAACACTAACTAATTTGTTGCCGAAGGAAGCATCCAAGAATACAAAACCAAAATTCATGGCGATAAACTGTAACGCCACGCTTTCTACATCACAATCACGCATATTTCCACTTTCTATCATTTCTGCGAAATAGTTCAACAATACGTTCTTAAAGACCATAGGAACCTGTATAATACATGGGAGTGTAGCACCTTGCAGTTCTGCTGACCTAAGTCCAATTGAAACCTTTACCATCTGTGATGTTACTTTACTCATATAAATCTTAGAAAAGGAAATCAAATCTTCTTCTAAGTCCCCGTGATAGTTGAAGTCACTCTCTGATAATCCGGGATTCCACTTTGGCAGTCCCATGGCAGCCATCACGATTTCTTTTTTTCCATCAAATCTTCTGAATATGGTGCTTTCGTTGACTCCGGCTAGTTTGGCAATATCCTTGGTAGTTGCACCAGAATAACCCTTATCAATAATTAGTGTCATGGTAGCATCCATAATTTTTAATTGGGTTTCATCATACATATAATTCAACTCCGTTTGCAAGTATTCACTTGCATCTTATCATATTTGAAAAGATAAGTCAAATATATGTCTATCGTTTTCCATAAATTGGAAGTTTACGCTTTTCTCGCTATCACAATAGGTTGATAAAAGCCTGTTTCATCTGGGAACTTCCACTCCACCTTACTACAGCCATGCGCAAGAAGTAATTCTGTCATTTCTGCTCTGCGAGTAGCCCTATACTCACACTCAAACTTACTTACTTGTAAAGTTTCCTCATCATCAATAATATACTGTGTAAGCTTATAATTATCATCATTCCATACCCATGTTTGGAATGACACTCTCTGCCCCTTATCCGTTTTATGGATGTAAGGTGGTGAGTATGGTGGCTTTTCCATCAATAAACTATCATAATCTCTAATACTGGCAACAAATATACCATTTTTCTCAATTTGATTTGCAATACTCTTAATAGCAGCTTCTAAATCGCTACTTGATAACATGTGCGGTAAAGCGTTATCCATTGCAATAACAATATCATACTTTTCTGTAAATGTATCTGATAATGCACAAAAATCTGCTTGCTTGAAACAAATCTTAACCTTATTCTCTCTTGCCCTTTTTTCAGCTTCCGCAAGTTCTCCTTCACTTATATCAGAAGCCATTACATTATATCCAAGCGTGGCAATTCCAATAGATTGTGTTCCTATTCCACATGCACAATCAAGAATTTTTGCTGTATGGTCAAATCCATTATTTTCAAATATCTTATTTAGGATTTCTGCCTGTTCTCGTGTAGTCGCTTGCCAATCAAGAAACAATTTATCATATTGAGTTGCTAAATTATTATAAAATGTTTGTGTTATGCTCATATCATTCTCTCCATAGAATTCAAAATTTCATTCTTTCTTTATCGAATCATTTTAAACATTCCTGGTCCATCCCATTCACAAGGTCTTTCTTCAACCCCTTTTTTCTTATAAAACTGAATAGCTTCTTTTCTAGTAATTAGTTTTAAACTGACAGACAAATCAGGCGCAATAGATTCTATTATATATTTCTCCATGCTTTCTATTAATAGAGTTCCAACTCCTTTAGACTGATATAATAGAATTTCTTTACAAACCTAAAATTTCGCGTGCTTGATAAATTGGATTTTAGCCTGCTATCACGTCTATAATTTCAGCAATCACATCGTCAATTTTATTGCCTTCCCATCCCAAATGCCATCCGTCTTCCGAAATAACATCAGTAATAATATATATTGCAGAAGCAGAACAGCCTCTATACCGGGCAATCGTAAACAGTCCAACCCCTTCCATCTCTACGCACAATGCTCCTTTGGCACGATAATCAAGAACTTGTCCCCACGTTTCATGGTATCCAGCGTCTGTTGTCCAATGTTTTCCTCTGTTTAATTTAATTCCCTTTTCTTTAAGTAACTGCTCCATTTCATCAGTTAAAGACGGCGTTGTCTCAAGAAAATCATAGTCAAAACCATATAATCTTGCTATTGCTGTGTCATTATATGCTCCATTTGTAAGAACAATATCTCCAATGTTTAGTTCTAAATTAATTCCACCAGCCAAACCCACATGAATAAACTCTTCAACTCCACCAGCAACTAAATCTTCCGCTTGTGTAGCAATTCCAGGAGAACACATTTGACCTTTAATAAAACCAACGTGCGGATTGTTTTTAAACACATGCAACGCACCACCTAAAGGATATTTATATTCACCACATCCCTTTTCAATCATTGCATCATAAATACCATCTGCTAACAAATATACCCTTTTAGGGACTTGCATGGAATCAATATCAAAACCTGCATTTTTTAGTTCAATTTGCACCAATTCTTTCGGGTCTGTCATTACTCGTTCTCTCATTATTTTTATACACCTCCATAATATTTAGTAAATTCAAATCTTCCTCTCTGTACTACAAACATTCAAATGTTTCCAAAGTATCTCTTGTATTAAACTTTTTGACAGATTCATCAAGCATTTCCTGCATATAATCTCCAGTGTCCATTGTTGAAAAGAAAAGAATATTTTCCTTCTTAAAATTGTTTTTAAAGAATATGTTATCCGGAACCTGCTTAATAATTTCACCTAATGTTGTAAGCAAGGTTAATGCAAAATCCCACTTCTCATCTGACGGGTTGCAAAAGTCAATCTCTTTACATCCATCAACTATATCCACAAGCGGTTGATATAGAAAATCCGTATCTTCGCATATATCATCATTTTCCCAATCATAATACTCATCAATTTCTATATCATCACCAAAGTTCCAAGTCACATAAAAACCATAAAAATCATCGGTAGTGATAAAACCAATTGCACCTAGTTTTTCCTCTTTCCCCATACTTAAAATTTTATCAATAACCTTAGGCAACTTTTCACTACATTCCTGGCGGAATTTTTCAAATATTAATGTATCCATATTTTTATTTCCTTTCTATATTGTCATATCATTTTTCTTGCATTTGCTTTAACAATTTCACTAGTTTATCTCTATTTTTTCCTAGCTTCATAAAGGTAGGAAGTTCATCTGCTTGTGTTCGCCTGCCTAAAATAGGGTCCTCCCGTAGTTCTGCGCTTACATACTCTATCAGGTAAGCCAGATGTTCTCTGTTTAAAGCCCATACCGGTTTACCGTCAAAAGAAGCTAAAAACCAAAGTTCTAAACCAAATATGGATTCATATCCTTTTTGAACTTGCTCGTAATAGCCGCAATACCCTTTTTTCTTTTTTTGAACCTTTCCTGGCATTCTATGCCCACAATAAGAACATTCCACCCAAAGAGCTGGATAATTCTTTTCTGCTTCCTCTTTGATATTCACTCTATAATACCTTCCGCAATTTTTACACTGATTTTGAACATCATACTCATAGTGAAGGTGCTCGGTCTTCATGGATTTATTACAGCTTGTACAAACAAATTGATAAATTCCCTTTTGCCTCGTTACAATGCCTCGTTTGTTGCAATTAGGACACTTCACATCGATACCTGTTTGCATAACCATATGAACCGAATATTTACCATATTCTTCATCCGTAAAACGTTTCATAAATTTATTCCTTTCAATATTATCTGATTCTGTTGAGAATATGCTATACTTCCTTTCGTATCAACAATGAGACAAATTTAAATTTCACTTCCTATTGTACCATGCATATTCTTTACATTCCACCCATAAATTTCTAATGTTTTTATAAAAGGCGGACTGCTAATTCATAGCAATCCGCCCATATAATTACCACACTTCCAGACTATCTTCCGCATCAACCCACATCTGCAAATGTAGAATCAGCTGATGAAATACATGGAAGTTGTAATGATGTCAGGTAATTCCTATAAAAAGAAGTAGGTTTACATAACAGAATTATGTAAACCTACTTTCAAAATTAAAAACTTACCTGCTTTCTTTTGCAGTGATATAATCCATAAGGAATTCTACCGTTTTGTCAATTCCAAGAACAGAACTGTCAATACTAAGATTATAACTGGATGCTGCACCCCACTTCTTATTGGAATAAAAATTATAATAGCTGGCACGTTTTTTATCTGTTTTCACAATTAAATCTTTTGCCGCACTGGTGTTAATCTGTTGCTTCTGGCTAATCCGTTGGATTCGAGCTTCCAATGGTGCATGAACGAAAATGCTTACACAGTTTTTATAATCGCTTAATGCATAATCCGCACATCTTCCTACGATAACACATGGACCTTCATTAGCAACCTTCTTGATTGCCTCAAATTGTGCTAAAAATACCTTCTGATCTAATGGCATATCCAAATATGGATTTGACAAATATCCCATGGAATAAGTATCCATTACAAGAGAATATAAAAAGCTATTGGTTGGTCTTTCATCATAACTGTTAAAAATATCTTGACAAAAACCACTTTCTTTTGCTGCTACAGAAAGTAATTCTTTATCATAACACTTAATCTTATATGCTTCGGCCAGTTTCACACCAATTTCTTTTCCACCGCTTCCAAACTCTCTACCGATTGTTATAATTGAATTCATTGCCATAACAAACCCCTCCATTTCCTATTGTGAATCCTTTTCTACTAAAAATATAGTAATTTACCAATTAAGATATGAAGATTATAGCATGTTTTGTGTATTTTGTACATGGAATTTGTGCTATTTTCACTTTTTTTAGTAACATTTCGTTACTGTTCATTCGCAAGCTTGACACTCGCTGTCAAGCTATGCGCCAAGAAGTGGTGCTGGCAAAATTTCAGCCCCATGCATCGCAGATGCATTTTAAACGCCTGTATATGAGCAAAGGTAGTTGCGTAGCAACGGAAAGCACGTTAGTGCGACTTTGCGAATGGCGTGGGCTGAACTGTTACTTTTTTATACAATATTTCGTGTTTTCAATTTTGTTATATATGCGAAAAACTTCTGCCAAAAGATATCATTATCTTTTAGCAGAAGTTTTTTATTTATTCATTATTTTTAATAAATTTTCAAAATATTCCGGTAAAGGCGCACTTACCTCAATGTATTCTTCAGTACGAGGATGTGAAAAACCTAAAATCTGAGCATGCAAAGTCTGTCCTTCTAACTTAAATGGACATTTAGAAGGTCCATAAACACTATCTCCCACCAATGGGTGACCTATACTTGCCATATGGACCCTAATCTGGTGAGTACGTCCTGTTTCCAATACGCATTCTACATATGTATATTTTTCAAAACGTTCTATCACTTTATAATGGGTAATGGCTTCTTTTCCATTTTTATAATTTACTGCCATCTTTAATCGGTCATTAGGATGTCTGCCAATAGGCGCATTTACTACACCTTCTTCTTCCTTTATCACACCATGAACGATAGCTCGGTATCTTCTGTTAATAGAATGTACCTTTAGTTGTTCTGCCAGGGAATTATGGGCCACATCATTTTTACATATAATCAAAGAGCCTGTGGTATCCTTATCAATTCTATGAACAATTCCAGGGCGCAATACACCATTAATTCCTGATAAGTTATCCCTACAATGATACATCACTGCATTTACCAAGGTCCCTGAATAGTGTCCCGGTGCAGGATGGACTACCATATTTTTCGGTTTATTTACCACTAAAACATCTTCATCTTCATAAAGAATATCCAACGGAATATCTTCCGGCACAATTTCCGGCTCTACTGCTTCCGGTACATGAATCTCCACTTTATCATTTTCTCTGATTTGATAATTGGCTTTTACTGTCTTTTCATTTACAGTAACTTCTTCCTGTTTTAATAACTTTTGGATAAAAGAACGTGATACTTCTGGTAATAGCCCTGCCAGATACTTATCCAGACGTTCTCCCTGTTCTTCTTCCGTTACTGTAAAAAAATGACGATTCATGCTTACTCCTTCTTTCCTGAGGATTCAGTCTTTTTCCCTTTTTTTAACACTGAAAATGCTTCTAACTCTTCTTCTTTAAAGAAAAATAAAATCATTATAAAAAGCACCACCATACTTACTGTTACATAAATATCTGCAACGTTAAAAATTGGAAAGTTAATTAGTTTAAAGTAGAAAAAATCCACCACATAGCCTAAACGTGTACGGTCTATCATGTTTCCAATACCGCCTGCTGCAATAAATACTGCAAGTACTCTTAGGGTATTCATCTTCTTATTCCAAGGAAGCTTTACAAAATAAAACAAAGCAAATCCAAGCACAATAATCCCTACTACCAGCAGAAATACAACCTGATTCTGGAACATTCCAAAGGCAGAACCTCTGTTTTCCAGATAGCGTAATTCAAATACTCCCTCCAATAACACGTATGGAGCATTTATCAGATTATCCGATGCCAGAAACTTGGTCCATTGGTCAAGAGCCACCAATACTACTAAAAGCAGTGTAGCAAAAATATAATACTTTATTTTTGATTTTTGTTCCATTTTTTAATCCTCTAAATCAGTTAATAATAAGAAATTAATTGCTGCCTCCATTTCCTCATCGGTTACATCTTTGGTAATAAAAGCTTTTCCAATGGAATTTAACAGGATAAATTTCACGGTACCATTTTCCATTTTCTTATCTAATTTTGTAGCAGCGATAATTTCTTCTGGTGTTAAATCATCTAAACTAATTGGAAGATCAAATCCTACCATCATATCACGGATTTCAAAGAACTCTTCATCTGTTAACAAACCTCTTTTCCATGAAATATGTGCTGCTGCCACAGTTCCTAATGCCACACATTCTCCATGCAATAATTTAAAGTCTTTCAGCTTTTCAATCGCATGTCCAATCGTGTGTCCTAAATTTAACAGTGCACGTTCTCCTTTTTCTGTTGGATCTTTTTCTACTACAATTCGTTTAATATTACAGCTTCCTTCTACTAATGTTTCTAGAATCTCCATATCTTTTTCATGGATTTCATACATATTCGTAATCACCCATTCATAATACTTTCCATCTTTAATCAGACCGGATTTTAACACTTCTGCCATACCGGATGCAAACTGTTCTTCTGGCAATGTGGTTAAAGTAGTTAAATTCATATATACCAGTTTTGGCATATGGAATGCCCCTACCATGTTTTTATACTGGTCAAAATCCACTCCGGTTTTACCACCAATGCTGGAATCTACCTGAGCCAACAAGCTGGTAGGAATCTGAATAAAGTCAATACCTCTTAAATAAGTAGCTGCTGTGTATCCTGTCATATCTCCAGTAACACCACCACCTAAGGCTACCAGCATATCAGAACGTTCAAAATGTTCTTCAATTAAATGAGTATATAATTTTCTTACCGTATCTAAAGTTTTGCTTTCCTCTCCTGCAGGAAATTCAAATACAGTAACTTTGGATGCTACTTTTTCCAATTCTGCTTTTACTGTATCTCTATAAAGAGGAGCTACATTACTATCTGTTACAATACATAATTTTTTCCCAGAAACACCAATTGTCTTTAATTCTTCGCTAAGTCCATCGTAAGACTGTTCAATTACAATATCATAAATTGCTTTCTGTGCTTTCTTTACTGTTAATCTTTTTGACATTTCTCTATCTCCTATATATACTTATCCAAAGCAATAAAACATCTGCCTTTTTTTGTTGTTGAAATCATGCCACCATATATAAATTTTCCAAATCCACGTACCGAAACAATATCTCCCTGTTTTAATAGCTGACAGTTAGAATAACATACTTTTCCATTTAAAAATACTTTTTCAGCTGCTGTAAGACCGGAAAGGGCACTTCTGGAAGTAGAAAAGGCAAATGCAATCACTGCATCTATACGTTCAGAAGAAACACTTCCCTCCATATGAAGAAACTCTGGAGAAATCTCTTCTATTTCCATAGTTTCTTCCACCTTTATGGAAGTATGCTTAATTCTTGTAAGCTCATTTTTCAAAAAATCTCTCATGGAATTGTGTACAAAAATATAGGCAACAGATTCCTTCACCGAAATATCACCAATTTTCGCACGCTCAATTCCAAGGTTCAAAATAGCTCCTAAAAAATCCCTATGAGTAAGCTTTTCCGCAAATTTATGGTTTAGTGGGGTGATTTTCAGAACGGTAACCGGATAATCCGGATGCTCCCTTTCTGCCAAAAAAGCATCAGGTACAAAAGCTGCAATCTGACGCTCTGCCAAAGGATAACCTCCATCTAAAACTACTTTTACATAAGAGATATCTTTTAGAATTGTATTAAGATGACTGATTTCGTTTAAATTTAAATAATCGCTAAACGTGGTGATTCCACGATTATAAGCAGCATCTGCTAAATCATGGAATCTTTTTATCAAAATCTGTTCTTCTCTGTTCACTTTTTTCTAAAACTCCGTATTTAGAGATGGTAAATCAATTGCTCCACTTAAGATATCTTGAAAATCTCCAGAAATATCTACACTTGGAGGTGTAATAATAAATATGTAATTGGAAATTTTCTGAAGATTTCCGTCAATGGCAAAAGTAGAACCAGAAGTAAAGTCAATAATTCTCTGGGCCAGTTCCATTTCCAAACCTTCCAGATTTAAAACTACCGCTCTATTGCTTAAGAGAGTTTCGGTGATTTCTCTTGCATCTTCTACAGAATTTGGCTTAATTACCACTACTTCCATACCACTTCCTGCACGTTTTGCCGGCTGACGCATAGGAGTTACCTTCGGGGCTTTTACAGCCTTTGGTGCTTTATAGTCATCATCATAATAGTCATCTTCTCGTTCTTTTGCTGCAAAAGCTTTTCTTTTTGGCTTTGGTTCTTCATAATCATCATTGTAGAAATCATCATCATACTCATCATCGTAGTCTTCATTTAATTTCATCATATTTAATAATTTATCAATTGCTCCCATTAATTTATCTCCTTAATTTTTCTTGGTTTTATTACAAATTATAACTTCTTCTGCCGAAAATTCCTGTCCCTACTCTAATCATAGTAGCTCCCTCTTCAATGGCTACTTCATAATCATTTGTCATGCCCATAGAAAGCACATCCATAGTAACATTATCAATGTTTTTCTGTTTGATGTCAACAGATAATTTTTTTAAGGACTGAAATACTTGTCTGTTTTCTTCTGGGTCATCTACAAATGGTGCAATTGTCATAAGACCTTTTACATGAATTGCCGGAAGTTTTGCGATCTCCTCTACCAGCTGAATAGCTTCTTCTGTAGTAATTCCAAATTTAGATTCTTCTTCTGCCACATTAATTTCTACTAATATATTTTCTTCTGTTCCCTGTTTTACTGCTTCTTTGCTGATTTCTTGAGCTAATCGTAAAGAATCTACCGAATGAATCAATGCAACCTTACCCATAATATATTTTACTTTATTACGTTGTAAATGTCCTATCATATGCCATTCCAAGGAATCTGGCAGTTCCTCTATCTTTTCTAACATTTCCTGAACTTTATTTTCTCCAAAAACAGAAACACCACAGTCCATAGCTTCCTTTAATCTAACCACAGGATTTGTTTTACTAACTGTGATTAAGGTTACTTCACTTCTATCCCTTCCTGCCCGTTTACATGCAGCACATATTTTTTCCTCTACTTCTGCTAAATTTTCTTTTATCATAATTGCCTCCTGGATTTAGCTCCTATAAGATCTAATATAAAATTTGCTCATCATTAACTGCACTTGCATCCAACACAATGTGGTCATATACAGCCAGTCCATAGGTACTGTTTGGTTGTACAATACAGTATTCATTATTTTCATATAATTTGGTTATTTCTTTAAAATCTGCATAACCTTTATTTATATTATATACACCAATTAAAGATGCTTTCTTTCCAATTGCGTATTTATCAGCAGAATCCTTTTTTACAATATACTCGCCTGCTTTAAACTGGTCAACAGATACATAATATTCTCCTTCCGTTAAGCTGTATACTTCTGTATCTGTAAGCTGGGTACTAAGAGTTCCATCTTCTAAAGTAACTTCCTTTAAAAACTGCACACTGGAACTATTCTCATCTACAATGGCATATTCTTCCGGTATCAGATAAAATTCTTTTTCTACAATAGAACTTACTGGTATTTTCAGACCTTCCTCTTCGTTCATAACAAGTTCGATATCAATATATCGGTCTGAAGCATACCGTATCATAGAACTTTTCAATGACAGCTGGGCATAGTTTTTCTCACCTTTAGTTACAAGTTCCAATCCTGCTTTGGCTGTAATTCCATCTCTTTTAAAAATAAGATTGATACTTGATTTTTCTTTTAACTGTTCCGCTGTTTCTTCAGAAATTTCAATTACAATATACCACTGCTCATTGGTAATCATCTTATATACAGGATCTCCTCCGCTAAGCAGGTCATTATTTTTTAGTACTTTTTTCTGATAATTGGATTTATCAAACATTTCAGGAGTAACGTCTCCAATTTTCACGTTTTCATATCCATCAATATAGTATTCAATAAGTCCACTGGCCGGTGCATTTCCTCTTTCAAAAGCTGTTCCTGTTTCACCTGATAGAGATTCAATACTGCTCATCATGGTTAAACCCACGGCCTTTAGAACAGAACTGTCAAAAGTATATTTAAAATCATATACTTCACCAAAATCCTGAGCATCAAAGCCACTACTAAAGTTCATAATATCATTTCTTAAAGATTGTAGTTCTTCCGAACTTGGATTAATATCTGTTCCACCATTTTCTGCTAATGTATCAGCAAGTGTACCACTTTCATCTATGGTATAAACAATATTATTAGCACCTGTTTTCTCGCCTTCTCTGGCGTAATAATTTACATATCCTGCCTTAGATGCTTTTACTACCGTTTCTTCTCTTACAATAAATCCCGTATAGGAATTATTTTTTGCTAGACTTCCGCTTTTTACTTCATATATTACTACATGTTCTTTTGTTACATATGTACCTACACATATTGCCACATAAATAAATATAATTCCAAATATCAGCATTCCTATATTTACATTGATAGGTTTTCTGTATCTGGTAACTTTAGCATTTCTTCTACGACGCTTTGCCAAAAGTACCACCCCTCCTACTGATTTAAAAAGCCGGCTTTTATAATTGGTTCTGCAAAAAACTGATTACTTAGCTTGCCTTGATAATAATCATGTTCTTGCATATATGTTAAAAATTCTTCCTGACACTTCCACCAACTCATTCCCCAATTGGAAAAAACGGAGTCTTCTTCAGGAATTCGGCTAAACAGCCGCTCAATTACCATATCTTCTCTTAAGTTCATTAAGAACCATGCAATTCTTTCATAATACTCTTCTCTGGTACATATTTGTATTCTGCCTTCTAAATAATCCTGCTCCAGTTTAGTTCCCTTGGCAATATATAGGGAATGGAGTTTTACCTGAGAAATTGGCAGAATGGATAGAATTCTGGCAGTTTCTATTACATCTTCTAACGTATCATAGGGAAGATTTGGAATTACATGAACACATATTTCGAATCCATATCTTTGAATCATTAATACTGCTCCAAGAAATTCTGCCAATCTATGCCCACGGTTAATTTTCATAAGTGTATGGTAATTGGCAGTTTGCAATCCTAATTCTATAGTAATCTCCTTTTTATATATTTCCTGTATTTTCTTTAAGCTATCTAAATATTTTTCATGAATGCAATCTGGCCTGGTAGAAACACTAATTTCCACCACTTCTTCTACTTCTGCTGCTTCTGAAAGATAATTTTCAAACTGAGATAAAGGCAGATAAGTATTGGTGTAATTTTGAAAATATGCAATAAACTTATGTGCCTTATATTTTTTTTCTATTTTTTCTTTCGTAACCATAAGCTGTTCTGTAACACTTTTTTGGGAAGGCATTGCTTCAAAGCCTGTCCCTTCTTCCGAGCAAAATGTACAGCCACCCATACCATTTATCTTATTTGGGCAGGTTACAGGAAGATTTACCGGCAATTTATATACCTTTTCACCATATTTATTTTTCAAATACTGGGAATAAATTTTATATCTTACATCTTCTGCCATCTGAAATCTCCTAACATACATCTAATCTATTATATAGTTTTTAGAGTGCAAAGTCAAATTACAATTTTCTTAATATTGGAATAAATATTTATATTTAGCAAACACTATAAAGGAACAACAAAAACATTTCAGGAGGTAATAAAATGGATTCAAGAGGACTTGACTATTTTGTACTTACAATTGTCATTATTGGTGCTGTAAACTGGGGTCTCATTGGATTTTTCGGTTTTGACCTTGTTGCATGGCTTTTTGGAAGCATGACTTTATTAAGTCGTATTGTATATGGTGTAGTGGGAATTTGTGGTCTATACATGTTAAGTGTATTTGGTCGTATCACATCCATGAGCAGAGCCTAACCTTTACACAATAAGAAAAATAAACCAGCAGTTTTGCCTGCTGGTTTTTTAGTTTGCCTGAGTACTTTCTTGAGTACTGTTTTGAGTATTGCCAGTAATGGCGGTAAGTAAATTAGTCATTTTTGTGTACAACACACTTTTATCATCCGCTTTCAAAATCACTGAAATATATGGATTACCAGCTGCATCATTGCTTAACAAAATCAAACAGGCCCCAGCAGCCTCTGTAGTCCCTGTTTTTCCTCCAATTACAGTTACATGTTCTGGTGCTGTATAACTGGAGTCACTACTTAAAAACTGATTGGTAGTTTTTAGAATGATTTCTTTCTCATTTCCATCTTTATCATGATAAACCGATGAATATTCTGTAGAATGAATTATTTCCACAAATTTGTCATATTTCATTGCTTCGTTGAATATCAAATATAAATCATAAGCTGTAGTGTAATGATCTGCTGCTGTTAAACCATGAGGATTGGAAAAATGGGTATTTGTAGCTCCAATTTCCTTTGCCTTTTCATTCATCATATCAGCAAAAGCTTCTACACTTCCAGCCACATGCTCTGCAATTGCCACACCCGCGTCGTTTCCAGAATACATTAATAGTCCATACAATGCCTGGTCCATCGTAAAAGTATCACCTTCCTGAAAACCGCAAAGCTGTGCCCCCTGTTCCTGAATATTTACATTTGCAGTAGCAGTTATAGTTTCATCCAGCTTTACATTTTCCAGTGCAATTAATGCTGTCATAACCTTTGTAAGGCTTGCCGGATTCATTTGTCTATGGACATTAGCTGCATACAACACTTCTTTGTTAGTCAAATCAAATAATCCTGCTGCCTCTGTATTTGTCACATCAACCCCAGCTTTGTTTACATTTTCATTTACCACACATAATTCACTGGCAAATGGCTTGGCAACAGAAGAAAAATCTCCCTCGAAAACACTATATGCAGAAGGTGTATTATCTCCATCATAAGGATTCTCAAAGCTTTCTTTACTGCCACAGCCACACAGACATAAGCAGGTCAAAAATAATCCTGCATACACTTTTATATGTTTATTTATACATTTCACGCCAATCAAGATCCCCTCTGTCTAGTGACTTAATGAGTAATTCAGCAGATGCTAAATTTGTCGCTAATGGTATATTATGCATATCGCATAAACGGAACACATTATTTACATCCGGATCATGATGCTTTGGAGCCAGAGGATCACGAAGAAAAATCAAAAGGTCAATTTGATTATGTTCAATCTGAGCTCCTAACTGCTGCTCTCCTCCTAAATGTCCCGCAAGATATTTGTGTACATTTAAATTTGTTACTTCTTCAATCAGTCTTCCTGTGGTACCTGTTGCATACAATTCATTTTTACTTAAAATACCTCTGTATGCAATACAAAAATTCTGCATTAATTTTTTCTTTGAGTCATGTGCTATAAGTCCTATGTTCATTTAGTGACCCTCCTTTTTAGTATTTTCTTGGCTGTAATCCAACATTAAGTACAAATCCCATTCCCATATACATACTTACCAAAGAGGTAAGTCCATAGCTAATAAAAGGAAGAGGTATTCCTGTATTTGGCAAAACCCCGGTAGCTACTCCAATGTTTACAAAACTTTGAAAGCCAACTAAAGATGCCATACCCACACAAATCAACATTCCTGCCAGGTCTTTTGCCCGCCGTCCTATCATAATACAAGTAAAAGTAATCAGTCCAATCAGTCCAATTACAATTACACTTCCTACAAAGCCTAATTCTTCCCCAACAATAGCAAAAATAAAGTCTGTTTCCGGCTCTGCAATAAAATTACCATTTTTTACAGATGTGATACTATTGTTATTTAATCCTTTTCCGTATAATTGTCCGGAACCAATTGCCATGATAGCATTAGTTTGCTGATATCCTGTACTATTTTGATATTCTTCCGGATCCAGCCATGCCATAATTCTATCCCGCTGATAAGGTTCTAACAAAGTCTGTTCCGGTTGAATTACAATGGTTAAGAATACAATAGCACAAGGCACTATAATAGCCAAGGCAGTTCCGATAAGTTTATAACTTAATCCGGAAACATATAATAACATGCACAAAACAAATGACACTGTTATTGTAGTAGAAAGATCCGGCTGACTTTCAATAAGTAGTACTGGAATAAGCATCAATATAGCTGTGATACATAATGTTGGAAAGGTATTTAAATCTTCTTTATGAATCATAAAATATCTTGCAAAAAACAAGATAAGCAGTATCTTACATAGTTCTGAGGGCTGAAACTGAAATCCCCCTATACTAAGCCAGCGTTGGGAACCATTTACGGATGTTCCAAAAAATTTTACGCTCAACAAAAGTATAACAGAAACAACATACATAATCCAATAAAATCTTAAAATATAGGAATAATCTAATATAGATATTACAATCATAACAATCAATCCCAACATCATTCCCATAAACTGTTTCTTTTGTACTGATTCTAGTGCACTTCCTACCACAAGCACACCTATACTTGTTAATGCGATTAATAGAAACACCAGATTAAATCTGTAATCTTTCAGTTCATATTTTTTTAACATACCTGTCCCTTTTCCTTAATTTTAAGGCTATTTGTCCTGATTTGTCTGTTTTAAATCTTTAATTGGAATATTGGCAAAAAGCGCTGGAACATTTCCATTTCTACCATCAGATTCTGTTTGAGTTATCTGAATATCCAAACCTTCTGCGTCTATTTCCATATATTTTGAAATAACCTTAATAATATCATTTTTAATCATTTCCATTATTTCAGGTGAACAGTTTGCTCTATCTGAAATTAAGAGAAGTTTTAACCTGTCCTTCGCCACATCACCTGAGTTTTTCTTTCTAAAAAAATCCATTAATCCCATTTGCCTGTTCCTCCTTAGTTTTTCTTAAATATAGAAGAAAGTTTGGCAAAGAAACCATTGTTTGCAGAAAGATCAAGTAAAGGAACATCTTCCCCCATAATACGCTTACATATATTCATATATGCCTTACCTGCTAATGCATCAGAACCAACTAATGGTTCTCCCTGGTTGGTAGAGATAACAATCTGTTCGTCATCTGGAACAGCTCCGATTAAATTAACAGCAAGAATATCTACTACATCATCAATAGACATCATATCTCCACGTTTTACCATATCCATACGAATACGATTTACAATTAAATCTGTGCGTTTCAATTCATTTGCCTCTAACAAACCAATAATACGGTCTGCATCGCGAATTGCAGATACTTCTGGTGTAGTAACTACTAATGCTCTGTCCGCTCCTGCTACCGCATTTTTGAATCCCTGCTCAATACCAGCCGGACAATCCAGAAGTATGTAATCAAATTCTTCTCTTAATTCATCTGTGAGTTTTTTCATCTGTTCTGGAGTTACTGCCGTTTTGTCTCTTGTTTGTGCAGATGGTAAAAGATACAGATTTGGATATCGCTTGTCCTTAATTAATGCCTGTTTAATACGACAATTTCCTTCCACCACATCTACTAAGTTGTATACAATACGATTTTCCAGACCCATTACTACATCCAGATTACGAAGACCTATATCTGTATCGATTAATACTACCTTTTTATCCAGTTTTGCTAATCCGGTTCCAACATTTGCTGTAGTTGTAGTTTTACCTACACCACCCTTACCGGATGTGATTACGATTACTTCACTCATTCTTATTCCTCCCGAATTTAATTCTTTAAATACTATTTTAATCTTAAATCATTTAGTACTTCTCTGCTCACTGGCTCAATATATATATTGCCATCTTCTACAAATGCAATCTTTGGTTCTATAGAAACTTTCTTCTTTCGCTTTTTGAATATTGAAGTTGTATCAGAACATCTTGCAATTTTGTCACCTATTTTTATTTGAACAGGACTCATTTCCAAAGCCACTACAAATGCACCTTCATTTCCATTTCCGCCTGCATAAGCAACACCTTTTAATGCCCCTAATACTACAATATTTCCTGTAGAAATTACTGTTGCTCCTGGATTTACATCTCCTAAAATCACAACACTGGTCTCTGCTTCAAACACCTGCCCGGAACGAAGGGTTCCCTTATAGAACTGTCCATCCTTTGCATCTATCTCTGCCACCTTGTTTTCTACAGCGTTTTTAAAGACTTGCTCTTCTAAAGAACCATTGTCTACCACACACAGAATTTCCATGTTTGAATTTTCAGAAATCACATTAAGAATAGCTCTTTCCTGCTCATCTGTCAATTCCCTACCTTTAAAAGAAATTCCCATTTTGGCATTTTTGAAAAATTTTGCCGATTCTTTGAATTTTTTGCTAATATCTGCAAGCAATGTGTCAAAAGGTACTTCAGAATCCATGTTTATAACAATGCCATAAGCATTACTTTTAATTACAACTGATTCTTTCACATCTCTCACCTCCATACTTAATCGCCAATGGTTTGTCCATCAGGCGCTTCTGCCGTTCCACTTAAAATATCATCTGTATCTTCTAGTTTAAAGTAATATTTATATACATCTCTTGCTATTTCTACCGCATTAGCAGAAGTGTAACCATAAGTAATACGTGCTGCAACAGAAATTTCTGGTGCATCTGCCGGTGCATATCCAATAAACAACGCATGGTTAGCTCTGTTTTTATTTTGTTCTGCTGTACCAGTTTTTCCAGCTACTGTCAGCATATCCTCAATTTCTTTTAAGGAATTATAATCAGCGGCTGCTGCTATCATACCCGCTTTTACTGCCTGCCAAGTAGAGTCAGCCATTTCTACCTGATTATATACTGTTGGAGTAAAATCTTCTACCACAGTCCCATCTGAGGTTGTTACTTTATCAAGAAGACTTAAATTATAGCAGGTTCCTTTATTAGCCAGGGTTGTTACATATCTTGATAACTGTGATATGGTATAGTTATGGGTGCCCTGTCCAATAGCAGAACGCAAGGGGTCCTGATTTGATATTTGTGGCTTTGTTTCTACAATCTCAAGTCCAGAAACGTCTCCCAATCCAAACATTTTTGCATATTTTTCCAATCTCGTCAAGCCATATTGAGAATCAAATTTCCCATTATTTTGACTTAATTTATATGCTACATCATTAAAGAAATAGTTACAAGAATTTTCCAAACCGCCTACTACGTTCAAGGAACCATGACTTCCACTATAAATCCAACATTTAATTGGAATATCTGTTTTATCAAATATACCTGTACAGGTAGCATAGCTTCCAGTTGAAATCACCTGTTCTTCCAATCCTGCAATAGCAGAAATTGGTTTGAATGTGGAACCTGGTGCTGTCTGCTGCTGGGTTGCATTATTGTAAAGTGGTCTTGATAAATCATTTAATAAGCTGTTGTAATATTCAGAATCTACTGTATTTGCCAGTAAATTGTTATCATAACTTGGATAAGATACTACAGCCAGAGCTTCTCCTGTGTTCACATCTGTAACAATGCAAGAAGCAGAACATGGATCCAATGCTAACTGGGCAGGTGTAATATCAATTTTCTCGATTTTCGTCCTCATAAACTGGTAAGCACCTATGGCTCCATTATATAACTTTTCTTTATCTTCATCATCTGCCGGTAAAACGCCTTGTTCATATAAAATATAACATAATTCTTTACCGCTTATCTGATTGTCTACAATCATATACTTGAATACTTTTTTTGTAAAACTGCTGGCATTTCCCTGAGAATCCCTGATAGAAACTCCGTCCTTTAATTTTTCTTCTAAATAGCTAAGTAATGCAGAATATATTTCATCCGAATCGGAATATCTGCTTTCTACAGACAATTTAGAAATATCAATACAATTTTCTTCAATTAAAAACTGTAAATACGTTTTTAACCCTATGGTTTCGTTTTTCCATTCTTTATAAGCTTCATGAGAAGTATTTATCTCACTTTCCTTAATAACTCCATTATTATATTTTCCAAGTAATGTGGTAATAAAAGTTTCATATACCTGCATTTCCTCGCTTAAGGATTTATATGGAGTCGGATTATCCGATTTTAGTTCTGCAAGAATCTGTGCAATTGCCTGATCTCTTCTGGATTCATATTTAGTAAGAACCTGTTTCTCTGTAGGGCCTGCATCGTCTTCTTGAAAATGGGATGTTTTAATCACATTGTTATTAATCAATGCATAATATACATCATCAATAGGAATCTTAATATCTTTTGCTGCTCCCGTTTGATGATAGGTTTTTGAATCAATAATTTTTGAGTGGAGAATTCCTGCTAACTTTTGTTCAATAATATTATATACTGCTTTTTGAAGTTCAATATCAATGGTAAGGTATAAGTCGTTTCCTGCAACGGGTTCTTCCTGCTCTAGTTCTTCTACTACCTTTCCCATATTATCTACTGCAACAAGTTTATATCCTTTTTTCCCCTGAAGCTGGGTTTCCATTTCCTGTTCAATACCAGACTTTCCTACCATATCTGTAAGTGAATAGGAATCATCTATCTTTTGATACTCTTCTAATTCTTCTGCAGAAACCTTACCAGTATATCCAATAATCTGAGCCATATAAATGCTGTCTACATACTTACGCATGGTATTTTCCGCAATTCCTACGCCCTGAAGAGTATCACTGTTTTCCATAATTACCGCTACCGTTTCTTCTTTTACATCATTTGCAACTACAGTAGCCACAAACTGCTGATACAAATTAAGACTTAACTGATATCTTACAGTGACAACTTTTAACAATTCCTCTTTTGAATAAGAAGAATCAATAATAAATGGTTTTTCTTTGTCATTGTTCTGATATTCACCTATACCATATCTTTCTGCCATATATGCCATTAATTGTTCTGCTGTAGAATTTTTTTCATCTTCTTCTAACTTATCAATTTTAGCATATCCATATACATCTGCAATAAATCTAAGTCTTGCAGTATCTTCTACAGTATATTCGTACTTTCCGCTTTCTCCTACAATAATGTTAAAATCATTTATAATAGAGTCACCTTTTTCTTCAATGATTTTAACCAAAGAACGAATGGTATTATTTAATTTTTTATCCTTATCTTTTCCTTCATATGTATCTTCAATGGTAACAGAGTATGCTAGTTCATCATAAGCTAACAGTTTACCGTTTCGATCATAGATATTTCCTCTAGTGCTTGAAATTGTTTGTTTTTTTTCTGTTTTGATTACATATTTATCCAGATACTCTTCACCTTTTACAATTTGTAAGGTAAAAAGTCTTTGGATTAAAACAGAAAATAATACAATAAATACAATAACAAGCACAAACAATCTGGATTTTACAACACTAAGAATAAAATCTTTAATATCACTAAACAAATTTAGCCGCGCTCCTTTTCTCACTATCTTCCAATCTCCGGTTGATTGCTCTGATTATTCTATAAAATATCAGTGTTACAATTACTGTATAAATTACTTCTGGAATAATAACACTTTTAAAATAATACCATGCATCAAATCTTCCTCTTAAAAGGAAAGAAAGTACATAAATAATACAACCATAAATAAAGTCACTGCCTGTAATCAGCACCATAGGAAGCTTAATATCATCATCGTAAAACATGTTTTTGAAGAATCCATTCACAAACCCTATGTACATATAAAGCAATGTATAAAATCCAAAAAACTCACTAAAAAACAAATCAATCAGCATCCCGGAAATCAGCCCTACGTACATTCCTTCTTTCTTTCCGCGCATAAAACCAAAAGAAGAAGTTACAACAATCAAAAGGTTGGGAACTACATTTGCAAAAGAAAATTGTTTAAAAACAGTGCATTGAAGCAAAAAACATACAATGATTAAAATAAAAACTACAATTTTCCGCTTCATGTTACTGCTCCTTTTTCAATTCCAAAATAACCAAAACTTCTTCTAAATGGGCAAAATCCACTGCTGGACGAAGAGTTCCTGATTTTGTAAGATTATTAGAATCCATGGATATTTCATCCACATAGCCTATTAATATTCCCGGAAGATATTTATCACTGATATTTGATGTTACTATCTTTTCTCCAGAGGTTACCTTATCTTCTGTATCAGAAAGTTTAGAAATTGCAATTTTATTTTCATTCATTAATTTTAAACTTCCTGTAACTATACAATTATCAGAAGTGGAAAGCACCTGTGCACCTACATTACTAGAATCATCAATAATTGCCAGTACGGTTGCACTGGATTTGCTCACAGAAGTAACTCTTCCTACCAATCCACTTCCGGCAATTACATTCATGTCTACCGCAATTCCATCATCGCTTCCTTTATCAATAACAAAAGTATTGAACCAGTTTCCAGCATCTTTTCCTATAATTCTGGCACCTACTTTTTTATAATCCGGATATTTTTCGTCTAATTTATATAATTCTCTTAAACGACTTAATTCAAACTTATCTTGCTGTAAAATATTATTTTCAACAGTAAGTTCATCTATCTGGCTTTTCAATTCTTCGTTTTCTGCCATTACTTCCTGCAGATTTGTCATATTATCTGACCATCCGGTAACAATTGTTCCTACTGCATTAATACCTTTTTGTAGTGGTACCAGCACATAACTTGCAACACCTCTTAAAGGTCCTGCCGTAATATTAGTATTGAAAGTTACAAGTATCATAATTACACACAGAACTGTAAAGATAAGCAGCACATATTCACTTGATAGAGTAAATTTAGGTTTTTTCTTTTTCATTACAATCCCTCAAATACTTATTTATATAAATTGGTAATATCCTTAATATTGTATGCCAGATATCTGTAATCATTATTATTAATAATTTTTGATAATCCTCTGGCAACACTTTCTGATGGATTTTCCGAAATGTTTACATTTAATCCTGTAGATTTTGTAATTAAAGCAGCAAGGTTGCGAATCTGGGCACATCCTCCTGTTACATACACACCTGCTTTAATAATATCTCTTGCAAATTCTGGTGGAGTACGTTCCAGAATTACTTTTATAGAATCCATAATAGTATGAAGTGGCTCTTTTAATGCTTCATAAATTAAATCCGCTGGAATTTCTACTTCAATCGGAAGGCCGGTTACTACATCACGTCCGCATACCATACCACTCATTCCACTATCTTCCTTGATACCACTTGCCAGTTCATGTTTGATATGAGCAGCTGTTTTATCTCCAATAATCAGATTGTAGTTTCTACGAATAATATTCTGGATGGCTTCATCAAACTTTACACCACCCACTTTAATTAATTTACTGATAACCACACCACCCAAAGAAATTACGGAAATTTCTGTAGTCTCGGCACCAATATTTACAATCATAACACCAGTTGCTTCATTTAAGCCAACTCCAATACCTGCTGCATCTGCAATCCCTTTTTCTACTGCACAAATTTTCTTTGGCTTTAAACCAGAGTTTTTAATCATATCGCCAAATGCTCTCTTTTCCACTTCTGTTACGTCCGTTGGGACTGCAATATAATAATCTGCTGGTTTAATATTATTATTAGTAGATATTTTTATAAATTCATATAATAATGCCTGCATGTTTCTGATATTTGCAATGACTCCATCATTTAAAGGATAAGAAATATGAATATTTGCCGGAGCTTTTTCATACATTTCATATGCCTCATCTCCTATTGCGAACATTGTCTTTTTATTGCGGATTGCAATCATATTCTTCTGATTCAGAATACTGTCCTCTGCCATATTATATATTTTAATATTACTTGTTCCTAAATCTATTCCAAAACTGTTATTTGCCACTTTAAATGACTCCTTTCACTAAATTAATTCCTTTTCGGCAAAACTGACATATCTGTGGTCACCTATAATAATATGATCCAGAAGTTTAATATCCATCAGATTTCCTGCCTCTTTTATTCTTTTTGTCAATGCAATATCTTCCCTACTTGGTGTAGGATCCCCACTGGGATGATTGTGAAGCAGAATAATATACACTGCTTCCTGATTTACTGCTTCCACAAAGATTTCTCTTGGCGAAACAATGGATGCATTTACAGTACCTTTAAAAATTATCTTTTCTGCAATGAGCCTGCTTTTGGTATTTAACATGATCAACATCATATGTTCCTGTTTTTTCATTCGGAATTCTTCCATATAATATTCTGCCACACTTTCAGGTTTTCTAAAAGACAATTTTTCCTGCTGACTTGCTTTTGCTATCCGTCTGGAAAGTTCTGCAATGCATTTTATCTGTATTGCTTTTACATGTCCAATTCCGGGAATTTTCTTTAATTCATTTAATGACATTCTGTCAATATTTAAAACTCCTGTTTCTTTTTCACCGGCTCCAATAACCTGTCTTGCCAAAGCTACCGCAGTCATTCCCTGAGTGCCGGTTCGCAAAATAATTGCCAGCAATTCTGCATCACTTAAGTTTTCAGCACCATATTCTATATATTTTTCATACGGTCTGTCACTTTTTGGTATTTCTTTCATGGTCTGTTGTTTTTTTAACATAATAATTCCCCTTTATTTTTGCAGTATTTCTCTCAGGATGCAGAAATAAAGGGTTATGTATTAAATCAGTCTATAGACTATTATGGCAATTATAATACCAATAATACTCGCAATTGAAATTTTAATTGTAAGAGCAAAGGTGATTACAAGAATACCCAGGTCTAAAATTAATGGTGAAGAAAGACCAAATGTCTGTCCATAATCCAGCCAGCTTAAAAAGGATACACCAGATGCCAGATTTCCAATAAATCCACCCAGTACAACGCCAGCTAACATTAATAAAAAACACGCCCATGAGTTCTTACTTTTACTCATATTGCCCTCCTTTATCATACAAAATTTGTATGTTTCGTAAAACAACAACATATATCATAGCACAAATGAAAGTTATTGTATATAATTAGTTTTCATTTTCGAAATAATTAAAAAAATTTTAAGTTTTATAAGGTGATAATTTTCTTATTAACCAACTGCTGTAAAGAACGCAAAATTCCATATCTGGCATGTTCATAGGTAAGACCACCCTGAAAATATACTGCATATGGCTCTTTAATTGGTCCATCGGCACTTAATTCAATAGAAGAACCGGATACGAAAGCTCCTGCTGCCATAATTACATCCGCGTCGTATCCCGGCATTGCCCAAGGTTCTGGTACAACATGGCTGTCTACCGGTGCTGCCGCCTGAATTCCTTCGCAAAATGCAATGACACCTTCCGGGCTTCCAAACGTAACTGCCTGAATTATGTCATGTCTGCTTTCGGTTCCATTTGGCACTACCTGATATCCTAGTTTTTCATAGATATTTGCTGCAAAAATGGAACCTTTTAATGCACTTTCTACTACAGTAGGTGCTAAAAATAATCCCTGATATAAACTTCCGCTGATTCCAAGTGTGGCTCCTACTTCTTTTCCCAGTCCCGGAGAAGTAAGACGATAAGCACACATTTCAATTAAATCTTCTCTTCCGGCAATATACCCACCAATTGGTGCCAGGCCACCACCTGGATTTTTAATCAAAGAACCCACTACCATATCTGCTCCAACATCGCTAGGCTCTTCTTTTTCAACAAATTCTCCATAACAGTTATCTACCATACAAATAACATCCGGTTTAATTCCTTTAATAAAGGAAATTAGTTCTCCAATTCTTGCCACAGAAAGGGTTGGTCTTGTCTGATATCCTTTGGAACGCTGAATGGTAACAAGTTTTGTCTTTTCATTGATTGCTTTTTTTATTCCTTCAAAATCAAAAGAACCATCTTCTAATAAATTTACCTGAGAATAGGTTACACCATATTCTGCTAAGGATCCTTTAGATGGACGAATACCAATTACTTCTTCTAAAGTATCATATGGTTTTCCAACAGGAGAAAGAATTTCATCTCCCGGTCTTACATTAGCCGACAATGCCAGTGCTAGTGCATGAGTTCCACAGGTAATCTGAGGACGCACCAATGCAGCTTCTGTATGGAAAACAGAAGCATATACATCTTCCAATTTGTCACGCCCTAAATCGTTATAGCCATATCCTGTAGTAGCTGCAAAACAGGCTTCACTTACCTGATTATCCTGCATGGCTTTGATTACTTTTAGCTGATTATAAGTGGTAGTTTCTTTTAAATTATCAAAACGGTCTTTTAAAACTTTTTCAATTTCCATACCAAAATCATATACTTGTTTACTGATTCCCATGGATTCATATAATTGTTCTAATGTATTCATTCTTTTGCTCCTTATATTATTTTCCTGTCTTGCAGACATTCTGTCATATATTGTAATATTTTTTCATTGGAATGTTCCAGTTCATTTTTATTAATCCAGATAACATCTTCTTCCCTACGAAACCAAGTTAACTGGCGTTTTGCAAAATGCCGGGTTTCTTTTTGTATCATTTCTCTGGTTTCTTCCAGAGTGTATTTTCCTTCCAGATAATCAATGACTTCTTTGTATCCCAATCCCTGCATGGATACCATTTCTCGTTTACAGCCTCTAGACATTAATTGTTCTACCTCAGAAATCAGACCTTCAGCAAACATAATATCTACCCGTTTATTGATTCTGTCATATACAGTTGCTCTTTCATCATTTAAAACAAAATAAGCAAAATTATATGGGGATTTTTTCGCTCGTTCTTCTTCATTATGTTCTGAAATAGGCTTCCCGGTTTGTTTGTAATATTCCAGTGCACGAATCACACGTTTTTTGTTATTAGCATGAATTTCTTCTGCAGACTTTTCATCTACTTTTCTTAACATTTCATGCAGAACCAAAGGTCCTTTCTCTTTTGCAAGCTGTTCTAATTCCATACGATAACTATTATCTGCATCGGTATTGGTAAAGTCAATATCATATAAAACGGATTGAATATAGAATCCGGTTCCACCTACTAAAATGGGAATTTTTCCTTTGGCATAGATTTCTTCCATATACTTTTTTGCCAGCGTCTGAAATAATACTACATTAAATTCTTCCTCTGGTTCTAATTCGTCGATAAGATAATGATTTATTCCCTGCATTTCTTCTGGTTTAATTTTTGCAGAACCAATATCCATATGACGGTACACCTGCATGGAGTCTGCAGAGATGATTTCTCCGGAAACTGCTTTTGCCAGTCCTATAGAGGTCTCTGTTTTACCCACTGCAGTAGGACCTGCCAGTATAATCAATGGTTTTTTCATTTTTCCACCACCTACACAATTCGTTTAAATTTCTTTTCTAATTCATACTTGCTCATGGAAATAATGGTAGGTCTTCCATGAGGACAGTTATATGGGTTTTCCAAAGTCAAAAGTTCTTTAATTAATTCATCCATTTCTTCGTAAGAAAGTTTTTGATTTCCCTTTACCGCTGCCTTACAGGACATAGACGCAAGTTTTTCCCGAATCATATCCGGTGTATTTCTTCCTGTTACGGTTTCTAAACTGTCAATTAATTCTATTAAAAGTTCTTTTTGTGCCAGTCCGTATAAATTCATCGGAACTGCACAAATAGAATATTCTTTTCCACCAAAAGATTCAATTTCAAATCCAAGTTCTTCCAAATATTTTTTATAAGTATGAAGCATTTCTTCTTCTTTATTAGAAAGAGTTAAAATCAGAGGAGGACTGATTAGCTGGGAAGAGTGTTCCTTGTTTTCCCATAATTTCATGTTACGCTCATATAATACTTTTTCATGGGCAGCATGCTGGTCTATGATAAACAGCTTATCTTCAAACTCAACCAGCCAATAGGTTTTGAACAGCTGACCGATAATTTTATGCTGACTTCGGGATTCCTCTTTTAACAGTTTGGTTTCAAATAACTCTAACTGTTCTGCCTGCTCAGCTAATGGCACTATTTCATCTTTCGAAAATCCTTCAGAAATTGTAGCTTGATTTTCCCTTAACTCTTTTTCTTTCTGAGTTTTCTCATCAAATCCGTTTTTATCTGTTAAATTATCTAACAGATAATTTTCTGTTTTTTGTATTGCATGCTCTTTCCTTGAAACATCCGGCTTATAATTTCCCGTCTCTCTAATAACATTTTCCTGTTCTGTGTAACTTGCTTCTGATATACGATTTTCCCTTATGTTCTCAGTTATTTGCTCTCTCTTTTGACTTTTATTGGAGAAGTTGTCCTTTACTCCCCCTGGTTCTATTTTGGATACGTTTTCTGCTTTTGGAAACTCCGGCTTTTTCATTTCTGTCTTTGACATATCTGATTTTTTTTGCCCTTGCATTTCCTGCAAACGTCTTTTCTCAAAAGGCTCTGGCATTTTTTCTTTTATTGTTGGTGCTTTTTCCTCTTTTCCAAAAGAAACGATTGGAATCAATTCCCTGCCATTTAATGCATCATTCACCGTCATATAAATAAACCGGAATACATCTTCCTGATTTGATATACGAAGTTCCATTTTCGTAGGATGCACATTGACATCTAGCAAATTTCCATCAACAGTAAGATGAAGCACCGTAAAAGGATATTTATGCTGCATTACAAATCCCTTATAGCCTTCTTCAATGGCTCTGGCAATAATATTACTTTTCACGTATCTTCCATTTACAAAATAGTTTTCAAAATTTCGGTTACCTCTGGAAACAATTGGTTTTCCAATAAAGCCACTTAATCTTACTCCATTAATTTCTCTGTCCACAGGAATTAAATTCGCAGTAATATCACGACCATACACATGATAAATTATATCTTTCAAATTAGTATTTCCTGAAGTCTGTAGCTTTGTCTGATTATTATTGATAAACTTAAAGGAAATATCCGGCCTTGATAAAGCCATATGTTCCATTAAATCACTAATATACCCTGCTTCTGTCTGATTGGCTTTTAAAAATTTCTTTCTTGCAGGCACATTAAAAAAAAGATTCCGTACTAAAAAAGTAGTTCCTTCCGGTGCACCAATTTCTTCTAATCCCAGTTCATTTCCACCTTCAATACGATATCTGCTTCCAGTAAAATCTGATGCTGTTTTGGTAATTAATTCCACCTGGGAAACTGCTGAAATACTAGAAAGTGCTTCCCCTCGAAACCCAAGGGAGGAAATGCTTAATAAATCTTCTGCACTTCGAATTTTACTGGTAGCATGTCTTAAAAAAGCTGTTTTTACCTCTCCCTTTTCAATACCGCTGCCATTATCCGTAACTCGTATCAGACTGGTCCCGCCATCTTTAATTTCCACTGCAACTGCAGTAGCACCTGCATCAATGGCGTTTTCCACCAATTCTTTTACAACAGAAGATGGTCGCTCTACCACTTCACCTGCCGCAATTTTATCTATAGTACTTTTATCAGGAACTTCAATTTTTTTCATGCTTTGTGCCTCCTGGTGCAATTTACTGTTACAAGTTTACTAAATTTTTTCTGGTCTGTAAATGTTATTTTAAATCAAAAACTTCTTATACACTTCCGATTCAATGCCTGTTCCAATAACTCCGGCAGTTTATCCGGCGGACAGGCAAAACATGGAATATCAAGGGCTGCAATTTTCTTTGCCATCTGTTCATCATAATGGGGTTTTCCACTATCAGAAATAGCTAACAATACTACCAGATTTACCCCAGACTCTTTTAATTCAGACATACGTCGCACCAGTCCGTTTCGATTTCCCCATTCTTCTAAATCAGAAATCAGAAACATGGTAGTTTTATTAGGTTCTTCAATTAAACCAGCACAATACTTTACAGATCTTTCTATATCTGTTCCTCCACCTAACTGAATTCCATAAAGTAAATCAATTGGGTCATCTGTTAAATCGGTCATGTCATGTACCTGAGTATCAAATGCCACAATATGAGTTTTCACGGCACTCATGCTGGCTAAAATACATCCCATAACAGAGGAATAAATTACTGATTCTCCCATAGAACCACTTTGATCAATATCCAAAATCACTGTACGATTCGCAGAACGGGAAGTTCTTTCATAAAAGTAAAATTTCTCTGGTAGCAATACCTTAAGATCCTGATTATAATTTTTCAGATTTCGTCTTATGGTCATTTTATAATCCATTGCTGCAGCAGAAGGTATCGGAGAATGCTCTCTACGATTCATGGCAGCGGTTACTGCTCTTTTTACATCATCCGCAATTCGTTCATTAATTTTATCTACGATTTTTTTAATATATTGCCGTACATTATCTTTGGCACGTTTTGGAACCTGGTCTTTCAGCATCAATATCAAAGCTCCAGTATTAATATCCGGCTCTAACTGGTCTAGCATTTCCGGTTCAAAGAAAAGCTGTTTCATTCCTTTTCGCTCAATGGCATCATTTTGAATAATCTGTATTTCCATTGG
>JAFQCM010000122.1 GCA_017399445.1 Lachnospiraceae bacterium | reverse complement strand
TATCATATAAATGTCTCCTTTCGGGGGTTGGTAGTTAGTTTCTCGACAATTCTATTATACCATAACCCGTGAGGAGATATTTTATTTTGTAACAAAAAATATGCCGTATTTATGCGGCTTGTGGCGTTTCGCAAACGCCTAAGGCAGAATAGTAATGGTAAGGAGCTGATTTTCTCCTACTGTCATTTCTGTCTGATAATCTCCAAAATCCAGTTCTGTAGGCTGCACTTCCTGAGTTGTTTCCCCTTCTATCTGTTCAGTTTCAACATTTTCTGGGGTTCTTTTGCATCCCCTGTTATTCCCGATACAAATACCACTCCCACCATGCATCCAAAAAGAACTTTCTTTGTTTTTTGAATTATCATTTTTATTTCTCCTGTTCAAATGCTTTTCTAGTTTTATTCTGAGGTTTTGCATTAAATCCTTTAGGCAAATAGCTTTTATTCATCTTCTGCTCATACTTAATATCTGTAAAATAATTACAAAATTCCAAAGATACATAAATAATTTTATGTTCCGAATTATCCGCCATTGCATAAATTACTCCATAATAATCATCTGCATAAACTGCACATAACTCATACGGAAATTCTTCAATTCCATATATACCTTTATATTCTGTACTATTCAATTTTTTCAATCTAGCTACCTCTTCTTCAAATTGCTTATTTGAATATGTACAAACTAAATATCCAAAGTAATTAGGATCCCATAGATTATAGTATACATAAGTAAACTCTTCCACATTTTGAACCTCTTTTAGTGAATCTGGAAAAATATCATTATATCTTATTAAATTTTCCTTATACTTTCCACTTTCTCCCAAAACTTCCTCATATGTTTGTATATCATTTATCTGTTCTTTTGTATCTCGAAATATATATACCCCTATCGCAACTACAACTACTACAAGTACTCCTATTAAGCATATTTTCTTCTTTTTCATAATACATAACTGCATGTGCATATATTTCCTCTCGCAATCTTTTTATTGATAACCCAGTTGCTTCTGTATAATAACCAGCTACTCTATTACAATTTGCTGTATCTAAAAAACCTTTACATACTGTGATTCCTTTATCCCCCCTCCACATAAGTCATTTTATTCTCATTCATTACACCACAACTACTTGGCATTATTAATGCTCCATTATAACATATTTTCATTTTTTTCTCTCATTAAATATAATTATTTTGTTTTCTATATTTACTTTTCTGTTCCTGTTATTTTATCAGTAAACCTAATTTTTCCAGTACATAATCAAAATACGTTACCTCCTTATTCTCTATTAATTATATCTCAAAATCCTTGAGAATAAGGTGTTAACTTTTATGATACTACATCACTTATATCCCTGTACAGTTTTCCTGTCCCTAAAGAATCTTTTTCACATATTTTTATTTTTTGCAACCTTTTCTCCACCTCCTTAGTATTACTATTGAAAAGCAAAAACAAAAAACCTAAACGGAGGAATTTATATTATGAAATTAAAAGAATGTTTGAAAAGAGGAATCTGCCTTACCCTGGCATCTGTGCTTTTGTTAACCGGTTGCGGTTCTACAGAGGTTATTAATGAAGATGTGACTCCGGTAAGTCAGGTGGAAGAAGAAACTGAATTTGCTGAAACAACTTTTTCAGAAGGTGAAAATGAATTAGTAGCATCCTTAAAAGCAAAATATGGTGCCGCTGCTGTTGACTATTCCAAAGAAATAATTAATTTAGACAGAGACCAGGCGCTTCAGTTTGAATTTGGATTTGATTCTTTAGAAAAAGCAGGGGACTGGGGAGAATACTTTTCTATCTACCAGGATGCAGACTTGGAATATCCAATTACTGATAATGTTTTCTTTGATTATGATTATGAAAAAAACACTCTGACTATTGAGCCGCCTACTTTCGGAATTGCAGAACCAGCATTACCTGCTGGAAGTGAACTGGATATCAGTGATTTATCTGGAAATTATTTAGATAATGAAAAAACTCAGGATAACTGGGGTAATTTTGAAGAATTATATTTTGTTCAGAAACTTGATATTGAAACCGGAGAAGAATTAGAAACTCCTAAAGTTACTATTATCAAAATAAACAGTGAATTAAAGAAAGCCCCTAAAGTAACTTACTCCTGTACTGAAAATGGAGATGCTCAAATCAGTTGGGATCCTGTAGAAGGTGCTACCGATTATCTTTTATTTACTGTTATGAAAACAGAGGACGGATTTAATTCCTACTCTTATGTATTTGCAAGAACCTCAGAAACTTCATGGACTTCACCATCAGAAGCTCTTGATAATGGAACTACTTACTCCATGAACAGTACTTTTGCTAATTACATTACTTCAGAAGATGATGTTATTGTCGGTGGTAAGGAAGATTTGAATGAAGATTTTTTTGAAACCATGCCTGATTATATAGGTGTTATTGCAGTAAACGAAACAGGAAGTTCTCCAATTAGTAATTTAATTTCTCTAAAGAACTATTCTAAATTACTTCCTAATACTTTTGCACGTTATCAAAATAGAGCGGAAGGTGATGACCTATACCTTAATTCCATAGATTTACTTCCAGCTGAAATATCAATTACTTTGTGCGATGGAACTACTGCCAGACGAGTAATTGACTATGATTTTGAAACTGCAACCCTTGATAGAGAAGCATCTCATACATTATTGAAAATTTGGGGATATGCTTCCGGAACCTGCTTATGCCAGGAATACTGGGTGGTTGTAAATGAAGATACTTTAGAAGATGATCTTGCTGCTTTGAAAGATCGTCAGGAAAAACTGAAGAATAAGGGTGGTAGTATCAATAAAGATATTACTATTGATGAAGATAAGGATACAAAACCTACCGAAGAAGCCGCTGAACCTACCAAAGAAGCTACTGAACCTACCAAAGAGGCCACTGAGCCTACCAAAGAAGATCAATCTTCAAAATCTTCAGATGATGATATAAACACTGATGTAAACGTTACTGCCAACAGTGCCTTAAGTGAATACATTGCAATCTACTTATTAAACAGTGCCGAAACTATTGACTTAAGCGAGTTTAACGAAAGTGTAAATACAGAAGTGGTTATTGATGCCTTTTTAGAAGCTCAATACCAGAACCCATTGGTAATGGGAATTCAAGATGCCAATTATACCACCAATGACTGTATGTTACATGTTACCTATGATGATTCACCAGAAGAAACCAGTGCTAAGCGTGAAGAAACCAAACAGAAAGCTTCTAAAATTGTTTCTCAGATTATTACAGATGATATGAGCGACTTAGAAAAAGAAATGGCGATTAACAAGTATTTATGTGATAATTCCGTTTATGATAATGCTGCCTTAGAAAATGCAGAAAAATACGAGTTTAAACATGTAGATGATGAGTTTTTAGATTCCTTTACACCTTATGGAACTTTAGTAAACGGTGTAGGTGTATGTGCCAGCTATGCAGGTTCTTTTAAAATTCTTGCAGATGAAGCCGGATTGGAAAGTATTGTAGTAACAGGATATTTGGATGGAAATCTGCCTCATGCATGGAACCGTGTAAAAATTGATGATCAATGGGTATCTTTAGATGCTACAAATAATGATAACGAAATTCTTCAGAATGTACTTATGAATGTTTCTGACAATGGTGTTAGCGATGTGTTAGTAGAAGATGAACGTTTTGTATTAGATGAAAAACTTTCCGCCTACAGCTGTGATACCGATGATAATGAATTCTATCATTATAACAATAAGTATTTTGATTTAGATGCGATTACAGGCAAACTGGCAGAAGAATTAAATGCCAATGGCAATGCAGTTCTTCGTACAGATTACATGATTGATGACGCTCAGTTCCAAACAATCGCACAGGAGGTTGCAAATCAGGTAGGAGGTAATATTAAAGGTTACTACTGGCTTGGTGTAATTCACTTAACAAGATAAACTTTCTATTGTTGCTTTTTTCTGACTGTGTTAAAATTGCACATGGGTTAGGAGGAACAACATAGTGAATAAAAATACATTTAATATAGATGAAATAGTAGATAAATATGCCGATATGGTTTATCGAATTGCTTTGACGCAGATGAAAAACGTTCATGATGCTCAGGATATTTTTCAGGAAGTGTTTCTTCGTTTGGTAAAAAATATTGATAGTATCCAAAACGAAGAACACTTAAAATCCTGGTTAATTCGTGTAACCTTAAATTGTTCAAAAACAAATTTAATGAGTGCATGGCGAAAACATACCCAACCTTTGGAAGAAGAACAAAATGAAATTGTTTTTGAAACCAAGGAACAGTCTGATTTATACGAGCATATACAAAAGCTACCTAAAAAATATCGCACTGTACTGTATTTGTTTTATTATGAGGAACTTTCAATTAAAGAAATTAGTCAAATAACCGAACAAAAAGAAACTACTGTAAAGTCTCAATTGTCCAGAGCTAGGGGTATGCTAAAGAACGAACTGGAGAGTTCAGGATGGCAGGGCAGTAATTTTTAAGGAGTGAGCAACATGGAGAAACAAATTAAAGATGCCTTCAATGAAATCCATGCACCAAAGGATTTGATTGAAGATACAAAAAAGAAAATGCATAAATTAAATGAAGAAGGACTTCATAAAACAAAGCCAAAAACATTTCATTGGAAAGCTGTTACAGGAATTGCTTCCATAGCTGCCTGTGCAGTAATTTTCATAATAGGTAAACAAATTTTTCAAAATACAAATAATGACTCTGCAACTCCAAAACAGGAAGTAGTAGATCTGACAGAGGGAGAGAATGCTTTTCTTGGAACCGATAACGATTCCATGGAAGGATTTGAATTTGAGGGAACAAAAGAACTTAGTGAGTGGTATCAAGTATTAGAGGATATAAAGGTTAATAATGAAGAACGGATTATTTTAGATGGTAATTATGTTATTTTTACTACGACCTATCCAAAAGGAGAACAGGAATATCGCTTGGATTTGTTGGTAGAAAGTGGAGAATTATATTGGGAAAATGACCAGTTAATTCTACAAGGTGACTTTAAAGCTGAAGTATACGACGGAGATGAGAAGATAAGTGAGTCTGGTCTTAATATCAGTTCCAGCAGCCAGTTTACTTCCAACGACTGTATGTTAGATATGGAAGATGTGAACCAGGATGGCCTTATGGACTTTTTATTGGAAACTTCTGCCTATAAAGAAGAACCGGGACTGGCTTCTGAATGGTGGTATACTTTAGATGAATTTAATAACGTGATGAAATGTGAAGATAAATAAATTTATGGGCACTCAAAGAGATTAACTCTCTTAAAGTGCCCATTTTTAACTCTATTTTAAAAATATCTCAATATATTTAGTGCTTATTTTCTATATTAGCATCTCACAAAAGCTTTTTGCTATAAAGTGGCTTTCAAAAGCTGCAATCTTCTTTGGAACTTATCTTAGAAATTCTTCATTAAATTAACCATTTCAATTGCAGTACAAGCCACATCATATCCCTTATTACCAGCCTTTGTACCAGCTCTTTCAATCGCCTGTTCAATATTATCTGTAGTCAGTACTCCGAAGATAACTGGAACTTCTGTTTCTAAAGATACACTTGCAATCCCCTTGCTTACTTCTGCACATACATAATCATAGTGAGAAGTAGCACCTTTAATTACTGCACCAAGACAGATGACTGCGTCATATTTTCCTGATTTTGCCATTTTCTTCGCTACTAAAGGAATTTCATATGCTCCTGGTACCCATGCAAGTTCAATATCATCAGATTTTACACCGTGACGGATACATGCATCTTCTGCACCACCAACTAATTTAGATACGATAAATTCGTTAAATCTTGCTGCTACGATTCCTACTTTAATTCCACTTGCTACTACATTTCCTTCTAATACTTTCATTTTCTTATTCTCCTTTATATCAAAATTTTTCTTTATTTATCCTGGTATAATTATTACTATTTTGACCCATACTTTCTTCTAGTAGTTTGTCATATGCTCCATTTTTTCCTGTTTCGTTTTTAAATAAAACGCATCATGTTTCTGTGGTGCAATCTGAATTGGAACACGCTTTTCAATAGTAATTCCATATCCTTTTAATCCTGTAATTTTCTTTGGATTATTAGTTAAAAGATTTAATCTTTTAGCCCCTAAATCATATAAAATCTGAGCTCCGATTCCATAATCTCTCATATCTGCCGGGAATCCCAGTTTAATATTAGCTTCTACTGTATCTAATCCCTGTTCCTGAAGTTCATAGGCTTTTAACTTATTCATTAAGCCGATTCCTCTTCCTTCCTGACGCATATACAGTAAAACGCCTCTGCCTTCTTTTGCAATTGCATTCATGGCGGCATCTAACTGTTCACCACAGTCACAACGTTGGGATCCAAACACATCACCAGTAAGACATTCTGAATGAACACGGCAAAGAACCGGTTCTCCATCTGCCACGTCTCCCATAGTTAATGCCACATGATGTTCTCCGTTTAATTTATTTACATAGCCATGAATCATAAATTCACCAAATTTTGTAGGAAGTTTTGCAGTGGAAACCTTTTCTACTAAAGATTCTCTTTCTATTCTGTATTTTATCAAATCTTCAATGGTTATCATAGTTAAATTATGCACTTTTGAGAATTCTTTTAATTCTGTAGTACGCATCATGGTACCATCTTCTCTCATAATTTCACAGCAAAGACCACATTCTCCAAGGCCTGCCAGTTTTACAAGATCTACGGTAGCTTCGGTATGTCCTGTTCTCTTTAACACACCACCTTCTCTTGCCTGCAGTGGAAACATATGTCCCGGTCTTCTGAAATCTTCCGGTTTTGCATCTGGTTCTTCTACCTTCATGGCAGTGACAGAACGTTCATATGCTGAAATTCCTGTTGTAGTATCT
This sequence comes from Lachnospiraceae bacterium, assembly GCA_017399445.1. GTDB lineage: Bacteria > Bacillota > Clostridia > Lachnospirales > Lachnospiraceae > RUG11237. Next base: position 3,412 of record JAFQCM010000122.1, on the reverse strand, counting down.
ACATGGTCAATAGAAACGGTAAATGCAGTTTCATGATTATCTGTATTCTTCTCTACCATCTGATTTAATTCTAATTTTTCACAAAGTTCCTTTGTCATTGGCATACAGATTAATCCCTTTGCATAGCTTGCCATAAAATTAACATTTTCCTGAGTAGCAAACTTGGCAGCACAAATTAAGTCACCTTCATTTTCTCTGTCCGGGTCATCTGTTACAACAATGATTTTTCCATTTTTCAAATCTTCTAATGCCTGTTCAATGGTTGCAAATTCACTCATCAAAAGTTCCTCCTTATTTCTGTCTTAATTCTATATCTTAATTAAAATCCATATTTTCTTAAAAATTCTTCTGTAATATTACTCTTCTTTTCTTCTTTCACTTCTACCGAAGTCAGCAATTTTTCTACATACTTTCCAATGACATCACATTCTAGATTTACCTTGTCTCCTATTCCTTTAGAAGAAAGGTTTGTTTCCTGCCTTGTATGAGGTATAATAGATACTTTAAAGCAACTATCATCCACATAAGCTACTGTAAGACTGATTCCATCTATGGTAATGGAACCTTTTTCTACAATATAGTGTAATGTTTTCGCATCTGCATTTATGGTATACCAGATAGCGTTATCTTCCGGCAAAATAGCCTGTATCGTTCCCATGGAATCCACATGACCAGATACGATATGTCCGCCAAACCTTCCATCCGCTGCCATGGCACGTTCCAGATTTACAGGACTTCCATTTGATAAAGTCCCAAGAGAACTTCTTCTTATGGTTTCTGCCATTACATCTGCAGTAAAATAATCAGTACCCAGCTTGGTAACGGTAAGGCACACACCATTTACCGCAATACTGTCACCTAGTTTAGTATGTTCCAAAACTTTAGAAGCACCAATAGTCAGTACCGCAGAACTGCTTCCCATGGAAATTGATTTAATTTTTCCAACTTCTTCTATAATTCCAGTAAACACGATTTCACTTCCTTTTCATTCGTTTTATTTTTTTATGTTACGAATTTCATGTAGTACCCGATTTTTTTACAAGTACCCACTCACCAGAATATCATCTCCAAGTTGTTCTACCTGAATATCTTTCAACATTCTGGCATCGCTCATCTTTTCAAATCCCTTACCACCTACTGGTGTTTTGGCATTCTCTCCACCTACCAGCTTCGGTGCAATATAGGCATACACTTTATTTACCAGGTCTTCTTCTAAAAAAGAGCCATGGATTTTTCCGCCGCCTTCTACTAAAATGCTGTCAATTCCCATTGCTCCCAGCTTATTTAATAAAAGTTTTAAATCGATTTTTTCCTTGTTCCCTGCCTGAACCAAAATAATCCCGGCATGTTCCAATACTTTTTTCTTTTCTTCTTCTGCTTGTGCATAAGCAACAATTGTCTTGATATCCTTAGCAGTTTTAACAATATTACACTCTATGTTATCTGCAATAGCAAGATGAGAATCACAAATAATTCGTGTAGGATTTACACCCTCTTCTATTCTACAGTTTAACATAGGATTGTCTTCTTTTACAGTTCCTATTCCTACCAGGATTCCACTGTATTTTTTTCTCAGCATCTGCACATGATTTCTTGCAGCTTGACCAGTAACCCATTTAGAATCTCCTGTATATGCTGCAATTTTCCCATCTAATGTCATAGCATACTTCATTACCACAAAAGGAGTTTTCTTTTCAATGTAATGAAAAAATACTTCATTTAACTTATCACATTCCTCTTTTAAAATTCCACATTCCACTTCTATGCCTGCTTCTTGTAAAATCTTCACACCTTTGCCGCCTACTAATGGATTGGAGTCCATGCTACCTATATAGACTTTTTTAATTCCTCTTTCTATAATAATTTCTGTACAAGGAGGCGTTTTTCCATAATGACAACAAGGTTCCAGAGTTACATAAGCTTCTGCTCCGGTAACATCTTCTTTACAGCGCAAAAGTGCATTTCGTTCTGCATGGTATTCACCGCATCTTTCATGATAACCTTCTGCTACAATTTTTCCATCCTTTACAATGACACAGCCAACCATAGGATTTGGAGAAGTATATCCCATTCCCTGTTTTGCCAGCTCTAACGCTCTTCTCATGTAAAATTCTTTGCTACCTGCATTATCAGACATATTTTACTCCTTCTTTTTTTCATTTTTGGCAAAAAATGAATTTATTACTTGTACATCTTTTTAAGACTTTTTTATATAAAAAAGACTCTAAGCATTACACTCAGAGCCGGATTATTTCATTTCTCACTTTCCTTATTTTTACATTTTACTTGTCATTCCGGTTTCTTTGTAACTAATTTCAAACAAAAATCACAAGCAAATGGTCATAAGCAATCTGTTATTTGTTTCCTTCTTTCATCCAGACTTTAACTGTCGGCTTTGGAATCACACCAAATCTGCACATTACTGCTCGCGGGCTTTACCGCCGGTAGGGACTTACACCCTGCCCTGAAGTTATTGTTAATTATATAACGATATATACTATTTTTCAAGTACCCTTATTGATAAATTTCATTCTTTTACTTTTCTTTTTCTCTTAACAATTTTTCATAGTCCATTAACCGTCTGCTTAATACTGCATCCACTTTCTGCTCAATTTCTAAACTAAGCATTTGATTATTATTCATCCAATTTACTAAACGTTCATATTCATTTTCTGATAAAAGGACCAGATTTTCTGCATCTCTGCGTTCAATTAGTAAGGGTTCTTTTTCTGCTTTGTTCATATATTCTTTTAAATTTGCTCTAAAACTACTTCCATATACTTTTTCCATAACGCGCCTCCAAGTTGTACATGTATGTATATTTCATTCTTTTTTATATTTTGTATGATTATTCACAATCATTATTTATTATGTTGTACAACTTTTTATTTTATGTTATAATAATTTTGCTGCCACTCCTATACTGGTAACAGAAAGGAGGTGTCTTATGTCTTACATAGCCTCATTTCTGACATCTGTCGGAGCAAAAGTAGTTAGCTACTTCTTATGCAAATGGCTGGACAGACGTCTTGAGCGGCATCAGCATGCAGAGGATTAAACCACCTCATCAAACGGTATAGAAAAGGTCAGGGAACGGTACTCCCTGACCTTTTCGTGTGTCTTACGTCACACAGCCTCATTTCTAGCTGAAGCTATTATAACATACCACCAATATTTCTTCAATAGTTTTTTCGTTGTACATCTTTTTTTGTTATTGTTTCTTTTTTTCAGTTATTCTTTCAAAAATTATTTTTCCAAATTGTACAACTTTTACTTTTATGATATAATAATTCTGCTGCCACTCCTATACTGGTAACAGAAAGGAGGTGTCTTATGTCTTACATAGCCTCATTTCTGACATCTGTCGGAGCAAAAGTAGTTAGCTACTTCTTATGCAAATGGCTGGACAGAC
>JAFQCM010000010.1 GCA_017399445.1 Lachnospiraceae bacterium | reverse complement strand
CTGTTGGTACTTCCGTTGGTGTCGCTGTTGGTACCTCTGTTGGTGTTGTTGTTGGTACTTCTGTTGGTGTTGCTGTTGGTACCTCTGTTGGTGTCGCTGTTGGTACTTCCGTTGGTGTCGCTGTTGGTACCTCTGTTGGTGTCGCTGTTGGTGTCGCTGTTGGTACCTCTGTTGGTGTCGCTGTTGGTACTTCCGTTGGTGTTGCTGTTGGTACTTCCGTTGGTGTCGCTGTTGGTACTTCTGTTGGTGTTGCTGTTGGTACTTCCGTTGGTGTCGCTGTTGGTACCTCTGTTGGTACTTCTGTTGGTGTCGCTGTTGGTACTTCTGTTGGTGCCGCTACTAATTCTTTTGTTAAATCCATAGTATATGTTTCACCCTTATCACTATAGCATAACACACCAACTTCTAAACTTTCTATTTCAGCCAATTCACTGTTTATCACAATACTTGCAGTTTCTTCTGTTCCCTCAATACCATTTTTCACAATAGCACCATCTTTTTCATAGTACCATTCACCATCCCAATAATACATGTCCCCTACAATATCATGCACATACCAGTTCTTGTACTTTTCTGAGGTTGAAACATTTCCTGTCCAATTACTATGTTTATTTATAGTTGCATTTTTAAATTCATCATCATTTCTCAGCAAGAAATTATGAGAAACTTCTCCCGCTACTGCACTTCTGGTATCATCCCATGTAGGATCGATATTATACCATTCTCCATCTATTTTTACTGCACTCCATGCATGAGAATAGATATCATTTGAAATTTTTTTACATTCAATTCCCTCTAATTCCAATATTAGATTTAATGCTTTAGCATATCCATCACATACACCGATTCTATCACCTAAAACACCACCTGCAAAATGTGCTACCTTTCCATTATCAATTTGATAAGAAGTGTTTTTCACTATGTAATCATGTACATATAAAACTTTTTCCAAGTCACTCATTCCTGTCAAACGAGAACGCACTTCTTCTATTGCTCTTAAAGTTTTCTGATACCGCTCTGCAGCCCCAGTAGCTGTTGCATCTATCCAGCACTCTTTCATATAGTTTCCATCTTTCGAAGATGTGAAACACACATATCCATAACACTGGGCAGCTATCTTAGCTTCGTTTTCCAAAACACTTTCACAAATTTTATTGTATTCTGAATATCTCATGTTGTATTGTCTTATATTATGTACTGACATATCTCCTGTTTCCAGCATCTTAATTATTTCTAGTCGAAATCCTTCTGTATTTGTTGCTGCACTCACTTTTTTTCCGGGAATTACTCCTACTGTTAATATTACTGCCATTGTTAAACTCACTGCTTTTTTTAAAAGACCATATTTTTTGATTTTCATGTGAATCCTCCTGTCTGTTTTCACCTATAACTTTTTAACAAAACTATCAAGTATAAACAACAGTACTTTTCCCGTCACACAAAAAAAGAATTACATTTTTTCACTACTAACATTAGCAAAAAAATGTAATTCTTTCTTTTTACATTTTCGGCAACCGGCTACCATAACATTTTCATTGTCTAAGGCCCTTGGCTTTGCGTCCTTGCGTTTCCACAAGTTTGCTATTGTCGTACTGTACTTATTAAGTTAAATGTATTATATCCTAATTTTTTTATGCTTTCCATAAGTCTTTAGTACCACAAAAGACTATTTTCTAAATTTTGCTACTGTAGCACAACCAGATTCTCCTCCACCAGTTACAAAATAACTACCACATCTAAGCCACGCATGAGCCCGCATACCACCTTCTTCATTTTTTCCCACTCCAAGATAAAGTGTTGTATGTATCTTCTTTTCTTTCAATAATTTTTGAGCTGTCATGGCTCTTACCAAACACTTACTCTCCCATGGAGTATGGTTTGCAACTCGATTTACATGTCTTGCCACAATTTTTGCTATTTTATAATTTTCTTCTGTTTCTTCAAATGAGGATTCCTGTCCCCGTTCCCCTAACATTTTTTCCAGCTTTTGCTTTTTTAGTGCAAGGATACACATACGAAAAAACGCAGCATAGATATATGATTTTATTGTCATTCCTTTTTCCTTATTGTATTTTACAAATCCTATTATCGCTTTAATCATAAACTTTTCTTCCCCTTTTCATCTTAAACTAACAATATATAATAGATGTTTGCTAATTTTAAAAATAGCAAACATCTATATTTTACTATTTGCGCGTTTCCTTTGCAAGAAATAATATTTTAAACCGGAGACACATAAGAAGCTTCTGCCCCTAACGCTTCCTCTATTCTTAAAAGCTGATTATACTTCGCAACTCTGTCACTTCTGCATGGTGCTCCTGTTTTGATTTGTCCCGCATTTACTGCCACTGCCAAATCTGCAATAAAAGTATCTTCTGTTTCACCGCTACGATGACTAATTACTGTATTATATCCTGCTTTTTGTGCTATTTCTATTGCCTCCATGGCTTCGCTAACAGTTCCGATCTGATTTACCTTTACAAGAATTGCATTGGCTGCATTTAATTTTATTCCTGCATTTAATCTTTTGGGATTTGTTACAAATAAATCATCTCCCACCAACTGTACTTTCTCTCCAATTCGTTTTGTCATAATCTGCCAACCTTCCCAGTCATCTTCTGCTAACCCATCTTCAATAGACGCAATCGGGTATTTTTCAATTAATCTTTCATAATATGCTATCATTTCCTCTGTATTTCTTACTACTTCTTTACCTGTGTCCTGTTTTTCCTGTGATATTTCTGCATAGGATTCCATTTCCCGAATCATTTTTTCCTGTTGTCTTTTTTCTTCTCCCAGTGCTTCTATTCCTGCTTCATAGGCTCCTTCTGGTACACTTCCATGACTGTCAAAGATCATTTTTTCATTTTTCAACTTAGTTTCTCCCGGAAAATGATACATTTTATCTTCTTCTACATAAAGTTCACTGGACGCTGCATCTAACGCAATTTTAATATCTTTTCCCGGTTCATATCCTGCCGCTTTTATTGCATCTACAATGAGAGAAAGTACTGCATCTGCATCAGGCAAATCCGGAGCAAATCCTCCTTCGTCCCCAATTCCTGTAGATAAGCCTCTGTCTTTACATATTTTTTTCAGATTGTGATAAATTTCTGCACAAATCCTTAATCCTTCACAAAAAGAGACCGCCGATACCGGCATAATCATAAATTCCTGAAAATCTACTGTATTCTGGGCATGTACTCCACCATTTAAAATATTCATCATTGGCACAGGCATTTTTTCAGCATGTACCCCACCAAGATATTGATACAATGGTAATGCCAAGGTATCTGCCGCTGCCCTTGCTACAGCCATGGAAACTCCCAAAGTAGCATTTGCTCCCAAGTTTCCTTTATTATCTGTCCCATCCATTTCTACTAATATTTTATCAATAAGAGACTGCTTTCTTGCGCTGATTCCTTCTAATTTTTCCGCAATTTTATCATTTACGTTTTTTACTGCATTCAAAACACCAAGTCCCTGGTATCTTACTTCTCCATCTCTTAATTCTACTGCCTCAAATTTTCCTGTGGATGCTCCGGAAGGAACTGCTGCTCTTCCTATTCCTCCCCCTCTGGTAGTCACTTCCACTTCTACTGTAGGATTTCCTCTAGAATCCATAATTTCTCTTGCGTGAACTCGTTCAATTGCCAAATACTCTTCCATTGCTTTTTTTCCTTCTTTCCTTTTTCATACTAATAGTTCATAGTATTTCAAAACTTTAGGAAAATATACAAAAGGTCACAAAAAGAACTCATTTTCCTTTTATGACCTGTCTTTTTTAGTTATTTAAATGTATATCCCTGAGCAATTGCTGTATCTATAAACTCACCAAGAATTGCAGTATTAGTAGAAGAAACTGCATGTAAAAGATACACCGCTCCCGGGTGAATACAATCTGTTGTTTTCTTTAAAGCCTCATCATAGGACATCTGGTTGTCCGGATCCCAGTCATGATAAGCAAAACTCCAAAACACACCTGTATATCCACACTTATCCAAAATCCCTAAAGACTGCTCTGAAAAAATCCCTGCTGGAAAACGGAACAAATACATTTCATAATCAAAATTCTCTTTTACATAATTATGAAGTTCCATTACCTCATTCTCCTGTTGCTCTAATGATAAAGACGGGATTCCTGCTGATGGGTGAGTTACACTGTGATTTCCCACAACATGACCTTCTTCTATCATTCTTTGCACAAGTTCTGGCTCTTTCTTGGCATAATCCATAGTAATAAAAAATACTGCCTTCACTTTTTTTTCTTTTAAAACATCTAAAATTTCTGGAGTATAGCCATTTTCATAACCCTCGTCAAAAGTAAGATAAATATACTTTTCTTCACTATCATCCATAATATATCTTACTGCATGAGAACCATAATTTTCCTGAAACTGCAGACAACCAGACGGTCTGTTTAAATCATCCGTCTGAGTACCCTGTCCCCACCCACTAGCTTCAGAAGACATTGCCTGAATATCAGTATCTGTTGGTATTTTCTCCAATGTTTTTGCCAACGGACTCCTATCTGCTTCCTGCTCTTGTAGCACTTCTGCTGTGGGAGTAATTGCACTTTCTCCTTCTGCTTCTAGTGTCGGTGAAACTGATCCTTCTGCTTCTTCCTCATTGATTGGTGGCTTTTCCTCCACAATGAGTTCTACATCATCTGTATCTTCAATATCATTTTCTTCTATGCTAGTATCAGTGTCTTCTATTTCCGCTTCCACTTCATTGACACTAATATTGCTTATGGCATCTTCTTCTGCACATCCTGTTAACATAAACATTGCCACTGCACATATAATTATCTTTTGAAAATTCTTACCTGTTTTTTTTATATATTTCTTATTGGTCATGACGTGGTCTTTCTTTGATAATTTCGGAAGCACTAACTATTTTTCTTAAAATCTCTGTATTACTATTCTGATTTAATTCCTGAACTTTTGAAAAAAGCTCTCCTTTTTCAGATGCTACATATCTAGGTGTTACATGATTCAAAACATAAGCTGCAATATCTGCTTTACATTTATCACATGTACAACATCCTAATGAATCAATAATAGAATCCAATTTTTCATAAACGATATCTTCCATTATATTTCTAACATCCTGTCCATTATATTCCTGCATGTGGTATCCTCCTATATCTTTCATCTATTTATATTCGTATAGCTTCAAAACAACTTACACCAATTAGATGTATCGGCATTTTCTCTCTATTCCTTAGATAAAATTTACATTTTTCTAACATTTATTTTAAGTATTTCATAATATCTTTTACTTCTTCTATGTCTTTTCTCATAATATCTGCCAATTCTTCTGCAAAAGGCTTTCTATGATTTTCCTGTTCAAACTCATTAATACATTTATCTACTTCTGCCATCTGTTTCACAAGATAATCTTCTGCCTTACTTTCTGTTTCTGTTTCATATATGGCATTTTCCATGCTTTCACAAATCTGCTCCGCCAGATAGTTTTCTATATTTTCAATCTCAGGCTGTTCTGCTGCAGCAAATATGCCATTCAGTAACCCGATGTTTCCTTCCTGAACCAAATCTTCTAGCAAGACCCCCTGATTCCGATAAATTTTTGCAAAGTCTACAATTTGGTTCAGATATCCGGAAACCAGCTGCTCTCTGGCATTTCCGTCACCTTCCACTGCTTTCCAGAAAATCTCTTCTAACTGTTCCTTAGGAATCTCTTTTAACTCTTTAATTTCATCCATATACATTTGAAAGAATTTGGAATCTTCTTCATTCTCTACTATATCTTCTTTATTTTCTTTTTCACCATTATAATCTGGAATCTGAATATTATTTTCCAGCAGGTACTCATATACTGCCTTTAACTGTTCCTCTGTCAAATTTAATTCTTTTAACTCTTCTTTAATGTCAGAAACTGCCAATATATTTTCGTATGCTTTGGCAATTTCTTTTAAATTACCTATTGCTTTTGCAAAGCTTTCCTGTTCCATATATTCCTCCAACTATTCATTACTTTTTATGTTCATGTGTAAAAAGATGATCCTGACAATATTCATAATTTCCTACACATTTAGAACAAAAACGAAATTCCAGATGTGCTCCATCCTGCTCTGTTCTGCCACAAATAGCACATTTATGTTTTGTAATTCCATTAGAGCGCTCTACTTTTCTTCGATAAGTACGTTTTCTTCTAATTTCTGATGGCGAAATTCTATGATAATTTCTTGTAGCAAAGAAAAAAACAATAAAATTCAGTATAGAAGCAATTACCACTACTCTGACCGGCCAACCTGAAACTAAGCAAATTAAAATCAAATATGCCACATCAAAGTATGCCATCCACTTAATTTTTATAGGAATAATAAAGTAGATCATCACCTTCATATCCGGATAACATGCAGCAAATGCAAGAAAGATGGACAGGTTAATATAGTATGTGCTAAATCCTGCTCCAATTCCGTTTATTGGACTTCCAGAAATCAAACCTGCTATATACAATATAAAAGCACCTAATATAGTAAACAAAATTCCCGAAAAAATATAAACATTATACTTGAAAGTTCCCCACGTTTTTTCCAAAGTGGTTCCTAAAGAATAATATAAGAACAACATAACAAAAGTAAAAATTCCAAAACCAGAAGGTGGAACTAACACCCACGTAACTAGTCTCCATATTTGTCCCTGTAAAATTTTCTCCGGTTCCAAAGCAAGGAAATTCAGCAAAGTTGGGGATATAAAAGTAATCATATATCCTATCACATAGCAGCCTATTAACCATATAGAAAGATTCGTAATTGCAAATCTCCCAAATTTTTTTTCTAATTTATTTAACCAGTTCATTTACTTCACCTTTCTCTTAAAACAAATTTTTCTTCGAAAAAATAATTGCCACTATTACACTGCAAACTATGGATATACCAATTACTATTGCAAATCCAAAAGGACTATTGGCAAAGGGCATCCCCGCTCCTGATACATTCATACCATAAGCACTGAATATCATGGTTGGTATTGACATCACAATAGTAACTGTAGCCAGAAACTTCATGGATATATTAAGATTATTAGAAATCACTGAAGCAAAGGCATCTACCATTCCATTTAAAATCCCACTGTATATGTTTGCCATTTCAATAGCCTGCTTATTTTCAATAATAACATCTTCCAACAAATCGGTATCTTCTGGATACTTCTTTATACTTTCACTTTTCATTAATCTTTCCAGTACTACTTCGTTAGAACGAAGGGATGTAGTAAAATACACCAAACTCTTTTCCAATTCTAAAAGTTCAATTAATTCGTAGTTCTTTTGTGACTCATACAAATTCTTTTCTATTACTTCGCTCTTCTTATCTATAATACGCAGATAATGGAGAAATAAGGTTGCATTTTTGTATAGTATCTGCAAAATAAATCTGGTTTTCTTATAGGTAAAGAAATTTCTCACCCTGCCATCCATAAAGGCCCCTAAAATCGGGGTTTCTTCCAAACACACAGTAAAAATTACAGTATCCGTTAAAATAATACCCATTGGGATGGTTCCATACCATTCCTTATCATTTCGTTCTTCAATTACAGGGATATCTACAAGAATCAGTGTATAATCATCTTCTACTTCAATACGGGAACGTTCTTCTTCATCTAAAGGTGCCCGCAAGTGATCCATATCTATTCCATATTCGCTAGAAATCTTTAAAACCTCAGATGCTGTAGGATCTGATAACGCTACCCAGCAGCCTTCTTGAATTTCACTTATCTCTTTGATTCCATCCTCCATGGTTCTGAATATTTTCAGCATGATATATATAACTCCTTTCAAACGCCAAATCAAGGCATTTGAACATGGAAACGTTAAGCCTTGAATTTCGTCTTTTGCTTTTTCAATTTTACTTCATTTTTTCGGCACTCTCGTGCCTTACTAGGCCCACCTTCCATGGAATTACACTTCCTCTCCTGATAAATTTATTATCCGTTGTTCCTTCCTATCTATTCATTAAAACGTGCTCTATCAGTTTAACATCATTCCTATTAAATGTAAACCAAAGAAATTAAGTAATTTTCGAAATTTATTTAAATGTAAATAAATTTTCCATAAATTCCAAATAATTCCTTTTTAAAAGCCTCTTTTTTGTGGTTTTTTTTGTTGTATTTTAATTTTTCTTGTCGTATAATGTAACGTGTTTTGAAAAAATGCGACGAACATATTTTCACACAAAATTTCATGTATTTTTTCATTAATTATTAATAAATCAAAATACCTAGACATACTTTGGTATTAAGTAAGTTAGAGTTTTTTAGTCAGGAGGTAGGCAGTTTATCTGCCGGTATTTTTTATGAATAATACAAAATTTTACACCCTAGGAATCGATATTGGTTCCACTACTGTAAAAATTGCAGTTTTGAATGACGAACATAAGATCGTTTTTTCTGATTATGAACGTCATTTCGCAAATATAAAAGAAACTTTATATGCTTTAGTTGCAAAAGCTTTAAAAAAGCTGGGAGATATTACCGTTTCTGCCATGATTACCGGTTCCGGTGGTCTTACACTGGCAAATCACTTGGGGATTCCTTTTACCCAGGAGGTAATTGCAGTTTCTACTGCTCTATCTGAATTTGCCCCAAAAACAGATGTTGCCATTGAACTTGGTGGAGAAGATGCAAAAATCATCTATTTTGAAGGTGGTAATGTAGAACAGCGTATGAATGGTATTTGTGCCGGTGGTACCGGTTCTTTCATTGACCAGATGGCATCTTTACTTCAAACAGATGCTACCGGTTTGAATACTTATGCAAAAGATTATAAAGCAATCTATCCAATTGCAGCCCGCTGTGGCGTATTTGCCAAAACAGATATTCAACCTTTGATTAATGAAGGAGCAACAAAAGAAGACTTATCCGCCTCTATTTTTCAAGCAGTAGTAAATCAGACGATTAGTGGACTTGCATGTGGAAAACCAATTCGTGGACATGTAGCATTTTTAGGTGGTCCTCTTCACTTTTTATCTGAATTAAAGGCCGCTTTCATACGGACTTTAAAACTGGATGAGGAGCACAGTATTACTCCGGATAATTCTCACCTGTTTGCAGCAGCTGGCTCTGCTTTAAATGCTAACAAAGAACTTACTTTCACTCTTTCTTCTTTGGAAGAAAAGTTGTCCGGTGATATTAAAATGGAATTTGAAGTAGAACGTTTAGAGCCTTTATTCCAAAATGAAGAAGAATATAAAAAATTTCAGACCCGCCATGAAAGCCATTCTGTAACTACTGGTGACTTACCTTCTTACAAAGGAAACTGTTATTTGGGAATTGATGCAGGTTCTACTACTACAAAAGCCGCTTTAGTGGCCGAAAATGGAGATTTATTATACTCCTTCTACAGCAATAACAACGGAAGTCCTCTTGCCACTACTATTCGTGCCATTAAAGACATTTATTCCAAACTACCAAAGGATGCCAAAATTGTACATTCCTGCTCTACCGGATATGGGGAAGCTTTAATCAAAAATGCTTTAATGTTGGAAGAAGGAGAAGTTGAAACCGTAGCACATTACTACGCCGCAGCTTTCTTCGATCCAAAGGTAGACTGTATCTTAGACATTGGTGGACAGGATATGAAGTGTATTAAAATAAAAAATCAAACCGTAGACAGCGTACAGCTAAATGAAGCATGTTCTTCTGGTTGTGGTTCTTTTATTGAAACCTTTGCCAAATCCCTAAATTACAGTGTACAGGATTTTGCCCAGGCCGCTTTATTTGCCAAAAATCCAATTGACCTTGGAACTCGTTGTACTGTATTTATGAATTCCAAAGTAAAACAGGCTCAAAAGGAGGGGGCGGAAGTTTCTGATATTTCTGCCGGACTTGCATATTCGGTTATCAAAAATGCTCTTTACAAAGTTATCAAAGTAAGTTCTGCAGCAGAACTTGGTACTCATATTGTAGTACAAGGTGGTACTTTTTATAATGATGCAGTTCTTAGAAGTTTTGAAAAAATCGCTGAATGCGAAGCCGTAAGACCGGATATAGCCGGAATTATGGGTGCTTTTGGTGCTGCCTTAATTGCAAGAGAACGTTACGCTGAAAGCCAGACTACTACTATGCTTTCTATTGATAAAATTAATTCACTAGAATTTAGTACAAGTATGTCCCGTTGTAAAGGTTGTACCAATAACTGCCTTTTAACAATTAATCGTTTCAGCGGTGGAAGACAGTTCATTACCGGAAACCGTTGTGAACGTGGTATTGGTGGCCAGAAAAATAAAGATAATATTCCAAATTTGTTTGACTATAAAACAAAGCTGTTATTTGATAGAGAACCTCTTTCTGAAACCGAGGCAGTTCGTGGTACTGTTGGTATTCCAAGAGTATTAAATATGTATGAAAACTACCCATTTTGGGCTGAATTTTTCAAATCCTTAAACTTCAGAGTGGTACTTTCTCCAGAATCTAACCGAAAAATATATGAACTGGGAATTGAGTCTATTCCAAGCGAATCGGAATGTTATCCTGCCAAACTGGCTCATGGCCATGTAATGTGGCTGTTAAACAAAGGAATTGATTTTATCTTCTATCCATGTATTCCTTATGAACGTGTGGAATTTGAAGATGCCAATAACCATTACAACTGTCCGATTGTAACTTCTTATGCTGAAAACATTAAGAATAATATTGATGAATTAAAGAACCCGGATATTTTATTTATGAATCCATTCCTTCCATTTACTAATTTAGAAGTGTTAACCAAACGTTTAGTGGAAGAATTTAATGCTCAATTCCAAATTTCTGCTGCTGAAATTACAGCTGCCTGTGAACTTGGATGGAAAGCAATGGAAGATGTACATAAAAAAGTGCAGGAAAAAGGGGAAGAAACTTTACAGTATTTAAAAGAAACCGGAAAACATGGTATTGTTCTTGCAGGACGTCCTTATCATATTGATCCTGAAATCAACCATGGTATTCCGGAACTGATTACTTCTTATGGTATTGCTGTATTTACAGAAGATTCTGTATCCCATTTATCTAACGTGGAACGCCCATTGTTAGTAATGGACCAGTGGATGTACCATTCCAGACTTTATGCTGCAGCCAATTTTGTGAAAAAGCAGGATAATTTGGATTTAATCCAATTAAACTCCTTTGGTTGTGGTCTGGATGCGGTTACTACTGACCAGGTAAGTGATATTTTAAATGATTCTGGTAAGATTTATACCTGTTTAAAAATCGATGAAGTAAACTCTTTAGGAGCTGCCAGAATCCGCATTCGTTCTCTCCTTTCTGCCATTCGTGTAAGAAAACAGCGAAACGTAGAAAGAACCATTGTACCTGCAAACTATGAACGAGTGATATTTACAGAGGAAATGCGCAAGAATTATACCATTCTTTGTCCTCAGATGTCACCAATTCATTTTTCCATTATAGAACCAGCATTCCGTACTTGTGGTTATAATATTGAACTTTTAAATAATGATGGAAAACAGGCGGTAGATGTGGGATTAAAATATGTAAATAATGATGCCTGCTACCCTTCTTTAATGGTAGTTGGTCAGATTATGGAAGCGATTTTATCCGGAAAATACGACTTAAATAAAACAGCGGTAATTATTACCCAGACTGGTGGCGGATGTCGAGCTACCAATTACATAGGTTTCATACGACGTGCTTTAAGAAAAGCCGGATATCCTGATATTCCTGTACTTTCCTTAAATTTAAGTGGTTTTGAAAAGAACCCTGGATTTAAGATTACAGCAAAACTTGCTGTTAAGGGAATGTACGCCATTGAATTTGGTGATGTTTTAATGCGTTGTTTATATGCTACCCGTCCTTATGAGCAGGTGGAAGGTTCTGCTAATGAACTTCACAAAAAATGGGAACAACGCTGTATTGATTTTGTAACTGGTAAAAATTATCCTTCTTTCTCTGGCTACAAAAAAATATGCCGTGATATTATCAGAGACTTTGATGCTCTTCCAAGAAAGGATATTAAAAAACCTAGAGTTGGTGTGGTTGGAGAAATTCTTGTTAAATTTATGCCTGCTGCAAACAATTATCTGGTAGATTTATTGGAAGCAGAGGGTGCGGAAGCTGTAGTGCCTGATTTACTTGACTTCTTCTTATATTGCTTCTATAACTCCAACTTTAAATATGAAAAACTGGGAATGAAGAAATCTTCTGCTACCAAAGCAAACTTAGGAATTAAAGCCTTAGAATGGTTCCGTTCTGCTGCAAGAAAAGAATTTGAAAAGAGTGTTCATTTTGATGCTCCTGCTCATATTGAGGATTTAGCAAAAATGGCTTCTGAAATTGTGTCCTGTGGAAATCAGACCGGTGAAGGATGGTTTCTTACTGGAGAAATGCTGGAATTAATTCATTCCGGTGCTGCAAACATTGTGTGTACTCAGCCATTTGCCTGTCTTCCAAATCACATTGTAGGAAAAGGTGTAATCAAAGAATTAAGACGCCGCTACCCTCATTCAAATGTAGTTGCTATTGACTACGACCCGGGTGCCAGCGAAGTAAACCAGTTAAACAGAATTAAATTAATGCTTTCTACTGCATACAAAAATTTATAAAACACATAAAAAGAGTGCTGCAATTACCTGTTCCAGAGAACAAGATAAGTGCAGCACCTTTTTATGCATTACATGTTTTTTTCTTAAACAAATTCCCAAAGAATTCTCTTAATGTACAATATTTATCCATCAAACAAACAACCCATGTTTCCTTGTACATTGGTAAATAAAGGGTAAGGGGAAACATATGTTTCTTTATAATATCCATTTCTCTTTTTGTAAGTTCATAATCCCTCATGGCATTTCTTAATGCGATTCCTGGATGATAAAATCCATGTAAATTTCCAAGCTTCTGTTCATGCCAGTCATACAAAAAATAATCATGCAACAAAGCTCCCCGAATCAAACTTTTCATATCTACTTTGATATGAAACTTATTTACAAATACCACACTATAATAAGCTACTGTTTTACAATGCATTAAGCAGGTTGTATCTCCATGCTGTATAAATTGTGACATTCTTTGAATCTTTCTATCCGCCAGCAATTCATTCATATATTCATTAAAATCCCTTAACTGTTCCTGTGTCATTTATTTTCTCCCTTCTAACACAAATCACTGTCACCTCTAAAATACTACTTATTTTCACTTAGTGCAACAAGTTCTTGAGGAAGATCAATAATATATTTTGCATGGTTTTCCTCCAGTTCCTTCCGTTCCCGGAATCCCCATGTAACTCCAACTGTATTCATCCCTGCTGAATTCCCCGTCTGCATATCTGTATTGGTATCTCCAATATAAAGACATTCTTCCGGTTTCACATTCAGTTGTTCTGCTATCATCAAAGCCCCCACAGGACTTGGT
Source organism: Lachnospiraceae bacterium (assembly GCA_017399445.1). Classification (GTDB taxonomy): domain Bacteria; phylum Bacillota; class Clostridia; order Lachnospirales; family Lachnospiraceae; genus RUG11237. The sequence continues at coordinate 10,743 of JAFQCM010000010.1, read as the reverse complement.
TTTCGTTCTATACCTTCCTGTTGCCCTCTAATAATCTCAAACATTTCCTTTCCAAATACTGTTTCAACTACTTTTACTGCCTCTTCATGGGGTTTATTTGACAGTACAGACAGATGTATTCCCTTTTGTTTTAATTCTTGTATCGTTTCTAAAATCCCACTATAAGGTTTAACTTGGTACATACTATTTTTTCTAAAATATCCATCATAAAGTGTTATGGCTTCTTCTATATGAACCAGCTGTTCATCCCCTGCCGCTTTTAATGCTCTTTCCAACAGTACTTTTCTTCCATCTCCCGCAAAAAGTTTAAAACAATCCTCCGGCTGTGGTTCATACCCCAAATCTTTTAACGTCAGATTTGCAGAATAAGCCAGTGACTTTACGGAATCTGTTAATGTGCCATCTAAATCAAATATGCATGCTTTCATCATCTTCTGTTTCCTTTTCCTCTATGGATTCTTCTGGTATAAAAATTCGTTCTGTTTCTTTTCTTTCCTGTTCCTTTTTCGCTTTTACTGCCTCCTGGCAGAAATATTCTTGAGAATTCAGCAGTGCTTTACCTCTCTTGTCTACCCGTTCATAAGTTCCATCTTCCATTAATAAACGAGCTTTCACTGTATCTGACAGTTGAACTTCCAAAATGTGCATTACCTGTTTCTTTAATTTTTCATCTTCTATCGGAAACAAAATTTCCACTCTTCGGTCAAGATTTCTAGACATCCAGTCTGCACTTGACATATAAATTTCTTCATTTCCATTATCATAAAAGTAGTAAATTCTACTATGCTCCAGAAAATTTCCCACAATAGACCTTACGGTTATATTTTCACTGACTCCTGGGATTCCTACTTTCAGACAGCAGATTCCTCGTATAATCAGTTCAATTTTCACTCCCGCTGCCGCTGCTTCATACAAGGTTTCAATAATTCCTTTATCACATAAAGAATTCATCTTTGCAATAATATGAGCTTTTTTTCCTTGAAGTGCATTATCTCTTTCTCTTTTTATCAGACTTACAAACTTATCTCTAAGCCAGATAGGTGCCAAGGAAAGAGCATTCCAGGATTTAGGTTCTGAATATCCAGAAAGCATATTAAATACAGCAGTTGCATCGGCTCCTATTCGTTCTGAGCAGGTAAGAAGGCCTAAATCTGTATACAATTTCGCCGTTGCGTCATTATAATTTCCTGTTCCAAGATGTACATATCTTCGGATACCATCTTCTTCTTTTCGAACTACCAGTGTAATTTTACTGTGAGTTTTCAAACCTACCAAACCATAAATAACATGACATCCTGCTTTTTCTAACATTCTTGCCCAGACAATATTATTCTCTTCATCAAATCTTGCCTTTAATTCTACTAGAACGGATACCTGTTTTCCATTTTCTGCTGCCTGTGCCAGTGCTGCGATAATTGGAGAATTTCCACTCACGCGATAAAGAGTCTGCTTAATTGCCAGTACATCTTTATCTCTGGATGCTTGTTTAATAAAATCCACTACCGGATCAAAAGTCTGGTATGGGTGATGTAATAAAATATCCCCTTCTCTAATCTGTTTAAAAATACTTTCCCCCTCCTGAATTTCCGGCACTTGCTGTGGTTTATATTTCGGATATTTTAATCTGTCAAAACCTTCCATTCCATATAACTTCATTAGGAAAGTAAGGTCTAAAGGTCCAGCAATTTTAAAAATATCTTCTTCTTTTATTAATAATTCTTTTTTCAATATTTTTAAAAGTCTTTTATCTATAGTTTCTTCTACCTCTAAACGAATCGCTTCTCCCCACTGGCGCTTTTTCAGCTGTTTTTCAATTTCTTTTAACAAATCTTCTGCCTCATCTTCTTCAATGCTAAGATCTGCATTACGCATAACTCGGTATGGATGGGCACATATTACATTATAACTTAGAAAAAGCTTATCAATATTACGTTCAATTACTTCTTCTAATAGAATTACATTCTTTTCTCCCTCTGTTCCATCCGGTAAAGGCACAATTCTTGGTATTACTGCCGGAACCTGTACTGTGGCGAATTCCAGTTCTTCTCCTTCCCCTTTTTTTGTTAACAATGCTCCTATGTTTAATGACTTATTTCGAATCAGTGGAAACGGTCTGGACGAGTCCACTGCCATGGGAGTTACCACCGGATATACATTTTCCATAAAAAAAACATCCACAAAATTTTTCTGTTCTTCCGTCAATTCCTCATGAGAACGAATTAAATTGAGTTTTTCCCCTTTCAAAGCTGGTAACAGAGAACGATTATACGTAGTATACTGCATGTTTACAAACTCATGGGTTTCCTTATTGATTGCATCTAACTGTTCCATTGGTGTCATTCCTGCAATATCTGCTTTTTCATACTCCGCATTTACCATATCTTTTAGAGAAGCAACTCTGACCATGAAAAATTCATCTAAATTGGATGATGTAATACTTAAAAATTTTATTCTTTCAAACAATGGAATTGCTTTATCTCTTGCTTCTTCTAACACTCTGGTATTAAACAATAACCAGCTTAATTCTCTGTTTTTGTAATATTCTGGTTTTGAAAAATCTTTTCGTTCCATCACTTTACCCCCTATATACTTTTCTTTTGCTTCACAACAGGAAGAATTCCTAATACTTCTTCAAAAAACTCTGCTTTTTCAAATATCATACCCTTTTCCAATGCAATATCATCATTAGATTCAATATTGATGTTTAATATTTTTTCTCTCACTGCAAATTTAGCATCTTTAAACTTTTGCTTATTACTATAATCCATTGCTGTAATCAATCTTAACATTGCTGTTAATTTAGCAATAACCAGATATTCTCCTTCTTCCAGACTAGTATGAATGGATAGTTTTTCAAAATATTGAAAGTCTTCTGTATAAAATTTCACAATATTTGCTATTATTTCTCTTTCTTTATGAGAAAGCCCGATAATTTCTGTTGCCATAATAATATTGTAAGCACAGTCTGCACTTCTTGACATACTAATATATTTTCCACAATCACACAATATAACCGCAATTCTAAGAAGCAGACGGTCCCTTTTGGTTAACCCATGCACTTTTTTTGTTGCATCAAATAATCTTCCTGCAAGATCTTCCATCGTGTTGATATGATTTTTCCCTGCCATATATCGTTTGGATACGTTTTTAGCAGAGGCAATAATATCATCTTCAAAATTGTGTTCTGGTTTAATTATCTGCTTATGCTCTGCATAATCATATGCAATTCCATCTCCCAAATCTCTATTAGGTGCCCAAATAGCTTCAGCTTCCATAATCTCCAGAAAACGTTTGTAAATAATGGCAAAAGGTAAGATCAATTTCCCAATTTCGTTAGGAACACCTAATTTTTTTGCTGCCTGTTCCGGGTTTAAGCTTGCAATTTTTTCATATACTTTCATGTATTCTTCATAAGTAGCCTTACCATTAATAGATTTTGCACCGGTTTTTGCTACAAGATTTGTTACAAATTCACCTGTCACGATAATGTTCTTCACATTTCTGTCTTTTAGGTAAAACTTTTTAAAATGATTCAACTCTGTATTAATTAACTCTTCTACATACTGACCATAATGAGTGGTTCTGTTTTCCAAAGCGGAAAGAGTCTCCCGAATTCTCAAGGAACCTAGTTTAATATTCTGAGTTGTAATCAGCTTGTCTTTATCAAACAATGATACTTGAATACTTCCTCCGCCCACGTCGATAATAGCTGTTCCTTTTTTAATTACCTCACCAAATTCTGCCCATTTAGAAGCAATTGACTTATACCCAATAAACCTCTGTTCTGAGTTGCTGAGAATTTCTATTTCAAAACCTGTTCGCATTTTTATCTGGTCTAGTACAATTCTAGTATTCCGTACTTCTCTTAAAGCACTAGTAGCACATACCCTGTACTCTTCTACTCCATATTCTTTCATAAAGCCTTTAAAATCATTTAAAGTTTTACATAAATGTTCAATCATTTCCTGACTGATTTTTTCTTTTGTAAAAGCATCTTTTCCTAGTTCCAAATGATTTACAATGCTATTTAGTTCCTTCATCCCACTACGTCCGGACAATTCAAATATTTTCATTCCCGTTTCGTAAGATCTTATGTATATAGCTGCAAAAACAGTCTTTCTCATTTTACCATCTCCTATAATTTAACAGCCCTGCATACAAAGATACAAGGCTGCTTTACGTAAACTCTTGTATTCCTTACTCCAGTTTACTTTTTATACTATAACTTATTTCCCCATTACTGAAATTTCATCGCTCTGTCCAAACTGAAGGAAACCATAATACCCCTTTTCTTCCAGTTTGTTTAAAAGCTTTCCAACCTTCTTAGGTCTTTCAAACAAAGCTATGATATATTCTTTTCTTAATTCCTCTGCCTTTTCATAAGCGGCTACAATATCTTCCGGATTATAAATAAGTGCAACCCGTTTTTTTGTATCTTCTTCTTTTATGCCCTGCTCACTTAAAATAGCAAAAATTCTTTCGAATCCTATGGAAAATCCTACTGCCGGAACATCCTCATTTAAGAACTTACCAATAAGATTATCGTATCTTCCACCTCCCGCAATGGCTCCTTTAAATTTATTACTTTCTACTTCCAATACGGTTCCTGTATAATATCCCTGACCACGAACCAAAGAAATATCATATTTCAAATTATACTTTCCTTGAGAAAGTTTTTCTGCTGTTGTTATAATTTTCTTTACATTTTCAATAGCTTCATTTTCTCCGATCAATTCTTCAATATATTCCAGGGAAAAATCTCCTGCTTTTAAGAAATCTGTAAACTTTTTAATTACAGAATCGTCATAACCTTTTTCCTGTAATTCTGCTTCTACACCTTCTGCTCCAATCTTATCCATCTTGTCAAAAATAATACATACACTGTCTAAATCTTTTTCTTCAAATCCCATAAATAATAAAACGTCTTTTAAAATTCTTCTGTCGTTTACTTTTACTGTAAATTCATCCATACCAATAGCAAGTAATGCTTTTGTTGTAGTACAAATCAATTCAATTTCCGCATTAATGGAAGATGTCCCTAAGATATCAATATCACACTGAATAAATTCTCTTAATCTCCCCTTCTGTGGACGTTCTGCACGATACACCCTGTCAATCTGAATACATTTTACTGGTGGAATTAAATCATTTTTATTATTAGCATAGTAACGACTTAATGGAAGTGTCAAATCATACCGCAATCCCATATCAGATAATTCATCCATCTTTCCATCTTCAATAGCCTTTGTAAGCTTATCTCCTCTTTTTAGGATTTTAAAAATAAGGTTTAAGTTCTCACCACCTTCACTTTTATCCAGATTTTCTGCATCTTCGATAGCTGGTGTAATAATATGTTCAAATCCATTTTCTGTATATACTTCAAGAATTTTATTCTGTAAATAATCTCTTATTCTGGCCTGTTCCGGCAAATAATCATTTGTTCCTTTTACACTTTTAATCTTCATTTTTTTACTTCCTTATCTCTTCTAAATTTTCTTTCACAACTAAATTATAAAGACATTCCAGACATTTCGCAATCCCTTTCCTGCTATTATTTTAAATATTATTGGGTCCAAAATCTTCTGGTAGTAACTGAGAAAGTGTATACACTTTATATTCTGTTTCTGACTTTGCCAAAATCACTTGAAATTGTTGTGGATTTACAAATTCTCTCAGCACTTGACGACATACACCGCAAGGCGGACAGTAATCTATAGTTTCTCCCTCTTTTCCACCTACAATTGCTATTTTTACAAATTTTTGCTTTCCGTCACTCACTGCTTTAAATATTGCCGTTCGTTCTGCACAGTTAGTTGGAGAGAATGCTGCATTTTCTATGTTGCATCCAGTATATAGCTTTCCATCTTCAGTAAGAATTGCTGCCCCCACTCGAAAATGGGAATAAGGAGAATATGATTTTTCCCTTGCTTCCAGTGCCTGTTTAATTAAGTTTTTGTCTCCTATTTTCATAAATACCTGTCACCTTCTTATCCCACCTGCGTAAAAGTCTTTCTACTACTCTTAAAATACACATTACTTTTAATATACATATTATTTGAAATTTTCAATGATATTCCATACCAGTTTCCGAAACAATGGAGCTACTTTATCTGCTGTTTCTTGAACCTCTTTATGAGTAAGTGGTATTTCACTCATACCACTTGCCAGATTAGATATACAAGAAATTCCACATACTTTCATCCCCATATGTTTTGCAACCATAGCTTCACAGGCAGTACTCATTCCTACAGCATCTGCTCCCAATATCCGGCTCATTTTGATTTCTGTGGGCGTTTCATAAGCAGGTCCTGTAAACTGAATATATATTCCTTCTTTTAATGGAATATTCAGTTTCTGCGCTGTTTCTTTCATAATCTCCTGCAACTCTTTATCATAAACATTGCTCATATCTGGAAAACGAGGACCTAGTTCTTCTATATTTTCTCCTATTAATGGTGATGGTACAAACTCTGTAATATGGTCTGTAATCATCATAAAATCTCCCGGCTGAAATTCAAAATTTACGCCCCCTGCTGCATTGGTAAGAAAGAGAATTTCTGCCCCCATTAGTTTCATAAGGCGTATAGGCATAACCACCTGTTCCATAGAATATCCTTCATAATAATGTACCCTTCCCTGCATAATTACTACAGGAACTTCCCCTACGTAACCAAAAATAAATCTTCCCTTATGTCCTGCTACAGTGGACACCGGAAAACCCTTTATTTCATGATAGCTGATTTCACCTTTCACCTGAACTTGTTCTGCAAACTCCCCAAGTCCGGAACCAAGTATTAATGCTACTTTTGGCTGAAAGGGAATTTTTTCTTTGATTTCTTCGTAACAGGATTTCAATTTTTCATATGCCTTGCTCATACATTTTCCCTCTTTCTTGTTCTGTATAAAACTTTATAAAATTAATATAACAACCAAATGATTAAAATATTCCTAACTGCCCCAAATATAGGTTAAGTCAGCAATAATCGTAATTACTGCTGACTTAATCATATCATGTGAAATATTAATTTGTAAATATAAATTGCCCTGTTTTCAGAGTGTCCTCCATGTAATCAGAAACTATAGATGTTTCTGGTTTACCTTCTAGTGATATTACGCACTCCAGACTCTAATAGACTCCTTAAAGTTTCTTTCTCCAACTACATCTTCTTCCTTGAGATAGTACTTCACTTAACCTGATTTTTCTAATTAAAACAATATTTCTGTAAAAACACTTGCAAAAACACGGATTTTCGGTAAAATAGGAATAGTATGAATTAACATTTTTTGAAAAAAGAAACAATTTAAGCAATAGAAAGGTAAGTTAAAAATGATTAGTACAAGCAATGTAACATTACGTGTTGGTAAAAAAGCCTTATTTGAAGATGTAAACATTAAATTTACAGAAGGAAACTGTTATGGTCTGATTGGTGCTAATGGTGCCGGAAAATCTACTTTCCTTAAGATTTTATCCGGACAGTTAGAACCTACCAACGGAGAAGTTATCATCACTCCTGGACAACGTTTATCCTTCTTACAGCAGGATCACTTTAAATATGATGAATTTTCTGTTTTAGATACTGTAATTATGGGAAATAAACGCCTTTACGAAATTATGAAGGAAAAAGACGCAATTTACGCCAAGGAAGATTTTTCTGATGAGGATGGTATCCGTGCCAGTGAATTAGAAGGTGAATTTGCTGAAATGAATGGATGGGAAGCAGAATCTGATGCTGCCATGCTTTTAAATGGTCTTGGAATTCCAACTGACTTACACTACTCTATTATGGGTGATTTGAAAGGTAGTGAAAAAGTAAAGGTGTTACTTGCACAGGCACTTTTTGGAAACCCTGATATTCTTCTTTTAGACGAACCTACCAACCATTTAGACTTAAATGCCATTGAATGGTTAGAAGAATTCTTAATTAATTTTGAAAATACTGTAATTGTAGTATCCCATGACCGTTATTTCTTAAATAAAGTTTGTACTCACATTGCAGATATTGATTATGCAAAAATTCAGTTATATGCCGGAAACTATGATTTCTGGTATGAGTCTAGTCAGCTTTTAATTAAGCAGATGAAGGAAGCTAACAAAAAGAAAGAAGAAAAAATCAAAGAATTACAGGACTTTATTTCCCGATTCAGTGCAAATGCTTCAAAATCCAAACAGGCTACTTCTAGAAAGAAAGCTTTGGAAAAAATTGAACTGGATGAAATCAAACCTTCCAGCCGTAAATATCCTTACATTGATTTCCGTCCGGAACGAGAAATCGGAAATGATGTATTAATGGTAGAAGGCTTATCTAAAACCATTGACGGTGTAAAGGTACTGGATAATATTTCCTTTATTATTAATCGTGAAGATAAAGTTGCTTTTGTAGGTGGAAACGAACTTGCAAAAACTACTCTCTTCAAAATTCTTGCTGGTGAATTAGAACCAGACGAAGGTACTTTTAAATGGGGTGTTACTACTTCACAGGCTTATTTTCCAAAAGACAATACCGAAGAATTTAACTGTGACCTTCCAATTGTTGACTGGCTCACTCAGTATTCTCCTGTAAAGGATGTAACTTATGTGCGCGGTTTCTTAGGAAGAATGCTCTTTGCAGGAGATGATGGTGTGAAAAAGGTAAATGTGTTATCCGGTGGAGAAAAAGTACGTTGTCTAGTATCTAAAATGATGATTTCTGGTGCCAATGTATTACTTTTTGACGAACCTACTGACCATCTTGACATGGAATCTATTACTGCATTGAATAACGGTTTAATTAAATTCCCTGGAGTAATTTTATTCTCCTCTCGTGACCACCAGTTTGTCCAAACTACAGCAAACCGTATTATGGAAATTGTTCCAGGTGGTTCTTTAATTGATAAAATGACAACTTACGATGAATATTTGGAAAGTGATGAAATGGCGAAAAAACGTCCAATTTTCACTGTGGAAAATGAAGAAGATAATAATTAATTTTTATGAAAAGAGGATGTGCATACATTCTCTTTTTATATCATTTTAACTAATTAGGAAAGGAATTTATTATGGTTGATTTACATGTACACTCAACTGCTTCTGATGGTACTTATACACCTTCTGAACTTGTAACCTATGCTGTAGAAAAAGGCTTAACTGCATTTGCCCTTACAGATCATGATACTATTTCTGGTCTTGAAGAAGCCATTAAAGCTGCTTCTGTTTATGATATTGAAGTAATTCCTGGAATTGAATTTTCTACAGAATATAATGGAAAAGATATTCATATTGTAGGACTTAATATTGATTATAAAAATCCTTTTTTTGTTGCAAAACTGGAACAATTTATTAATTCCAGAGATATGCGAAACGAAAAAATGTGTAAATTACTGACAAATATGGGAATGCCTATTACTCTTACTGAACTTTCAGAATGCTTTCCTGATTCTGTGATTACAAGAGCTCATATTGCGCGTTTTCTTTTAGAGCACAATTATATTTCAAAACTTGAAACTGCTTTTGATAAGTATATTGGTGATAACTGCCCTTGTTATGTTCCAAGGGAAAAAGTTAATCCCGTTCAAGCAATTAAACTGATTCACGAAGCAAAAGGTATTCCTGTCCTTGCTCATCCTCCTCTTTACAAACTGTCTCCAAAGGATTTAGAAAATTTGGTGGCCCATTTGTCCAGCCATGGTCTTCTTGGAATTGAAGCAATTTATTCTACCTATAATCGTGCTGATGAAACTCAGATGCGACTTCTTGCCAAACGCTACCAGCTTGGAATTAGCGGTGGTTCTGATTTTCATGGCAAAAACAAGCCTTATATTGACTTAGGTGTTGGCCGTGGAAATTTAAAAATTCCTGATGAAGTATGGGAAAACTTAAAGGAAAAGGTGTAATGTTTTCTTCACATTACACCTTTTTCTTTAAATTATCTTATGATATTTTTTTCAACTGTTCACTATGATGCTCTACTACCTCTTTTAATACCTCAACATCAACTTTTATTTTTTCTATATCTTCCGTTGCTTTTTCATATTTTTTTGCTGCTGGGACATAATTTTCTGCTAATAATCTTAATTGGGGTTTTATTACATTTTCATTATCCAGGCTTAATTTTCTTATGTCTGATTTCATTCCATCCATTTCAGATTTCATTTCGCACATTTCAGATTTCATTTCGCACATTTCAGATTTCATTTCATCCATTCTGGATTCTATTCCGTCCATTCTCGATTCTATTCCGTCCATTCTGGATTCTATTCCGTCCATTCTGGATTCTATTCCGTCCATTCTCGATTCTATTCCGTCCATTCTCGATTCTATTCCGTCCATTCTGGATTCTATTCCGTCCATTCTCGATTCTATTCCGTCCATTCTGGATTCTATTTTTGCAATATCAGCTTTTATTCCAATAATTTCAGTCTTTATCTCTCCTATTTCCTCATGAACGGGTGCCAATTTCTCTTCCAGCTTTGTTTCTATTGTTTCTTCTACTACACCTTTGATTGCAACTAATAATTCTTCATTACTCATCCTACCACTCCCTAACGTATTTTTAGTATATCATTGTTCTAAACAAAAGTCTATAAAATTTTCATGGTGCACTGTTGTTCTTTTCCGCATATTTCATTATTTTATGGAATATTCATGGATGATCTATCCTAGATGTCGCTCTTTTTGACCTTATTCACTAAATTATGATAATTATAACATAAAGAACTATCTTGTCAACTAAAAAAAATAATTTTTACTCTTTTTCCGCTTTTTAT
>JAFQCM010000121.1 GCA_017399445.1 Lachnospiraceae bacterium | reverse complement strand
TATTCCAAAACCTATACCTTTTTAAACCACAAATTTCTACCATTATTCACGTAAAAATTTGTGGTTCCTTTATTGTTTGACACAATATTTTGTGTTATTATGTAAAATGTTAATGATTTTGTAATAATTCCAAAAGGTATACTTTTAGAAATTTTTACCAATAAATGTCAAATCTACTTTTCCTCCAGCTTTTTAGCATGTCGGAAAAAGGTTGTGTTGGGCATTCCACATATTTTGGCTGCTTCTCCTAAGGGAAGTTCTTTTCGAAGCCACCGCTCACTGATTTCTTCAAAATTATCCGGTAAAGCACTTTCCGGTCTTCCAAACTTTACTCCCCGCATTTTCGCTGCTACAATTCCTTCTGCCTGGCGCTGCTTAATATTAGTTCGCTCATTCTCAGCCACATAACTTAATAATGCCAGCACAATATCGCTAATAAATGTTCCCAAAAGATTTTTATCCCTTCTGGTATCCAGCAACGGCATATCAATCACTACAATGTCCGCTTTTTTCTCTTTGGTAATCCTTCTCCACTGCTCATTTAGTTCTGCATAATTTCTTCCCAAACGGTCAATGGATTTGATAAACAGTACTGAGTCTCCGTCCAGCTTTCTTATTAATTTTTGATATTGCTTTCGTTCAAAATCTTTTCCCGACTGCTTATCCATATAAATATTTTTCTCAGGTACTCCTTCTTCCAGCAAAGCCACTCTTTGTCTGTCTTCATTCTGTTCCTTAGAAGATACCCGCATATATCCATATACTTTTCTGTCTGCTCCAACTTTTTCCGTCATCCCTTTCTTCCTTATAGCTTTCTTTGATATTTTTTCCTCACTCACATTTTCTTCCATTCCTTTTCCTACTTTATTTTTTTCTGCCTTCATTTTTCCTGTCATAGTTTTTTCTGCCATATTCCTTCCTCCTGTAATTTTCATTTTCTCTGAGTTATTTTTCTTCATCTTGGCTTTTTTAATCATTCCACACAATTCATTTTCTCAAATAAATCTTTTCCCACAATAAAATATGCCCTTTAGTATAACAAATATTTCTACCAGTCATACCAAAAGGCACATCACCATTTCCCATATTCACTTAAACAAAATGACGAAATTCTCTTTTCCCACTAATGCAATATGCTATATAGGTTTACTATTTTCGTCATTTTGACGTATAAAATCTATTTTTTTTATATTTTTTGGTTATTATTTATAATTTGTTCATACTTTGTCCATATTTGGGGGTTATACTATCGTTAGATAGTTGATTAAACACTCACTATCTCCCCCCTCATAACTTGAGCCCCGATTAAACGGGGCTCCTTTCATTTTATTTCGATTCCATTATCATCCACATTATGTAAATTTTGTATATATTTTATATCCACATTATACAATTTGAAGCGTTTACTCATTATTTCTCTAAAAAACCTCAACAGTAAGCCTAACATAAAATAACACAAATCAAAAATACGGATATTTCTTTGGCTTAAATCAAAATCCATATATTTTGAAAATTTGCCTTCCTGAAATTTCAGAGTTGTCTTAGCTCCCATGCACTTGCACTTTTACATCCTTAATCCATCATCTAAAGCTGATGAGATTGTGGTTGCATTACTTCAAAATTACTTAGTTTGAAACTCTTTATTATTCATGATATTCCTTTCACGTTACATTTGTTGGTTCCAATCATCAAATGCTTCAAAAAGAGAATGTAGCACAACATATTTATTATTCTCTTTTCCTGCACTGTGAAACCAGTGAATTTGTTTTATTTCATTTAATAATAAGTTAATGTCTCTCAAAAAGTATTACCTCTTCCTTCTCTAAGTCAGTTATTTGAAACAAATCTAGTATTTTTATATAATTTCTGTCTCCTTCCAGTATTTCAAGATATTCTCCACAGACACATTCAATATCTATATGCTTGAAACATGCAACTCCATAATCATCCTTACGATATACAATTTGAGAAATATCATTTATGTCCACCAGGTTTTCCAGAATACTGGCATTACTTTTCAATTCCAGTAATTTATCCCTCATTTTGACTCCTCTCTAAGACTCTGCAAAATATCTGACTCCACAGTCATACGCATCATTTTCTCCACTTCTTCATATGATTGGTCATGGTCACAATGAAACATAATAAACTTTTCTGTTGTATGAATACCCAGACTTTTCATTTCTTCTTTTAATCTTTGAATAGTGTCTACAATCATATCCCAAAATATTGTTTTATAATTATTTTTTATTTCTTTTATAGGCGTTCCTTCACCATAATACTCCCCTACAGCATGATAATAATAAGAATCTAGAAAGTGTTTTACAAGTGCTGTTTTTTGATAATTGATAAATTCAAATTCTCCCGGGTCATACTCGCTTCCTTGAAGTCCATATATCTTCCAACCATATTTTTTATTGTAATCTTCATAGGTATTTAATTCACTGTTAAATTGCTGTCTGTTTCTATAACGAAGACTTATCATTCCCACTGACGAGTCACAATCAAATGCCATTACATAGACATCAGTATTATTTTCATCAACACTAAATTTCTTTAATGCTTCTACGATACATTGATAAAACTCCTCTTTTAACATTGCTATATCCATTTCTCTGTCCTCCGTAAATTATCATCTATATAATAAAATTCAAATACATCCCTTCATTACAAATTTACCAATCATCTCTTTCGTCATCCATTACATCAAATAATTCTTGAATGGAAATAAAATTTTTGTGTTGAAGGCATTCCATATATATCTGCTCCATAGCAGCAAAAATATCTTCTCGCTCCTCAGTTTCGATGAACTCATCATACTTAGCATTCACCTGATTAAAGAATTTGATATACTCTATTGCCACTGCAATAATCATTTCCTTGCTGTCGGCTTCTTTCATCAGCTTTTTTGTGTTTTTGTATGTACTAAAAACTTTTTTATATGCAGCCTTTGGAATAAACTCGCTACCATCCCAGTGTCTTAAGGGATTTGTCAGATTATCGGCAAGCCATCCCTCATCTCTCAACCGGGTAATTTCCAGTGTATCTAATTTGTTTTTCCACCGCTTTTTCAGATATGCTCCTGCTTCCTTTGGTATACTCTTCAAATATAACCGATTCAGTTTGGGTAATTTCTCCAAAACTTGTACTTCTGATTCTCCATAACCGAATATATCCTCTCCAATAAATGTCCTTAGAGACTGCAACTTTTCCATGACTGCGATATTTGTAATAATTCCGGGAGCCCCCCACAGTCCAAGCTTCTCAAGGTCGGAAAAATATTGTGCAACAAGAGCCATGTCCAATTTCCTGACATCAAATACCCGCAATTCTGAAATTTTCTTTAATCCGAAATTCTGAAGTCTCGCCTTCTTTAAAGAGATACTAAGGGCAATGGGTTGAAGGCAGGCGCTGTCATCAATTTGCAAATCATCTCTTATCTCACCTGTTAAATCAACTTGCTCCATCTCTTTAGGAAGATACAGCTTAGCAACCCCTGTCATATCTAACTTCAAATCATCTAAGTAGGTTCCCCGCAAGTCAATCACTTCCGCCCCTGGATTATTTAAGTGCAAAGTCTTAAGCATTGGACTTGCCTTCATAAACTCCACCAATTCAGCCGAATAACCGTCTACCCGTGCATAAGTAATGCAAGGAAGCTGACGAATGTCTCCTCCAATTAAAAGATCCTGATACAATTCATTTCTTATACCACCAAAATTCTTCTTGTACCAATGATTGCCGATTTTAACCTGCTCACCGCTGTTAATATACTTCTTGTATGCAGCACGGGCTTCCTCATCAATAGCCTCCCATCTCGCCCGACTTACATACTCAAGTCCGTCATCCCAGTCTCCTGAGAAGGAATTACAAGGTTTGTCCGTCACAGGCGTACAAGTACCAATATATATGTAGTCCTTCGGCACATGGTCATTGGAAATGTATGTCATGGCAATTCCATGATGGTAGTGATACATTTCCCTATGTAAAGGTGTCAATGTGGAAAGCATCTCTTCTGTGGGCGGAGTCTCCGCCAGATAATCAAGCACAACATAACAAATACTTTTCTTCTCTACACTCAGTATCTGATAGGCACCATATTTATTTAATTGTTTCACATAGCAGGAGTATACCTCTCCTACCTCCGGTTGTAAATGTTTCAAAACTTTAGTCCTCCTCAAATTCAATCACAAGTGAATAAAAACCCTGAAATCTTGTACTACTTTCCCTCCAGTGTAAACATAATACTGCTCCTTTGTATTTTAGAGTAACACAAGAGGCCATGCTTATGCACAGCCTCTTATCAGTATCCGTCGCAACGGAAAACTCTCATATCATTTCCACTTAATGGTTTGGCTCACCGAATGATTGCTCATCTTTATAATTGTTATGCCCAAATTCATTCCAATTATTTCGCCTTCTCATTCTCACTACACTTCTGCAATGACAAAGTCCCTGTTCTCGCCAGTTCCACAATTCCAAATGGTGTCAGCATCTTTATCAACAACTCAATCTTTTCCGGTGCATCACAAATCTGTATCAGCAGTGAACTAGAAGACATATCCAGTACGCTGGCATTTAACACATTACAGATTTCAATAATGTCACTGCGGTTCCCTGACTGATATTTTACTTTAATCAGCATAAGTTCGCGGCACATGCTGTTTTCTTCTGTAAAAGTTTTCACCTTGATAATATCCAGCTTTTTATTTAACTGTTTTTCAATTTGCTCCATGGTTCTTTCATCACCGGAAGAAACAATGGTCATAACAGACACACTTTTATCTTCGGTTTCTCCCACTGCCAGACTATCAATATTATAACTTCTTCTGGAAAAGAGACCTGCTACTTTACAAAGTACACCGGATCTGTTTTCTACTAAAACGGAAAATATTCTTTTCATGCTACCGCCCCCTTACTTTACTAAATCATAAGAATCTATGATACATTCCATCAGTCCGGAACCTTCCAGTGCCAGGAAATCTTTGATTTTTGCTTCAATGTTTTCCATATCAAAAATTCGTACAAATGGCATTTCATAAGCTGCTGCAATCATTTCTAAATTTGGACTTCCATCTAAAGATACCATGGAATAACGGTCACTATATGTATAATGCTGGTATTCACGCACCATTCCCAAATAATTATTCTTCAATACAATAATTTTAATTGGTATATTATGCTGTCTGATGGTTGCCAGTTCCATAAATGACATCTGGAAAGAACCGTCACCACAAACTGCCACTACCTGTTTTGTTTTATCTCCACGTTTTGCTCCCATGGCTGCCGGAATGGAATATCCCATAGTTCCCATACCACCGGAAGTCAAAAACTTTCCTTTTCGCATGACATAATAATTACATGACCATATCTGGTTCTGTCCTACGTCTGCCACATAGATTCCGTCTTCTTCCATATTTTCTGAAAGAAGTCTTACAAATTCTGCCGGGTCTACATAGCCTTCTTTTGGATTACGTTTTACTGCCTTTTCTTCTTTCCATGTCTGCAGCTGTGCAATCCACTGGCTGTAATCTCCTTCAAATTCATATTTCTGGAAATCCTGTAAAATATGTTTAATATCCCCAACAAGCGGGATCGATGGTCCCATATTTTTCCCAATTTCCGCCGGGTCCACATCAATATGAACTACTACCGTATTTTCCGTTACCAAATCCGGCTGGGAAATGGCTCTGTCTGCCACTCTTGCCCCCATCATAATAAGTAAATCGCTGTTATTCATGGCAAGATTTGCATAAGCTTTTCCATTATTTCCCACCATACCAAAATACATTGGATGGTCAGAAGGCATTACACCCATTCCCATCATGGTATTTACCACTGGTATGGAATGTTTCGCTGAAAATTCCTGTACTTCTTTTTCTGCTCCACTTAACAAAACACCACCACCTACACAGATGACTGGCTGTTTTGCAGTTTTTAAAGCTTCGATTACTTTCTTAATTTGAACTGCATGACCTTTTACAGTCGGCTTATAAGTACGTAAAGACACTTCCTTTGGATACTCAAACTCTAACATCTGATTCTGAATGTCAATTGGCATATCAATTAATACCGGTCCTTTACGTCCGGTAGAAGCAATGTAAAAAGCTTCTTTAAAGACTCTAGGAATGTCCTTTACATCTTTTACTAAATAGCTGTATTTTACAAAAGATTCTACTGCCCCTGTAATGTCTGCTTCCTGGAACACATCTCTACCGATTAATTCAGAAGAAACCTGTCCTGTAATGGCAACCAATGGAATACTGTCTGCATAAGCAGTAGCAATTCCGGTAATTAAGTTGGTTGCTCCAGGACCTGAAGTTGCCACACAAACACCAACTTCTCCTGTTACTCTTGCGTATCCGCTTGCAGCATGTCCCGCATTCTGTTCCGTACGAACCAGTACTCGTTCAATTTTGGAATCATATATACTATTAAAAAATGGACATATTGCCACTCCTGGGTATCCAAATACTACTGATACTCCTTCTTCTTCCAGGCATTTTACCATTGCCTGTGCACCTGTAATTTTCTCTGCCATACTACCTTCCCTCTCTAATCTAAATTTAACAGCATCTTTCTTACCAGATTTAATGCTGCAATTACTGTAGTTTCTCTAATTTTTTCTCTTGTACCTGTAAAATGACATTCATATACTGCCATTTCTCCACACACATAACATCCAATATATACCAGACCAACCGGTTTTTCTGGTGTTCCACCATCCGGCCCTGCAATTCCTGTCACGGATACTGCCACATCAGCATCATACCGCTCTACCGCACCCAGCATCATTTCTTCTGCTGTTTCCTGACTGACTGCACCATATTTTTTCAAAGTTTTCCCTCTTACTCCAAGGATTTGTTTCTTTGCTTCATTGGCATAAGTTACCAGTCCTGCTTTGAAAACTTCAGATACACCGGATACATTAATGAGTTTTGATGCCAACATACCTCCAGTACAGGATTCTGCGGTTACCATGGTAAGTCCATGCTTCTTTAGGATTTTTACCACTTTTTCTTCCAAAGTGACTTCTTCTTTTGTTGTATACACTGCATCACCAAAACGTCTTTTTAATTCTTTTACTACCGGTTTTACCAGCTCTTTTCCAGCTTTCTCATTGTCTGCCATGGCAGTCACACGAAAATGAACTTCTCCAGTTTTTGCATAAGGTGCAATGGTGGGATTTGTCTGGGCGTCCATCAGATCCTTTATCATAGTTTCTGCATGACTTTCACCAATTCCACATACCTTTACCATTTTTGAATATAATACTTTAGGATTACTTTTCTGCAAATATGGTATTACAGATTCTTCAAACATTGGCTTTAATTCATTTGGAGGTCCCGGCAGTAAAATCACTGTTTTTCCCTTTTCTTCCATTAAAATTCCCGG
The DNA here is from genome assembly GCA_017399445.1 of Lachnospiraceae bacterium. Classification (GTDB taxonomy): domain Bacteria; phylum Bacillota; class Clostridia; order Lachnospirales; family Lachnospiraceae; genus RUG11237. The sequence continues at coordinate 25,918 of JAFQCM010000121.1, read as the reverse complement.
AGCTGTTCCATTATGATTATCTAAAATAGTGGCCCCTTCCGGAATCATTGCCTGTTTCCAGTTGTTCTCTGTAATATTTTTTCTGTGAATCCGCTGAAAATACTCTCTGATGCGGTTCATGCTTCTCTCATCTAAATGCATTTTTTTGCCCAAAGCCTCTGCTGCAGTTTCTTTGGTAAGATCGTCCGCTGTAGGTCCTAAACCGCCGCTTAAAATAATCACATCTGCTCTTTGTAGAGCAGTTTCAATGGCTGCTTTCAGCCTTTCTTTGTTATCACCTACTGTACTCTGGTAATAAACAGAAACCCCAATAGCAGTCAGCTCTTTCGAAAGATATGCTGCATTGGTATTTACAATATTTCCCATTAATAATTCTGTTCCCACTGAAATCAGTTCAGCAACCATACTACCACTCCCTATTGACTTCTCAAAATTTATTTATCACTTTTTTCTGACAATACTGATTTATTTTTAATTAAATAATCTACTAAAGATACTACGGTAAGAATTACTGCAATCCATACCACAGTATTCATAATGAAATAGTAAATTTCTGTTGCCTCAATTGCCAGTTCTAAAATCAGCATAATAATCATTGCCATCTGAAATACTGTTTTAAATTTACCCCAATAGCTGGCAGCAATAACCACACCATTATCGGAGGCAATTAAGCGGAATCCACTAATAATAAATTCTCTGCTGATAATCACAATTACAATCCAGGATGCCAAACTTCCGGTTTCTACCAAACAGACCAATGCTGCTGATACTAATAATTTATCGGCAAGAGGGTCCATAAACTTACCAAAATTCGTTACCATATTATATTTTCTTGCAATTTTTCCATCCAGTAAATCGGTTAAACTGGCAACGCAGAAAATCCCAAGAGCAATCAAATATCCAGCAGAAGTATCCATTAACATAAATCCTACAAAAAATGGTATCATAACCACTCTTAATACGGTTAATTTATTTGCCAAATTCATCTGCAATTTCTCCTATCAAATCATATTCTAAAGCACCGGTTACTTTTACTTTTACAAAATCGCCAGTCATTAAGTTTTCTGCTGTATTTACAAAAATATAACCATCTACTCCCGGTGCATCTTTATAAGTTCTGCCCACATAAGCATTTTCGCCGGAAACACTGCCTTCAATCATCACAAGAACTTCTTTCCCAATCATATCATTACATTTATCAAAAGCAATTTCCTGCTGTAATTCCATAATTTCATTTCGTCTGTCTTCTTTTACTTCTTCCAATATCTGGTCTGCAAATTCTGCTGCCGGAGTATCTTCTTCCGGAGAATAAGCAAATACACCTAATCGGTCAAATTCCATTTCATCCACAAATTCCATCACTTCTTCATGCATTTCCTCTGTTTCTCCCGGAAAACCGCTGATTAATGTGGTTCTTATGGCAATATCCGGTATTTCACTTCTTAATTTTCCAATAATTTCCTCCAACTGTTCCTTATTGGTACGTCTGCCCATACGCTTTAAAATATCATCACTGGCATGCTGAATCGGAAGGTCTAAATAATTACATATTTTCTCTTCTTCTTTGATGACCTGAATTAATTCATCCGTAATTTCTTCCGGATAACAATACTGAATTCGAATCCAGTAAATTCCGGAGATTTTACAAAGACGTCTTAACAGTTCCGGAAGCATTTTTTTGCCATATATATCTTTTCCATACATGGTGGTTTCCTGGGCTACTAAAATCAGTTCTTTTACTCCTGATTCTGTCAGTTTTTCAGCTTCTGCTACCAGTTCTTCCATAGGAACACTTCGATATTCTCCACGAATTTTGGGAATAATACAGTAAGTGCAATGCTTGTCACAGCCTTCTGCAATCTTAAGATGTGCATAATGTCCACCGGTAGTAACCACACGTTCTTTATTGGCTTCCGGAAGATAATCCAGCCCCTTCATAATAATACAATGACTTTCTCCTTCTACTACCTGATTGATGACTTCTGCAATTTCTTCATAAGCAGTCGTTCCTAAAACGGCATCCACTTCTGGTATTTCCTTTAATACTTCATCCTTATATCTTTGTGCAAGACAACCGGTTACAATTAATGCCTTGCACTTTCCTTCTTTTTTTTGCTCTGCCATTTCCAGAATGGTATTAATGCTTTCTTCTTTGGCATCATTAATAAAACTACAGGTATTTACCACAATAATATCTGCCTGTGTTTCATCATCTGTAAATTCAATTCCTGCCTGCTTTAAATATCCTAACATGTATTCGGAGTCCACAAGGTTTTTATCACAGCCTAATGAAATAAAAAGTAATTTCATATTTTTCTCCTTTTTTATAAAAGGCGCACCGTTTTCCGGTACGCCCAATCTTCACTTCTTTTCCTACTTATTCATTGTCCTGTTCTTCAGGCAAAATTTTAATTTCTCCCTTGTTTAATTCTTCAATGGCAACAGACAATGGTTTTTTGCCATGGGTTGAAACTAAAGCCTCGTCACCACCAATAATCTGTCTTGCTCTTTTAGATGTTGCAAGTACAATAGAATAACGGCTATTAACTACTGGCTGTTCACCTTCTTCTACCTCACTGTTTACTACTTTCATTAAATCTGTATAAGATGGATGTAACATAACTCATTCTCCTTTCCTATGTTATCTTTTCATTATTTTCTATATAAATATGTTATGATTGTACTTCCGTTTCTGAAGTTTTGGTACCTGCCTGAATACGGTTTGATATGGTTTCTGTCTGTAAAGCTGACAACAGATACTGTCCGTTTTCCATTACAATCACTGACTTTGTTTTTCTTCCTTGGGTCACATCAATGGCAGTTCCTTCTTCTTTGGCTGCCTGAATTAATCTTTTCACCGGCGCTGATTCAGGACTTATCACTGCAATAATCTTATTGGCATTTACCATATTTCCAAATCCAACACTCACTAACTTTTCCATGGACTCACCTATTCTATATTCTGAATCTGTTCCCTTACCTTTTCAATATCGGTTTTTAACTGAATTCCACATTCTGATATGGTAAGGTCATTTGCTTTTGAAAGAATGGTATTTGCCTCTCGGTTCATTTCCTGTGCAAGGAAGTCTAACTTTCTTCCCAGGCTTCCACCTGCCTGTAAATCTTTTTTCATATGTTCTATGTGGCTTCTAAGTCTTACTGTTTCTTCATCTACACATATTTTATCTGCAAAAACGGTAACTTCTGTAAGAATTCTGCTTTCATCAATAGCAGTATCGCCTAACAGTTCTTTTACCTTATCTGTAAGCTTTTGCCGGTATTCTGTTAAAATTTCCGGGGAACGTTCTTCAATATAGGAAACACTCTGGAGCATTCCTTCTAGCTTTCCAATAAGATCACTCTTAAGATGTTCTCCTTCACGAAGTCTGGACTGAGTAAACTGCTCCGCTGCACCTTTTATGGCTGGTTCTAACATTTTCCAAAGTTCTTCCTCATTTACAGCCTGTTCTTCCATTACAAGTACTTCAGGATATCTGGATAAGGATGCTGCACCAAAATCTTCCTGCAATCCGAACTCTTTTTGCATTTTTCTAAGATGCGCCAGATACTCTTTTGCCAAATCCCGGTTATATTTTATACACACACTGCTTTCGCTATAATCTTCATATGTGATAAAAACATCTACTTTTCCACGCTCAATATACTCTTTTAACAAGTTTCTTATGGCAGTTTCAAAAAAATTCAGTTTTTTAGGCATTTTCACATTGATGTCAAGATACCGGTGGTTGACTGACTTTATTTCAACTGTCATTTTTCTTTCTGCTTCAGACACTTCAAAACGCCCAAAGCCTGTCATACTCTTAACCATTGAGTCCTTTGCCTCCACATATTTTTAGAATGCCGACAATTTTGGCATCCAATCAGTACATTTCATTATAAGTCATTTGAAATGTGTCGTCAAGCTTTCTGTAAAAAATCACTCTAACCACTAATTAATTGTATTTCGCTAATATTACTATCAATAACTAGTGAATAATTAGTATAATAGACTACAAATCCTGGCTTTGAGCCAGCTGGTTTTTTTACATGTTTCTTTTGGATATAGTCGATTTCTACTTTGTCGTTGCCACGGTTTTTTGAATAAAAGGCTGCCAGTTTTCCTGCTTCTTCGAATACCCTGTCAGGAAGTTCTTCGTTTCCTTCGGATTTGACGATTACATGGGAGCCTGGCACGCCTTTGGCGTGGAACCACCAATCGTTACCTGTGGCAAATTTGAAGGTTAATTCTTCGTTTTGGAAATTATTTTTTCCTACATAAATGTGATAACCGTCGCTAGAAAGATAATGGAATGGTTTACTGGTGATTTTTACCTTTTTGTTGCCACCTTTTCGACGAATATAACCACTTTCTACCAACTCCTCTTTAATTTCCACTAAATCTTCTTCTAACAATGCAATGTCTAATGCAGTCTGGATGGATTCCAAATGATTGATTTCCTCTTTTACTTCTAATGTAAGTTCAGAAAGCGCCTCATAGGTTCTTTTTAGTTTATTGTATTTTTCAAAGTATTTTTTTGCATTTTCCAGTGGAGAAATGGTATCATCTAAAGGAATGGTAACCATTTCATTGGTGTAATAATTTAATGCTTCTAAACTTTTACTTCCGGTTTCTGCCTGGTATCCATAGGTGTGAAGCAATTCTCCGTATACTTTGTACTTTTCCCGTTTTTCAGTATCTTTTAATTGTTTTAACTGTAAATCATATTTTTTATAATTACGTTCTAACGCAGTTTGCACAATACGTCTTAAATCTGAGGACTTTTGACGGATTCTGGTAATGGCATTTTTCTGTGCGTAATAATTTTCAAGAACTTCCGAAATGGTGTCATACTGCTTTTTGCTATATTCTTCAAACTGTCCTAATTCCACAGTAGAAAATTCCACTGGTTCTTCCTGTTTGTAATAAATTACCGGTTGAAAATTCCCCTCTTCTATTTTTTGCATTACTTTGCAAAATTCCAGATACAGCGCTGTAAGTTCTGTCTGAGTAAGACAGTTTGCGCTTTTGTCAGAATCTATTCCCGCCTGGGTGCAGATGCTTTGGGCAACTGCCGGACTAAAGCCGGTAAAGGACTGGTAAAGAGCTTTTAATACACTCATTGGCTTGGAAACAATTTGTTCCTGAAATACTGCTTCTAGCGCCTCTTTAGGGTTTACTTTGTGAGTGGTTTCCGGAATGAAATATTCCCTTCCTGGAAGAACTTCTCGCAAGGAACTGGTCTGGGAGGAAATATGTTTGATACTGTCAATAATTTTCCCTTCTTCATTACAGAAAATAATATTGCTGTGTTTTCCCATTAACTCAATGATTAATGTTTTTTTGCACAAATCTCCCAGTTCGTTTAAATGTTCTATTTCAAAATGTACAATACGTTCCAACCCCGGCTGATAAACAGCAGTGATTCTTCCATTTTGAATATGTTTACGAAGAAGCATACAGAAGTTTGGTGCAGTCATGGGACTTGGCTTATTTTTTTCTGTAAAATAAAGCAATGGCAGGCTTGCACTGGCTGACATAAGTAAGCGGTACTGCTCTCTGCCTGCTTTAATGGTTAATAATAATTCGTCTTCTTCTGTCTGGGCAATTTTATAAATTCTTGCCTCGATTAATTTATCTTGAAATTCTTTTACTAAATTGGCAATTACAATTCCATCAAATGCCATAATATTACCTCTTTCTCACTAAAATTATCCTTTTGTACCTATTTTGCTCAAGTGTTCATATTATACCATCTATTTCTTTTTATGTACATTCCCAACAAGAAATATCTCGTTGGGAAAATGAATCCTGTTTTTTTGGTACAGGTTTCTATAAACAACAGCAAACCCTACTGGGCACTCAACTGTGTTAAAATACTTTTCACATGTGCCACTTCTTCATCTGTAGCCATTGCTGCTGGAATATAGTACTGTTTGCTTCTTGCAATTTCGTAAAGTTCTTCCTGAGACATTTCGCACTGATTTCTCATCTGCTTTAATGTCTGTTTTAATGCTTTATTTTCGCTCTGTGGAATCATTTCTCCAAAACGAGTTAATTCACCGTTAATCCCTGCAAGAGTGTCTGCAACCATTGTTTTATCATTCAACATTTGTTTTTCCTCCTATTTAAGAAACTGCATAAGCTGCTGTTTTGATTCTAATGCTGACTGAGCTGATTTTGTAAAAAACTGACGTACTGTCTGGTCAGTTGCTGCGGAAGCATATTCCGTCATTTTACAATGAGTTGTGTCATACCCTGCAATTAAGTGTCTTAAGTTCTGAAGATCCAGTTCTGAAATATTTGACATAATTAAAACCTCCTTTTTTTATACTACCTTAGTATTTCAAAAAAGGAGGTTTTTATACTACCCTATTTTTTAATTTGAAAGCCAATCGTACATTTCTTCATACTCTTTAGCAGAACGTTTCCAAGAAAAATCCTGTGCCATTGCTCGATCTATTAATTTGTTCCATTCCCGCTTTTTACTTTGGTAAATGTCCTTGGCATAACGAATCACCCCAAGCATTTCATGGGCATTATAATTTTTAAAGCTGAAACCTGTTCCTGTACTTTCATATTCATTATACGGTTCTACGGTATCCTTTAATCCTCCCGTTTCCCGAACAATCGGAATCGTTCCATATCTTAAGCTCATTAACTGGCTTAATCCACATGGTTCAAACAAAGATGGCATTAAAAAGGCATCACTGGCTCCATAAATTTTATGAGAAAGTTCTTCCGAATAATATATGTTAGCAGCCACTTTTCCTTTATATTTCCACTCATAATGACGGAACATGTTTTCATACCATTCTTCTCCTGTTCCTAATACTGCCAGCTGGATATTTTCCTGACAAAGCTCGTCCATCACACAATCAATTAAATCAAACCCCTTCTGGTCTGTCAGTCTTGAAACAATTCCAATCAAAAATGCTTTATCATCTTTTTCTAATCCTAATTCTTCCTGTAGTGCCCGCTTATTTTTGATTTTTTCTTTTCTAAAATTTCTGGCATTATATTGCTTATAAATATAAGGATCTGTTTCCGGATTGAAGGTTTCTGTGTCAATCCCATTTACAATTCCTCTTAGAGCATTCCTTCTTGAATTTAAAAGTCCATGAAGACCCTCCCCATACTCAATGGTTTTTATTTCTTCTGCATAAGTTTTACTTACGGTGGTAATGGCGTCTGCAAATACAATACCACCTTTTAAATAGTTAGCATCACCATAAGTTTCTAACTTATCTGAGGTAAAATAGTAATCTGGCATTCCAATCACATCTTTTACCTTTTGAAGTTCCCATCTTCCCTGGAATTTCAAATTATGAATGGTCATAACAGATTTTATGCCCTGATAAAAAGAATTTGCTCTAAAACCTTCCTTCAAAAATAATGGTACCAGTCCGGTCTGCCAGTCATGGCAGTGAACAATATCCGGTCTGAAATCAATCAACGGCAACGCCATTAAAGCCGCTTTCGAAAAGAAGGCAAACTTTTCAATATCTTCGTGAATATTCCCATAAGGACGAGGTCCTGCAAAATAATATTCATTATCAATCAAATAAAAGGTAACTCCATCAATTTTCGTCACAAAAATCCCGGCATACTGACTACGCCAGGAAAGATCTACATAAAAATTAGTAAGGAATGTAATGTCATCTAGTTTTTCCTGTGGGATACACAGATATTTTGGAATCATTACCCTTACATCATACTTTTCTTTATCGAAACATTTTGGAAGGGAACCTACCACATCTGCCAAACCTCCGGTTTTGATAAATGGCGTAGATTCCGATGCCACAAATAATACTTTTTTCATCCTGCTCCTCCTGCTTTTTCCCTCAAATATAACTTTATCATGAAAATCTCTGATTTAATAATTATCATAACATAAAATAAAAAGCAAGAAAAGTATTATCCTTATCTGTTTTTATATTCAAGACGGATTTTATCTGCAATTAATGCAATAAATTCTGAATTTGTAGGCTTTCCTTTGCCTGTATTAATAGTATAACCAAACAATTCATCAATGGTATCCATTTTCCCTCTGCTCCAAGCCACTTCAATAGCATGACGTATGGCACGTTCTACACGACTGGATGTGGTCTGGTATTTCTTCGCAATAGTTGGATACAAGATTTTCGTAATGGAATTCAGCATTTCCATATCTTCTACTGACATCATAATAGCGTCTCTTAAATACTGATACCCTTTAATATGTGCTGGAACTCCGATTTCATGTATAATATCCGTTACATCTGCTTCTAAGTTTCTCGACTTTACTTCTTTTACTGTTTCATATGGAACATATTTTTCTGCTTCTTTCAGGCTCCCCTTTCTGTCCCTTGTTCTTTTAATACGGTTAATGACAACTTCATTGTCAAAAGGTTTCATTATGTAATAATTTGCTCCCATAGCAAAAGCATCTTCTGTAATACTCTCCTGTCCAATGGCTGAAATCATAATAAATGCAGGCTGCTTTTTGATACTGGTATCTTTTTTCACTTTGTTCATTACACAAAGTCCATCCATTTTTGGCATAACAATATCCAAAAGTACAACATCTGGCTCTTTCTCCTTAATTATTCCATAAACTTCTTCACCATTTCTTGCTTTTCCAACAACATTTAATTCCTCATCGCTTTTTATGATTTCTTCCAACAAATCTAATAAAATTTCGTTATCATCTGCAATTGCTACATTTAATTTTTCCATACAAATCCTCCATCTATTTATACATTTCAATTCTTTCAATATCTGACTGAAACTTTTTCTACATTATAAATTCATATTGACTTTGGATCAATCATAAATTTTCGCATCATTCGACACAGCCTGTTTTTTACAACATTTTCTCTTTTTTTCCTTTTCTTGTTTGTCGATTTTTGTCGAATCTCTTAGTTATCTTTATTCACAAAATCAGCTATTCAGAAACTGCATTAAGAAAATCCGCTTCTATAAGTTCTAAACAATTATTCAAAAAACAAAACTCGAATGGATTTACAAAACTGCATTGCCGGAAATGACAACAAAAACCAAAAGAAGCTAAAAAGCAGACAAACCTGCCCCATAATCTGCAACGGAAGTTTACTATAATCCCACACCTCCAGTTTTAACCATAGATTCACAATACACCCGCAAACCCATTCTAACACAGTAATTCCAGCTGCACTTAACGCCATCTTTCCCCACAAACTTTTTACAAATGTCAATTTTTCACAAATCACATCAATCCAACAAAAGCAAGCTCCACCCAATAAAAACATACTCCAGTGGGAATGACCCCGATATGCAATTTCAATGCAATAATACATGGCTCCTCCAAGGGAAGACATAAAAATATTTTGCAATATATAATTCCAATGCTTCATAAAATAAGATTATCCTTTCCTTAGTTAGTTTTTTGGCTCTACAGACACCCTGCCTTTGTCTGTATTTTAGTATGCCATAGTTCAATAATTTGATAACTTGATAACTTTCTCCTATCATTTTCTCCAACCATTTCAAAAAATATTACTAAATTTGGATTTTAATATCCCATTCTTTGTTACCCTTGACACTCATTCACTAACCGCCACTTTTACTTTCCAAGAGCACAATAGTATTGTTTATTTTCCATATATTTTTTAATAATTTTGTTTGATTTTTGTACATATCTCATGTATGATATAAACGAGGTGTTTTTACGAATTTTTACAATACATTTTTCAGAAACAGGGGGTATTCTATGGCAAATGAGGTAAATAAAAACAAAAATCTGGAATTACAAAAATATATGATGATATTAAAAGCCTGCAAGAATTTAGGCGGTGATATCAAGTTATACCAACAATTGAAATTTAATATTCCACAGCTGATACAGATTTTGAAAGGTCTAGAAAGCAAAGTGGATGTAAACTATTATTTAGATCCTTCTTACAACTGGCACCAAATGGAAATTTTACGAAAAGGTTTAAATGCTGGAATTTCTTTGAAAGTCTGGATTGATAACGGTTTTAACTGGCAGCAGATTGAGCAGATTTATTTGGGGTACACTGCAGACTTGCCAATTGAACGTTATGGGCTTTTAGATTATAGCTCTGATCAGATGGAACAGCTACGTCTTGGGCTTTTAGAAGATTTGGACATTAGTTTTTATGAAGATTCTGACTTTTCAGCCCAGCAAATGTTAGAAATAAGAAAAGGCTTACAAAAGCATCTGGATGTAGCTCAGTATACAAAAAAAGAATATGATTCTATTATGATGCGTGAAATCCGTCGTGCCCTGCAAGATAAGTTTAATATTTCAAAATATTTGGAAAAAGGCTATAGTTCTAAGGTTCTTCGACAGCTTAGAAAGTCAAAAGAATGGGGATATGACATTCTCCCATTTGTAAATGCCGGTTATAATGCTGACCAAATTGAAGAAATCGGACTATGTTTGCAACAGAATATTAAAATTCAACCTTATCTTACATTACGTACTAACTGGAAACAAATACGTGAAATAAGACTTGGATTTGAATCAGGCGTGGATGTTGCTTCATATGCAAATATGAATTTTTCTGCTGAACAAATGGAACAAATCCGGCTTGGATTAGAAGAAAAACTAGATGTAGCTGTTTATGCAACTCCTGGCATTTCTGCAGAAGCTATGAAAGCTACCAGAGAGAAACTGCTGTTTGCAAAAGACTCTTCTAATCTGGTTAACGATATGCTTTCCTTATCAGAAAATGAAATTATGGCTTCTATTGAAGCAGAACTGGAAGTACATCAAAAAGAAGCTAAAACCGACGAGATAACAAAGGAAAAATCAGATGAAATCCCAGTTTTGCCTCCAGTTACAAAAGCAACTTCCGTTTCTATTTCCAATGATCTTATGAGTGCCAGTCTCTATTTGGCACCACCTGTCAAAGAACCTTATACAATAGAAACTTTAGTCAAACTATTAGGGGAACAAAATATCAAACAAGGAATTAATCTTGCTATTTTGCAAAGGATTTTGAACAAAGAATTGTATAATGAAGAAATCGTGATAGCAAGAGGAAAAGAAGCTATTAACGGTTCTGACGGTGAATTTACATTCCATTTCCGTACAGAACAAGCTGATCATAAACCAACCATTCTCCCTGATGGTTCTGTAGATTATTTTAATAATTCTGCTTTTGAATTTGCCAAAGAGGGACAGCTTCTTGCAGAATATACCCCTGCCACTCTTGGAGAATATGGCTATACAGTAACTGGAAAGTTAATTATTCCAAAACGAGGAAAAGATTTACCGGTTTTACGTGGACGCGGCTTTGCCATGTCGGAAGATAAAAAGCAATATACTGCTACTTCTAGCGGACAAATCGAATATAATAATAATAAATTAAATATTATTAACTGCCTTACCATTAATCATGATTTGGATATTTCTATTGGAAATATTAATTTTGATGGGAATGTAGAGATTATGGGAAATATTATTCCTAACATGATGATCCACGCTACAGGTACTGTAAAAGTCAATGGATATGTAGAATCGGCTTCTATCTATGCCGGTCAGGATGTGGTACTTTCCAAGGGAATTCAAGGAGGCGGAGTTTCCTATATTCAGGCAGGTGGAGATGTATTTGCTCCATTTTTTGAATCTACCACTATTAAATGTGAAGGTTCTTTAAATGCCAATCACATTTTAAACTGTGATGTTACTGCTAATGACAGCGTACTTTTATCTGGAAAACGTGGATTGATTCTTGGCGGAACTACCAAAGCTTTGCGTTATATTGATGCTACTACTTCCGGCAATAAAGCAGAATTGCCTACAAAATTAATTTTAGGTGTGGATGCAGATGTAATTAAATCCTATGGAGAAACCATGCAGTCTATTTCCAAAGTAAAAATAGAAATCTCAGCTCTACAGAAAAATCTTGTTATTTTTGAAGAGCAATCTCAAACAGAACATTACACCTATAAAATGCTGCAAAAATCCATAAAACTGAAAGAAGAGGACTTACAGAATCTTACCAAGCAGTTAAATGAATATAACCGAATCATTGAGCTTTCCTCTTCTGCCTCTGCTAATTTTATGGGAAATGTATATCCGGGAACTTCTATTTCAATTAATGGCGAAAACCATCAGGTGAAAGAGGAGCAACATCAAGTGACTTTCCGGCTACGGGACAGAAAAATTATTATGGAGGAGTATACTTCTCCAAAAGATACAAAATAAGCAAATATTCCATTATTTTATATGTTGGAATATAAATAAATAAACTTTCAAAGGAGTAAAAAAAATGATTCAATTAAACAATTTAAACAACAACCCAAACATTGCTCAGTTAGCACAGGCAGGACCTTACATTGTCTTTGAACACCAAAAAGACTTAAGTGTCTCTCCTCAGAGTGCTATTTCTTCCTACTACATGCATGAAATGAATGTGCGTAAACGTCAGGTACTTTGCATTTTAAACGGAAATGGTGTAAAAACACAGGCTGGTGCTATGCAGTGGACTGCCGGAAATGTAGATGCAAGTTCTGATATTAAAGGTGTTGGTGATTTTATCGGAAAGGCTTTTAAAGGAGCTGCTACTGGAGAATCTACTGCAAAACCTGTTTACCACGGAAATGGTTATTTAATGTTAGAGCCAACTTACAACCATATTATTTTAGAAAATGTAGAAAACTGGGAAAATGGTCTGGTATTAGATGATGGAATGTTCCTGGCATGTGATGCTGGTCTTACAGAAAAGATTGTTGCAAGAAGTAACGTTTCTTCTGCTTTATTAGGCGGAAAAGGATTATTCAACCTTTCTTTAATTGGTAAGGGAGTTGCCGTTTTAGAAAGTCCGGTTCCACGTGAAGAATTAGTAGAAATCGTTTTACAGGATGATGTGGTTAAGATTGATGGAAATATGGCAATCGCATGGTCTGGTTCCTTAAGATTTACAGTAGAAAAATCTACTAAATCTTTGGTTGGTTCTGCAGTAAGTGGTGAAGGTCTGGTAAATGTATATCGTGGAACTGGTAGAATTTTATTGGCACCTACTATTGCAGATGTATAAATCATCTTAATTAGTTATTACGCAAAATGTAATACATATACATAAACCTCCTGTTTGACTTATTTTTCAGTTTACCAGGAGGTTTTACCATACATTGAAAAACTCTGGCTAACCTTGCAATCCTAGTCTGCCAGAGTTTTTTCTTCCTAATACAGCTCTCTTAATTTGTTATATAATAATACAAACCATGCCACCACTGCTGTCATTCACCACCTTTTGCATGGTATCCTGCAGTTTCGTCTGACTTTCTTCCCCAATCTGGGAGAGTTTTGAGTTAATTCCATCAGAAACCAGTTGTTCTACCGATTTTCCAAAAATGTTAATTTTCCAAATTCCATCTGCTTCGTCGCTATTATTCTTGATATACTCAATCAAATCTTTTGCCTGTTCTTCACTGCCTACAATTGGTGCTATTTCCGTTTCAATACCTGCCCGAATCATATGAATAGATGGTGCTTCAGAACGAATTTTCACTCCAAATTTATTTCCATGTTTTACAATTTCCGGCTCATACAATTTGATTTCATTCTGGGAAGGCATTACTACTCCATATCCCCGCATTTTTACTGCTGCTATGGCATCTTCTACTTTCCGATATTCATTTTTCATCTGGGCAAGTTCCCTTACAGTAGACAACAATGCATACTCATTTTCTACTGGAACTCCCATCATTTCCGAAATCATTTCATAATAATATTTATCTGCAATTTGAATCTGTACCTTAATTTTTCCACTGGATAAATCCACTTCATCTAACTTAATTTTACTTACAAAGGAACTTTCAAAATTCAAGATTTCATCGGTAGCATCCTTTACCACATGAATCTTCTCGGAACTTTCCTTAATTTTTTCCACAATTTCCTTTTTTATAGGATGGGTAATTGGAAGGGTTTCTATCCATTTTGGTACAAAATATTCTATTTCCATAACAGGAAATTCTTTTAGCACACTTTCCAAAATTTTATTAATATCTTCTTTTCGAATCTGCTGACAGTTAAGACATAACACACGTACATTATTCTTTTTAGAAATTTCATCTGCCAGTTTCGTGCTTTCCTCGCTGTATGGCTTTAAAGTATTTAAAATTACCACAAAAGGCCTTCCAATTGTTTTTAGTTCTCCAATTGTTTTTTCTTCCGGTGCTATGTAATTTTCCCTTGGAATTCCACTAAAAGTTCCATCGGTAGTTACTACAATTCCAATGGTGGAATGGTCATTAATTACTTTTCTGGTTCCAATTTCTGCTGCCTCTGTAAAGGATATTTCTTTTTCTGACCAAGGAGTTTTTACCAAACGTTCAGTATCTCCCTCAATATGACCTTCTGCGCCATCTACCATATATCCCACACAATCGATTAGCCTTACGGCAACCTGTGTGTCCTCGCTTAATTTAATATTAGCCGCTTCCTTTGGTATAAATTTGGGCTCTGTGGTCATAATTGTCTTCCCTTGCGCCGACTGGGGCAGCTCATCCTGCGTACGTTTCCTTACATATTCATCTTCAATCTGTGGAAGTACCATCAAATCCATAAATCGCTTAATAAAAGTAGATTTCCCGGTTCTTACAGGTCCCACCACCCCCAGATATATTTCCCCGTTAGTTCTTGCCTGTATATCTTTGTATAAATCAAAGGTCTTCATAAAAAAATCCTCCTGACAATAGTGTAAAACACAAACACGCTTTTTTGTCCATTTCATGCCTGTAGTTATTACAATATATGTCAGAAGGGTTTTAATTATGCCTTTATAATATGTAGTTCAAAATTTTCGGTTGATTATAACATGATAACACTATCATCATCAAATGGTGTAATTGTTGGAATTGGTGTAGCAAGGATATGTCCACTTCCTCCACCTTTGTTACCACCTTTTCCATTATGTCCGTGTCCCTGATGTCCGTGTCCCTGATGTCCACCTGCTGTTAATGCAATTCTTAAATCAACCATTTCTGGTGCTTTCCATTCTTTCATTTAAATATCCTCCTTTAACT
Organism: Lachnospiraceae bacterium; assembly: GCA_017399445.1. GTDB lineage: Bacteria > Bacillota > Clostridia > Lachnospirales > Lachnospiraceae > RUG11237. The sequence continues at coordinate 10,902 of JAFQCM010000121.1, read as the reverse complement.
GTTCTTTGTTCTTATATTATAAATCATATCATCAATTCTTGTCTATCGCAAGATTTCTTACAATTTTGTTACATGTTTTTTACAATTTTTTCTATCTCATTTAAAATTCTTTCTACAGTATCCCCATCTGTCGGGCGATAAATTTTATAAACTGGAACCTGTTTTGCTATTTTCAATGCATCCTGGAATATTTCCACAGAAGGTCCCGATGTGTTAGAAAATAAATATTGTGAAAACATATTTGCAGATATTAATTTTAATAATTCAAGTCCCTCTGCTTTTTCTATTCTAAAAGTATTATCTTTTGTATTTAGATTAAGTTCAAAAATTCCCTTTAATCGTCCCGGTCCGGAACACATTTCCTCGTCCGAAAGCTTTACCCTGTATTTATCTCTGACATCATTGATACGTTCAATTTCCTCTAATTTATATCCCTCTTTCAAAGCAGTATCTCGGCAAAATTTTTGATGAGGAACTGCAATTTGCACATAAGGAATACCATCCTCTAGCTTAATTGCAGAAACATCATCTGCAATTAACTTATATCCTTTTTTTCGAAGACCGGTAGAAATGGTAGACTTACCTGCACCACTAGTCCCAATAATAGTAACTGCACCGTTTTCATCACCTACAGTAGCCCCATGTAAAGTGATGATATTTTTCATATAAAGTATAAATGCCAATGCATGACTGATTATAAATGGTTTTATTTTTTCTTCCGGAGAAGATACTTCTTTTTTATCTACAACAACCTCATTTCCATTTTGTACTAAAAAACTAGCATGTACTGTATCAAACCACACACGATTTGATTGTATAATCTGTAATTGTGGGTCTTTTAACATTCCCATCTGGTCGCAGTAGTGGACATATACATCTGCCTGCTCTTTTTCAAACTTTGTGGTATCTGCCACAATCAGCTCGTCCATCTCTATTTCTGATGCTATCATCATTCCATATATTTCGTAGAAAAATTTTGCATTTCTCTTAGCTTTTTGCAAATCTTCTGTAAATATCAGTTCTCTTTCTTCTATTTCTCCCATAGAAGTTTCCTGACAAGTCAGCCCTAATAGGTGAATGGTTTCTATTTTCGCTTTTGCACGATTTAATACACTTTTATATTCCTCTTCTTCTAAATGTCTTTCCGGATTATAATAAGCATCCATACCATCCACATAAGGCCTTGTCAACTGATACATTTTAATTTCATCTTCCACTTCATATGGTATCATTATTTTGTTAATAAATTCTATCAGCAAACGTCCCTTCACCTCGTAACTTGGAAGAGAACGATGCTTCATAATTTTATTATCCATTCTCAAATAGTGAATACAGCATTGGAAAAATGTTTCGCAAAAAGTGGCATATCCTAACTGTTCCATCTTTTTCCAGAAAGATGAAAAATCAATTTTTTCACCATATTTATTAATATAAAGGGTAATATCCACCATTCCGCTAAAAGCCATTCCTTCTACTAATACATGTTTAATGATATGGAACATTTGGTAAATAAGATGTTCTTCATATCCTAAAGTGGTTAGGTTCATATCACAGGCATTTAACTGTATAAATGTAGATTCCTCCATAATTCCAAAGCTGTTTAGTATTTCAATTTTAGGTCCTTTAAATTCTTCCCACAGACTATAATGTATTTCTAGACGATGAGAAGGAGTTTCACGATAATACACCGGAACCTGTTCTGAAGAATCATGATGATCTTTTTCATATCCCAAGGCTTTTAAGACCTGAAGTATCTTTGGTGCATTTTCTTTTTTTATTAAAATATCTGTGTCATTAGAAGTACGATATTCCGGATTTGGAAACAAATCAGCCAGTACAAAACCTTTAAAAACCCCATAATTAGCTTGCACCTTTTCTGCTTCTTGAATAAATTGAGAAAATGCCTCTTTACTCTCTAGTGCTCTGGCTGTTCCCTCAATATGATCCTGTTCCCATTGTTCTAACACTTCTGTTGGAATCTTATACTTTTCAGACAAACGTTTCACTGTATGGTAAGTTAATGTGGATAATTTAGATCCTGCTGCCATTTTATACAGCAGCCCCCAATCCATATCCTCATAATCATAGCCTGTACCATATGGTGCATAAAGTGCTTCATAAACTACTTGTAACAATGTTTCTCCAGTACGATACATATAAAAACTCCTTACTTATATAATTTTTGCTCTTTTTGAAAAAGGGGTTCTATCTTACAAGAACCCCTTTTTACTATATCATATAATATTTTTTGCTATTTCTCAAGTGTAGAAATTGACTGATTTTGAATTCCGTAAACACCTGGCTGTGTAATATTGTAGTTTGTGGCATTTTTAGAATCCCAGCTTCCATTTCCATTATTGAAACATACAGCGGCTGTAGTATCGTCACCTAACTCTATTACGTACTTCCATCCATATCCATTTCCTTCGTTACAAGCTTCCATTTTTATCCCTGGAACTGCTGTCCAGTTGTTATTTCCTGCTTTAAAATGGATATATGCCTGTGACCAGTCTCTATTATTGTAATAGATTGTAATCGTATTACTTACTGGCACTTCTGTTGGAACTGGTGTGGCTGTTGGTTCTGCTGTTGGTGTGGCTGTTGGTGCTACTGTTGCAGTTGGTTCTACTGTTGGAGTAGCGGTTGGTGCTATTGTTGCTGTTGGTTCTGCTGTTGGCACTACTGTTGCGATAACCGTTGGCACTGCTGTAACTGTTGGTGTTACTGTAGCGGTTGGTGCCATTGTGGCTGTTGGTGTGGCTGTAGCGGTTGGTGCCATTGTGGCTGTTGGTGTCGCTGTTACCTCTTTTAACGAAGTAATTTTAGTATCTTTTATACCATACTTTCCTGGTTTTCCTAAATAATAATTTGCTGAATTTCTAGAATCCCATGAACCATTTCCATTATTAAAGCATACTACAGCATTGGTATCGTCACCTAACTCAATATCATATTTCCAGTTATATCCATCCTGCTCTGTGCTTGCCTGCATCTTCACACCTGGAACTGTTGTCCAGCTTCCATTTCCTGCCTTGTAATGAATATATGCTTGTGACCAGCTTGTATTCTTATAATATACTGTAATTACATTATGTGATTCTTTTTCTACTTCAATTACAACATCTTCTGTAATAGTATATGGCCAAGAAGTAATTTCTTCTCCATTACAAGAATACTTGTAATCATAACCAGTTACTTCATAGTTTTCTGGAATATTTACTGCTCCATCTTTATCAGAAAAGATTTCTGTCTCTACTCCATCTAACACAAAAGTTGCTTTGTGGATTTCTGACTTAGTTACATTAACTACTACATTACTACTAATTGCATAAGTACCCTGTTTTATTTCTTCTGTAACATCTGTATTTCCAACAGTATAGGTGTATTCATACCCTTCTTCTTCATAATTATAAGGAACACTTACCTGATTCTGAACATCTGCATAAACTACTGTATGTGCACCACCTAAATTAAATGTTGCCTTATAATAGGAAAGACGTCCATCATTATCAACCTGTCCTGCGTAGGACCAAAGAGAAGTATCTGTTAAATCTAAATGTATTGCCGGACGTACAGAAAAGTCTGTATAATCTACATTATTCCCACCTTTATGAACATCTCCACTGTAACAAACTACATTCACTCGGTATGTTCCGTCTCCGGAAGAACGAAGCCAGCTATAGTTATATCCATATTCTGTATATGCTCCCATGGCACGACAAAATTCTGTGTTTTGTGTATATCTGTAACGGTCTTTCGTGAATCCGTATTTTGCATAATCGCCTGTACCTGCTGCTTCCTGATAGGATAACAGGAACACATCGTCCTTAGTGTTAGTTCCATCATAATAGTGATGATAGCTTTCTTTATTGCTTAATTCTGTATTAATAATGGCATCCTGCTCTGCTGTGGAAAATGCCATATCCTTAAAGTTGTATCCATTAGAATAATCATACTCATAGGTATTGATATCAGCATTATAACCATTTAAAAAGCTTCTCACAGTACTATATTTCCATCTGTTAGAGTCCTTTGGCTGCCCATTTACATAAGTAATCTCCTTTGTTGGATGGAAAACCTGAGTATCCAGACTTTTATCTGCAACAAGTAATGCATCTGTACCATCTTCATTTACTGAAAGTATGCGCCACTTAATTGGGTCATAACGGAAATAATGATAATTTTCACTATCTTCTTCCCAGTCATAATAATTTTCATCACCGCTGGTTGCATAAGTTGCATCATTCATTTTCATACGAAGATATTTTGTACCACTGGCAGCTTCATAATATGCCATAGTGCTATTATCTCCGTTGGCAGGATTATTTAAAGCCACCCAATTACTTTCTGGTATCTGTTTTAACAATTCAATTCGCCTGCTATTTGTCACTTTACTTTGTGGATATTCTCCAAAATAAATACAATTCCACACCATTTCATTTTTTCCATCATCATCTACCTCTTTTTCCGTTGGTGATGCTAATGGGGAAGTGGTATTTTCTGCTGCTTCCGCCTTTAAAACGAAACCGAGATTTTCTGTTACACCATAAGGAACTCCACCCAATACTGCTGTAACTGACATAGCCGCTGCTAAAATAACAGAAGCAACTGATTTGTCAAATCTTTTTCTCATTACTTTCTCCTTTCAATACTGTCTAATATTAGAGGAAATCCCCCAGACAATTCTTGTAAAAATGAATATTTTATCACATTTATATATTCAAATAGTATCATACAAACTTCTATGATGCAATTATTTTTAACATTTTCTAACACTTTTGTAATATTTGTGACTTTTTTCCTATTTTTTCCCTAAAAAAAATAGGCAGAAACAACAAAATTGTTCTGCCTTTTTTCTACTAATATTTATCAATTATTTTTTGATTAAAAGAGATTTTCCTGTCATTTCTGCAGGCTGTGTCATTCCCATAATTTCAATTAATGTTGGTGCAATATCAGCTAAGCATCCACCTTCACGTAAAGTATAAGCTTCGTCATAATTTACAAGAATAAATGGCACTGGATTTGTTGTATGTGCTGTAAATGCTTCCCCTGTTTCGTAATCTTTTAACTGTTCTGCATTACCATGGTCAGCACAGATAAACATTGCTCCATCTACTTCTTTGATGGCATCTACTGCTTTGCCTACACATTCATCTACTGCTTCTACTGCTTTGATTGCTGCAGCTTCTACTCCAGTATGTCCTACCATGTCCGGATTTGCAAAGTTAATAATAATCACATCATATTTATCAGATTTGATTGCATCTACTAATTTATCACATACTTCATAGGCACTCATTTCAGGCTTTAAATCATATGTGGCAACCTTTGGAGATTTTACTAAAATTCTGTCTTCTCCTTCATTTGGTTCTTCCACACCGCCGTTAAAGAAGAAAGTAACGTGTGCATATTTTTCTGTTTCGGCAATTCTTGCCTGAGTCTTTCCGTTAGCTGCTAAGAATTCACCAAAAGTATTTGTAATAGAAACTTTATGGAATGCAACATCTTTATTAGGGATTGTTACATCATATTCTGAGAAACATACGAAAGTAGTATCTAATCTCTTATCTCTTGCAAATCCATCAAAATCATCTGCACAGAATGCTCTTGTAATTTCTCTTGCTCTGTCCGGTCTGAAGTTGTAGAAGATAACAGAATCTTTGTCCGCTACTGTTGCTACTGGTGCACCATCTTTTACAATTACAGTTGGAAGTACAAATTCATCTGTCTTATCTGCTGCATAGGAATCTGCTACTGCCTTTACTGCATCTTCTGCTTTTTCGCCTGAACCTTTTACCATTGCATTATAAGCAAGTTCTACTCTGTCCCAACGGTTATCTCTGTCCATTGCATAGTAACGTCCCATAACAGAAGCGATTTCACCTACACCAAGTTCTTTCATTTTTTCTGCAAGTTCTGCTACAAAATCTTTTCCTGATGCCGGAGGTGTATCACGTCCATCTAAGAAACAGTGTACATAAACTTTTTCCAAGCCTTCTCTTTTTGCTAATTCTAATAAACCATATAAATGAGAATTGTGACTGTGAACTCCACCATCGGATAATAATCCAAATAAATGTAATGCTGAATTATTTTCTTTTACATTTTTAACAGCTTTTAATAATGCTTCGTTTTTAAAGAAATCACCATCCTGAATTTCTTTTGTAATTCTTGTCAGTTCCTGGTATACAATTCTTCCTGCACCCATGTTAAGGTGTCCAACTTCTGAATTTCCCATCTGTCCTTCTGGAAGACCAACTGACATACCACTTGCATATCCTTTTACAAATGGATATTCTTTCATTAAAGAATCCATTACCGGTGTTTTTCCAAGGGTAACTGCGTTTGCCTCAGATTTTTCATTTAATCCGTATCCATCAAGAATCATTAAAACAGTAGGTTTTTTGCTCATGTTTTTTCTCCTTATCTACTTTAAAATTTGCTTTTATTTCACTGAATTTTTAGTTTGATTACCATACTCTGAATTACTCACAGCCTTTATTATACTTTCTATAAATCATATTTTCAAGTGTTTTCCATCTATATTTATGTAGGAATTTGAATATATGTTACTGTTCACTCGCAAGCTTGACACTTGCTGTCAAGCTATGCGCCAAGAAGTGGTGTTGGCAAAATTTCAGCCCCATGCATCGCAGATACATTTTAAATGAGCTAAAATTCGTTACTGTTTACAGTTTACTGTGAGCAGTAACGAATATATAGTTAACTTCCTATCCAATCAGCACATTCTTTCCTTCTAAGACAAAGCCATATTTGCGAATTTTTCTTTTAAAATTCCTTTTGCTATGAGATTTGCCTCATAATGTTTCTGCTCTATCTGGCTATACTCAATCTGTTCATCAATCTGACAAAACAGACACTCGCCATTTAACAATTGTTCCATGGACAGTTTTATCTCACCTGTTATTCCAACATCCCTTTTTCTAACTGTGCCATGAAATATTTTCGGTATGCTTCCTCCCTGTCTCTGCTGATTTGCAGTTCAGTGCCACCACTTACCACTACCACACCTTTTCCCACTTTTTTGTGGTGCTTCATATTGACTATATACTTTCTATGTATTCGATAGAAGCCATATTTGCTCAGTAAATTTTCACATTTCTTCAAACTAATTTTGTCAAAATATGAAGTTTCTTTGCTATGAAATATAGTATATTTATCCTCTGCACTGATATATATAATGTCCTTTAGTGAAACAAGCACTTCCAATCCCTGGTCTTTTAGCAGAAGACTTTTATTCCGTTCTTTTTCATTCAGTATCTGCTCCATGGTCTGACTAACTGTTTCTGCTGTAACAGGCTTTAAAAGGTAACGGTATGCTCTCGCTTCATAGCCATGTATTGCATATTCTTCAAAGGCAGTGGTGAAAATAAAATAGCAGTCCGGCAACATACGGCTTATTCGTTTTCCCAATTCAATTCCGTTAGTCCCTGGCATTTCAATGTCTGCAAAAATCACATCCGGATAAACATTCTCACATTCCTTTCCACTCTCTAATGCTACTAACAAGTCATCAGCACTTTGAAACATAGTTAGAGAAATATCCCAATTTTTTAAGGCAGCTACATGCTTTACCGTATCAGACAGTCGCTTCAGATGTTCTTCATTGTCCTCACATAAACAAATATGTATTCTGCCCTGCTTCTCTCCTGTCAGCTTCATTTCATTACCTTCTTTCCTAATTACTAAATTTGTATGTTCTTGCATAGTTCTTTACTTTGCATTATCCTCTTGGAAATAGCAATCGGACTGTAAATGTATACTTTTCCTGTTTTACTTCCATTTCACCGGAATATTTTTTCACAATTTCCATAACATTGCCTAATCCCAAACCATGATTCTTTTTATCTTCCTTTGTGGTTTTCGGAAGTTCTCCTTCCCCCAAACTTTGATTATCTTTTGTACTGTTTTCCATTGTCACTAAAAGCAGATTTTCATTCTGGGTATATCGGATTTTCAGATAACGGTTCCCATCCACCTGTCTGGCGGATTCCATTGCATTATCCACAAGATTTGAAAATATGGTACAGATATCCACATGCTCCATAAAGGAAAGTTTCGCAGGTTTCCCCTCATAGGTTACCTGAATATTCTCCTCTCGCAAAACATTCTGCTTAATTGCCAACACCATATCCACTGTTTCATTACCTGTAATCACCTTGTGAACAGGCTTTACCCTGTCAGCTGAAAGCTTTTCAAAATATTGTGAAGCTTCTTCAAATTTCCCTTCCCGAAGCAGTTCCTGCAAAAGCATGGAATGATTATTCCAGTCATGACGGAATTTGGCAATGTCTTTGTTTTTATCCTTATATTCCTGAAAATATTCATATTCTTCATTTAACTGTTGGCGATAATTTTGAGATAGTTTTCCATAATAACTAGCCCGTTTACGATGGGCAATGGCATAAATCACTGCCACATTTGCAGCTAACACAAGAACAACCCAACAAACCGAAAACAGATGAGATTCCATTTTTTCTTCAATCATATCCAGAATGCTCACTAATGCAAAAAAGAAAAAACAAAAGACGGTAACAAAAATACTTTCCCCCAGTGTCAAACGGGTATTGTACTGTTCCTTTATTCCCTTTACTTCAAAATAAAGCAATATCGCTAACAATGAAATATCCCCAAATATAAATAGTGGTGTTATTTTATTCTCCTGTATGAAAAAATAATACTGTTCTAAACCAATCAAATGCTCGAAAAGCGCAACAATCTGTGTCCATTGAACGTAGGTAATTATAGCCGGAAAAACCAGCAGTATGTTCTGAAAACGGTGTTTCTTTGAAAAAAGCAATGTCAAACCACCTATGAAACCAATGGTAATCCACATACTTATATCCGGTATTTTTCCCTGTATCTCAAAATACACTGTCATCAGACAAACGTAATAATATATTCCTGCGACAGCCCACAACCATTTCCATTTAATATACATATCCAATCCATACAGATTTTTCAATACTAAAATAACATTCAAAATTGAAACTACATTAATTAATAAAAAAATTCCTTCTATAAAACTCATATACCTTCCCTTCTCTATTTAATTTATTTGCAAACACCAAAAACTTCCAACGGCAACAACCGCTGGAAGTTATTTCTCTCATTTAATTTATTATCATTGTAATAGTAGCAGATTTATTTTGTTTTTACTGATTTGACAGCAGACTGATTTGCTATTGCTGTAATACCTTTTGTCTTTTTGTAGGCCGCAACCTTGTAATAATATGTCCTCTTTGATTTCAACTTTTTATTTGTATAACTCATTTTAGAGGCACCCTTGACAGTTGCTATTTTTTTGTAATTTCCATTTTTATAATTACTTCGGTACACATAGTAGCCATCTGCCCCGGATACTCTTTTCCATGTAATTGTCACCGCCTTTTTCTTTCCGACAGCTTTCTGAATTTTAGTTTTTCCAGGAGTTGTTGCTGCAGTAAACTTAAAATTATAAGGCACGTGTGGCATTACGCACCAATAGCTTGTATTCGGCCATACCTTAACATAATAAGTTCCTTTTTTCAGATTTACTGTAAAATTATCTGCTTTCTCTGTTATATGCTTAGCTGCTGCCACTTCTTTGCCATCAGATGCACAATAAATATACATATCCCATCCACTTCTGATACCTTCCACCTGCTCTACGGTTAAATTATCTCCTCTTCCAAAATCAATCTTCACTGTGGAAGCTTTAGCTAATTTAAACTTGTACCAGTCAACATCATCAGAATTTAAAATCACACCAGTGTACTTCTTATCCATCTTTATGGTATTTGCAGTCTGCTGGGTATTGTTTTCTTCCTGTTCCCATACATCACTCTTTACCTGCTGTAAAGTTATGCTATAAGGTATACCAATGGCATCGTAGGCATATGTAGCTGCAACTTTAATATAGAATGTTCCCGGTTCATAAGGAAGTGGGTTCTTACTAACAAATGGTACTCTTTGTGAATCTGTTTCATATATTTTATGATACTGACTGTTATATATTTCAAAATCAAATCCTGCACCTATTATACTACTCAAATTTATTGCATAATCAAAATCAAATTTCAACTGCAAATATCCGGTTTCTGTTGTTGTTACCTTATACCAGTCCACATCGCCGTTCCCTTCTAACACTCCGAAACCTGGCTGGTTTACAGTTACGGCTGTTGCCTGGGTACTCTCGTTGTTTGGTTCTATCTCGCTTGTCTGCACACCTGTGGCATTTACAATTCCAACACTTCCCACAAAAACTGCTATTGCCAAAATAGTGGATAAAACTTTCATCATCTTAGTCTTCATTATAATATCCTCCTCTTTGCTGTGTAAGTAAGGGATTTCTCCCTGAACACTATATAATTTACTTTTCTACACTAGCATACTCAGTTTTCCGGTGCAAGAACCAGGTGACGAATCGTAGGATTTTAGTGCTAAAACAGCTAGACAATTCTAACAATTTCCACACTGACAGAGGCTTCATTTACACATATATTTACCTTTTTCTAAAAGATATAACACACCAACTGCTGCGACCAATATATTCCTATAAAATAATAATATGCTTATAGCAAAAGACCGCCCAATCAGCAACAACTTGCAAAGATTGAATGGTCTTTTCTTACCTGTATGGTATATTATTGTTTGAATTTTTTGAAAATTTCTAATTATTTATTATAATTTACAATATTTCCAAATTCCGGTTTCAAGGAAGCTCCACCTACTAAACCTCCGTCGATGTCCGGTTTGGCAAATAATTCTGCTGCATTTCCTGCATTTACAGAACCGCCGTACTGGATACGGATTGCTTCTGCTGTAGCTTCATCATATACTTCTTTGATGCACTGACGAATTGCTGCACATACTTCCTGAGCCTGGTCAGAAGTAGCT
>JAFQCM010000120.1 GCA_017399445.1 Lachnospiraceae bacterium | reverse complement strand
TGCGGATAAATTCAATTCCGGAAATGGTATATTCTTTCCATTTGCCTTCTTCACGATAATCCTTCACATAGTAAGTAACAGTATTTTCGTCCATGTGAATGATACGATGATTGCTGATGGCAATTCTATGTGTATACTTACAATTATTCGATGCCTGAAAGAAATGAATACTATTTAATGGAATACTTAAATGGTAAGTATGTGCTATCTGTTGCGCATGATAGCATGTTTATGGAAGAGTATTTATCTAAAGACAAATATTCTTTGCATTATGGGGAAAAAGCTAATACACAAAGAATCTCTTTTGAATCCTTAGAGCATATAGATAATTTTTATAAAGACAGGCAGTTGTCATTTTATCCTAATTTAATTGTTGCACGGAAAAGTGTATACAATAGGCTGAAGCAACTGGTTGAAGAAAAGCTCAATGCAATAAAATCAGGGGAAATTCACATACAGAATTTTGATTCTGTGTGGGATATACCAGGTGATGTATTAACATACTATAAAGTTGAAGAAGAATTTCAATGTACGCGAGACAATGAATATGGAGAAATTGATTTTTGGGTGGAAGAAGCTATTTTCAAAGGAGATAATGACAAGGATGTATCAGTTAGTTTTGGTGACATTAAAGAAGCGTTCGGGCTAGGGATAGAATCTATAGAAGATATTTGTCGGATAAAACAAAAATATGGTTCAATAAGAGTAGTTTTAGAACAATGAAAAGAAGTAGGACTAAAATAGACCTACTTCTTTTGCGAAAGAAATGTAATAATGTTATCTTTTTCCTAAACGATTGGTGGTGTTGGGAAAGGAGATGACAAAATGTAATTCATAAGCAGGTTGAGAATACTGTTTTCTGAAAAAATAGAAAGTGAATTATCACGTAGACTGTAAAAATCTTGGACAGACCTATGTGTAAGTAGTTTAAGAAAGGAGCAAACTTATGCAAGAAAAGAAATATGTAAAGTCATGGATAAAGGCACATAAGAAGGAATTAGTAGTAGCAGGGATAACGATAACAGGTTTGCTATTACTAGTGGTGGGAATCGAAAATAAAGAAGAATTGACAAAGTTATTTTGTATAATTGAAGATAGAATTAATGTAGGCAAGAATAATACGTCTGTTATGCAGATAAACGCTGAGAAAACATCAAACATAGTTTCTATAGAACCTTATTTAAATAATACGAGAGCCCCACATTATGTGGAGGGCCATCCAATGAAACTTGCGGCTGAGAAAAAAATATCGGAAGAAATGTTGGAATTTGTAAAAGAGAACAATATAGAATTACCTCCAAATTACACATTTCGTAGATCATATGAAACAGGGGCAGTTTGAATGTAATTTTCGTAGCTAGTGTGATTGGCAACAGGGTGCAAAATAAGCTGAAGAAGTTGTTTATGAGTAGAAATTGGTGTCTGAAATATGATATTTGTACGATTTGAAAAAATTGGAAAATGAAGATTAAGGTTGATTTTTGGGCAGGATAGAGTATAATGTAAGTAAGAACAGAAATGTTCCCGATGTAAGAGCATCGTTAAAAGTTGGGCTGCAGATGGAGCAGGTTAAACTCCCATCTCATTAGAGGTCTTAACTGGGCATCGAGCCTGGCAGCTTGGATAAAGCTGTAGTCCACGTGGGGGACTTAATGATTTCCACGTCATATAGGTATCTTAACTGGGTACCGAGGCTGACAACCAGCAGAAAACTCTTTTTATAAGAAATTTTTTGAGGAGTGTGAGTTTTATCACACTCCTCTTTACGTATGAGGTAAAAATGGCAACAAAAGCAGACAAGAAAAATGCAATAAGACAAGAAATTATAGATTCAGCGGCTATATATAGTCAGAATCTGGCAGGTAAGGCGTTTTTGTATGTATATGGTGAAGAATTCTTTGAAGTATCCTTTCCTATAGATCATTTTCTACATTTGACAGGTGTAGAAACAAATTTATCGGCTAAGGATTTTTACAAGAATGCCAAGAAAGGAAAGCTTACAAATAACCAGTTTTATTTTAATGCAAGGCATCCATATGCCAATGCAAAAAAGAAGCTACCTTGTTTAAAAAGATTACCAGAACTGACGAATGATATGGTATGTATCCTTAAGGATATGCAGACATTAACGATTATATACAAATTGAGCGTTACTAATCTTGAGTTTACGTTAGGTTTTACAGAAAATATTGACAATCATGGAAATAAAATAAATGATTTTTTTCTGCCAATGTCGTTACGCGTGGAAGATTCTTCTGTTGAAAAAAGTAATGTTGGAGATATAGTCGATTTTATTTTTGTAAAAGATGCCAGCATGGCTAAATACGACTCAGTGTTGGTAGAAGATAAATATAAATGTATTCCTCACTGTATAAAGCATTTAATTAATGATAGTTTTTATTACAATGATACAACTGAATAAAAGTTGGTAGTGCCGTTATGGAGAGATCTGTAACGGTATTTTTCTTTATTAATATTTAAAAGTCCATTCCCAATGGACTTTTTTCCATTTTTGTCCATTATTTGGGGCACGACATTATCCATAGAGCGCCGTAGAATAGTATTTGTAAGGAAGAGCAAAACCGGTTTCGCGGATACTTACGTCAAATTCAGTTAAGGAGGATATACAGATGTCGAAGGCGAGAAAAGAAGTATCACAGTTAGAAAATATGGTTGTAACAGGAAAGAAGAAATTTGTTAGGTATGCAGAAGGAGCACAGCTTTACTCACTGGGGCTTCACACTTTTCAGGAGATTGCAAAAGAAGCAAATGCAGTTTACAGTGTAAAGAGATGTATTTTGGTGAACACAGAGAAGGTAGATGAGTATCTGGAGAATTTCTGCGAAATGCAATAAATCCATAGAAAACCTAACTAATCCATAGAAGATACTATTTTTCAGAACGAACAAATTTGGATTGCAAATGCGGAATAGGCGGCACTATAATAGTCTTGAGTCAAAGTTATCCATAGACTTTTATCAATATAGTAGAACCGGCTATTCCTTTTTATATGAATGGAGGAAAATCCTCTGCTCGCAATAGAGCTCGCATTTTCCTTCGGAAAACAAGGAGGATTAAAGATGGCTGCTATAAAAGGAAGAAAAGACAGCAAAGGATATGTTCTAAGAACAGGTGAAACACAGAGAAGAGATGGTAGATATTGCTACTCATATTCAGATAGGAATAGGGTTCGGCATCATATTTATGCAAGAACTCTTCCGGAGCTTCGGGCAAAGGAAAAGGAATTGCAATTAAAATATGACCAAAGCTTGGATGCGTATGCTGCCAAGAAGCTTACACTGAATGATTGTTTCGACAGATACATCAGTCAGAAGTACAATCTGAAAGAAACCACGAAAGCCAATTACATCTATATGTATAATCGTTTTGTAAGACCTACTTTTGGAAAAAGAAAGATTGCAGAAATTCGCTATTCGGATGTGAAGGAGTTTTATTTCTCTTTATTAAAGGATGAAGGTATCAAGGTAAATACGTTGGAGAATGTGCATACGGTGGTGCATCCTGCATTGCAGCTTGCAGTGAGAGATGGTTTGATAGTAAATAATCCATCAGATTCTGCCATGACAGAGATTAAGAGAAGTAAGCTTTGGGATGCTCCGAAGAGGAAGGCTCTTACGATTCCCGAACAGAAAGCCTTTATGAATTTCTTAGAATCTGATAGGGAATATGAAGGATGGCTTCCTATTATAACTGTGTTACTTGGAACCGGTATGAGAATTGGAGAGTGTATCGCTATTCGATGGGAAGATTTGGACTTTGAGAACCGCATGATTAGTGTAAACCACAATCTGACTGACCGCCCGGATTCGAAGGGAGTATGCAGAAAGCGTATTGAGACTCCCAAGACGGAAGCTGGTACAAGAATGATTCCAATGATTCAGGAAGTATTTGATGCGTTCCTCACAGAGTATGAGATTCAGAAATGCCTTGGGTTTTGCGAAGAAGAGATTGATGGTTACTCCGGGTTTGTCTTTAACACCGCTTACCACACTGTTTACAGTGCCTCGGCTGTAAATAATGCAATTCACAGAGCTGCAAAGGCTTATAACAATAAAGAAGAGATGGATGCAAAGAAGGAAGATAGGGACCCTTTACTCCTTCCGGATTTTTCGGCACATCACTTGCGTCACACCTTCTGTACAAGGCTTTGTGAGAATGAAACAAATTTAAAGGTCATCATGTCTATCATGGGGCATGCGGATATTTCCACGACGATGGATATCTATGCAGAATGCACCAAGGAAAAGAAAAAAGAAGTGATGACAAATCTTGAGGGATGCATTATAATAAAATAATTAAGAATACTGAGATGTATTTTTAGTGTACGACGTGTCTAATGAGTTGTAAGGATTCCATTAGATACGATTGGACAAATTCGTACAGCAGTCCATAGAAACACATGAAATCTATATGGTGACACATGGATGACTACATATTCATTAGTCTCTACGGAGTTCAGTGGATTCTAAAAATTCAGTTCTACGACTTTTCATAGGTCGTCATGATGTTCAATGGCGTTGGATGAATAGAACGCACGTTCGAGTCCCGACGATGAAGAGTTTGGATAAATAAAAAGTCGGATTTTCCTTGAATTTAAAGGATTTTCAAG
>JAFQCM010000119.1 GCA_017399445.1 Lachnospiraceae bacterium | reverse complement strand
TTTTCACGTAAGAATTCAACTGCTTTTTCTATGTCACCTTCTGTGGCATTTAAAGCTTTCTTACAATCCATCATACCTGCACCGGTCATTTCTCTTAATTCTTTTACCATTGCTGCTGTGATAGCCATTTTATATTCCTCCGTTTATGCAAATGTAATTTATTCTGCTACTGCTTCTTCAACTGCTTCGCCTTCAGCTTCTGCAACGAACTGTTCTCCCTGGTTTGCTTCGATAACAGCATCTGCCATCTTAGAAACAATAAGTTTTACTGCACGAATTGCATCATCATTACCTGGGATTACATAATCTAATTCTTCTGGATCACAGTTTGTATCTGCAATACCAATTAATGGGATACCTAATGTATGTGCTTCCTGAATACAGATTCTTTCTTTTTTTGGATCTACTACAAAGATAGCATCTGGAAGTTTCTTCATGTTCTTGATACCACCAAGATTCTTTTCAAGTTTATCAAGTTCTTTCTTTAATTCGATAACTTCTTTCTTTGGAAGAACATCAGCTGTTCCATCTTCCATCATTGCTTCGATTTCTTTTAATTTTGCACATCCCTGCTGAATTGTCTTGAAGTTTGTTAACATACCACCTAACCATCTTTCGTTAACGTAGTACATTCCACAACGTTCTGCTTCTGTCTTAATAGCATCCTGTGCCTGTTTCTTTGTACCAACAAAAAGGATTGTACCACCTTCAGCTACTACATCAGAAATTGCTTTGTAAGCTTCATCTACTTTTCCTACGGATTTCTGTAAATCGATGATGTAGATACCATTTCTTTCTGTGTAGATGTATTCTGCCATCTTAGGGTTCCATCTTCTTGTCTGATGTCCAAAGTGTACACCTGCTTCAAGTAACTGTTTCATTGAAATAACGCTCATTTTCTTTCCTCCATTTGGTTGTTTTCGTTCATGTGCTTCCGATTACCAACAGACAACCTGAAAGTATCAAGCACCAGTCTGAAATCCACACATGTGTTTTTTTGCCTCAAGCATTATATCATAGTTTTTTTTTAAATGCAACACAATTGTCATGATTTATTTGTAAATTTCACTTGCAAAGTAACTTCCATTTTCATATTGCCTGAATTTTTAGGTAATTCCGGGTAATCTTCCCCTTTCTTTTGTTCTAGCTGTTCTCCTTCTGGTATAGAATTTCGAAAACGCTATGCCAACATATCCCGCACTTCCATTAGTGCAAATCCTAATAAATTTTCACCTTTCCATATAGTTGGATTTTCAATATTTTCCTTACTGTTATATTTTTTTATTATCATTTCTCTATTATATTTCATTTTACTCTTCCTCTCTTTCCTATACACCAAACTTCTCTTTCACAATTTCCTTCGCTTTCAAAAATCGTTCTTTATAATCTCCTCCCAAACAAATATATTCATATCCTGCCTCATCAAAAAGCTTCTTTATCTGATTACTATATTTTTCTCTATCCTGCATAATCTTTTCATTTCTGGTTCCATCCTGAACAAAAGCTACGGTTGGTTCCAAAAAGAAAATTAAGTCAAATTCATTAACTTCTGAAATAGCATCTGCCATAACTTCGCATTTTCTTCTTTCCTCTCCCTTATCCAGCAAAAACTGGATAAAAAACTTAGTAATTAAAGCATCCGTATCCACAAATAACAATTTATTGCTATGCTCTATTTGTTTCCACATTTCTGCCTTCTGATAAATCAGACATTTTTGCAAATCTTCTGCCACCATGGTATCTTCCATGCCTGCCTGTTCACAGATTTCTCTTCCTATTTCTTCTACAAAATTGGTATTAAATGCTAATGCCAGATTTTGTGTTAATGTAGATTTCCCTGTGCTTTCGCCACCAATCAGCAAAATCTTTTTCGTATAATAAGGCTTTGCGACCTTTGGAATATATTCCCAATACTGAAATGGATTACTCCTGATTTCTGTAGAAGAAATAGGAATTTTCTCTCTATCTATGTAAACAATTTCAGATTCGGGATATAAACTTTCATACCGATTACCTCCTTTATAATCACTTCCACAATACACCACATCTATCCTTTTCCCAATCTGCTGCTTTACAAAAAAAGCTCCTTCTTCCCAGTAGTGAGCCTGATTGTATTCCTCTTTACTATCCGCAGTATCTTCCAAAAAAATAATTTGAATTCCCGGTATATGCTTTAATGAGTTTCGAATCCAACGATACCGGTATTCTCTTGGTACATGATCTCTGCTTACGGAACAACTTAACACAATATACAATTCTTCACATTCACAGGCACCCTGAATCATTACCTGCAAATGACCTAGATGCAATGGGTCAAAACTTCCCCCATACATACCTACTTTATACTTCATTTTCCTTCACCTCTTTCGCCCATTTTATATACATCACTATCGCATTTCCTAAATACACAATCCACATTAATAATGTAGCAATACTGTCAGAACCATTTGCAAAGGCTACTGCCCACATTATGACAGTTACACTATCCACAACAAGCCAAAGAATCCACTGTTCTAAATACATCTTAACGGAAATCGCCATTGCCACTACCGACACTACCGTACTAAGGGCATCTACATAAGAAAGACTCCCTCCAATATATTTCAGAAAAGTTCCATAGATTAATGTTGCTATCGCAATAATTTCCAACAACAGCCAAAAACTTTTTTTAGACATTCTTCTCTTTTTTACTTCATGAGTTTCCTGGTTCATATTTTTCTTCCATACATAAAAACCATAAAACTGCATTGGGATGTAATAAATTACATTTAACATTACTTCTCCATAATATTTTGCCTGAAATGAGATAATCGCATAAAGCAAGATATTTACTATGCCAAATACATAAGCACTTAATTTTCCCTTACCGGTACATACTACGCAAGCAACTCCTGTGGTTGCTGAGATAATTCCCATAACGGAATCCTTCCAGTAAACAGACAATCCCATAATTGCCAGACAGGAAATGACTAGCCATACAACTTCCCACTTTTTCCAACCTTTTAATTCTTCTTTCCACATAATATTCCTCGCCTCCTGATTCTTTGATTCTAATTTTCCTTACCATTTCCTCTTTTCCATTTTATTCTGAAAATCTATCTTCATTTCTTCTATAAATTTTACTTGGACGATGTGCTCCATCCTTTTGTATCTTTCCTGTGTCCACTACATATTCCTGAATGCTCTTTCGAAAATTCGCCTTAAATAATTCTTTCCCCAATAAAATTTCATAAATTTTTTGAAGTCTTGGAAGGGTAAATTCTTCTGGCAAAAAATGAAATGCTATAGTAGTGTACTCTGTTTTATTGCGAATACGCTCTCTTGCATATTTCAAAATTTCTTTGTGGTCAAAAGCAATTTCCTTTTCTTCTGAAAGCATCTGCCCCACTTCCAAAAAGCTTACTTCTGTTACACGCTTTCCGATTTTTTCTTTAATTTTCTCCCTTGGAATCAGTGCCATATAAGATATCGAAATTACTCTTCCTCGAGGATCTCGTTTGCAGTCATCTCCCCAGGTATATAACTGTTCTAAATATACAGAATCCTGAATTCCGGTTTCTTCTGCCAGACATCTTTTTGCCGCATGGGACAGGGTTTCTTTTTCCTTTACCGCCACACCCGGAAGCGCTAACTGGCCCTTAAATGGCTCTTCTTTTCTTGGGACCATCAATACTTTTAACTGGTCCTCTTCAATTGTAAAAAGAAGAAAATCTACTGCTACCATAATTTTTTCTGGTATATATTTTCCCATATGTTTTTTCTCCTGTTTTTTGTTAGTAGTGATTTAATACTTACATATTAGTATAGTTTTGCTACTAAATCAAGTGATTTTTCTTCCTTTTGCCTCCTCAAACCATAATTCAAGCATTTGATTTTTCTCGCTACTGGCGTAAAAAAGGCATATGCCCTTCTTTGCATATGCCTCAAAACTCTATTAATTTTACTTCTTCTGCTTCTCAAGCTCAATTTTCTCCGCCAGCTCCGAAAGATACACATACCGTTCCATCTTTTCTTCTAACGTCTGCTCCGCAACTTCTTTTTCCTTAGAAAGCTCATTCAGCTTCACGAAATCCGTAGCTGCCTTTAAAATTTCCCTATCCAGCTCCTCTACCTTTTCTTCCAGTTTTTCAATATCTTCTTCAATGGTTTCATATTCTTTTTCTTCTGCATAAGTAAACTTTAATTTCTTCTCCCTTGGACGCTCCTTATAAGCAATGGCAGCCTCCGAAGACTTTTTCACTGCCACCTCCACATAAGGATTTCCTGCCTTTTCCAGATAATCACTATAACCACCTTCATACTGGGTAAGTACACCCTGTTCGAAAGCAAAAATTCGGTCTACTACCTTATCCAGAAAATAACGGTCGTGGGATACGGTAATTACAATTCCATCAAATTTATCCAGATAATCTTCTAAAATTGCCAAAGTCTGAATATCCAAATCGTTGGTAGGTTCATCTAATATGAGCACATTAGGTGCTTCCATCAACACTTTTAACAAATAAAGTCTTCTCTTTTCCCCACCGGAAAGCTTTTCTATCTTAGAATACTGTAAGGTACTGTTAAATAAAAAACGTTCTAACATTTTAGAAGCAGACACCAGTCCATCTTCTGTCCTTACAAACTCCGCTGTTTCCTTAATATAGTCAATTACTCGCATATTAAGATCCCGCTTTTCATTTTCCTGAGAAAAATAGCCAATTTTTACGGTAGGTCCAATTTCTACGGTACCACTGTCAGGTTCTACTTCCCCTACCAGAATTTTCATTAATGTACTCTTTCCACAACCATTATCTCCTACAATTCCGATACGGTCACTTCTAAGAAAAATATAAGAAAAATCTTTGATTAACTTTCTTCCATCATAGCCTTTGGAAATCCCTTTTAATTCTACTGTTTTCTTCCCTAATCTGGAAGATAGAGAATTTAATTCTACACTTTCCTTCTGCTCTGGTGCCTTCATGTCCTTTAATTCTTCAAACCGTTCAATTCTTGCTTTCTGCTTGGTGGAACGAGCTTTTGCTCCTCGCATAATCCATTCCAGTTCATTTCTTAATATGTTTTGGTTTTTCTTATAAGTAGCCAGCTCCATTTCTTCTCTTTGAGATTTTAATTGTAAAAAACCTTCAAAGTTGGTCTGGTAGCTGTATAGTTTTCCCATATCAATTTCAACAATTTTGTTACATACCCTATCTAAAAAATATCGGTCGTGAGTTACCATAATCAATGCCCCACGTCTTGTTTTTAAATAACTTTCTAACCAAAGTACCATAGCATTATTTAAATGGTTGGTTGGCTCGTCTAAAATCAAAATATCGCAAGGCTTTAACAATGCCGCTGCCAACGCCACTTTCTTTTTCTGCCCACCGGAAAGAATAGAGACGGGAGTATCATAAGTATCAAATCCTAAAATATTTAAAATCCGCTTACTTTCTCCTTCAATTTCCCAGTGACTCTCTTCACTGCTGTTACTTTGTGTCACATAATCATATATGGTAATTCCTTCTGGAAATTCAGGATTTTGCGGAAGGTAGTTGATTACCACATGATTTCCTGTAATAATCTCTCCTTCTTCCACTTCTTCTTCTCCTGCTAAAATTCTAAGGAGACTGGACTTTCCAGTACCATTAATTCCTATAATTCCTATTTTTTCCTTTTCATCCACGCTAAAGTCCACTTGTTCCAGTAACACTTTATCAGTAAACGCTTTTGTAATCTTTGAAGCTGTCAGTAAATTCATATATGATTATCCTCTTTGCTCTAAAATATAACTTAATATTTCTTCTGCCACCTTAGATTTATCCATCAGTTCCAGTTCTTTTACCTGATTTTTCGTAATCATGGTAACACAGTTGGTATCAGTGCCAAAACCTGCACCCTTGGTTTTTAAATTGTTTGCCACAATCATATCAATATTTTTTTCGTTCCAGTTTTCCCTTGGAATTTTCCAGCATATTCTCTGTTTCCATGGAAAATCCACACAAAAACTGGTTTTCTTTTCTATGTTCTCCCAGATATTTTAAAATATCTGTGGTATTGGTAAGATCCAGTGTAGTAGAAGCTCCCTGTTTCTTTATCTTTTCTTCTGCTGTAGTTACCGGAGTAAAATCAGCTACTGCTGCTACCTTAACAATAATATCCTGCTTTTCCTGTTCTGCCTTTACTGCTTCAAACATATCTTTGGCACTGACTACTGGAATGACTTTTACAAAAGGAGGCAAAGGTACAGATACGCTTCCCGCAACTAAAGTCACTTCTGCTCCTCGTTCCATGGCATTTCTTGCAATGGCAATACCCATTTTTCCAGTGGAATGATTAGAGATAAAACGTACCGGGTCAATGGCTTCTTTGGTAGCCCCTGCAGTTACCAGCACTTTTAAGCCCACCATGTCTTTTTCATAATGAATTTCTTTCAAAATATAATCCAGTAATACAGTTTCTGAAGGCATTTTTCCTGCCCCAGTATCCCTGCATGCCAAAAATCCCACATCCGGTTCAATGACTTCCATTCCAAACCCTTTTAACTTTACTATATTATCCTGCACAATAGGATTTTCATACATATTGGTATTCATGGCAGGAGAAATGATTTTTTTACATTTACATGCCAAAGCTGTAGTTGTGAGCATGTCATCTGCAATACCATTCGCCAGCTTTCCAATTACATTGGCAGAGGCCGGTGCAATTAATAACACATCTGCCTTCTTTGCCAGAGAAACATGCTCTACATTATAATTAAAATTCCGGTCAAAGGTGTCTACTAGACACTTATGATTTGTCAGTGTTTCAAAGGTAATTGGATTAATAAAATTTGTTGCATTCTCAGTCATCAAAACATGCACATCTGCATGAAGTTTTACCAACATACTGGCTAAATTGGCAATTTTATAAGCTGCAATACTTCCTGTTACTCCAAGCACTACTGTCTTTCCCTGTAACATTTTTCTTCCTCCTGTTCCTGTACACAGTTTTTGTCTTTTTACAATCCCTATCCTAACTGCTTTTTTTCCTAATTATAAAATTGGAGAAAGTTCTCCATACTTTTCATACCTGGAAGTTTTTGCAATTTTGTTTTCTCCATCTACGAACACTACATGAGGTTTGTGGTCTTTTGCTTCTTCCGGAGTCATTTCACAGTAAGCCATAATAATAATATGGTCATCTACCTGTACCTGTCTTGCTGCAGCTCCATTTAAGCAAATCATTCCACTTCCCGGTTCCCCTGCAATAGTATAAGTTTCAAAACGATTTCCATTTTCCACATCTACAATCTGCACTTTTTCATATTCTAATATATTTGCCGCTGCCATAAGTTCCGGGTCTACAGTAATACTTCCTACATAATTAAGTTCTGCCTGTTTCACTACTGCTCTGTGAATTTTTCCTTTTAACATTGTAATTGTCATAATTTTCTCCCTATTTCTCAATAATAAAGTTATCAATTAAACGTGTTTTTCCAATATATACTGCAATGGCAGCTAATGTGGAGTCTCCTATGTTTTCTACAGGTTCAATGTTGTTAAAATCTACTACTTCCACATAATCAATCTTTGCTAATGGTTCTGTGTTAATTTTCTCTGTAATTGCTGTTTTTACCTTTGAGGCACTGGTTTCTCCCTGTTCTATCAATTCTTTTCCAATTTTTAACGCCTGGCTTAAAATCACGGCCGCTTTTCTTTCTTCCGGGCTTAAATAAGTGTTTCTGGAACTTTTTGCCAGTCCGTCTTCTTCCCTAATAATAGGACAGCCTACAATTTCAATATCAAAATTCAAATCTCTTACCATTCTTTTGATAACAGCTAACTGCTGGGCATCCTTTTGTCCAAAGTAAGCTCTGTCCGGAGTGGCAATATTGAATAATTTAGAAACTACTGTACACACCCCCTGAAAGTGAATTGGTCTTGATTTTCCACATAATTCTTTTGTTAAACCATCCATATTTACAAACGTAGTTCTATCATCAAAATACATTTCCTCTACTTCCGGATTAAATAAAATACTTGCACCTGCTTCCTCACAAAGCTTTGCATCTCTTTCTAAATCCCTCGGATAGCTTGCTAAATCTTCTGTTGGTCCAAACTGGGTAGGATTTACAAAATCACTTACTACCACTCTGTCATTTTCCTTTGCAGCCCGTTCAATGAGACTTTTATGTCCTTCATGTAAAAAGCCCATAGTTGGCACTAAACCAACACTAAGTCCTGCCTTTTTCCATTCTTTTACCTGTACTCTTACTTCTGCTATGGTTTTTACGATTTCCATGTGGTTCTCTCCTCGTTTCCTTCTGAATTTAAAAAATTAGTATAATTTTTCTATAATGGAATCATCTATTTTAAAAGTGTGCTCTTTTGCCGGGAAGGTTCCTTCCTTTACTTCTTTCACATAGTCAGCAAAGCCCGCTTTCATTTCCTGTCCAAGATTTCTAAACTGTTTCACAAACTTCGGAACAAAGTCAGAATACAATCCTAACATATCCTGATATACCAATACTTGTCCGTCACACCCGGCACCTGCTCCAATCCCAATGGTTGGAATAGAAATTTTTTCCGAAATTAAAGTGGCCAATTTTTCCGGTACACATTCCAATACCACTGCAAAAGCTCCTGCTTCCTCCACTGCCTGTGCCTCTTCTATCAAACGTTTCGCAGCTTCTTCTCCTTTTCCCTGTACCTGAAACCCACCAAAGGCATTAATAGACTGTGGAGTCAGTCCAATATGGGCACATACTGGAATAGATGCTTTTACAATCGCTTTGATCTGCTCACATACTTCTAAGCCACCTTCTAATTTTACCGCCTGGGCTCTCCCTTCTTTTATCAGACGTCCCGCATTTACCACTGCATCATACACAGAAGTCTGATAAGACATAAATGGCATATCTGCAATTACCATGGCATTTTTTGCTCCTCGTGCTACCGCTGCTACATGATGTATCATGTCTTCCATAGTAACGGATAAAGTATCTTCATATCCTAAACATACCATACCAAGAGAATCTCCTACCAAAATAGATTCTACTCCTGCTTCATCTACCAACTTTGCGGTAGAATAATCATATGCTGTAAGCATAGTAATCTTTTCCTTATTTTCTTTTGCCTTTTTAAATGTATTTACAGTTGTTCTCATTCCTGCCCATTGCCTCCTATTACTTTTTCCATTGTCTCATAATTTCGCTCTGGATTTTTAATCTTTGAAATCTCTATCAGACGTCCTGCCAGATTTTGATAAAGTTCCCTGTCCTGTCTGTTAAGGACTTCCAGGTGTTTTTTTACCGTATCCGTATCATTTCTTTCCACAGGTCCGGTTAACGCCTGTACCACTCCACATTTCATACCATTTGCTACATTTTCACAAACCAAAGTATTCAATGCTTCATATGCACCATCTTCTTGAAAACCACAATCTTTCAGCAATCGAATGGCTGTATCCAGTACTGCCAGCACATGATTGCTTGCAAGACTCATGGCAGCATGATATTTGGCTTTATCCTCTTTCTTTAGGGTTGTAACCTTATGCCCCAAATCTTCCCAAAGCCCTTTCATGGCCAATACAGCTTCCTCTTCTCCTTCTAAAGTAAGCCTTACTTTATGAAATTGTTCATAAGCGGAATATTTATTGCTGAATGCATAAATCGGGTGGACTGAACAGACTTTCGCCCCTGTTCTTTCATATGACTTGAAAACATCAGATGACAATGAGCCGCTAAAATGACAAACTATTTTTCTATTTAAGTCAAACTCTGTAATGCAATCCCATACCGATTCAATGGCACCATCCGGTACCGTAAGAAACAGGGTATTGCTTACCTTTACTAATTCTTCCAGCTTCTCATAACATTTTGTGCCGATAAATTCAGCTGAATCTCTGGCATTTTCCAGTGTGTTACTGTAAATACCAGTAATCTCCATTCCCTTAAGCTTTAAATACTGGCCTAAGGTAGTGCCTACTTTACCAGCTCCTATAATACCTATTTTCACGCTATCACCTCCTGTTTTAGTGACAGCACATTCTCATTGATGTAGTTCGCACCGATACCACTCAACGAGCAATATACCATATATCCATTTGGTTTTCAATGGTATTTTTTATATTATTCATCAAATTAGTAGCAGTTCAGCCCACGCCATTCGCAAAGTGACACTAACGTGCTTTCCGTCGCTACGCAACTACCTTTGCTCATATACAGGCGTTCCGTTCATGATATGTGATACAAGTGCATTTTATGCCAGCATAATGCACTTGTATCACATATCATGGCTGAACTGTTACTCAAATTCTACCGTTACGTTGTAACCACTGCTTAAAGTTTCTACCTCGGTTACCACGCCAGTAGTTGCACTTAACCGTTCATTAAACTTAAAATTTGCAGACATTGCCACTGCTGGTTTGATGGTATAGTAGTAAGAGGTGGGAAGAACCCCTTCCGTCACCTCTACTGTATCTCCTACTTTTACCAAACCTTCCCGTTCCATTTTAAATACCATTTTTCTCATGTAACTCTTCCTTTCCCCGTACCAGACTACTTTTTCCAAGTAGATGGTGCAAACAAAATTAGCACTGGAAATAATTCCAATCTGCCTGCCAACATATCAATAATACAAACTAATTTTGAGAGAATCGAAAATTTTGCAAAATTCTGGGTTGGTCCTACCGCTTCCAGACCTGGTCCGGTATTATTAATCATAGCCGCTACTGCCGTAAAATTCGTGGTAAAATCAAAATCATCCAGACTAAGAATCAACATGGAAACCACATAAATTCCAATGTAAGCTACCATAAAGACATTTACAGACTGAATCACTTCATTATTCACAAATCTGCCGTCCATTTTTATCTTTTTCACATTTCTAGAATGTACACTAATTTCCAGTTCCCTAAATAAAGATTTCACTAAAATAACAATTCTAGATACCTTAATACCTCCTCCAGTACTTCCGGCACAAGCACCAATACACATTACTAAAACTAGAATGCCTTTGGAAAATTCCGGCCATAAATCAAAATCCGTAGTGGCAAATCCAGTACTACTCATCATTGAGGCTACCTGAAATGCTGCCTGTTCTACCGTTTCTATCACACTTCCATACATTCCCCGGATATTAACACTAATTGCCAAAATTGCTGTTGCCAAAATTCCAAGATATATTTTTAATTCTGTTGTCCTCACCACATCATACAATTTTTTACACAATATCATATAGTAAACATTAAAATTTACCCCAAACAATATCATAAATATAGTAACTACATTTTGTATTGCATCAGAATATCCTGCAAGACTATCATTTTTGATTCCAAATCCTCCCGTTCCCGCTGTAGAAAAGGCAGTATTCACCGCATCAAACAATGGCATATCCACTGCTAAAAGCACCAGTGTTTCTACTATTGTCATAGCAAAATACATTCCATACAAAATTAAAGCAGTAGTTTTCATTCTTGGAACCAGTTTGTTTACAGAAGGTCCTGTACTTTCTGCCCGCATCAGATAAATATTATTTCCTCCGGCAAGGGGAAGTATTGCCATGATAAATACCAATACTCCCATACCACCAATCCAATGGGTAAAACTACGCCAAAAAATTACAGATTTTTCAATTCCTTCTATATTTTCTATTAATGTAGCTCCAGTGGTAGTAAATCCTGATACACTTTCAAACAGTGCATCCACCACTCCCGGAATACTTCCAGACAACCAAAACGGAAGCGCGCCAAAGACACTTAATATAATCCAGCTGATGCTTACGATTACAAAACCTTCTTTTGCGTACATAGTTTTATTTTCCGGTTTTCTTATCACAAGTAATCCACCTGTCAGTAGTCCCAATCCCATGGAAATCAAAAAGGAAAAAGCTGCTTTTTCCTGATATACTATCGCCACCAATACAGGAAGCAACATAAATACTGATTCAAATACCAACAGCCATCCAATGATATATTTTATTAATTTATAATTCATATCCTACTCCTAAGCTTCTTTCATCCTATTTACTGATAATATCATCAATATCATTTAACCCTGTTTTGGTAGTTACAATAATCACAGAATCCCCTACCTGCATTTCATCAGACCCTCTCGGAATAATTACCTTTCGATTTCGGTAAATACATGCCACCTGAATATCCTTTTTAATTTTCAATTGTACCAATGGCTTTCCTACTACATCCGATTGTTCTCTTATAATAAATTCTAATGCTTCTGCTTTATTTTCAATAATACGATACAAAGTTTCCACATTACTTCCTATTGAATTCTTCATTGCTCTTACAAATCGTATAATGTATTCTGCGGTTACATTCTTTGGATATAAAATAGTATCCAGTTCCAAGCCGCCAATCACCTCATCAAAAGCAATTCTATTAATTTTAGTAACTACTTTTGCTTTGGACTTTTTCTTTGCCAATAGGGATAATAAAATATTTTCTTCATCCATATTAGTTAACGCTACAAAAGAAGCTGCTGTTTCTATTCCTTCTTCTAAAAGAAGATTTTGATCCGATGCATCTCCATGTATAATATCTGCTTTCGGCAATAATTCACACAAATGCTCACAACGGTCTAAATTTTTATCAATAATCTTAACTTTGATTCCCATTTGTAGCAAAATGTCTGCCAGATAATAAGCAATACTGCCTCCACCAGCAATGATAGTGTCTTTTACCTGATTTGTAACAACTCCAATTTTTTTAAAAAACTCACTGGCATTTTTCGGTGCTGCAATAATAGATACTATGTCTCTTTCACGAAGGATAAAGTTTCCTCTTGGAATAAACACTTCTTCTCCACGTTCTACCGCACAAACTAGAATATCACAATGGAGTCTGGAAGAAATATCCATAACTGTCATGTCATTTAATACAGAATCTTCTTGAATACGGAATTTCAAAAGTTCAACTCTTCCCTTTGCAAAAGTATCTATTTTTATAGCGGATGGAAATCTCAACACTCTGGCAATTTCCATTGCAGCTGCATGCTCCGGATTAATTACCAAAGCAAGTCCTAATTCCTCTTTAATATAATTAATTTCCCTACTGTATTCAGGGTTTCTTACTCTGGCAATGGTCTGACAGTCCCCGGCTTTTTTTGCCAGTAGACAACATAATAAATTTAATTCATCAGATCCGGTAACAGCAATAAACAAATCTGCCTTTTCAATTCCTGCCTCTGATTGAATGGAATGACTTGCACCATTTCCTACAATTCCCATAGAATCATGCTGATTTGCCATTTCGCTGACAATATCTGCTTTCAAGTCAATTACCGTAATTTCATTTCCTTCTTTTGTTAATTTTTCTGTTAATGCCTGTCCAACTTTTCCACAACCTGCAATAATTATCTTCATATATTCCTCCAGTAACCTATCCTAAAATTTGTCCGGATAATCGGAACCGGTATCTTCTCTCATTCGGTTCAAATACTTTTCAGGTTCCTTTTCCATTTTCAGCATAGTATGAAATGCCATAAGCAGCATCTTGTGATGATTACAACGCATATCTGCCTTTCCCATATCCATTTCCACCTTAAAACGATCCATCTGCCATATCATAATGTCAATAACCGTACAACCATCTATATTATATTCTCCTAAAAATTTCTGCTGTTCCAGAAAATACAAAAATTCTTTATATACACCTCCGGATGCTTGCAGTCTTTCCCAAAAGTCTGCCAAAAATTCTTCTGTTTCTCCTGCATAATGGCAAAGAGTTCTTGCCCAAAGATATGCTTTTTTTTCCATCTCGATCCACTCCCATTTCTATTCTAACTAAATTCCCTATTCTCTTCTCAAATATGCCAGCAATTATAACATAAATCTTCTTTAAAGCCAAGTTTTTTAGTCAAACCGCCCTATGTTTTCCTCTCTTTTTGTTAAATTTACTTTTTTTCTTCTATTTTTATACTTTTTTTCTACCACTTCTAATATATGTTTTTAAAAAAGTAATCGACATTCCTTTTAATCTGTATTATAATATTAGTGTTTTGAACATAAGGATATTACAACAAAGGAGAATTAAAATGAGCTTTGAATTCATAAAAAAATTACCAACTCCTGCTGAAATTCGTGAAGAATATGCTCTTCCAGCTAATTTAGTGACTTTAAAGGAAGAACGTGATGCAGAAATCAAAAAAGTAATTACAGGGGAATCTGACAAATTTTTAGTTATCATTGGACCATGTTCTGCTGATAATGAAGATTCTGTATGTGATTATACAAACAGACTTGCAAAAGTTCAGGAAAAGGTAAAAGACAAATTAATTATCATTCCAAGAATTTACACAAACAAACCTCGTACTACTGGTGAAGGTTATAAAGGCATTGTTCACCAGCCAGACCCAGAAAAGGCACCAGACTTATTAGCAGGTCTCATTGCAATGCGTAAGATGCACATTCGTGCTGTAGCAGAGTCTGGTCTTACCTGTGCAGATGAAATGTTATATCCAGAAAACTACCGTTATCTGTCTGATATTCTTTCTTACGTTGCTATTGGTGCACGTTCTGTGGAAGATCAGCAGCATCGTTTAACTGTTAGTGGAATGGACGTACCTGCCGGAATGAAAAATCCTACTGGCGGAGATTTATCTGTAATGATGAATTCTGTTGTTGCTGCTCAGGCATCCCATGAATTTATTTACCGTGGTTGGGAAGTAAAAACAGATGGTAACCCATTAGCCCACACTATTTTACGTGGTGCAGTAGATCCACATGGCTGTTGCCATCCAAACTATCACTACGAAGATTTAATTCAAGTAGTAGAAATGTACGAAAAACGCGACTTAAAGAATCCTGCTGCTATCGTGGATGCAAACCACTCTAACTCTAACAAAAAGTTCAGAGAGCAGATTCGTATTGTAAAAGAAGTTCTTCACAGCCGTAAACATGATTCTGCTGTAGAAAAACTTGTAAAAGGTGTTATGATTGAAAGTTACATAGAAGAGGGGACTCAGAAGATTTGTGACCATGTTTATGGAAAATCTATTACAGATCCTTGTCTTGGATGGGAAGATTCTGAACATCTTCTATACACAATTGCTGAATTAGTATAATTTAAAGGCACACCCTAGTTCCTAGGATGTGCCTTTTTATAATCATTTCTTATTTGGTTATTTATCATATGAACATATACTTGAGTACTGGACACATCTGAATGTCCAAGCATTTCTTGAACTGCCCGTACATCGGTTCCATTACTCATAAGATGAATGGCAAGAGAATGTCTTAAGGTATGGGGCGTGATTTCTGTTTGTATACCTGCTTTTTTCCCATAAGACTTTAATACTTTCCAAAAGCCCTGACGGCTCATCTGTCCTCCAGAACAATTCAAAAACAGAATATCACTACTATTCTCTCCTGCCATTTCTAATCTTGCAGTACTTATATATTGTTCCAATGCATCTCCTGCTTTATTGCCAAAAGGTACAATTCTTTCCTTATTTATATCTCTGCACACAATATAACCCATAAATAAATTTACATCTTCTACTTTCAATGCAATCAATTCACTTACCCGAATTCCAGTAGCATATAAAAGTTCTAACATTGCCTTATCTCGAATTCCCTTATTGGTATGTAAATTTGGTTGTTCTAACAATCTTATCACTTCTTCCTGCGCTAAGATTTCCGGTGCTTTCTTTTCCACCTTGGGTGCTTTTAACTCTTCCGAAATATCACAGGTCACTTTTCCCTCTTTTATCAAATAGTGGTAAAACGATTTAATTGCTGCAATATTTCTTGAAATAGTACTTGGTGCAAACTTTTCCTTCTCCAAATATAAAATATAGGAATTTAAGTTAGTAAGAGTGATTGCCTTAACTTCTTCCACTGCCTGTTTGTTTAAAAAGCTTTTCAATTTATGTAAATCTCTTTCATAAGACAATCTGGTATTGGCTGAAGTCTTTTTTACATTTTCAAGATATAAAATAAATTGTTGTATCTCTAATTCCATTTTGATTCTGCCTCGTATTTTTTCTTAAGAATAATTCCCTTTTAGAAGGGCGTAGATACTATTATAATCATACTTTCCAATAATTGCAACGAAAAATTTTCCATTATACCAGTTTTAATACCTTTTTCATTAAATAAGGATTAACATTGCTTTCCAAAATAACTCCCACCAGTAAAATCAGTGATACTAGTGCCATAATAAGAAAGTACTTTCCTATTATTTTCTTTTTCTCATGTTCCACGGAATTATTTTTTATCATTTCTGCATTTTCATTAATTCTCCACATAAGTAGCACATAAACAGGAACATAAATTAAGTAATGAGGAAACAAAGATACTGCTCCCACTAATATTCCAATAATTCCCATTCTTAATATGCAGACGCTTAAAAAAGCACCTGTACTGATTCCAAGCCACATAGTATATCCCCATGCAGCAATGCATCCTACTCCCGTAATTCCTAAAATAGTCAGTAGCCAGTACACTTTCATTCTTCGTTCCAAAATATATACAAATAAAGAGCTATACTCTATTTCCATATATTCAAACTTATTCAGAAAATAAGCACTCATAAGCCCTGCTTCCTCACCAGCTGAGGGAATAAAGAAATTTCCAATGACAATTCCAGCCAAAAATCCAATACAAAAGAGTACAATAAATTTGTTGATACCTTTTTTTGATTGTTTTAGTGTAAGGGTTTGTTTCATAGTTAATCCTGCCTGTACCTTTTTCTATATACTTATGCAGATTTTTAAAATATATAACTTTGGAATTTCTTATTTATTATATTTTACTTTATAAGCTAAAATAGCAGATATAGTTTTAGAATCCTGTATTTTCTTATCAAATATCATCTGACACAATTCCTCTAATTCATATTCTTCTACATTGATATACTCTCCTTCATCTAAATTCTGTTTTGAAGGAATCAAATCTTTTGCCACATATACATCAATTAATTCATCACAAAAAGCAACTGTAGTTTTTAAAGAAATCAAATATTCCAAATTTTCAGAACGAAATCCTGTTTCTTCTTCCAGTTCTCGTGCTGCACACTGAATGGTAGGCTCCTCCTCATAATCTCTTCCTCCAGCAGGTATTTCTATGGTGTATCTGTCTAATGCATTTCGATACTGGCGAACCATAAGAAGTTTTCCTTCTTTTGTTACTGCCACTACACCTGCTGCTCCTTTATGTTTAATAAAATCCCACTTTTTCACCTGACCATCCGGCAACAGCATGTGGTCCTTATATACATCAATAATACTTCCCTTTTGTACTAGTTCTCTTTTAATTCGTTTTATTTCTTCTGGCATCACATGTCCTCCTTGCATTTTTCCACTGAAAAAGGGTGCCTTATGACACCCTTATTCTCTCTTTTCTATATTTATCTTATAAAGTCTTTAAGAAAGTTTCAATACGATCTAAACCTTTTTCAATCTGTTCTAAAGAAGTTGCATAAGATAATCTGATATGATCATCAAATCCAAAATCTGCACATGGTACTACTGCTACAGAATAATCATTGATTAAGATATCTGCAAGTTTTGCAGCCGTTCCGATTTTTTCACCTTTGTACTCTTTTTCGCAAGCTTCTGTTACATCTACAAATACATAGAATGCTCCTTGTGGTTCTAAAGTAGAAACATGTGGCATCTTGCAGAATCTTTCATACATATATTTTCTACGTTTATCAAATTCCTGACGCATTGCCTCTACCGTATCCTGTGGTCCGCTGATAGCTTCTAATGCAGCTTTCTGAGCAATAGAGTTAGGGTTTGATGTCTGATGACTCTGAAGGCTTCCCATCACTTTTGCCACTTCTGCACTGGCACCAATGTAACCTATTCTCCATCCTGTCATGGCATATCCTTTTGCCACACCACTACAAGTAATGGTTCTCTTATAAATTTCTTCTCCTAAAGAAGCAATACTTACATGTTCTGCTCCGTTATATAATAAGTTTTCATACATTTCATCAGCAATTACATAAATGTCTGCTTCTACAACTACTTTCGCAATTGCTTCTAATTCTTCACGAGTATAAATCATACCAGTTGGGTTACTTGGTGTATTTAATACTAAAGCTTTTGTATTTGGCGTAATTGCAGCTTTAATCTGTTCTGCACTTACTTTATATCCATCTTTCTTTTCTCCACGAATAAATACAGGTACACCATCTGCCAATTTTACGATTTCAGGATAACTTAACCAGTATGGTGCCGGAATAATTACTTCATCTCCCGGATTTAAAATAGCTTCAAATATATTTGTTAAACAGTGCTTTCCACCATTACTAATCACAATCTGGCCTGGCTCATAGGAGATTCCATTAAATCTTTTGAATTTTTCACAAATTGCTTCTTTTAATTCCATAATACCAGAAGCTGGTGTATATTTTGTAAATCCTTCATTAATTGCACGAATTGCTGCTTCATTAATATTGTCAGGTGTATTAAAATCTGGTTCTCCTGCTCCAAATCCTACCACATCTACACCATTTGCTTTCATTTCTTTCGCCTTTGCCGTAATCGCCAATGTTGATGACGGCTTAACTGCCATTGCTTTCTTTGATAATGTTAATGACATAATTGCACCACCTTAAATTTAATCATATTCTTTCGTTTCTATGTGTTATGTGTGTTATGTGAATGTCACACTTGCTTTAGTATAATATATTATATGTAGTTTTGCAAGTCAGAAGTGTAAATCCTTCATTTTTTTATTGTTTTTTATAGTTTTTTTTGGTTTGAAGTGGATTTTTTATTTATTTTGCCTTGAAAATGAATTAATTTAGGGTATTTCTTTCAAAAAGGATTATCAAAAACTCTTAAATTCCCCCTTGAATATAACAGAGGACAAAGCCAATCCTCTCTCCATTAAGTCATTGCTTTTTCTTACGAACTTTATAAACAGTTCAATAGTTTCATTGCTGTTACTGTTCACAGCATACTGTAAACAGTAACTCATTGCTACTTCTATTTGTAATAGTTCCGCCCATGATATGTGATACAAGTGCATTTTATGCGAGCATAATGCACTTGTATCACATATCATGGATGAACTGTTACTACAATTTTACACTTTTCTACAATTTTCATTGAAATTTTCTTTCTTTTTTGGTAAAATTATATAAACTATATTTTTATGAGGCAGGAGGTAATTACTATGAAATTACAAAACAAAAAAATGGCTTCTACCAGGAAGCCTAAACCAAAACAACCTAAGCCAAAACCACAAAAAGAAAGGCAGTCTACAAAAAAGAAATTTGGAATGTCTTTTGGAAAAAGAGTGAAGAAGTCAGAACTCTCTCTCAAGAAAACTTCAGAAATTCCATTTTTTCAACGAATTTATTTCCAATTAATTTCTTCGTTTATGGTGATTATTATATGTATTATTATGTTGGGGGTTTCTTCTTACATGAAATCTTCCAGTGCTATTACTAGTACATATGAAAATTCAGCTGGTCAGACAATGAAAATGATGGTAGATTATTTAGATTTAGCATTTAACAATGTTCAGTCCAACTACATGCCTTATATGAATGAGCAGGAATTAAAGTACTATTTTGCTGGTTTATATCTTACAGATAGCATTAAACAGACTACTACATTTAACAGCTTTAAATCACTATTTGGAAAAACAGTCACTTCTGATCCATTAGTATCTAACTATTATTTTCTTTCTGACAAAGTAGATTCTATTACTACTTCTCAGACACTAGAAAAGAATTTATATACTCTTTACTCAGAGACTGAGTCAGGTACAATCGCAAAAGCTGATAAATATAAATTCTTTTGGTTTGGAACTCAGCCGGAGATTGACGAAGCACTGAATACTTCCAGTGATAAATATGGTGTTCGATTGGTAAGACAATTACCAGAATCAAGTACTTTTATGATTGTTGATGTGAAACGCGATGTAATTACTAATACTCTCTCCTCTCTGGATGCCGGGGAAGGCAGTGTAGTTGCTTTAGTTACTCAGGATGGTAAAGAAGTACTTTCCAACGACTCTTTTTCTACTGACGGCTCTCTTGTTTTTTCTACTCAGGACTTTTATGCAACAGCCTTAGCAGGAGAAGATGTAAATGGTTTTGAAGACGTTACATTAAACGATACAGACTACCTTTTCTTATATCACAAACTTCAAAACCAGAATGCTATGCTTTGTTCTTTAATACCAAAATCATATATACTGGCACAGGTAGCGGATATCCGCAATAATACTATTTTATTTGTAATTATTGGTTGTTTACTTGCAATCATTTTAGGTACTGTCCTATCCAACGGTATCAGCTCTACTATTAATAATATTACACATCAACTTAGAAAAGTTGCAAAGGGTGATTTGACAGTAGAAGTAAGGACGAAACGTAAAGATGAATTCAAGCTATTAACAGCAGGCATCACAGATATGATTGCCAACATGAAACTTTTAATTAAAAATGTAAATGACATGAGTAATGAACTGACTGCTGCTGCCACCTTTGTAGCCGAGTCTTCTTCTACATTTATGCAAACTTCCCAGGATATTCAGTTTGCAATTTCCGATATTGAATCAGGAATTAACCAGTTAGATGTAGACTCTGCTGATTGTCTTTCTCAGATGGATTCGCTTTCAACTAAGATATCCACTGTATCTGAGAATACTACTCAAATCAGCAAACTTACCACTGCAACAAATGCTTCTATCCATAGTGGTATCAGTTCTATGGATGTATTAAACGAAAGTGCACAGGCAACTTCTCAGATTACTTCTAAAGTAATTACAGCAATTGAACAATTAGAAGAACGTTCTCGTTCTATCAGTCATATTGTAGATGCCATTAATGATATTGCCGAAGAAACCAATCTTCTTTCCTTAAACGCTTCTATTGAAGCAGCCAGAGCAGGCGAGGCAGGACGTGGTTTCTCAGTTGTAGCAGAACAAATTCGTAAATTAGCAGATCAATCCTTAAATTCTGCAAATGAAATTAATAAAATTATAGAACAAATGATTGCTCAGACCCATGATGTAGTCCAAACTGCCAAGCAGGCGGAAACCATTGTTGATTCCCAGAAAGAAGCAGTTAGTAACACTACTACATCCTTTAATGATATGAGTCAGCAGATTTCAAATTTGGTAAACTCTCTTACTACTATTACATCTGACGTAGATTCCATGGGAGTTTCCAGAGATACTACTCTTTCTGCAATTGAAAGTATTTCTGCTGTATCTGAAGAAACTTCTGCATGTTCTTCTAATGTAGCAGAAACCGCAGTGAAACAGTTAACATCTGTAACCAAGCTGGATGAGGCTTCTTCTAATCTAGCTAAACGAGCAGAAGAACTTACAGAACTTTTAAAACAATTTACATTATAAAAACATTTTATTTAATAAAAACCGTATGATTTTCAAACAAAATCATACGGTTTTTTCCACAATTGAGAAAAAAATAAACCGGATATTTTCCGATTCATCTTAGTTAATCACATCATATCATGACTCTTCTTGTGCATTTATGTCAATTTTTAATGCTACGCCATTTTACGCCATTTCTACACTAATTAGCAGTTAATTTATGTGAAGCTATATGAATTTTTATGACATGTAATTTTCTTTAAAATAAAGTAAAACCGCTATATCTTCACAAATATAGCGGTTATTTTCACACTTTAATAATGAATAAAAATTATTTAGCATAATCAATTACTCTTGATTCTCTAATAACATTTACCTTAATTTGTCCCGAATATTCTAACTCAGCTTCTATCTGCTTAGATATATCTCTTGCTAATAATACCATATCAGCATCTGTTACCTGTTCCGGAACTACCATAACTCGAATCTCTCTTCCTGCCTGAATAGCAAAAGATTTTTCCACACCTTTAAATGTGTTTGTAATATCTTCTAACTGTTTAAGTCTGTTCGTATATGTTTCTAATGTTTCACGTCTTGCACCAGGGCGTGCTGCTGAAATTGTATCGGCAGCCTGTACTATACATGCAATTAAAGATTGTGGTTCTACATCTCCATGATGAGCCTCTACTGCATTAATAATAATACCTGACTCCTTATACTTTCTACAAAGTTCCACACCAATCTGAATATGTGAGCCTTCCATTTCCTGATCCACAGATTTACCAATATCATGTAATAAACCTGCTCTCTTAGCCATACGAATATCAACACCAATTTCGCCTGCTAATAATCCGGATAAATGAGCTACTTCAATAGAATGTTTCAACGCATTCTGTCCATAGCTTGTACGGAATTTCATCTTACCAAGTAAACGTACTAATTCTGGATGTATACTATGAACCCCAACTTCTAAAGTTGCTGCTTCACCCTCTTCACGAATCATAACCTCTACTTCTTTTTGAGCCTTCTCAACCATTTCTTCAATACGTGCTGGATGAATTCTTCCATCCACAATTAATTTTTCCAAAGCAATTCTTGCCACTTCTCTCCTTATTGGATCAAAGCCAGATAAAATAACTGCTTCTGGAGTATCATCAATAATGAGTTCCACGCCTGTCATAGTTTCTAAAGTACGAATATTTCGTCCTTCACGTCCGATAATTCTACCTTTCATTTCATCGTTTGGTAACTGCACTACCGAAACAGTTGTTTCAGCCACATGATCTGCCGCACATTTTTGAATAGCTGTAGTTACGTACTCTTTTGCTTTTTTTTCAGCTTCTTCCTTAGCTTTTGTTTCAAGCTCTTTTACAAGTACCGCTGTTTCATGTCTAACTTCATCTTCAACAGTTTTTAAAAGATATTCTTTTGCTTGTTCGGAGGTTAATCCTGAGATTCTTTCTAATTCCTGTAAACGTTTTTCGCTTAGCTCTTCTACTTCCAGCTTTTGCTTATTTAATGCTTCTTCTTTCGCCGCAAAACCAGCTTCCCGCTTTTCCATAGCTTCTGCTTTTTTGTCTAAGTTTTCTTCCTTCTGAAGTACACGACGCTCATATCTTTGTACTTCCGCCCTACGTTCCTTTGTTTCTTTTTCCATTTCGTTTCTGGCTTTGAGGTTTTCTTCCTTAGCTTCTAGTAAAGCTTCGCGCTTTTTATTTTCTGCGACTTTTAATGCTTCATCTATTATTTCTCTTGCCTTTTCCTCGGCACTACCAATTTTCGCTTCCATAGTTCTTTTGCGAATCTCTATAGTAACCAGGTAAGTAATAGGTATAGTTATTATCAATGTAATAACAATTGCAATAACGTAATTCACAGGAGCACCTCCTTATTTAATTTTCATTGCACAAAAAAATACAACACTTAAATTTTATACTTTTTTCTCAATTGTGTCAAGTAATTTCAAGAATACCTTCTTCTTCCAATTCTGCAAAAGCTCTTTCAATATCCGAATATGGGAAACCTTTTCGCATCAATGACATTTTTATTTTATTTTTTTCTTCTGGTGTTATATCCGCTGAAAATGGATATTTTTTAATGATTAATTCTCTTATAGTATCCAGTTCAGAATCTTCTATTTCATCAAATACTCCCGATATAATTTCATTTGAAATTCCTTTCCCAAGTAATTCCATTTTCAGCTGCTTTTTGCTTTTCTTCTTTATCCGGTATTCTACATACTTTCTGACATAAGAAGCATCATCAACATATCCATAAGATTTTACATATTTTATTGCATTTTCTATACATTCTGAAGGATATCTGTTTTCATGCAACTTTTCTCTTAACTGCTGCTCTGTTTTATCATGCTTTTCTAAAATATGCATAGCTCTTTTTTTCGCACGTCTTCCAACCACTTCATATAAAATCTTCTCATATAATTCTTCATTCAATTCCTGTCCTTTCTCAAGACCACAGGATTTAATCTCACTTTTATACAGCTCAAATGCAAAATCGTCATTTACATATACTTTGTACTTTTTTCCTTCTACATATTCTATTGCTGTAATAATCATTCTTCCTCAGTTTCCTTTGTTGCCTCCTCTGTTACTTTTTCTGCAACAACTTCCTCTGCTGCCACTCCGCCATCTAATCCAAAGTGATTTCTTACCTTACCTTCTACTTCTTCCATAATTGCCGGATTTTCTTTCAAGAAATTTTTTGCATTTTCTCTTCCCTGTCCAATCTTATTATTGTCATATGCATACCATGCACCACTTTTTTGAATTACTCCAATATCCGCTGCTAAATCAAGAACATCTCCTGCGGTAGAAATTCCTTCTCCAAACATAATATCAAATTCTGCTTCTCTAAATGGAGGGGCAATTTTATTCTTTACTATTTTCACTCTGGTTCTGTTACCAACCACTTCTCCACCCTGTTTAATGGCTTCAATTCTCCTTACATCCAAACGAATGGAAGAATAGAATTTAAGGGCACG
Source organism: Lachnospiraceae bacterium (assembly GCA_017399445.1). Taxonomy (GTDB): domain Bacteria; phylum Bacillota; class Clostridia; order Lachnospirales; family Lachnospiraceae; genus RUG11237. Next base: position 36,671 of record JAFQCM010000119.1, on the reverse strand, counting down.
ACCACCTGTAGTAGTTTCCGGATTACCAAACATGATTCCTACTTTTTCACGAAGCTGATTAATAAAGATAACAATACAATTTGATTTACTGATTACAGCTGTAAGCTTACGTAGTGCCTGTGACATTAATCTAGCCTGCAAACCCACATGAGCATCTCCCATATCCCCATCAATTTCTGCTTTTGGAACTAATGCTGCTACAGAGTCTACAATTACAATATCTATAGCACCGGAACGTACCATAGTTTCTGTAATCTCTAACGCCTGCTCCCCATTATCCGGCTGTGAAATATATAAATTATCAATATCTACCCCTATTTTCTTTGCATAAGCCGGATCTAATGCATGTTCTGCATCAATAAATCCGGCGATTCCTCCCCGTTTCTGAACTTCTGCAACCATATGTAAGGACACTGTAGTTTTACCACTGGATTCTGGTCCATAAACCTCCACAATACGTCCTTTTGGAATCCCACCCATACCTAATGCAATATCAAGGCTTAATGAACCTGTTGGAATGGTTTCTACCTGCATGGAATTACTGGTGTCCCCCAATTTCATCACTGAGCCTTTTCCAAACTGTCTTTCTATTTGTGCAAGTGCTGCATCTAATGCTTTTAATTTATCTTCTTTACCCATTTAAATTCTCCTTTTTCAAACATTTGTTCGTTTTATAGTTCTAATATTACCCTATAAGTTTTCTCTTGTCAAGTACAGACTTCCCTATAAAATAATTTTCTCTTATCTCTTTGCCTGGAAACTTGGCTGAAATGCCTTTGAATGTGTGCATACTTATTTTAATACAATTTTCTTTTTGTGGCAACTCTTTTTTTGATATATTGGCAATTTTTAGAACACAAACAAAAGACGGCTCCACAAAAAGGAACCGTCTCGAAAACCCTGTTTATAATTTTTTAAATACTTCTGTTTCTTGCTTCAATGCTCCTGCAATTTTCTGGTTTTCATCCATATGACTAGTAATATTTTCAAAATCGCTTACCAAAATCTGAGTACTTTCTGCAGCTCCATTCACTCCTGCTACCCCTTCTTCGATAGCCCTTGTAATTCCATCAATAGAAGTTGCAATTCCATTTACTGCGGATTTTAAGCTATCTGTCTTTGTAGCAAACTCATCCATAACGCCTTCAATATAAGTTGCATTCTGCTTATATTCACTTCCTGCTTCTACAAATGATTCAAATTCCGGAAGAATGGATTCATTCATATACAATACCAGATCATTGGCGTTATTTGCAAGATTACGTACTGCAGTAGTAACAACTCCATTAATTTTCTGTATGTTATTGGCTGCCTCACGGCTTGCAGAAGCAAGCTGACTAATTTCATTGGCAACTACCGCAAATCCTTTTCCTGCCTCACCGGCTCTTGCTGCCTCTATAGATGCATTTAACGCCAACAGATTGGTCTGACTTGCAATATTAAGAATATCATCTGTCAGACTGTTAACCTGATTTACACTGTCACTTTCTTCAATTGCCTTATTTAATACCTGTAAAATCTGATTTACTTTTACTTCCGTAGTTTCCATATTCATACGTGCTGTATTTTCCATATTCTCAGCATGTTCCTTCATTTCTTTGGAATAGGTATTAATTTTTGAAGTTTTATCTGCAATTACATTAACTTCTTCTCTTACATCCCCTGTATTGTTATTAATAACTGATGCGTTAGCGGATACTTCTTCCATTGTAGCTGCCAATTCTTCTGTTAAAGCCAGCAAATCTGCCACACTATTATTTGAGGTATCCACACTGTCCATTACTTTAGAAACTACTAGTTCCATTTTTTGAGAATTGCTGGTAATCATCCCAAAAATATGTTGAAGTTTTTCCATAAATACATTAATACCATTTCCAAGGGCTGCAATTTCATCATTATAATAAAGAGTAACTCTCTTTGTTAAGTCTCCTTCTCTTTTGTCAATGTCATTAATAATTTTAGAAATTTCTTTTTCTGTTGCAGTAATTGGTTTAATAATTCGTTTTCGTACACTAAAAACTGAAATGATAACTGCTATCAAACTAATATTAATATTAATTGCGCTAAGGCCAAAAGCACTACTATATACACTAGACAACTGTGCCCTTGCCTTCTCAACCCCTTCATTAGCTGTAGCTTCCATTACCTTTATGTTTTCTTCCATGGCATCTGCACTAGAAGCCAACTCATTATTAGCACAAGCATAGGCTGCATCTTTATCTCCATTAGCACTATACGCCATAATGTTTATCATAGCATGTTTCATATTGTCAAAATTTGCTAAAAGTTCCTGATACATCTGGGCATCACTTTCAGTTACATATTTCTCATATTCTGCCAGATTTGTATCCAGTTCCATTTCCCCTTCCCGGATACTTGAAACAATTTTTATCATAGTTTCCGCATCCACTGCAATAATGTGGGATAACGCTTCATTGTGAAGACCTTTAGTGTTTCTTTGAATTTCTTCCAATTCAGAAATTGCTATCATATAATGGTCTACAATATTGGTAGCATTTCTATTTACTTTCCGAATATTTTGTAATGCTATCAGATTAGATAATATTGATACAATGCCCAATACAAGAACTGGTATCATAATATATATTCTAATACTTGTTTGCTTCTTTTTTTTCATATTCATTACCCCCTAATCTGTTAATTTGCAGCAGAAGCTGTAATTGCTGTTACCGTGTTATCCAATAGTTCCTGTAGTTTTGTTTCAGGATTTCCTGATACCATTGTTTTACCAAACTCCACCATTGGGTCCCAATATTTACCACTTACACGCTGAAGGGTTGCATACTCATTTTGAGCCAATACAGCATTAATTGCCGCATTACTACCTACTTCTGGAGAATTGGCTGCATTTATATTAGAAGGTCCTAAACCTCTTTTCTCAAAACGGAGTTTCTGATTTTCTTCATTTGTAAGCCAGTCTGCCAGCTTCAGACTCCATTCCTGATGTTTTGAATATGCATTCACACCTACCATCTTATATCCACTAAAGGAAGCCATTTGAATCTGCTTTCCCCCACAGGTATAAGTTGGTAATTTCACTGCTGCATAATTGCTTCCCCATGCTTCTTTTAAACTGTTTGCGCTCCACACACCACTAATTCCTGCTGCAACAGTTCCATTTTTTGCACCTTCTACCAGACCTGCATCACCTGCATGTAAAAATCCAGGATGTACTGCAATTGCCTGCATGGCTTTCGCAACGTCAATTCCCTTAATCTCCCCTTCTGTAGTATTCCAGTTACAGTCCATAGTAATTCCATCTTCATTCATACTTAAATTCAGACCTGTATTACCAAAGAAAGAAAATAAATAATAACCGCTCTCCCAATCCATGGTAACCTTCTTACCAGCAACTGCTGCTACATTTAACATTTGTTCCAAATTTGCTACGTCTGCTTCTGAGAAAACACTCTTGTCATAATACATAAAATATCCATTATCTGCCGTCATTGGATAGGCATACAACGTATCATTTACCAGAGATGCCGAAACAGCTCCTTCCACATTTGCTTTCTTTACTTCTTCTGCATTATTTACTGGTGTTAATGCTCCACCTGCTACCATGGACAGCAAATGATCATCCGCAAATGAAAATACATCTGCTCCATTTTCCACATCTGCTAATAACGTTTTTCTGCAATCCCCTTCTTCTACTGCCTCAATGGTAATATCAAACTGTGCTTCTCCTGCATATTTTGTTTTAAAACTTTCCACCATTTCTGCCAATAATGCCTGATCATCTGTAGCTCCCCAAACCTTCAAAGTAACTACTCCGCCTTCTCCTGTGGCTCCCTGTTCTTCCTCTGTTTGCACTTCCTGACTTGTCTCAGATTGTTTTTCACTTCCCCCACATCCGGTCAACATCATGCTCATAGATGCCAAAGAAAGCATAATTGCAACTAGTTTTCTTCTCATACCATTACTTCCTTTCTACTATTAATATTTTTCTGACAATTTTTCCTTTATCATACTTATATCGGATAAATTTCGCAATTTCTTTAGTCTCCATACACATTTTACTTATCAAATAATAAAAAAATAACAGTTTTGTATCTCCTATGTCAGATCAAAACTGTTATTTCACTTTTTCTTATATTATTGCTTCCGGAAGTACCTTATCTACTTCATCATTCACAAATATATTAACTCGTTCATTTGGTTCCATCATGGTTTTTCGAATATATATCATTTTATCTCCAGAATAGTACTGAGTCATTTTTTCTATTTCATAAAACGGGTCTGTTACGCCTAACAAAAATAAAATATCTGCTTCTGAAATGGCATTTACCACTTCCGTCATTGCATGATTTGGCACTGATTCACCAAGCAACACAATCTTTGGTCTAACTACACTGTTACAGGTTTCACATCTTGGAACTTTATCACTTTGTTTCACATAATCAATAGAGTATTGTCTTCTACACTTTGGACATTCATTATGATAAATATTTCCATAATACTCTAATACTCTACTACATCCCGCTTTTTGTGGGATTCCATGGATATCCTTTGTAATAATACTTCTGATTTTTCCACGTCTTTCCAACTCTGCTAAAGCATAGTAACCTGCACTTGGTTGTTTCTCACAAATTACTTCATTTCGATAAAATTCAAAAAACTTTTCAGGTCTTGTATTATAGCACCTGGATGAATACAATTCTGAAGTAGATGCACCGTATTTTAACTCAATATCATAAAAAACTTCATCACTTTCTAAATCTGTATATCCGCTGGCACTGACCATATCGGAACCACAGATTGCCACAATACGATTTGAATCCCTGATAATTCTCCTTAGTTGCTCAATACTTTCATTCCAATTACCCATTACTTTTTACACTTTCCCTTACTTCTAAATTCTTTTGTTTTTTAATGTACATAAGCTACCTTAGCTATTTTGACATTTTCTCCCCTTTTTGTCAACACTAAGCAAAATATTCCCGAAAAATATCTTCCACATGTTCTAATTTTGTGGCTTTATATGCATTGGCACCACAGAATAAAAGTGCATCTTCTGTATTTCCTGTGGCTGCATTAATTAATACATCCGTAATGCAGTAGGGTGTTTCTTTCGGATTACAGGTCTGGACGCAGTTGCGGCATTTTGTAGGCTTATAGTTTCCTTCCTTACTTGTCTGGGTAAAACGATTACGTATTGCACGCCCTGGCATTCCAACCGGACTATTTACTAGAATAATATCTTCTTTCTTAGCATCAATGTATGACTGTTTATATTTTTCATCTGCATCACATTCATACGTAGTCACAAATCTACTGGCTACCTGAACACCATCCAGTCCCATACCAAGGTAATGTTCTACATCTTCTTTTTCATAAATACCACCACCAAATACTACTGGTATATTACAGGCATATTTTGTAGCATATTCCTTTACCACTTCCATAATACCTTTGATTTCTTTTTCATATTCCCGGTCATCAATATGTTCCAGTTCTTCCCGTTTAAAACCTAAATGTCCGCCAGCTCTTGGTCCTTCAATTACCACTAAATCTGCAGTTCTATTGTACTTCTTATCCCACATTTTTAAAATTACATTGGCTGATTTTATGGATGACACAATGGGAGCAATTTTTGTTTTGCTACCAGCAGTAAGTTCTGGAAGTTTAATCGGAAGTCCTGCACCAGAAACAACCAAATCTACCCCCGCTTTTACTGCAGCCTTTACATAATCTTCATATCTCTTTGTTGCCACCATAATATTGACACCAATAATGCCGCCAGCAGCCTTTTCTCTTGCTTTTTCTATTTCTTTTCCAATAGTACGTAAATTTACTTCGATTGGATTCTTATCAAAATCCGGTTCCCTGTATCCTATCTGGGCAGTAGAAATAATCCCTACTCCTCCAGCCTTTGCTACTGCTCCAGCCAGACCGGAAAGACTTACTCCCACTCCCATACCGCCTTGAATTATTGGAAATTTTGCTACTAAATCGCCTATTACTAATGGTTTTATATTCACTTTACATTCTCCTAAAACGATGATAACGTGCCAAAGATATTTCTTCTTTATCCATATCCCTATATTTACTAATGAATTCTGATAAATATGTCTTTATCTGAGTTGCCGGATACTGAATATTTTCTGCTGTTGCCGGCTCTTTCTCATAAATAATCTTATCAATAATTTCAAGTTCTTTTAAATCCTTTGCTGTAATTTTCATTACCTTGGCAGCTTCCATGGCACGTTTGCTGTCTTTCCAAAGGATTGAGGCAAAACCTTCTGGTGAAAGGATAGAATAGGTAGCATTTTCCAACATATATACTTCATTTGCTACTGCCAGAGCCAAAGCTCCGCCACTACCGCCTTCCCCAATCATAATGCTTAACACTGGAACCTTTAAATCAGACATCTCCAATAAATTTCTTGCAATGGCCTCGCCCTGTCCACGTTCTTCTGCTTCAATACCACAGAAGGCCCCTGGCGTATCTACAAAGTTGATAATTGGTCTACCAAACTTTTCTGCCTGTTTCATTAAACGTAATGCCTTACGATATCCCTCTGGTGAAGGCATTCCAAAATTTCTTGCAATATTTTCTTTGGTAGTTCTTCCCTTCTGAATACCAATAACAGTTACTGGTAACCCCTGGAAATATGCAATACCACCAACTACTGCCGCGTCATCTGCATACAGTCTGTCACCATGTAACTCTGTAAAATCTGTAAAAACATTTTCAATATAATCCAATGCACTGGCCCTGTCAGCTGCTCTGGAAAGTTGAACTCTTTCCCATGCTGACATATCCATGCCCTCATCTGCATACTCTACAGATACGCCATTTGTTTCATTTACTACAGGCCCCTGTTTTTTATGCATACGAATTAATTTACATAAAGTATCTTTTAAATCCTCACGCTTTACAATATCATCAATAAATCCATGTTCTAACAAAAACTCTGCTCTTTGGAAACCTTCCGGCAGTTTTTGTCCAATGGTTTGTTCGATAACTCTTTGACCTGCAAATCCAATTAATGCATTTGGTTCCGCTAGAATAATATCACCAAGCATAGCAAAACTTGCAGTTACTCCTCCCGTAGTTGGATCTGTCAACACTGAAATGTACAATAACCCTGCATTGGAATGTCTCTTTATGGCAGCAGATGTTTTGGCCATCTGCATTAAAGATACCATTCCCTCCTGCATTCTGGCTCCACCACTGCAGCAAAATACAATCACTGGAAGTTTTTCCTCCGTAGCACGCTCGAAAGCCCTGGTAATCTTTTCTCCCACTGCCTGACCCATGCTTCCCATAATAAAACGGGCATCACAAACACATATTACCGCTTCTTCACCATAAATTTTTGCTTTTCCACAAGTAACTGCTTCCTGCAATTTTGTCTTTTCCTGAACTTGCAAAAGCTTTTCATCATATCCTTCAAAGTCCAATGGATTTGTTCCAACTAATTCTTTATCCCATTCTTCAAAGCTGTGCTTATCCACAACCATTCTAAGTCTATTCTTTGTTCTTATTCTAAAATAAGCCCCACACTTATAGCAGGCATAAGAATTAATTACTACATCCTCTTTATAGAGCATATCTCCACATTTTGGGCATTTAATCCAAAGACCTTCCGGTACTCTTGGTTCCTTTGCCTCTGCTTTATTTTCTTTTTCATTTTTCATGTTGTCTGCCGGTACTGAAATATAATTTGGCTTCTTAAACTTTAACATGAACCTCTACTCCTAACCAAAATTCTCCTCAATAAACTGAGTGGTAATATTTCCTTCTAAGAAATCTTTATTGTTAAGTATTTCATACTGGAAATCTATATTAGTTTCAATTCCTTCTACAATCAACTCACCAAGAACGCTTCTCATTTTCTGAATTGCTGAAATTCTGTCCTTATCATGTACGATAATTTTTGCAATCATAGAATCGTAATTAGCAGGTATAGTATAATCACAATATACTGCGGTATCTACTCTGACACCATTTCCTCCTGGAAGATGAAGCTGTGTAATTTTTCCAGGACATGGCATAAACTTTCTCTTTGGATCTTCTGCATTAATTCTGCATTCGATAGCATGACCTCTTAATTCTATTTCTTCCTGTTTGAAAGACAATTTTTCACCGGAAGCAACCCTAATCTGTTCTTTAATTAAATCCAGTCCGGTTACCATTTCTGTTACTCCATGTTCTACCTGAATTCTGGTATTCATTTCCATAAAGTAAAAATTCTTATTTTTATCTAATAAAAATTCAATGGTTCCTGCACCTTCATAGTCTGCCGCTTTTGCCGCCAACACAGCAGTATCTCCCATGTTCTTTCTAAGTTCTGCATCCAATGCACAGGAAGGAGATTCTTCCAATACTTTCTGATGACGTCTCTGTAAAGAACAGTCACGTTCTCCTAACTGAACTACATTTCCAAATTTATCTGCCATTACCTGTATTTCAATGTGTCTTGGTTCTTCAATAAACTTTTCAATATACATAGTATTGTCAGCAAATGAAGCAATAGATTCTCTTTGTGCAGTTTCAAACTGTTTTACAAAAACTTCTTCACTTTCTGCTACACGCATTCCCTTACCGCCACCACCAGAGGAAGCTTTAATCATCACAGGATAACCGATTTCTTTTGCGATTTCTAATCCTTTTACAGCTTCATATACTGGTTCTTTTGTTCCTGGTACTACAGGTACTCCTGCTTCCATCATGGTCTTTCTAGCTTCTGATTTGTTTCCCATCTTTTGAATTACCTCTGCGGATGGACCAATAAATGCAATATTACATTTCTTACACATATCTACAAATCTGCTGTTTTCGGAAAGAAAGCCGAAGCCAGGGTGTATGGCTTCGGCCCCAGTTACGATAGTAGCACTGACAATACGTTCCATATTAAGATAACTGTCTGTAGAAGAAGCTGGTCCAATACAGATTGCTTCATCGGCAAGCTGCGTATGAAGTGCTTCCCTGTCTGCTTCTGAATATACAGCAACAGTTTTAATTCCCATTTCTCTACAGGCACGAATAATTCTTACTGCGATTTCTCCTCGGTTTGCAATGAGAATCTTCTGAAACATATTTCCCTCCTATCCAATGGCAAATGTTAACTCTGCCTGAGTTACCAGTTTTCCATCTACATATGCTTTACCAACGCCAACACCGATTGGTCCTTTTTGTTTTGTTATCTCAAGTTCCATCATAAGTACATCACCTGGAACTACTTTATTCTTAAATTTTGCTGAATTAATTCCACCAAAATATGCTGTCTTTCCTTTAAATTCCTCTTTGGAAAGTAAGGCAACTGCTCCAACCTGTGCCATAGCTTCTACAATCAGCACACCCGGCATTACCGGTTCTATTGGAAAATGACCTGCAAAAAATGGTTCATTATAAGAAACACATTTCTTACCAACCGCTCTTTTTCCTTCCTCCAATTCTTCTATCGTATCGATTAATAGGAATGGCTGTCTGTGTGGAATGATTTCCATAATTTCCTTTGTAGTTAATACTGACATATTCTGCCTCCTAAACTATATTTTAGGTGCCAAAATAAATTTGACACCTTCGTACCTATTCAATAATAAACAAGGTCTGACCATATTCTACCATATCCATGTTATCCACCAAAATCTCTTTTATCACACCATCAAATTCACATTCAATTTCATTCATTAATTTCATGGCTTCAATGATACCTAATGTTTGACCTTTGCTTACACGATCTCCCACTTTCACATATGGTTCTGCATCTGGTGAAGGTGCGTTATAGAAAGTTCCTACTAATGGAGATTTCATTTCATTTCCTGATATTGTCTTTCTTACCTCTGCTTCAGTCTGCTGATTTCCCTGTACAGAAACTGTCTGTGCTACCACACTTTCTACTGGCTGTACTTGTGGTACAGAGACCACATTCACTTCCTGTTTCTGTTTTCTTAGAGAGATTTTTGTATCTCCCTCTTCCAAAGTAAAGCTTGTTAATTCTGAAGCTGAAACTGTTTCAATTAAACGTATAATCTGTTCAAATTCCATTTCCATTCCCTCTATTCGCTATACTTTCTAATTAAAATACTTGCATTATGTCCGCCAAATCCAAGAGAGTTGCTTAAAGCATACTGAATATCCTGATTTACACCTGCGCCTTTTACATAATCCAAATCAATTTCTTCGTCTGGTGTTTCATATCCAACAGTCTGATGAATATAACCTTCTGTTAACTGTTTTACACAAGCGATAAATTCTACCGCACCTGCTGCTCCTAACAAGTGTCCAATCATGGATTTTGTAGAGTTTACTTTTATGTTTGCTGCATGTTCACCAAATGCTGCTTTAATTGCTCTTGTTTCAAATAAGTCATTGTGATGAGTTGCAGTTCCATGTGCATTAATATATGTGATATCTTCTTTTTCAATTCCTGCATCCTTTACAGCAAATAACATAGCATTAGCCGCTCCCATACCATCTTCTGCCGGAGAAGTGATATGATATGCATCAGAAGTACATCCATATCCTACTACTTCTGCATAAATTTTAGCTCCACGTTTTTTCGCATGTTCTAATTCTTCTAATACTACTACTCCAGAACCTTCACCCATCACAAATCCACTTCTGTTTTTATCAAATGGAAGAGAACATTTTGTTGGATCTTCTTCGGTAGAAAGTGCTGTTAATGCTGTAAACCCACCAATTCCTATAGGTGTAATGGAACTTTCTGTACCACCCGCTACCATAACATCTGCATCTCCATACTGGATAGTACGGAATGCTTCACCGATAGAATGTGTACCTGTTGCACAGGCAGTTACTACATTAATACTTTTTCCTTTTAAACCAAACTGAATAGAAACATTTCCTGCTGCCATGTTAGAAATCATTAACGGAATTAACAATGGATTTAAACGTCCTGGTCCTTTTTCTAAAAGTTTCTTATGATCTTTTTCAAAAATATCAAGACTTCCGATTCCGGAACCAACAGAACACCCAACTCTGTATGGATCTTCTTTTTCCATATCAATTCCCGCATCTTCTAAGGCTTCTTTTGATGCCGCTACTGCATACTGACAGAAGGCTTCCATTCTTCTTGCAGACTTTGGATCCATATAATCCTTTGGATTGAAGTCTTTTACTTCTGCTGCGATTTTTACTTTAAAGTCTGTTGTATCAAACTTTGTAATTGGTCCAAAACCAATTTTTCCTGCCTTCAGACTTTCCCAATAACTGTCTACATCTAATCCAATAGGAGTAATTGCTCCCATTCCTGTAACTACTACTCTTTTCATAACAATTCTCCTTTATATTGCCATTCCGCCGTCCACGCTGATTACCTGTCCGGTAATGTAGGAAGCGTCTTCTGATGCCAAAAATGCTACCACATTTGCAATTTCTTTTGCCTTACCAGTTCTTCCGAATGGTATCTGTGTCACACTTGCAGCCTTTGCATCTTCGGATAATGCTGCTGTCATATCTGTATCAATAAATCCCGGAGCTACTGCATTTACATTAATCTGTCTGGAAGCAAGTTCTCTTGCCATAGCCTTTGTAAGACCAATCACACCTGCTTTGGAAGCAGAGTAATTTGCCTGCCCTGCATTTCCAAGAACTCCTGATACAGAAGATATATTAACGATTTTTCCACTTTTCTGCTTTAACATCTGTCGAGATGCATGTTTGATTGTGTTAAATGCACCTTTCAGATTAATATCCATAACCGCGTCAAAATCTTCTTCTTTCATCTTCATAATAAGGTTATCTTTTGTAATTCCTGCATTATTCACAAGAATATCAAGACTTCCCATTTCTTTCACTACTTCTTTTATCATTGTTTCTACTGCTGCAAAATCAGCTACATTACACTGATAAAGCTTTGCAGTACCGCCAAAACTTTCGATTTCATCTTTTACTTCTTTTGCTCTTTCTTCTGAGCCATTGTAATTAATTACTACTGATGCACCTTTTTGTGCCAGTGTAACTGCAATTTCCCTTCCAATTCCTCTGGAAGCACCTGTAACAAGTGCAACTTTTCCCTCTAACATATTATCCTCCTTAGCCCAGAACTGTTTCCATAATTTTTTCTAAATCTTCCTGTTTTTCCAGATTTAACATGGTTACCTTTTTCTCTTTATCAATCTTTCTCATAAAGCCTGCCAAAGTCTTTCCTGGTCCGATTTCAATAAAGGTATCAATTCCATCAGCAATCATTTTTTCAACGCTCTGCTGCCATTTCACAGAGGAATATACCTGCTGTTTTAATAAATCTTTCACTGCTTCTTTGTCTGCTACATAATCCGCGGTAACATTAGTAAGATATGGAACTTTAATATCACTAATAGTTACTTCATTTAATACCTGTAATAGCTTTTCCCCTGCTTCTTTTAACATAGCTGAGTGGAATGGTCCGCTTACATTTAATTTTACGCAGCGTTTTGCACCATTTTCCTTTAAAGTTTCACAGGCAGTATCTACTGCTGTTTCTTCTCCTGTAATTACAATCTGTCCAGGACAGTTATAGTTTGCAACACTTACAATTCCTTCTGTTTCTTCACAAATCTTTGCTATTACTTCATTGTCCATTCCAAGAACTGCTGCCATGGCTCCACCGGTTGGGACTGCTTCCTGCATTAAAATCCCACGCTGTCTTATTACTTTAAAAGCATCTTCTGTGGATAATACTCCTGCTGTGACCAGTGCACCGTATTCCCCAAGACTTAATCCTGCAGTTACCTCCGGTTTGATTCCTTTTTCTTCCAGTACTTTCATAAGAGCCACTTCCACTGTAAGCATGGCAATCTGTGTGTATTCTGTAATATTAATCTGTTCATTTTCTTCGAAGCAAATCTTCTTAATATCTAAACCAGTTACATTACCAGCTGTTTCAAATACTTCTTTACACACATCAAAATTGTCATAAAAATCTTTTCCCATTCCTACATACTGGGCACCCTGTCCAGGGAATACAAATGCAATCCTGCTCATATATTTCTCCTCAATTCTTTCTGCTTCTTACTGAATTTTAAGTAATGCTTCTGCCTGTGTCATAATATCTTTGATAATTTCTTCACAGGACTTTTCATCTTTAATTAAACCAGCAATCTGTCCTGCCATAACAGAACCATTTGCCATATCACCATCTACCACAGCTTTTCTTAAAGAACCTAAAGTAAGATGTTCTAATTCTTCAAATGCTGCTCCTTCTTTTTCCATACGAAGGTATTCTCTTGTCATTTGATTACGCAAAACTCTAATTGGATGTCCATAAGAACGTCCTGTTACCTCAGAATCAATATCTTTTGCTTTGATAATTCTTTCTTTGTAGTTTGCATGTACTACAGCTTCTTTGGAAGCAACGAAACGTGTTCCAATCTGCACTGCTTCTGCACCAAGCATCATGGCTGCTGCAAAACCTCTGCCGTCTGCCACTCCACCTGCCGCAATTACAGGAACCTCTACTGCATCTACTACCTGTGGCACCAGACTCATAGTAGTCTGTTCTCCAATGTGTCCACCAGATTCACAGCCTTCTGCAATTACTGCATCTGCTCCATATTTTGCCATACGTTTTGCTAATGCTACAGAAGCTACTACCGGAATTACTTTTACTCCTGCTGACTTCCATAAATCCATATATTTTTCCGGATTTCCTGCACCTGTAGTAACAACTTTAATTCCTTCTTCTACTACAACCTGTGCTACTTCATCAGCATATGGACTCATAAGCATTACATTGACACCAACAGGTTTATCGGTTAACTCTTTTGCCTTTCTGATTTCATTACGGACAATATCACCGGAAGCACTTGCTCCACCAATCAGTCCCAGTCCACCTGCTGCGGATACAGCTGCTGCCAGATTATGTTCTGCAACCCATGCCATACCACCCTGAATAATCGGATACTCTATACCAAGAAGTTCTGTTATTCTTGTTTTCATTTTATTCTTCCACACCTTTTTTCTTTAAATAGTCCATAACTTCACCTACAGTTGTAAGGTTTTCTAAGTCTTCTGATGGAATTTCTACATTATATTCTTCTTCTAAGCTCATTACTAATTCAAATAAATCAAGTGAATCAGCACCTAAATCTTCTTTAAAGCTTGTTGTTTCTGTAATTGTTTCTGCCTCCACACTTAACTGTTCTGCGATAATTTCTTTCATTTTTTCTAACATAATTCTAATTTCCTTTCTCATTTCAAATAGTTTTACTAACAAATAGTTTGATATTCAAAGTATATGGTTAAAAATATAATTTGTCAAGCCCTTCCTCTCTATTTCCGGTGACAAATTATATTCTTTTTCTACTGCTCACAATTTTCTGTGAACAGCAGTTATTCCTTCCTTTTAATTAATACATATAACTCATATCGTCATCATCATATGAATCATTTTCATATTCTCTTGTCCAGTCGATATTATTGCTTCTTTTTATCGGACGCTGTACTCGACCTGTATTCGCCTTGCCTTTTAAGCTGTTCTGAGTATTATTTTTCTTCTGCATAGCTTTTTTTTCTTTTTCCAGACGTTTTACTACATCCATTTTATCTGGTTGCTGTTCCTTGATTTTAGAACTTTCTCTGGAAGGCTGAGATTTTGAATTTCTATAATCTCCATTTCTTCCATTGTCCTTTCCCCGGTATCCATTTCCTTTGTAATCTGTTTCCTCTTTGTCCTTATCAAATCTTTTCTGATAAGGTTTGTCGCCATTTCTTTGTTTGCTGTAAGGCTTATTGTAGGATTTGCTTCCTTCCCCTCTTTCGCCTGTTTCATTGTTTCTTCTCTGGTAAGAACGCGCTCCTGCATTCTTTCTTTCACTACTGCGTTCTTCCATTGTATTGCCTATAGCCACCGTTGTTCTCCTTCCAAACTGTCTTTTCTTAAGATTTTCTTAAAGATATTTCTATTTTATTATAATCTTTCAGAAAGTCAACTGAATTTTTAGAATTTTTCTTATTTTTTACATGAATTTATTGCAATCCACTGATGTTTTTGTTACATTATAGATTAAGATAAAAATAAGAAAGGACAAAAAAATGAGTAAAAAAAATAATTTTAACGAAGACGAAGATATTGTTGTAACTCTTACATTAGATGATGACCAGGAAGTGGATTGTGAAATTTTAACTATATTTACAGTAGGTGAGCAGGATTATATTGCATTGCTCCCACAGCCAGGTCATGGTTTACCAGAAGATGAAGCTTTGCTTTACCGTTATTTTGAAGAAGAAGAGCTTCCTCGTATTGAAAACATCGAATCTGAAGAAGAATATGAAATGGTGGCAGATGCTTTTGATGAATGGCAGGATGATGAAGAATATGGCGAACTTTATGTGGATTTAGACGAAGATTAAGAAAAAAAGTGCCAGGATTGAATATCTCATTTCTGGCACTTTTTTCTTAATCTATTTTGTTTCTTCTAGTGACTGTATTGGAAGCCTAAACCAAAATTCCACTCCATTCTCCAAATTTCGGACACCACATTTGCCTTCGTGCATTTCCATCACACTTTTAACAATATTCAATCCAAGCCCTGTATGTGACATTCCATTTTCTCCTTTTCTTTCCTGTTCTGCCACATAAAAACTTTTCCATATATTATCCAACTCTTCCTGCGGGATCTGTTCTCCTTGATTATATACTTTAAAGCAAATATCCTGTGCTGATTTTTTCAAGGTAATCTTGATTCTTTTTCCTTTATCCGTATGTTGAATTGCATTCATAATATAATTGCTCACTGCCTGTTCTATATATTCTTTATCAGCCCATATATTACACTCTCCTTCTAATTCTGTTTCCACACTAATATTTTTTCGCTGAAATAAAGCATCATATTTTAACAGCATATAACCAACTACATCATTTAATAAAAGTTTTTTCTTCTCAACTCGTCCCATATTATATTCTATTGCGGTAATATCCAAAAGATTTCCAACCATATCAGACATTTTGGTGATTTCCTCCTGAATGGAGGTATAATAATACTCCCGTTCTGACTTTTCTGTTAAATACTCTAACATTTCCACCTGACTAGAAATCACTGCCAACGGAGTTTTTAGTTCATGGGATATATTGGACACAAAGTCTTTCCTGGCCTTTGTCATATGTTCCTGTTGCAATCTTTGCTGCAACATTTTCTCTTTGTTTATCTCCATATCCTGTATATATGTTTGTATTTGTTCTGACATAGAATTAATACTGCAGGCAAGGCTGTTTAATTCTTCAAATTTTCCTTTTTCTTCTGCCTTCTGACAGAAATTTCTTTTGGCAATTTTCTTTGCAATTACCTCCAATTCCTTAATCGGTTTCGATAGTCGATTGGACATATAATACATCACTATGCTCCCTATAACCAAACTAACCGAAAAAATCCCTTCCAAAATTACTACTGAAAATTCAAAAGAATCAGATACTGATTTTAGCCGGTCTTTGATATTTACATAATAGGTGTGGTCTCCCTGTTTAAGCAGACCTAAAAGTCTTATATTTTCATTTCTCTGATTTTTTTTAATAATAACTAATGGCGGGTTGGAAAAGTCATTTTGTCGAATTTGGATATTTTTATAAATATCTACCATGTCTTGAGTGGAATACACTCGCTTCATATACTCATCTGCTATAATAAAATTAAAATTAGCGTTTTCATAATTCTGAATAAATTCTTTGTCTTCTCCAATATCTCCTAAGTCTATATCCTTTAATGTTTCAAAGGCTTCTTTCGCTTCATTAATTCTATAATTCCGGTATAAGGAAGGGCCCAGCAGGTTGTATAGAATAATACTGCCTCCAATTACAACCATAAGAAAAACACATTGCATGAAAATCATTCTTGTATTAATCTTTTTCATCATTCACCTCACCACCAAACACGTATCCTACTCCATATACAGACCGAATACAGTTACTATCTTTTATTTTTTTACGTAACTGTTTTACCAATGTATCCACCGTTCGGATATCACCTACATAATAATACCCCCACACAGCATCCAGGATACGATTTCTTTCTAACACAATACCCTGATTTTCCATAAAGTATTGTAATAATTCAAATTCTTTTGGGGTTGTTTCAATATATTCTCCCTTACAAAATACTTTTTGGGTTTTCACTTCCAAACGGATATCATTACATTCCATACATTCCTTCAGTTTTCCTGCACGTTTGAGCACTGCTTCAATATGTACTTTAATAATGGATAATGTATAAGGTTTTGTAATATAATCATCCGCTCCACATTCAAATCCCTCTAATTGATCTTCAATTTCAGATTTTGCGGTAAGCAGAATTACCGGAACATTAGAATAGTTCCGGATTTCTTTTAATACTTCATAACCATTTTTCCTAGGCAACATAATATCCAGCAAAATAATATCAATGGTATGGATATGCGCTCTTGCTTTCTCTATTGCTGCCTCTCCATCATCTGCTTTAATTACAGAATATCCATTCAGTGTTAAAAAATCACTTAATGTTTGTAAAAGTTTCTTTTCATCTTCTACTACTAAAACAGTATACTGACTCATTTCATTCTCTCCCATAGGCACAAAGCCCGTTTAAACAGCCTTATAATTGTCTACTCTGCAACATAATATGGACAGGTATCCATAAAATACTTATTCATATCCTCTCCATTTTGATATGACTTATATACTTCAGCCAACACTTTCGTGAATACTTTTGCTCCTCCATAGTTTAAATGTTTTTCGTTTTCAAATCGCTGATTATCAAAAGTTTCCTCCAGTTTTTTGTAGTAATTAAAATCAAAAAACGCAATTTCATATTCTTCAGCAATTCCACTGTAATAATCATGTATTGTTGTAACATCTCCTAATTCTTCAATTAAATTTCCACTAATAGGCATATTCACAAGCACTACTTCTATATTATTTTCTTTACAATACTCTATTGTCTTTTTAAAATACTCTTCTTTTTCCTTATTAACAGAACTCGGCTGGAATATACTCTCCTTTTTTTCCAAAAAGGTAACCTGTGGGTCATCTGTACTTTTCTTCAAAGAGTACATTCCATTATTACGATATCTAATCTTACCTGTTTTTCTGGTTTTGTATTCTTCTGATTGCTTGAATTCTACATTCTTTTCCACAAAATCAAAATCGAAATAGTCTTCCACCTGTGTTGAATATAGTGTTATATATGGCCATTCCTGCATAGGACAACAATCAATTAAATAAGAGAGTCTGTCTTTCCAATCCATCATACGTTCATAAACCAATACCTTAGAACGTGTAGCATCATTATCACTTAGCATTAATTCCGGTGCCACTCCGAGAAATACAGTTTCCACCGGATTTTCTTCTGCAACAGAGCTAAGCAGATGATATGTCCCATCCATAAGTTGAAGGCTGGTTGCCATATTAAAACTAACTGTCCCTAACTCTTCATTCATAATTTCCGGAGATATCCCTCGCTGAACACGAGAAGTACCAATAAATACAGTTTCAAGAGTTCCTTCCAGTTTCTTACGATCTTGCATGGTATAAGTCACACTATCTTTGTATGGTCGATACAAATAATCAATAATACTATCATATACTGTTACTACCACTATAATTAAAACTAATCGTATTGCAATTTTCTTAATATTGTGCATATTCAAATCCTCCTGTTAACCCCGTATCAAACACTCCAAAGGTTAAAATCATAAGAAGCAATACTAAATATATCGCCCAGCGAACCACAAAAGGACATCTGTTAATACTTTCATGCATTGGTGCTTTTTCCTGTTTAAAACTTACATATATAAATATTAATAATCCAATTCCAACACAGAAGAAATCTTCTGTTTTAAATGTTGGAAAACATGCAGCCCGACTAAGTTCCATTTGGAATTCAAAGAAAATCTTATATAAAATTACCAAAGACCCTTTGGTGGAATTTGCAATTGGAAATACCTTCAACAGACTAATAATCAAAAAAGTTCTTATCATCTGAAATCCCTGGAAAAGTTTATTTTCCGCCTTAATATTCAGTTTCTTTTCTATTTTTATAAACCAAGGTTCTAAACACATAGAAGCAATAATAATCACTCCATTATAAATGCCCCAGAAAACGTATCTCCAGCTTGCATCATGCCATAATCCTGTAGACAGCCAGATAATAGATAACGCAAAAATAGATGGTACCAACTTTGCAATGGATGGCGGAAGAATTTTCTTACCTATTCTTCCAAATTTAACTGCTGCCTTTGAAATAGATAATGGATAGAACAAATAATCTCTAAACCAGGAACACAAAGTAATGTGCCATCTTCTCCAATATTCTGCTAAAGACTTAGAGAAAAATGGACGTTTGAAGTTTTCTGCCAGCTCAATTCCCAGAATATTAGAACACCCACACACAATATCCATATAGCCGGAAAAATCTGCATATAACTGAATTGAAAAATACATACATCCTAAAAGCAATGAAAATCCGCTACATTCCTGGTAGTTTTCAAAAATAGCATCCACCATAGGTTTCATTCTGTCTGCAATTACCATTTTCTTAAAAAATCCCCATAGTATTCTTTGACATCCATAAGAAAGATTTTCATAAGAAAATTTATGACTAGTAAAAAGTCTAGGTGCCATCTCAGTAAAACGGCTGAAAGGCCCTTGCGTGATTTGCGGGAAATAGGAAACAAACAGTGCTGTCTTAAAGAGATTCTTTTCGCTTTTGCACTTTCCTTTAGATACATCTAATAAATATCCAATGCTAATTAAAGTATAATAAGAAATTCCCAAAGGAACCGCAATCTGTAAAAAAGAAATGTCTGACAAATTCTCTTTTCCAAATATACGCCCTACATTTCCCATAAGAAAGCTTCCATATTTAATAACAATCAACATTCCTAAGTTTATGAACACACAAAAAAATGTGATTTTGTGTTTTTCTTTTTTTATTTTTTCTTTATAATCTTTAATTTCCTGTTTTGGTAAAATTCCCTTATGTGCTTTTACATACTCTTCCTGAATAGTATTTTTCCTATCCAGCAAAATTGCTCCAATATAAGTAACTATGGTAGTAATGATAATATAAATCAAATTATGATTGCCTGCCAGTGTATAAAAAATATAACTGGCAGCCAATAATAATACCCACTGATACTTTTTCACAAAAGGAAGATAATATAGAATGGTAAGTACCATAAAAAATATCAGAAATGCAAGTGAGTTAATAGTCATTTCTATACCTCATTCTGAAGTCTTTCAATCATTTCATACATTTTTTCTACAGAATTGAAATTTTCAGGTTCCATATCTTCAAATTCCACTTCCACATCAAATGCTTCATTTATTTCTCCTACCAATGCTACTAAATCAAAGGAATCTAAAATCCCATCATCAATTAATTTCTGTTCTTTTTCAAACTCTACTTCTGGCTTTAATCCTTTTAAAATTTCTAATAATTTTTCCATTGTCTCATTCTCCTATTCTTTATTCTTCTAGTGCATCATGCAATCTTTTCCACAACTTTCCATACCCTTCTGAAGCAGGGGTTACAGGATGTTCTATGGTGTTTTTTTCATCAAATTTGACTTTCCCCCCAGATGCCATTACCATCACTCTGGTTCCAAGCACAATAGCTTCCTGAATATTATGTGTAATAAACATAAATGTACAATCTTCTGTTTTTGAAATGTTTTGTACTTCTGCAAGTAACTTGTTTCGTGTCATGGCATCCAGCGCTGCAAAAGGTTCATCCATTAAAATAATCTGTGGCTTTAATGCCAAGGCTTTCGCAATTGCTACTCGCTGCTTCATACCACCCGACAACTGATGTGGATATTTTTTTTGTATCCCTGGCAAATTTACCTTTTCTAAATATTCACTGGTAAGCTGGTCTAATACAGCCTTATCTTTAATTCCCTGCTGTTTTAAAGGATACTGTATGTTTTTTTCTACTGTCTTCCATGGAAACAGCTGATTAAAATCCTGAAACACCATAATTCTATCGATTCCTGGCTCTGTCTTTTGCTGACCATTTACCAATATTTCTCCCTGACACTTTTCAAATCCTGCAATACATCTTAATAATGTGGTTTTTCCACAGCCGGATGGCCCTAATATGCAAAGAAATTCATTTTTTTCCACCTGCAAATTAAAATTGGTTAAAATATCCTCTGCTTCATTATTTTCATCTAAGAAACTTTTATTTAATTTTTTAATTTCCAGTGCGATTTCCTTATTCATCATTTTGTCATCCCCCAGCGCTTAATGGTATTTTTTTCAATTGGTTCAAGGATACCATACTGTACCACTACACCAATAATAATTATTACAATTAGTGTTGCATACATTTCTGCATTTTTCATATTGGTTCTCATCTGATTAATATACAAACCAATTCCCGGACAGGAGGCAATCCCAAAAATCATTTCTGCACTAATAAGCCCTCTCCAGGCTCTTGCCCAACTTACCTTCATACCGGAAACGATATAAGAAGTAGTGGCAGGAATGTAAATTCCAAACAACAATTTCATTCCCTTCATCCCAATGTTCTTTCCGGCTTCCACATAAATCCTTGGTACTGCTTTAAATCCATCCAGCATATTTCTAGACATTGGCCAGATAACTGCATGAACTACTAAAAATACAATTACTGCCGGATTAATTCCAAACATAACAATTACCACTGGAAGCAAAGCCACGCCAGGTAAAAGGTCAAATACCGATACAACAAGATTATAAATATCATAAAACACTTTATTCATTAATGCGAAACCGGTTAACACAAATGACAATGCAATTCCCATAAAAAGACCAATCAATAGTAATTTCATGGAATTTAAAATATATACCCAAAAGGAAACATTTGCATATCCTTCGGTAAAATTACGAATAAATGCTGTTCCAATTGCTTCTAATGTTGGAAATACCAGTTCTGACCTTTCTCCAAAAACATGCGCCTTCGCTGTTACTTCCCATATTATGGCTACACTTATCAAAAAAATAACTTGTACTATAATTCTTTGTATTCTTCTTCTCGATTTATCCATGATGCATCCCTTCGTATTTCAGACTAGTTTCCACTTACGTTATCAAATACCAAGTCAGAGAACTCTTCTGGTGCCTTCTCTATAAATCCATTTTCAGCCATAAACACTGCTAGGTCATAAACTCCTTTTGTTTCTGTGGAATAATATCCGCTTTCCATATACTTTAATTCTGTTTCTGCATCATTTCCATCATATTCACATGTAATTGCTGCTGCTTCTTTTGGATTTTCATTAATGTAATCAATAGCCTCTGCCATAGCATCACAAAGTGCCTGATACAACTCCGGATTTTCTTCATTTAATGTGGTGGAAGCTACTCCAACAATAAAAGAATCTTCTACTGAAAAAGCTTCTTTCACCCCTGGAATTTCATAAAGATTTTCATTTTCTCTTTCCATATGAATATATGGACTGCTGGTCAAATGGCATGGAATACTTCCTGACTCTAAAGCTGCCATACCATCCGGATGTTTCATTGCAACAATATTTGCATCTAATGCATGAGCATCTAATCCTGCGTTTACCAGGGCTTTTGCAAGAATAATGTGCTGGAAAGATCCTATATTTACCAGTGCAATTTGTTTATCACTTCCGACTAAATCTTCCAAACTTTTTATACTTGCATCACTTGTCGTTAATCCATGTTCTTGACCTGATAAATTAGTAAAAATCTTATACCCTACGTTATTCATAACGCCTGTAATCGCTGGTGCAATTCCCATAAACCCAACCTGAATACTTCCACTAGCAATTCCTGTATTAATATCCGGTCCTGAACTCATCTGATTCCAGTTTACCTGTACTTCATCTCCTGTTGCTTCTTTATAAGCTTCTTCAATTAATCCCTGTTCCTGCGCAATCACAATTGGGGCATAAGCAAGTCCATACTGATATGCAATATCTAATGTAACTTCTGTATTTTCTGTCTGTTCTCCGGTTCCATCTCCTGTGCTTCCACATCCCATTACACAAGTTCCAATTAATGCTACTGCCATAATTGCAGCGATTACTTTTCTCTTCATTGTTATGTTTCCTTTCTTAACTCTCTTCTTAAAATCTTTCCGTTTGATGTCCTAGGAATTTTATCAATAATTTCTACCTTTTTGGGCTGCTTATTAGCTTCTATATGCTCTGAGAGAAATTTCAACAATCCTGTAGTATCAAAGTTACCTTTATCCTCTACTGAAACAAATACTTTTGGTACTTGTCCACACATAGCATCCTTTACCGGCACACAGGCACAATCAGTAACTCCATGATACCGATGAACAAAACTTTCGATTTCCTCTGGTGCAATTTTGATACCATTGTAATTAATCACATCATCCATCCGCCCCAAAACATACACAAAGCCTTCTTCATCAATATATCCCAAATCACTGGTATAAATAAAGCCTTGCTGCATTGTTTGTTGGGTAAGTTCCGGTGCTTTTAAGTACTCTTTCATATTCATAGTACCGGCAATTGCCAACAGTCCCGGATTATTTCTATTTGATTGAATCTCATTTCTATCCTGATCTGTAACAATAAATCTTGCATTTTTTGTAGGTTTCCCAATACAGCCTGGTCTTCCCTTTTCCCGGTTAAAATCCAGAATACAAGTTCTGCCCGCTTCTGTAGAACCATAAAAATTATACAAACGGCTCTCTTTAAATACTTGACACAACTCTTCCTTTAATCCTTCTTCTAAAACAGCAGAACCAATCTCAATAAATCTAACACGATTGCAGTAATTCTGCAACTGCTTTTTTGCTAATTTCATAAGTACATTTGCCCCACTCGGAGATAAATCAAAAGCATTGACCTGATATTTATCTATTAATTCAAATACCTTTTTCACCCTCATAACACCATCGATTACTACTACAGCACTTCCATTCAGCATGTTGGCATAACAGGTTCTAAGAGCATGAGAATGGCTCATTGGCATAGGTACTAGTTCCACATTATCTTTTGCCATTTCGGTTCCAAAAATAATATTTTCTGCAACTGCCACATTATTCTGGTTAGTAATTACAATTCCTTTTGCTTTTCCTGTGGTTCCTGTAGAATATAAAATTTCTGCTACTGCTTCTGCCTCTGGGAATTCTGACCATTCTTTCACGGAAGTATTTTGAAAATCAAAAAATTCTTCTTCTTTTAAAATGGTAACCTTTACTTCATAATTTCCTTTGCAAATAAAGCATTTTGGTTCTGTCACCTCTATAATATCCTGCACCCTTTCTTTCGAAACATTCTTTTCTAATGGTACAAAGACTGCCCCTATAAGCTGACAGGCTAATCCGCAAATTAAAAATCTTGCATCCTGAGTACATTCCATTGCTACTTTATCCTCTTTTCGGATTCCCATAGCTTGAAATTTTTCTGCAATTTGTCCTATTCTGTCCCTTACTTCTTGATAGCTTAAAGCTTCTATTTCATCTGCAATGCATAATTTCTCTGGATTTTTTTCTCCATAATATGCAACTGCTTCCACGATAGACCGAAACATATTCAGTCCTCCTCTCCGTATTTTACTCGCACTATACCAGTTACTAAATATACGGATAAAATGTGATGGAAATGTGATGGGCACATATTTCTCTTTATAATTCCTGTATTTTACAATTCTTTAGAATAATTACAATTCCATCTTTTTGAAGTCTCATATCACTGCCTTCTATATTAATCATTTCTTCCATGGAATCACTGTTTCTTATCTCATACTTTTTCCATTGAAGTATTTTTTCTTGATACAAAAGTTTTGGTTGGTTCATTACCTTTAAACCAGAATAATCCATAGCTCTTAAAAATGCACTTCTTTTTTTCCCTGACCAATTCAAATCTAAATATCCTTCATTTGGCATTTCATAGCTTTTGTGAAATTCCCCCCCCTCTCTCCTGTCCTGTGGAAACCTGACATTTTGTTCATTAAGCAAATCTTCAAAAATTTCATTGTATGCTTCTTTTGCTGCATGAATTTGTTTTTGAAATAATTCATAAGCCGTTATACTATCTTCAAGGAAAATTTCTTTTTGTATTATAATATCTCCTTTATCTACCTGTTTTTCCATATAATGCCAAGTAATGCCGCTTTTCTCTTCCTGTTCAAAAATAGCCCAGCATTCAGCGTTTCTTCCAGGATGTTTTGGAAGTAATGCCTGATGCAGATTGATAGCAATTATGTTTTTCTTTTCCAATATATCTGCCGGCACAATAAATTCATTAATTGCACTAATTAATAAACTTTCCTTTTTTTCCTCTAAGAGCTTTTGAAATACCTTTTCCTTTCTCTCATAAAAATATGGTATCCCAAGCTTTCCTGCTCTTACCTCCATAAACATGGACTTTTTTTCTGCCATCTCAAACAAAACCACTTCCAATCCCAATTCTTTTGCATATCCGGCACAATGAAGGGCAAGATTTCCAGTTCCTAATACATATATTTTTTTCACACTATCCCTCCACTAACAATTCTTTCAACATTACTCTATCTATCTTTTCATGAGAGTTCATTGGCATCTCTTCCATCCAGCACATTTTATTTGGACACATATATTTTGGTAGTTTTTCCCGCAACAGTTTAATAAGTTGTACGTCTTTTTCTTCTGCACTTTCATAAAACAACACTATTTTTTCTTGTGCTTTGTCATAAATACAACAACATTTTCTGATAAAATCAATACTATTTACATTTATTTCAATTTCTGCCAGTTCAATTCGATGTCCCATATGTTTTATCTGATGATCTTTTCTTGATGAAAAAACCAGCTCTTTTCTTTCATTATAATAACCAAGATCACCTGTTTTGTATATTCTGTCAGCATACAAATTATGAAGAGGATTTTGACAGAACGCCTTTTTTGTTGCTTCTTCATTATTGTAATACCCAAGTGCAAGTGAAGAGCCTGCTACACAAATTTCTCCAATTTCCCCCACACTTACTTCTTTATTATCCTCTCCCAACAACAAAATCTTAGTATTTGGAAAAGGTTTGCCCACTGGCAAAATATCTTCTGTTTCAAACTCTCTGTTTACCATATAATAAGTACAGTTACAAGTAATTTCTGTAGGTCCATATAAATTTATGAATGTAGTATCCGGCATATTTTCTTTCCAATAGTTCAGCACTTTTACTGGCAACACTTCTCCCGAAAACATAACACGCTTTAAGGCAGATGGTTTTATTTTTTTCAGTCCCTTAAATGCACAAACCACGCCAAGAGCAGAAGCTGCCCAGATGATAGTAGTAATTTTTTTCTTCTCAAGATATTCCATAAGTTGTCTTGGCATAACAAACATCTTTTTAGGAACTATGTACATAGTTGCTTTATTTTTTAAAGTAAGGTAAATATCTTTTACGGATACATCAAAATCAAATGGTGCTTGATTGGCAAATACCTCTTCTTCTTGAAAACCAAACGTATTTGTAAATTGTTCTACAAGGTCAATCACTGAGCGATGGGATATTGTTACACCCTTTGGCACTCCAGTAGATCCTGAAGTAAATATAATGTATAATGGATTTGTATCAATATGTTTCTGTCTCACATTTTCCAGCTTTTCTATCTCCAAAGGGCTCTCCATTAACTCTTCCATTACCAGAATCTCCCCTTGAAACTTAAGCCTTTTTGCCTGTTCATAATCATTTCTTTTGACTATCATGTATTCCGTTTTTGTTACTTGAAGAATACTTTCTATTCTTTTTTCCGGCAATTTCTTGTCTACTGGAACATAAATACTTCCTGCATATGCAATTCCAAAAAATGTCATCAGACTTTCCACATCTCTGTCAGCCAGTACTACAACGGTACCCTGTTTTATCTTTTTATTTAGAAGCCCGCTTCCAATACGTTTTGCCGTTTCTTCTGTCTGTTTATAAGATACTTTTTTAGAAACGTCTGCAAACGCATCCTTTTCTGAAAACTTCTCTTTCGCACTTTCCAAATACTCTAAAACATTGCAAATCACTGATTACACTCCAATCCGATTGTAAAACTTTTCTTTGGTTTCTTCGGATACCTCTTTAAAATTTTCCCAATCCTTTTTCAAAATATTTTCTGCTTCTTCTATTGTTAATTCGCCTTTTCTCACTAGCACTGCCAGTTCGCCTTTTCTTACTGGATATCCATATTTTTGAATACTCATATATTCTGCCATGGAATGGGCAAAACAGTCCGCATGTCCACTTACACCTTCTGGCCGTTTCCATCCTATTTTCTCTTCCAGAAATCTCATAGTTTCTTCTTCACTTATTTTGTGATATGCAAAATAGGATACTGCTTCAATATCGTTAATATCTTTTAAATACTCTATTTTACCCATCTTTTCGGTTCGTTCTTCCAGCCCCCGAAACATTTGATGTTCAAAATCTTTCAAATTTTTAGAAGTTTCAAAAGGTTCTATTCTGTCTGTACTATCTGCACATTGTAAAATCTGTCCTATGGTACGTCCATTTACAATCATTGGTATATTATTTTGATGTGCAAATAAGTAACTATAATAATGCATATTATGAAAACATACAGAACAAAAATTTTTCATCATCTTCACACACATGGAATATTGTTTCCTAAGAATTTCATCATTCATAGAAAATGTAATATGATCCACATCTAATTTAGCTAATGCATTTTTAATATTATCTTTTCCATACTGTGTAGAAAATCCATTATCAAAAGTAAACGCTAACACTCTCACTTTGTACTTTTTCATTAACTGATATATAATATAAGTACTATCTTTTCCACCACTGAAACCAACCAAACAATCATATTTCGCATTGTTTTTTTTAGCCTTTTCCTTTGCTTTTTCTATTTTTTCCTGAAATTTCAACTCTAATGCAACTTCATCATTCAGTTCGAATTTGTGCTTTTCATAAAAATTACAATAGTTGCACACACCTTTTTCATCAAAAGTAATTCCTGTATACGTTTCATCTAAACCACACTTTATACATTTTCTCACGTTTCAACCTCTTTTCTTTTGCTCCATCAATTATATTTTTTGCTTAAATAAAAAGTAACGAAATAACTAATCCTCTTCCCTCTCTTTAAAAACAATACATAATTTAAAAGAAAAATGTGATAGAAATATGAAAAACACAAAAATGGGGGGCTGTCGCACTAAGAATTAGTGCACAGCTTCTTTTTTCGCAAAAAAAGAACTGTCAGCACTGGAAAGTTACTGACAGTTGGTGTAAAATTAATGTATGACCAAACACATTAAATTACAAAAGAATTATACTCTGAATGAGGAAGGCTATCAACTAAAACTTTCTCTGAATATCGAAACAATTATTCCTGAAGATGATTCTGTACGGTTACTAAAAATCAGGAGAAACTACTGCTTAAAATAGCAAATCTGATAACGGAGTGTGAGTAGCGCTATGATATTAAAATCGTTTATGGCAATATGGTAAAGAGGAAAATTTGAAATTCAAGTACAAAAATATCACTGCTGACGCAGGCTATGAGAGTGAAGAAAACTATCTTTTTTAGAAGCCAATGAGCAGGATCAAAACCAGAGTATTCAGGCATTGGAAGATGCCTGGTTAAGTGCACTCTTTTTTACCTGATATTAAAAAAACAAATATGAAAAAAGCAAAAGAAGAGACTGCGCTCCAACGATTTTTAATCGTTAAAGCGACAGCCCCATCAACCTATCTCTTTGTACTCATAAGTTCTTCAATAGCATATTTCAATCCATCTACTGACAAAGGAAACATCTTTATTAAACCGGCAATTGATTGTTCTGCTTCTAGCCAGTCTAGCTTTGCCACATTGGCATGGTATCTTGGATTTAGCCATACTACCTTTTTAAACTTCTTGGTATACCAGGTAAGCCACTCATAACCGCTTAATCCATTATTTGGTCCCCGGTAGTTTCCAGTATTGTGGAACAACTCTTCCGGTGCCATTTGGGCATCTCCCACTATAATTACCTTATAATCTGCATCCAGATTCTTAAACAACCATTCACTTTCTACCCAGTCTCCATAATCACACTCTGGTGAATTGTATACGTGTGCATAAATACAATTGTGAAAGTAATAGGTTTTTACATCTTTAAAATGATTTGCTTTATGTACCGCCTGAAACAAATTATTACAAAGGGTGCTAAAAGGCATCATGGTACCTCCGGAATCAAACAGTAACAATAATTTTACTGTATTTTTTCTTGGTTTTTCAAATTCAAGCTTTAAATATCCCCCATTATTACAAGTAGAATCAATGGTGCCATCTAAATCCAGTTCACTTTTTGGTGCATCAATTTTGGAAGAAAACTGACGAAGTCTTCGAAATGCCACCTGAAACTGTCTGATATTCAATGCCTTATCTCGCCTGAAATCCGCAAATCTTCTGTCTCCTACTACCTGAAAAGCAGACTTCAGAGCAGACTGTCCACCGATACGAATTCCTCCTGGCTGTTTTCCATTATGTCCAAATGTAGAAGTACCATTGGTTCCAATCCAGTAGCTTCCTCCATTATGTTCTGTTTTCTGCTCTGTTTTCCGTTCTTCAAACATCCCTTCTATTTCTTCTTTGGAGAGTTCTTCCGAACGAGGCTTAAATAATTCATCATTGGTATGATCTTGCGGCATATCCGGCTTTTCTAAAAATTTACGAATAGCATCTGGAATATCTGCATAAGCTTTAAAGTCCTTAAAATATTCCTCAAATGCCACGTCAAACCGATCGTAATCTGCCTCCGATTTTACCAGAATCATTCTTGCCACATAGTAAAACTGTGTCAAAGAGGCTCCACAAAGCCCCTTATCCAGTGCATTCATTAAAGTGAGCCATTCTGTTGTAGATACTTCCAAGCCTTTGGCTTTTAAAATATAAAAAAATGGACTAAACATCTAATCTCCTTTTCTTAAATACAGCTAAATCCTCATCTTTTTTCAGTAACACACCTACAAATGGCATTTTTTCTTTTACTTCTTCTGCACTGATTCCACCAAGTAATAATGCCTGAATCCAGTCTACCAGTTCTGAAGTACTTGGTTTTTTACGGATATCCTTTAAACTACGAATCCAGTAAAACTGTTCCATAGCTTCTTTTAATAGGTTGTCTTGCAAATCTGGAAAATGTACTTTTACAATTTCTTCCATTAACTCTTTATCTGGAAATTCAATATAATGAAAAATACATCTTCGAAGGAACGCATCCGGAAGTTCTTTTTCTGCATTAGATGTAATAATTACGATTGGACGTTTTTTTGCTTTCACTGTTTCTTTTGTTTCGTGGATATAAAACTCCATTTTATCCAATTCCCATAATAAGTCATTTGGAAATTCCAAATCTGCTTTATCAATTTCGTCAATCAAAAGTACCGGCTGTTCCTCTGCTTTAAAAGCTTCTCCTAATTTTCCAAGCTTAATATAATGACCAATATCATCGACTCCTGCTTCTCCAAACTGACTATCATAAAGTCTTTGAATGGTATCGTATACATAAAGTCCTTCCTGTGCCTTTGTAGTGGACTTTATATTCCAGATAAGCAGTTCTTTTCCCAAAGACTGGGCAATGGCCTGAGCAAGCATTGTCTTTCCTGTCCCTGGTTCTCC
Source organism: Lachnospiraceae bacterium (assembly GCA_017399445.1). Taxonomy (GTDB): domain Bacteria; phylum Bacillota; class Clostridia; order Lachnospirales; family Lachnospiraceae; genus RUG11237. Next base: position 6,149 of record JAFQCM010000119.1, on the reverse strand, counting down.
TTTAATTAACAATGGCTTTTCTAATGCCATAGCAACATTTACGCTTGCCATTAATTCTGGTGATGCTACATAACTTTCTGAACCATTAAAACCTGTTTTACTTTCCATTAAAATCTCCTTTTCAATTCCTACCTATCAATTTCACTTTTACGTTCTCTTCCCATCAGAATATCTACCGCATTTCGTGGAGATGCACCCTCAAACAATACGGCACATACCTGTTCAATAATTGGCAGTTCTACCTGATATTTTTTAGACAACTGAAGGGCAGCTTTTGCCGAATATACTCCTTCTACTACCATCTTTACTTCTTTCATGGCTTCTTCTGCGGTATAGCCTTTTCCAATTAAAATTCCAGCTCTTCTGTTTCTGCTATGCATACTTGCACAGGTAACAATCAAATCTCCAATTCCAGTTAAACCACCAAAAGTCTCTTTATTACCACCCATGGCAACTCCCAATCTGGAAATTTCTGAAATCCCCCTGGTGATCAACGCTGCTTTAATATTATCTCCATATCCAAGACCATCTGCCACTCCTGCTGCCAAGGCAATCACATTTTTCAAGGCCCCACCAAGTTCAATTCCAAGAATGTCATCACTGGTATATACCCGGAATACATTATTCATAAAAATTTCCTGAATATAAAGAGCTGTTTTTTCATCTTTAGCCCCTACTACACAAGTGGTAGGAAGTCCCCTGCCTACTTCTTCTGCATGACTTGGACCAGAAAGTACTGTTACTACTGCCTCTGGTATCTCTTCTTCTATGATTTCTGTTAATGTTTTCATGGTATTTTCTTCAATACCCTTTGCCACATTTACAATAATTTGCCCTTTCCTCACAAATTCCTTCATTTTCTGTGAGGTACTACGGGTAAATGGAGATGGTACTGCCAACACCAAAAGGTCTTTTCCTTCTATTGCTTCCTTTAAGTCTATGGTAAACTGAATACTCTCTGGTAACGGAATTCCCGGCAGCTTATCTTTATGTTCATGTTCTTTTTGTAACATATGGATTTCTTCTTCAATTGCAGACCATACAGTTACTTCATGTCCATTGTTATTTGCCAGTAATGCCAAAGCAGTTCCCCAACTTCCCGCACCAATAACACCTATTCTTTTCATCCTGTTCCTCCTTACTTCTTCTTAAATAAAATAGTTTTATTTTCTTCACCTTTAAGTAATCTCTTAATATTCGCTCTATGCTTATAAAATGCCAAAATTGTAAGAATTGCAGCAATTATGTACATTTCGTTCAATATAGGCTGGGATACACCAAAATATCCCAACTGTCCCATAACCACTAGTTCAATCATAAATCCCACATAAATAAGCAAAGAACCTACTGATACATAACTTGTAAGTAGAAACGCTACCAAAAAAGTAACTAACGCACACCCCACAATGACCCAGTCAAAAGAAAGCATCATTCCTCCTGAAGCAGCAATTCCCTTTCCACCTCTAAATTTCAGATAAAAAGGATAATTATGTCCTAAAATTACTCCTGCACCTGTATATAGTTTTAATAATGGCATAATATCTGCTTTGGTATCTTTAAAAATGAACCATACCAAAAGCACTGCAAATACACACTTAAAAGCATCTCCTAAAAAAGTAATTAGCCCTGCCTTTTTTCCTAATGTTCGAAGAGCATTGGTAGTTCCTGCATTTCCACTACCATGGTCTCTAATATCGATCCCATGTGCTTTTCCATATAAATATCCTGTTTGCAATAATCCAAAACAATAACCAATTGCTAGACAAATCACACGTTCCATGTTATTTTTCCTTTCTCTCACGAATAATAAATCTTAATGGAGTCCCTTTAAATCCAAAGGCATCTCTAATTCTGTTTTCAATATATCTTGTATATGAAAAATGCATCAATTCTTTATCGTTTACAAAAATAACAAAGGTTGGTGGCTTTACAGACACCTGTGTAATATAATACAGTTTCAGACGTTTTCCCTTATCTGATGGTGGCTGCTGCATGGCAACTGCTTCTGTCATAATTTCATTTAATACACCGGTGGCAACTCTTAGTGCATGATTTTCAATTACTGTATCAATCACATCATAAAGTTTGATTAATCTTTGTCCTGTTTTTGCAGAAATAAACATTAATTCTGCATATGGCATAAAAGCAAGGGTGTCTCTTACCTTAGCTGTAAACTTATTCATGGTTTTATCATCTTTTTCTAATACATCCCATTTATTTACTGCAATGATAACACCTTTTCCACGTTCGTGGGCGATTCCTGCGATTTTTGCATCCTGCTCTGTAACACCTTCTCCTGCATCAATCACCACAACCACCACATCTGCACGTTCTACCGCACTCACTGTACGGACAATCATGTATTTTTCCAATTCTTCTTTGATTTTATTTTTTCTTCTCAGCCCTGCTGTATCAATAAATACATATTCTTTTCCATTATGTTTTACAGCAGTGTCAATGGCATCTCTGGTAGTTCCTGCAATATCAGAAACAATCACTCTGTCTTCCCCTACCAGGCGGTTAATCATAGAAGACTTTCCTACATTTGGTTTTCCAACGATTGCAATTCTAGGACGTTCGTCTTCTTCCTGTGTCATTCCTTCCTTATTAAAATGACTTGTAATTTCATCTAACATATCTCCTAAACCTAATTTAGAAGATGCAGAAATCGGAACCGGATCTCCAATTCCCAAATTATAAAATTCATACACATCCGGCATGAATTTTTCAAAGCTGTCTACTTTATTTACTACTAGAACTACCGGTTTTTTTGAACGACGTAACATATCTGCCACTTTTGCATCAGAATCCACCAGTCCCTGTCTTACATCTGTAAGGAATACTATTACATCTGCTGTTGCGATAGCAATTTCTGCCTGTTCCCTCATTTGGGACAGAATAATATCATTACTTTCCGGTTCAATACCACCAGTATCAATTAAGGTAAAATCCATATCTAACCAGCTTACTTCTGTATAAATACGGTCTCTGGTCACCCCTGGAGTATCTTGTACAATTGAAATACGTTCTCCTGCAAGGGCATTAAACAACGTAGATTTACCAACATTTGGTCTTCCAACGATTGCAACTATTGGTTTGCTCATTTTCTTTCTCCTCTATAATTACTTGATTATCTTATCTCAAAATCTTGTCCGCTTGATTTTACAATATCTCTCTTTACTTGTAAAGCTTTTTCCAGACGGACACAGCTATATATAGTATACACACTTTTCTTTGGAAAAGCCACTGTTTTTTCCTATTCTTTTTATATATTCTTTTTGTGTATTCTTTCACTATTCTTGTTCCAAAGAACATAAAGGACTTGACGTAAGATTGGCAAAATGATATAAATTATATGTTAGAATAGGTAGAAAAATGTATGAATATATATAATTATCAGGAGGATTAACATGCCTAATTTTCAAGAACTTCAGAATTTAACACCTGTTGCACCTTTAAAGCTTGCAGTACATAAAAGCTGTCTTCCATTAGCCCAAGGTGTCAATGACTATCTGGTTTCTTTCCGTAAAGAAACTCCATTTTCAAAATCTTCTGTTATTGAATTTAATGGATATGTAGCAGACAATTTTATTGTAAACTCTGACTGTCCACGTTTTGGCAGCGGTGAAGCAAAGGGAAGTTATTTTGAATCCATTCGTGGTTGTGACTTATTTATTATGGCAGACGTGTGTAACTACAGTCTGACTTATTCCGCTTTTGGTCATACCAATCACATGTCACCAGATGACATTTATCAGGATATCAAACGTTTAATTTCGGCGGCTACCGGCAAGGCGCACAGAATCAATGTAATCATGCCTTTCCTTTATGAAAGCCGCCAGCATAAACGTACCAAAAGAGAGTCTTTAGACTGTGCTTTAGCTTTAACAGAACTGGCAAACATGGGTGTTTCTAATATTATTACTTTTGATGCTCATGACCCACGAGTAAACAATGCGGTTCCTTTAAAAGGATTTGACAACTTTACTCCTCAGTATCAGTTTATTAAAACCCTGTTTAACAGAGTTCCTGATTTACAAATTGACAACAAACACTTAATGATTATCAGCCCGGATGAAGGTGCTATGCACAGAGCAGTTTATTTTTCCAACGTACTTGGAGTAGATATGGGTATGTTCTACAAACGTCGTGATTACTCTACTGTTGTAAATGGAAAAAATCCAATTGTTGCCCATGAATTCTTAGGTGACTCTGTTGCGGGAAAAGATGTTATCATTATTGATGATATGATTTCTTCTGGTGAAAGTATGTTAGATACTGCAAAAATGTTAAAAGAACGTAACGCAAATCGAGTATTTATCTGTACTACTTTTGGTTTGTTTACCAACGGATTTGAAAGTTTTGATGAATATTATGAAAAAGGATTTATTGATTTAGTGATTACTACAAACTTAAATTACAGAAATCCGGCAATTTTCGAAAAACCATATTATGCTGAGGCGGATATGACTAAGTTCTTAGCTTCTATTATTGATACTTTAAATCATGATATTTCTACTAGCAAGGTTATTAGCCCTACAGAAAAAATTCGTGAGTTGTTGGCGAAAAGATAGGCTAAATGGATAAACCAAGTTATTGATATATGGACGCCCAAGAAAGGAACAGAAGCTTCCAGAGCAAGCGAGACAACGTTCCGGTGAACTAACTGATAAACTACAACCAGGTCTTTCGGTTGAAGACCTGGAGTCTACGTAATCAGTGGATTTCACCTACACTAAAGACGTCTCTTAAATGCCTGCTCTGAAAGCTTCTCTGCCTCTCTTGGGCTGTGTACTAACAACCACTACTGCATAATACTTTATTTTCAAATACTTTACTGTTTTCTACCTTTTCCTCTTCTATAGTAACTCATTTCTTACGGTTCTTGACATCCAATTGTCCACAACTAGCTTAAAGTAGGGGCATATCTGCTACGAATACATACATTAAAATGAAGTGACAAATACTTCCTCCCATTACAAATAAGTGAAAGATTTCATGAGAGCCAAAGTTTTTATGTTTGGAATTAAAAATTGGAAGTTTTAAGGCGTAGATGACTCCTCCTACAGTATAAATTATTCCTCCAGCTAACAACCATCCAAAAGCTGCACTTGGTAATGCGTTAATAATCCTGGTAAATCCTATGACACAAAGCCATCCCATTGCAATATATAATGTTGAGGAAAACCATTTTGGACAGGTAATCCAAAATATCTTAATTAAAATCCCAAAGATTGCTATTCCCCAGATAAGTGCTAACATTATTGTTCCCATCTTTTCACCAATTACAATAACACATACTGGTGTGTAGCTTCCTGCTATCATAACAGAAATCATAGAGTGATCAATTTTTCGGAGTGTTTTATTTACTTTTTCTGATACATCTACGGTATGATATATGGTAGATGCCGCATACAATAATATCATACTCACAATAAAAATTGCTAATGACACTACATATACCTTGTCTGGTTTGGTTGCTGCTTTAATTAAAAGTGGCACCGCTGCAAAAATTGCCATTAACATTCCTATAAAATGTGTAATTGCGCTTCCCGGGTCTTTAATCTTTTTCACATTCTTTTTCATAATGACTCCCCTTTCCCTTTCGGTTCTCGTTAGATTCTATTTTTTGTTTTGATTTCTCAATCAAATCGTTTTGATTAGTTTTACATGTAGTTTTTAATACTACATGTATTTTATGTACATATTACTCCTATTATTCTCAAATTTCAAGAGTTTTTTTCTAAAAATCAAAAAAAATATGGTTCCTCCCCCTAAACTGGAACCATATTTGTAATTTCCTATGCAATTTTTTCTGTTTTTGCTTTCAATTTTCTAACTTCGTTTTCTAAAATATTTACCCGGATTAAAAGTATCTCTTTTTCATTTTCTACGGTTAATGCTTCATCCAACTTTCTGTTTAAATCTAAATGACCTTCTGCAACGATACTGATGTTTCTATTAGTTTCATTTTCCAATGTTAACTGAATACTTTGTGTTTTATCTTTCACATCTTCCAACCCTTTCTGCAGAGTCTGAATGTCTCCCTTCACTTCCTTCATATCACTCTGTAAAGTCTGGATATCTTCTTTCACTTCCTTCATGTCACTCTGTAAAGTCTGAATGTCTCCCTTCACTTCCTTCATGTC
>JAFQCM010000118.1 GCA_017399445.1 Lachnospiraceae bacterium | reverse complement strand
TAAATAGTATAGGTGTCATAAATTCCTGTTGATGTGAGAAGAACCACAAGAACTCCAGCTCCAATGTATCGTAGAACATCTTTCTTTCGTACCATATCAGCAATAAATGCAGCTACTATAATATCTAATAACATCCAGGAAATCATAATATACTTATGATTTACTGTTGGATCTATAGTAAGGGAAACTGTAAATGAAAAGATAAATGGCGTTGTAAACACAAAGGTAAGATAACGCTTCACACCCTTATAATATAGGAAGGCAACTACCACCATAACAGCCAGTACCCCCATAAGTTTCAGAATGTAATCTGCCGTGCCCCAAAGTGTCTTATTTTCCGCAATAAATCCAAAATAAAATTCAGGCGACAAAGAAGACTCTTCCATAAATATATTAGACTGAATCAGGGACAGAACACCTGAAATTCCTGCCATAATCACAAAATCAAGTCTGTTTCGACTGAACGCCGCAACAAAGAAAAGCATCAACAATAGCGCAATTAACGCTGCTCCATTCCAAAATGCGGTCGCTCCACTTAAAAGCCCTATAAAAACAGCCAGTTTCCAATTTCCTAATACCCAGCCTTCTTTTGTAAAGAACGTCTGAATAAAGTAGTCTTTGAATTTTACGTTTTCTTCTTTCGCCATATTCTTCCAGATTTCAAAGGTCTCATATAACTTCGGAAGTACTAGTATCAGCACCAGAATCAATACTGCCAGACACAAAGCAAGGTGCCTTTGGTTCGCATATACATTTAAATTCCACAATCCCCAGTTTTCGTTGGTGGTATATCCTATAAATTCTGTATTTTCTTTTAATTTTGTCCACAAACTCTCTCCTTTTGGTATTTCAGCCAAAAAGGTAAAGAAACTTTCTGAACTTCTAAATGTAAAAAGTAAGGACGCAATATATCCTGCACTTCTTTTTCCTGTGATTTTTACTGTAAGTACATATAAAAGCATATACACAAACATCATTCCAAGAATACTTGGAATATTAAAAGCAAAATCAATTGGCATCCCAAGAAATTCCAGGTTTCCAGCCAAAAAATGAAACATAAAATGATATTTCACATCAATTCCTGCGTAATATGGATACCAGGTAGGAAAGTTATCTCCTTTTGAGAAAGAACGTATCATACTAATATGTGGCGAAAAATCACTATATACACTATATCCAATATACATGTTTCCATCTTTTATATAAAAGGTGTAGAACATTAAAAAACTAACTAAAGCGAAACATAACAAAAGAAATATCGTTTCTATTTTCCATGTTTTTTGTGATTGACATAAAAATACTGGTTTCTCCAGTGTGGATTTTTTCTTTTTCCAAAAAAGAAGCACTGTTCCCAATATAGTATAAAATACCATGGCAATTCCATTACCAGAAGCCAAAGGACTTTCAGAACCAACAAAACAATTTGCTAATATATAAACCGTCCATGTTACTAATATGACTCCAGTAATAAATACTGCAGGAAACCATACTAAAATAGGCGAAACGTGAATATCCTTTTTCCAAAAAGTTTTCTCAGTGGCGTGGAACAGCTCTGGAAAGAAACAAGTTCCAATTGCATATCCTATAAAAAGACATACAACTAAATAAATAACTGCTAACATAATACCTTCCCTTCTAAACATAAATAAACAGTCAGCTTGTGTGCTGCCTATATGCTGTTTTTATAAAATATTTTTTTAATTTTACTACATGAAGCAGAATCCATAAGATACCAGTTTCCATACCAAAACAAAATATTTTCTGACTGGATGGAACATTCAATAATATCTCCGTTTTCTAACACAATTTGAATTATGTAAAGACCCTCTTCATCCATTTCCTCATATACTTTATCATAAGTAGCATGGATAAAGCAATTTAATATTGTTTCTATTTCAAATTTTGAATTAATTTTTGAAACCTTTCCCGCTTCATCAATTATAATAGCAACAATTTCACTTTCTACATTCTGGAGAAAATGTACAATGGATCCTGTTACTTTCTCTTTTGTTCGTTTTCTAGTTTCCGGATTTTTAGATTCTTCCTCTTCTCTTTTAAATCTTTTCTTCCATAACTTTGGAAGCACAAAAAAAAGATATAGTATAATTCCGCATAATACCAATACAGAACCACATTGGAACCAGTATTCTATACTATCTTCTTTTATAAATTTGATACAATATTCAGAAGAAATCAACTCATTTACTTTCTTATTACTATCAACATTAAACTGTTCTTTCAAAAAATCATAACTCAAAGCATCTTCTGGTAATTTTTTTATGATTCCTAAAAATTCAATGCCATCTTTTGTACCTGCATTATTTACCATTCCAATTTCTTCCCAAACATAATCTTCTGTGGGAAGTTTTGCCAATGCAACACTATGATAGGTATCTGCAAGAATCGTAATGTATTGGGAATTTTTTTCTGTTGCCCCCATTTCTATTACATAACATTCATATAAATCAATACTTGCATAACAGCACAATGTAGAATTAACGGTTCCTTTAACATACATATTTTCTTGTATTTGGTCAATGGTTAGTTCTTCTAAATTTCTAGTATTTTCATATGCTTCTATTTTTCCATTTCCGTACAACATCATAATACAACCAGAAATTATCAATAAGAGAACTAGTAAATCCATTGTGGTTATAAGTCGCTTTTTTAAGATTTTATCTTTTCTTTTTGAATCCTTTTTTCTCATATCTTTAGAACATCCTAATTCTTTGATTTTGCTTACCGAAAAAGTAAGCTTAAGATTTATTATACTACTTTTTTCTATGACTATCTACATTTTTCAAGAAAATATTTCAATTTTATTACTAATTAATTAACAATCCTTATTAATAAAAGCCTTCTTTGTATGCTTTTACTTAAACATACAAAGAAGGCTCTTTAAATTTCATTTTTAACAGACTTTACCATTCACATGAAAATTAAATTTCCTGGCGCATATCTTCACCAACTACATGAACTTTGATTAAATTTGTAGTACCTGATATTCCCAATGGAATTCCAGTGGTAATTACTACAGTATCCCCTGTTTGTACATATCCTGCATTTTTCACAGCTTCTACTGCATGTTCTAACAAAGAAAAAGTTTCATGTTCTTCATCAATTAGTAGTGGATAAACTCCCCAGGAAAGACTTAAATGCCGGTATACTGTTTCTGATGTGGTACAGGTAATAATTGGAACTCCCGGACGGAACGTAGCAATCGCTTTTGCTGTACGGCCTGCTTTTGTAACGGCAATAATGGCTTTTGCTTCTAAATCATGGGCAGATAGGCAGGTAGCTCTTGCAATAACCTGAGTAACATCCAATTTTTCATAATTATGTCTATTCTGGAATTTCTCCCGGTAATCAATAGCTTGTTCCGTTCTTTCAATGATTTTTGACATAGTCTGTACTGCTTCTATAGGATATAATCCTGCTGCCGTTTCTCCAGACAACATCACCGCACTACTACCATCATAAATGGCATTGGCAACATCTGTAGTCTCAGCTCTGGTTGGTCTTGGATTTTTCATCATAGAATCCAACATCTGAGTAGCAGTGATTACTTTTTTCCCTGCTTGTGACACTTTTTTTATAATCATTTTTTGAAGAATAGGCACTTCTTCATTTGGTATTTCTACCCCCATGTCGCCTCTTGCAATCATAATTCCATCGGCTTGTTCTATAATTTCATCAATATTGTCCACGCCTTGAGAATTTTCAATTTTAGCGATAATTTCAATATGTGTAGCATTACATTCCCGCAAGATTTCTTTTACCGCCAACACATCTTTCGCACTTCTAGTAAAAGATGTTGCGATAAAATCTACTCCTAGTTGTGTACCAAAAATAATATCTTCCCTATCTTTTTGGCTAATGAAAGGCATACTCAAACGGGCACCTGGAATATTTACACCCTTATTGTTAGATATCGTACCATCATTTAATATCTTACACACCACATCTTCTTCACTTATTGATAGTACTTCCATGGCAATCAATCCATCATCTACCAGAATTGTCATGCCTTCTTCTACATCCATTGGAAAATTTTGATAAGTAACTGACACTATTTGTTCTGTTCCTTCTACTTCTCTGGTTGTAAATGTAAAGGTTTCTCCATGGGTTAAATCTACTTTTCCATCTTTAAATTTTTTTACTCGAATTTCCGGTCCTTTTGTATCTAATAAAACAGCCACAGGTTTCCCTGCTTGAGCTGCTACTTCTCTTAATTGTAAATAGCGTTCTTTATGTTGCTCATGTGTTCCATGAGAAAAATTAAATCTAGCCACATTCATTCCAGCTTTTATTAATGCCTTAAGAGTTTCTGGAGAATCCGTGGAAGGTCCCAAGGTACATACAATTTTCGTTTTCTTCATGTGAAATCCGCCTCCTTTATTTTTAAATAATATTCAGCATTTCTTCTTTTTATATTATATAGAATAATAAAGTGTTTTTGCTGTCTATGTCACATTATATATCCTTTCCTTCTATTGTACAAGATTATTTGTTAATTTATTCTTTAAACGGTACAAAAAAAGCAACTGCTATATGCAAGTTGCTTTTCACCAGTTTTGTGTTAAGTTGATTATTTTAAAATTCTGATTTTTCCAACTAATGGTACTTCTTTTTCGTTCTGTTTGATTGCAGCAACAAATCCCATAATCCAAAGCACTAATACAAAAATACCAAGTGCTAAATTAATAATTGCACCTATAATAGGAATAAGTCCAATTACTTTCATTACTATTCCTAACACAAGATCTGTAATATAGATAACAAGTGCCTGATTCACATGGAATTTAGCCTCTCTGCTCTTATCACCTGCTAATAATGCAATAATTGTACCAATAAATGTAATGTAGGCTACAATACTTGTAGTTTTAGCGTTCATCTTTCTTCCTCCTTGACGTTTTTATTCTACTGAATTATACACAAAAAATGTCGAAAGTACAACCAAAATATTAAGAAACCCGAAACTTTGTTAAAGAATTATAAAAAAGTATAGTTTTTTTGTCGATTTTTTTATAAAGGAAGTAAGCATGTGATATTTGTTTCATTCCCGTTTCCTTGTCTAAAAAACCGATCTGGAAAATCCAGATCGGTCTAATATATTGCTATTTTTAATCATCATCCTGGTTTTCAGCTACCTTGGCTGCTCTTGCTTTTACTTCTGCCTCTTGAATTTCATTAGGCGTCTGTTCATATCTAACAAATTCATAGCTATATTCGCCATAGCCTCCTGTCATAGAACGAAGAACTGTACAATAGCCATGAAGACTCATCATTGGAATTTCTGCCTCCACAAGTTCTTTGCCACCACTGACTGGGGTCATTCCCATAACACGTCCTCTTCTCTTATTCAAATCGCCCATAACATCACCAGTAAATTCATCGGGAACAATTACTTTTAAAGAAGCAATTGGTTCAAGAAGAACAGGCCCTGCTTCCATGAATCCCTTTTTAAATGCTTGTATAGTGGCTTTCTTAAATGCCATTTCAGAAGAATCTACAGAATGGTATGAGCCATCATAAAGGGTTCCTTTTACTCCCACTACCGGATATGCAGCAAGTGGACCTTTTTGAACACTTTCCTGCATACCTTTTTCCACCGCAGGGAAGAAATTTTTAGGAACAGCACCACCTACAACTACCTGTTCAAAAACATATGGTGTTTCCAAATCCCCAGAAGGTTCAAAGCGCATTTTCACATGACCATACTGACCATGTCCACCAGACTGCTTTTTGTACTTGGATTCCACATCTGATTTTTTCTTAATGGTTTCCCGGAATGCAATTTTCGGCTTGGATAATTCGATTTCTACTTTATATTCATTTAATAATCTGCTACATACAATTTCCAAATGCTGGTCACCCATTCCGTAAAGAAGCATTTGGCCATTTTCCATATCATTAACAGATTTTAGTGTTAAATCTTCATGCATCATCTTTTGTAATGCCTGAGCTGCTTTATCAATTTCTGCTTTATTTTTTACTTTATACCGCATGTAAGTATATGGCGTAGAGATTTCTGTTTTACCATACTGAATAGTAGTTGCTTTCGTGGACAATGTATTTCCGGTACGAGCTGCAGTAAGTTTTGCAATGGCACCAATATCACCAGCATGAAGCTCTTGGACTTCAATTGGTTTATTACCTTGAAGAATATAGATTTTACCTAGCTTTTCTTCTATGTCCTTATCTTTATTGTAAATCATATCTTCTGCTTTCAAAACTCCAGAGCACACCTTAATTAAGGAGTATTTTCCAATAAATGGGTCTACAATAGTCTTAAAAACATAAGCTGATTTTGCTTTTGAAAAGTCGTAATTAGCTTCAAAAATCTCATTAGTTTTTAAATTCACACCGGCAATTTCCTGATTTTCAGGACTTGGCATGTATTTTACAATATCATCCAATAATGTGTAGACACCCTGACACAATAAATTAGAACCCATGGAAATTGGTACAATACTTCCATCATTTACATTAATACGAAGTGCAGAACGAATTTCAGCTTCGGAAAAAGTATCTCCGTTAAAATAGCGTTCCATCATTTCTTCACTTGTTTCAGCCACTGTTTCCATTAAAGTATCACGACAAAGTTCCAAATTAGCTTTGTTGTACTCTGGTATTTCGCATTCTTCTACATCTTTACCCACCCAGCGATTACCAGTCTGACTGATAACATTAATGTAACCTACAAACTTTTCATTTTCTCTAATTGGCAGATGAAATGGTGCTATTTTTTTACCATATAATGCAGTAAGATCTTCTACTACCTGCCGGTAGGATGCATTATCTATATCCATATGGGTAACGAAGAACATCCGTGGCAGTTTGTATTTTTCACATAATTCCCAGGCTTTCTTTGTTCCCACTTCAATTCCAGCTTTTCCATTTACTACAATAATCGCTGCATCTGCTGCAGATACTGCTTCTTCTACTTCTCCCACAAAGTCGAAGTATCCCGGTGCGTCAAGAATGTTGATTTTTACCCCATCCCATTCAATTGGCACCAAAGAAGTACTAATGGAAAATTGTCGTTTCTGTTCTTCCTTTCCAAAGTCGCTGATTGTGTTTTTGTCAGCTATTTTTCCCATTCTGGAAGTAATTCCCCCAAGGTATGCCATGGCTTCTACTAAACTGGTTTTACCACTGCCCCCATGACCTAAAAGTACGATGTTACGGATTTTGTCAGTTGTGTAAACATTCATATGCTACCCCTCCTATGTCTTTTTCTTGAACCCATCTCAATTGATACCTTCTTTTTAATGGATATTTGGTGGCCGCTTGTTATTGTGTATACAATTTTCGAATTTTGCAATTCAATTGACGACCGATATGTGTATTTTACTATATTTTTTTAGAATTTTCAATATTTTTTGGTTATTTTTCACAGATAATTATTATTTGTATAATTATGTAGAGAAATATATCTCCCATTGATTCATATACTTTTTCGGAATTAAATTCATTTTCTGTTTTATAGTCAATATTCTCGTCCAGAATAAAGCGGGCATATTTTCATAAAAACACCACCTAGCCTAATGACTGGTGGTTTTTCATTTCCATTTTTCTTCTTCATCAAAATATTTACATTTCTCTGTCTTACCAGATAAAATTTTTTGTGGTATTTTATCTTTTCCATGATAATATTTGCAACTATGTTCTGTAAAGGATGGACGTGTTCAGAGAGCAGAAACGATTTTGAGTTATAAATGGCTTGTAATGGGTGCTCCAAACCAAGAAGGAAAACTTGCTCGTGACTGAGTAAAACCAAAATAGTGACACTGCTACTCTTCTATTTATAGCACATTGAAATAGATGAGAAATGTGAGGTATCTTCTATCCTTGTTGTGGAACTAAAAGAAGAAAACGCTCAATGAATCATAAATTTCATGGAGATTTTGAACGAATATTCTTATAGAAATATGTAGTATCTTGTCGTATAATTGTATTATTGGTATTTTATACCAAAATTTATGCGAAAGGAGATACTTATGAAATTTTCAAATGTAAAAGAGAAACATATCTATAATGTCATTTTTGACCCAGCAGAGCCATGCGAGTTTGACAAAAAACATTTAGCTCTTGTGTTGAAGAAAAACAATGACAAGAAGACATGTATAGTTGTACCACTTACATCTGAAGATAATGGTGACGGTGTAAATAAAATAAATATTGGATATATAAGCACTTTGCCTACTTCCTTAAAATGCAATAATACTTATGCTGTTATTAATCAAGTAAGAACTGTAAATGTTAGTAGATTTATAGCATTGAAGGAAGTAATTGGTGGTGTTAATACTCCTATTGGTATTGTCAATATCACTTTATGTCTACAATATCTACACAAATCTGAAGTCTACATTGAAAGTTTATGTAGACTTCTCGTAGACTTAGAGCATAATTTAACATATTTTTCAATTTAAACAAAAATAAAAGAGGACTTTTAGATTTCTCTAAAAATCCTCAAAAATATTGTTTTTACTAAGTTTCTAATTAGAACTTACCAGCCTTAGCTGCTTCTTCAATAGAAACTGCAACTGCAACAGTTGCACCAACCATTGGGTTGTTACCCATACCAATAAGCCCCATCATTTCAACGTGAGCTGGTACAGAAGAAGAACCTGCGAACTGTGCATCTGAGTGCATACGTCCCATAGTATCTGTCATACCATAAGAAGCTGGACCAGCAGCCATGTTGTCTGGGTGAAGTGTACGTCCTGTACCACCACCAGAAGCTACTGAGAAGTATTTTTTACCCTGATCGATACATTCTTTTTTGTATGTACCTGCAACTGGGTGCTGGAAACGTGTTGGGTTTGTAGAGTTACCTGTGATAGATACATCTACTTTTTCTTTGTGCATGATAGCAACACCTTCTGTTACATCATTTGCACCATAACAGTTAACTTTTGCACGAAGTCCATCTGAGTATGCCTTACGGAATACTTCTTTAACTTCTCCAGTACTATAATCCATCTCAGTTTCAACATAAGTAAATCCGTTAATTCTTGAGATGATTTGTGCTGCATCTTTTCCAAGACCATTTAAGATAACTCTTAAAGGTTGTTTTCTAACTTTGTTAGCCTTCTCAGCTATACCGATTGCACCCTCAGCTGCTGCAAATGACTCATGTCCAGCAAGGAATGCAAAACAATCAGTCTCTTCTTCAAGTAACATCTTTCCTAAGTTACCATGTCCTAGACCAACTTTTCTTTGGTCAGCAACTGAACCTGGTATACAGAAAGCTTGAAGTCCTT
>JAFQCM010000117.1 GCA_017399445.1 Lachnospiraceae bacterium | reverse complement strand
ATGAAAACAATTCAAAAAGAAAGTAAAGGAAGGTAAAAAATACTAAACTCTGTAACAAAGAAAAAAATCGCCGTAAGCCAGTAAATACACTGAGTACAGCGATTTTTTCTTTTAGAAACTGTCAAAGACGGGATTATAACAAAAATCTACTGTAATGTACAGATAGAATATTAATTTCTACTGTAACAGTTCAGCTAAGGTAGCTGCAAAGCAGTGGAAAGCACGTTAATGGGACTTTGCCACACCGAAGGAGTACAGAGTAATGGCGTGGTCTGAACTGTTACCTTTTCCTTATTTTAGGGTAGATATTTTAATTTGAATATAAAAACGGGCTGGCAATGCCAGCCCACATTTTTATGCTTCCTGCTCTTTTATAAATTCTTCCATATCTTTCTGCTCTTCTTCAGAAATTAGTGCATCCACATCAAGGATAATCAATAACTCATTCCCTACTTTTGCTATTTCTTTAATATAAGCAGTTTTCCCGCCTCTGATAATTGGTGGAACTTCGCTGATAGCGGAAGATGGAATATCGGAGATTTCGTCTACACCTTCTACCTCAATTGCTATCAGCATATCACCTCTTTTGGTAATAATAAGCTGTGAATTTTCAGGCGGTATATCTTCAAACCCAAATTTTCTTGCTATATTATATACCGGAACGATGGTTCCTCTTAAGTTAATAATACCTTTGATATTTCCTGATGAATTTGGGACCTCCACAATTTTTTGCTCACGTTCAATACCGTTGACCAAATTAATGTCTACCCCATACTTTTCACCATGCAATTTAAACACTACTGGTTTTAAATCAGCCATAAAAACCCTCCTTACTATTAGTTACTTGTATTTAACCATGCAAGATACCCGTTAATAAATGGATCAATTTTTCCATCCATAACAGCATCTACATTGCTTATCTCAACATTCGTCCTATGATCTTTTACCATAGTATATGGCTGCATTACATAAGAACGAATTTGATTTCCCCAACCAATTTCTTTGACTTCTCCACGAATACCCGAAGCTTTTTCTGCTTGTTCCTGCTGCTTTAACAGATAAAGTTTCGCCTTTAACATCTGCATAGCCTTATCCTTATTACTGTGCTGGGAACGCTCATTCTGGCACTGTACCACAATTCCTGTAGGAAGATGGGTAATACGGATTGCAGAAGATGTTTTATTAATATGCTGTCCACCAGCACCACTGGAACGATAGGTATCAATTCGTAAATCATCATCATTAATTTCAATATCAATATCTTCTTCAATATCTGGCATTACATCCAAAGAGGCAAAGGATGTCTGTCGTTTTCCTGCTGCATTAAATGGTGAAATTCTTACCAGACGGTGTACCCCTTTTTCTGCTTTTAAAAATCCATAAGCATTTTCACCATTTACCTGAAAAGTTACAGACTTAATTCCTGCTTCTTCCCCTTCCAGATAATCTAATTCTTCTATAGAATATCCTTTACTTTCTGCCCATCGTAAATACATACGGTAAAGCATACTTACCCAGTCGCAGGCCTCCGTTCCGCCTGCTCCTGAGTGAAGAGTTAAGATTGCATTATCTCTATCATATTCTCCGGAAAGAAGAGTCTTCGTCTTAATTATGTCATACTCTTCTTCCAGTTCATTTAACTGTGCTTCAATTTCCGGAATTACAGAGGCATCATTTTCTTCATACCCCATTTCTAAAAGGATCTCAATTTCCTCATATACTTCCGTTAACTTCTCATAAGTTCCCACATCATCCTTTAGACTTTTCAGTTCTTTCATAAGATTCTGGGAACGTTCAGTATCATCCCAGAAGGATGGTGCTTCCATGTCTTTTTCCAGTTCTTCGATTCTTTGACCTTTCGCTTCTAAGTCAAAGTGAATCCCTCAGTTCTGTCAATGGTACCTTATATGCATTTAAGCGAGTCTTAAATCCATCTAATTCTACCATAGTTTCACCTCTTTCTATTTATATATCGGCATTATGCCTTTCTTCCACAGCACTGTTTATATTTTTTTCCACTTCCACATGTACATGGATCATTTGGATATACTTTTCCTTCAGCTCTCTTTACAGGTCCTTTTACTGCTTCATCTTTATTAGTTCCTGTCACTTTAGCTACCTGTTCACGTTCTACCTTCTGTTCTACACGTACATGCATTAACAGTTTTACAGTGTCTTCACTAATGGCACCTGTCATTTCATCAAACATGTCATAGCCGCTTAATCTGTATTCGATTAATGGATCTCTCTGTCCAAATGCCTGTAAACCAATACCTTGTTTTAACTGTTCCATATCATCGATATGATCCATCCATTTTCTGTCAATTACTTTCAGCAATACTACACGTTCTAATTCACGGATTGCCTGTGCATCCGGAAATTCTGCTTCTTTTTCTTCGTAAAGTTTTACTGCTTCTTCTTTTAACTTCTGTTTTAAAGAATTTTTCTTAAGACCTTCTACTCTTTCCGGTGTTAATTCTTTTACAGGTATGATTGGGCATAATAAGAGATTTAATTCTTTTAAATCCCATTCTTCCGGAAGAGAATCCTCGCCAATGGCGGTATCTACTTTTCCTTCTACCTGTTCTACAATCATCTTGTAGATTACATCACGCATACTTTCTCCATCCAGTACACGTCTTCTTTCTTCGTAAATTACTTCTCTTTGTTCATTCATTACCTGATCGTACTCAAGTAAGTTCTTTCTAATACCAAAGTTATTGGTTTCAATCTTAGACTGAGCTTTTTCAATGGCGTTGGTAAGCATTTTATGTTCGATCTGCTCATTTTCTGGTACTCCAAGTGTAGTGAACATATCCATCAATTTTTCAGAACCGAATAATCTCATTAAATCATCTTCTAATGAAATAAAGAATCTGGACTCACCTGGATCACCCTGACGTCCTGCACGACCTCTTAACTGATTATCAATACGTCTGGATTCATGACGTTCTGTACCAATAATCTTAAGACCGCCTGCTTCTCTTGATTTTTCATCCAACTTAATATCGGTACCACGACCTGCCATGTTAGTTGCTATGGTAACAGCCCCATGTACCCCGGCTTCCGCTACAATTTCAGCTTCTAATTCATGAAATTTCGCATTCAATACTTTATGCTGGATTCCTTCTTTACTTAAAAGCTTACTAATCAATTCAGAAGTTTCAATGGTGATAGTACCAACCAATACAGGCTGTCCCTTTTTATTTGCTGCTACAATTTCATCTACAACAGCTTTAAACTTTTCTTTTTTCGTTTTATACACTGCATCTTGCAGGTCAATTCTCTGTACTGGTCTGTTAGTTGGAATTTCCACAACATCCATTCCATAAATTTCACGAAATTCTTTTTCTTCTGTAAGAGCAGTACCTGTCATACCGGATTTTTTGGTATATTTATTGAAAAAGTTCTGGAAAGTAATGGTTGCTAATGTTTTACTTTCACGTTTCACCTTTACTTTTTCTTTTGCTTCAATTGCCTGGTGTAAACCATCAGAATATCTTCTTCCTGGCATAATACGTCCAGTAAATTCATCTACGATTAATACCTGATCATCTTTTACCACATAATCCTGATCTCTGAACATCAGGTAATGTGCTCGCAGAGCAAGTATAATATTATGCTGAATTTCTAAGTTTTCCGGATCTGCAAGGTTTTCAATCTGGAAGAATTTTTCTACTTTCTTTACACCTTCTTCCGTAAGATTTACTATCTTGTCCTTTTCATTTACAACAAAATCTCCGGTTTCTTCAATAACTTCACCCATAATAGCAGCCATTTTGCTAAACTCTGCACTTTCTTCCCCACGTTTTAACTGACGCGCTAAAATATCGCAGGTTTCATACAGTTTTGTAGATTTACTACTCTGGCCTGAAATAATCAATGGAGTTCTTGCTTCATCAATTAAAACGGAGTCAACTTCATCGATGATAGCATAGTGCAAGTCTCTTAACACTAACTGTTCTTTATATACTACCATGTTATCACGCAGATAATCGAATCCCAGTTCATTATTTGTTACATATGTAATATCACATGCATATGCTTCTCTACGTTCGTCATTGTTCATGGAATTCAGAACAACACCAACTTTAAGTCCAAGAAATTCATGAAGTTTTGCCATCCACTCAGCATCACGTTTTGCAAGGTAATCATTAACAGTAACGATGTGAACACCTTTTCCTTCCAATGCATTCAAGTAAGCTGGAAGTGTGGATACCAAAGTCTTACCTTCACCTGTACGCATCTCAGAAATACGTCCCTGATGAAGTACAATACCACCAATCAACTGAACTCTGTAATGTTCCATGTTAAGTACACGTCTTCCGGCTTCTCTTACTACTGCAAAAGCTTCCGGTAACAAATCATCTAAAGTTTCTCCTTTTGTGAGACGTTCTTTAAATTCTTTTGTTTTTTCTTTTAATTCTTCATCAGAAAGTGCCATCATTTCAGGACGAAGTCCTTCAATTTTATCCACAATCGGGTTAATGCGTTTCAGTTCCCTTTCACTGTGTGTTCCAAAAATTTTCTCAATAAAACTCATACTATACTCCTAAATATTATTTCGTTGTCTTAAACTAACTTACATTTTACCACCGAACTTCTTTTTTCACAATAAATTTTTCATAAAATATCGCAACAAAATATAACATTTTATAACATTTTTGTAACAAACACCTGTAAAAGACTCCTATTTTACAACTATTCCAAAAAAGAGAGACACCTGCGATTTTTCAATCGTAGGCATCTCCATGGCTTATTCTATATTCTGTATGAGATTAACATTCCGGTTCAATCAGTCCGTATGTATTTCCTTTTCTCTTATAAACAACATTTACTTCATCTGTTTCTGCATTTCTAAATACAAAGAAATTATGTCCTAACAGTTCCATCTGGATACATGCATCTTCTGGATACATTGGTTTTACTCCGAATTTCTTTGTTCTTATAATACTAACTTCATCTTCTCCATCAAAGTCATTATCAATAAATTCCTGTTTAAAAGAAGAACTTCCCTGTTTTGCATCTACCAATTTATTTTTATATTTCTTTAACTGACGTTCAATGATTTCTTCTACTAAATCAATGGAAACGTACATGTCATTGCTAACCTGTTCGGAACGAATAATATTTCCTTTTACTGGAATTGTTACTTCTATCTTTTGTCTTTCTTTTTCTACACTTAGGGTAACATGAACTTCTGTATCTGGTGTAAAGTATCTTTCTAATTTACCAATCTTTTCATTAATTGCTGATCTTAACCCCTCCGTAACCTCGATATTTCTTCCTGTAATCACAAACTTCATGATGTCCAACTCCTTTCGGTATCCCTTATTCCTAGTAGAATCCTTCTCACATCCTACTAAACTATAGAAGAAAAACTATTTATCCCGTTTTCCTTCTTATAATCTACATTATACCATATTCGATTAAATTTTCAATCATTTTTGCGTAAATTCATAAACTTTTTAAAAATTAAAAAGAAGTATTTAGAAAATTTCAACATTTCCTAAATACTTCTTTTATTTTATTGCTCTTTAGAGCCATTTAATACTTCAATTGCCTTTTTTAACTGGTTGTCACTTTCATCTTTCTTATAGGACTCTGAATCAAACTCTAATTCAATATCCGGTTCAATTCCTGTTCCATGAATACAGACACCATTTGGAGTAAAATATTTGGAAATGGTTACTTTCATGGCAGAACCATCTCCCAAGTCAATCATTTGCTGTACCACGCCTTTTCCGAAAGTCTTGGTACCAATCAGCGTTCCTATTCCATAATCTTTTACAGCTCCTGCAAAGATTTCGGAAGCACTGGCACTGTTTCCATTAACCAATACTACTAATGGAATATCTATCTGATGTTCCGCATCTGACTTGTATTCTTCCCGATAACCATTTTTATCTTCATGATATACAATCATTCCTTCTGGCAAAACGGAATCCAGAATTTCTGCCACCACACTAAGACCGCCTCCCGGGTTATTTCGAAGATCTACAATCAAGGACTTCATGCCCTGGCTTTTCAAGGAATTATATGCTTCTGCATACTGACTTGTTGTTACTTCATCAAATTCAGATATCAAAATATATCCTATATTATTTTCCAGCATTTCACTTTCTACAGTTGGAATAGAAATGGTCTTTCTGGCTACTTCCATTTCAATTTCTTCACTATCTCGGACAATGGTAAGTTTTACCGTAGTGTCTTCTAGTCCTTTCACTTTAGCAACCACTTCTGACAAATCCTGACCTGTTACTTCTTCCTCATTTACTTTATAAAGGATGTCGTCTGTCATAAGTCCCGCTTCTTTGGCAGGTGAGCCCTCAAAAGCCTTTACAATAGTAATAATCCCCGTCTCTGCATCCTGTAATAAAGATGCTCCAATTCCACAATATTCACCAGTATAGGATTCTTTAAAGGAATCATACTCTTCCTTTGTAAAATATACAGAGTAAGGGTCACCTAAGGCATCTACCATACCTTTATAGACGCCTTCTTTTACATCTTCCACATTTTCTTCTTCTAAATAGTAAGCATCAATTACCTTTTGAATAGATTCTGCCTTTTTAGAAACTTCGCTGGTAATAATTGCATTACTTCCTACAGAAGCACTTCCTACTCCTGTAGAATATCTACCTATGATAAATGCAGCTCCTACAAGTACCCCCGCAATCAGTCCTTTTTTTACCCCTTGAAATGATTTTCCACTACTTTCTTTTTGTTGTTGTGGTTCTTTTTCTTGATAATTACTATTTTCCTCCATGACAACCTCCAAATGTCTGATTAATTACTAATATAGCCCATTGGGTCCACATATGCTCCGTTTACACGAACTCCAAAGTGTAAATGATTTCCTGTAGAACGTCCTGTAGTTCCTACCCCAGCTATGGTTTCTCCTTTGCTTACTTTCTGTCCTGAACTTACATACAATGCAGATGCATGCATGTAGATAGTATAAATATTATTTCCATGGCTAATCATAACATAATTACCCATAGAAGCATTATAATCTGCACTGATTACAGTACCATCATAGGCTGCGAGAATTGGAGAACCTGCCGGTGCTGCCAAGTCTACACCATTATGGAATTTTTCTACTCCAAGAGTTGGATGCATTCTGTATCCAAAAGGACTAGAAATTCTTGTGTAGTTAGGACATGGCCATGCAAAGATACCACCATCATATGTTTGTGTAGTTCCTCCAGACTGGACCGCCGTTTCTGCTGCCAGCCTTGCTGCTGTTTCCAGCTCCTCAATTACCCGGTTCTGCTCTGCAATATCTGCTTCATATTCTTTAATCAGTTCTTCTTTACTTGCAATTTGTCCATTTACTGTCTGCAATTCTGCTTCTTTTGCAGAAACCAAAACCTCAATGGCATCAGCTTTATCTTTTGTTGATTTTTCTTGAGCTTCCAGTTCTTGCTGTTCTATTACCAGCTGAGCTTCCAGTTCTTCAATTCCTTTTCTGGTTTCTTCATACTTTGTAAGCATTTCCCTGTCATACTCTGAAATACTAGAAACATAGTCTGCCTTATTCAAGAAATCAGCAATGGATTCTGAGCCAAAAAGAATTGCAGCATACTGGGTATTTCCTTGCTCATACATATATTTTATGCGCACTTTCATATCTTCATACTGCTTTTCTTCTACTGCCTTTGCTTCTTCAATATCTTTCTTTGTTTGTTCAATCTCTGCAATTTTGTCCTGAAGCTGCTCCTGTAGAGCTACCAGTTCTGCAGTAACGCTGGTTAACTCTGTATCCAGCTCTTTTACATAATTTTCCACATCGCTTTTCATGCCCTCCAGATCTGCTAACATCTGTTTTGCTGCATCCAGACCCTTCTGCATATTTTCTTTTTCTTCTTTTGCAGAATTTACCGCCTGATTGGCTCTCTTCACAGCCACGGAAGTAGGTGCTACAGTACTTTTGCTGGCAGTACTTTTCTTTGTAGTATCTTCACTTGTAGTATCCTCACTTGTAGTATCTTCATTTGTACTACTTTCTGTTGTTGATTCTTCTGCGCTGTCATTTTCTACTGCATATGCAAAATTAACTGTATTTAATACACAAGCTGCACAAAGGACAGCTGCAAGTACTTGTTTCTTCTTCATACAACGCTCCTTAAAAAATTATACACGTAAATGCTTTCTTATAGTTACAAAACTTCCCAAGAATCCAATACCTACACCAAGACATAAGGAAACCGGAACCAGACTGTCAAATACCTCTCCTACTGGAACAAACTGAAGCCAGCTGGTTATCCCTAAAAATTCTTCATTCATATATCCTATAACTGAATTGTAGAAATAGTGTAATACAAATAATGGAATTGCAGAACCAATCAGTCCGATAACTACACCTTCTACAATAAATGGTGCTTTTACAAAAAAATCTGTGGCACCAATTAGTTTCATAATTGCAATTTCTTCCTTACGAACTGCAATACCAATAGTTACTGTATTACTAATTAGGAATACGGATACACCCATCAGAATAATAATGATTGCTGCTGATACATACCCAATTAACACATTAAAGCTGGTTAAGGTAGTAGCAACCGCTTCCGAAGCTTTTACCTCTCTGACTCCCTCAATGGATTTTACATAGGTTACCAAAGCTTCCTGCTTAGATACATCATTTAGATAAACCTGATAGTTTGCCGAACCTGCTAAAGGGTTATCATCTGCAAAAGCCTTTGCCAAATCTGGATTGTTTCCAAAATATTCTTCTTTAAACTCTTCCCATGCCGCTTCTGCTGATACATAATGCATGTCAGACACTTCCGAACGTTTTTCTATCTTTTCTCCTATTGCATAAATTTCATCTTCGGATAAATCTTCATTAAAAAATACTGTAATGGCAACACCCGATTCAATTTCCGATACAATACTTTTAAAGTTCGCTACTACTGCAAAAAATACGCCAAACAAAAATATACATGCTGCCATAGTTCCTACAGAAGCCAGTGAAAACATTTTATTTTTATATATGTTCTTAATGCCCTGCTTTAGGGTATACCATAAACCACTAATCCTCATAAATATACCCACCTTTTTCTTCGTCGCTTACAATAATTCCTTTTTGCATTGTAACAACTCTTTTCTGCATTGCATCCACAATCTCCCTATTATGCGTTACCACTAAAACTGTGGTTCCCTGTTTATTTATCTGCTCTAACAATTTCATAATTTCCCATGAATTTTTTGGATCTAAGTTTCCGGTAGGTTCATCTGCCAAAAGTAATTCCGGCTTATTCACCAATGCCCTTGCCAGTGCAACCCTTTGCTGCTCTCCTCCTGATAACTGTTTTGGATTTGACTTATATTTTTCTGCCAGTCCCACCAAAGATAACATTCTAGGCACCTGCTTTTTAATTTCTCTTGTAGGTGTCTGTATGATACGTTGGGCAAAAGCAATATTTTCATACACATTTCTATCTTTTAATAACCTAAAGTCCTGAAATACCACCCCTATTTTCCTTCTGTATTTTGGAATGTTTTTCCTTTTTAATCTTCTAAGTTCTATTCCATTCACTGTAATGGTACCTTCTGTAGGCTCTAATTCTTTCAGAAGTAATTTGATAAGTGTTGATTTTCCTGAGCCACTGTTTCCCACTATAAAAACAAATTCTCCCTGTTTAATATGAAGACTAATGTTATTTAAAGCAGGCTGACCGCTTGAATAACTCTTACTTACATTATCAAGAATAATCATTTTTTGTTCCTCCTTGTACTAATACCATTACCCTCAAATATCCAGAGGCAGGATTTACGTTTTACATGAACCCCTGCCCCTGGATACCTGGTATAAGTACATCTTATTAATATTCAAATGTTTCCATATACTTCATGTACCGGACAACCATAAGAGCAATTCTAAAAGTGATTGCATCTTCAAATACTCTTAGATCTAACCCGGTGCTTTTCTGAAGTTTATCTAATCTGTATACTAAAGTGTTTCTGTGAATATAAAGCTGCCTTGATGTTTCTGATACATTTAAACTGTTTTCGAAAAACTTATTAATTGTAATTAATGTTTCTTCATCAAAATCATCTGGTGACTTTCCGTCAAATATTTCTTTAATAAACATTTTACACAATGGAATTGGCAACTGATAAATAAGTCTTCCAATTCCAAGAGAACTGTAAGCAATTACATTTCGTTCTGGGAAGAAAATTTTCCCTACATCTAATGCCATCTTAGCTTCTTTATAAGATCTAGACACTTCTTTTATTTCGTTTACAATTGTACCATATGCAACATGTGCTTCGCAATTCTCTTCATCAAATGAACTTAAAATTACTTTTGCGATTTTTTCCATATCATCATAGGTATCGGTTTCTGCCAGTTCTTTCACAACAATAATATTTTTTTCATCTACGGCAGTAACAAAATCTTTTGTTTTCCCTCCAAAAAGACTTCGAATGTTTTCCAGTATTTTTCCATCTTTATCATGCTTTGCTTCTACAATAAATACAACCCTTCTTGCTTCTGTATCAATATGAAGTTTTTTGGAACGGTTATAAATATCTACCAAAAGCAGGTTATCTAATAAGAGATTTTTAATAAAGTTATCCTTGTCAAATCTCTCTTTATATGCTACCAAAAGATTTTGAATTTGAAAAGCTGCAATTTTTCCCACTAAATATACATCGTCATTTGTGCCGCTGGCAATTAGTATATATTCCAATTGATTATCGTCATAAACTTTAAAAAATTGATACCCCGAAACTTCCTGACTTTCTGCTGGAGATTCTGCAAAGGCAGTAATCGCACCTTCACATTCTTCAATTCCTTCTACTGTAGTTGCCAGTACATGCCCTTCTGTATCTACAATTCCTAATTCAATTCTTGTAATCGCTTTTAAGCCATCAATAGTATTCTGTAAAATCTGATTAGATATCATAATCCTCTGCCTCCTGTTCATACACGTATAGCTTTCCCCCACCCCAATAAGAAAAAGTACACTCTCGAATTATTTTTAATGGTCTTAGAGTTATTTTAATACAAAATACCAAAAAAAGAAAGTAAAATTCTATTTTTTTTGTGAACTTTTTTTGGATTTGGGGCTTTTTTCTACTATACAAGATATACAAAGAAAAATTTGTCAAATTTAAGTGTAGAATTTAAGAAATTTTACCGATATATAAATATAAAAAAGGAGGTTTTTTTATGGATATTACCGAAGTTTCAATGGCAATGAGTCAGACAGATGTAATGGTAGCTGCTAGTACTGCTGTTCTTGGAATGTCACTGGATATGTTAGAAACATCAGGAGAAAGTATGGTAAAAATGATGGAATTATCCGTAAATCCTAATCTTGGAAGCAATATTGATGTTTCTATATAATTTGCCACTTATGAAAAAGGCAGGTTCCAACACATATAACATGTTGGAACCTGCCTTTTCACTTGTAGGAACTTTGGTTTATTTAGCCATTGTACATGAAAGCGATCAATCGGTCGATATCTTCTTTTTCATATGCAATAATTTCTAGTTCCTTGATTTCTCCATCAGAAAAAATGTTTGCCATCGATACATATTGTGAAAGCTTTGACTTCAGATTCAGTCTGTCTCCTTCTCCTGTTACAAGCTCCACCTTTCCTACACAACTGTCTACAACCTTAAAAAACTTGTCAACATCTGTAATATTCTGTACCTTCATACACAACACCTCTTTCGATTATTTGATTGCAATAGCTTCTATTTCCAAAAATACATCTTTTGGTATTCTTGCTACTTCCACACAAGAACGGCTTGGGAATACTCCTGTAAAGTATTTAGCATAAATTTCATTAATTTTTCCAAAGTCTTCCATGTTTTTAATAAAAACAGTGGTCTTTACTACATTTTCCATAGAACTTCCTGCATCTTTTAACAATGCAGCCATATTAGAAAATGCCTGTTCTGCCTGTTCTTCTACTGTAGCAGGAATTTCTCCTGTAGCAGGATTTACCGGAATCACACCCGATGTATAAATCATACCATTTACTTCGATTGCCTGTGAATATGGTCCAATGGCTGCTGGTGCATTTGGTGTACTAATTGCTTTTTTCATTTTCATTCCTCCATCTATCATTCATTTATTTTAATTTAATTGAATCTTTTGTTATTTCAATTTTTCCTGTTTTCAAAAGATGTCCAATGGCTCTTTTAAATGCATTTTTGCTCATCTTAAATTCATTTTTTATTAATTCCGGTTCTACAGTTTTATCTGTAAATGGGAAACTTCCTCCCCTTTTTTCTAATTCGCTTAATAAAAATTCCGAATCCTCATCCATCTGTATATATGCTTTCTGGCGAAGACTTAAATCTAGCTTTCCGTCTTCTTTTACTGAACTTACTCTGGCTTCAATTACATCACCTATGTTCATCTTCCCAAATACATCTTTTTTAGGAATTCTAGCTGAATACATATTATCTACTGCCACATACACACCAAAGTCCTCACTGGCATCATAAACAATTCCTTTTACCATATCGTCCTTCATATAAGGAGAATCGGTTCTTAAATGTCCATATACCTTCATGGTAGCACACAAACGACTACTTTTATCTACATAAAGACATACAAGATAAGAATCTCCCGCTTTTACCTGACATTCCTGTTCTTTAAATGGCAAAAGCAAATCCTTTTCCAGACCCCAGTCTAAAAATGCACCTATTTTGCTGATTTCTTTCACCCTTAAAACTGCTGGTTTCCCAATCTGAATATATGGCTCTTTGGTGGTTGCTATCATTCTGTCTGAAGAATCTTTATATAAAAATACTTCTATGGAATCGGAAACTTCTGCATCTTTTGGCACCTGTTTTTTGGGAAGCAATACTTTTTCTTCACTGTCCATTTTTTCTGCCAGATAAACTCCAAATTCCACTTCTTTTACAATTACAAGTGTTTGTTTCTTTCCTAATTTTAACATTCTGTCCTGCTTTCCTTATTTTTTGGTCTTTATGCTCTAAGTGTAAGCTCTATGACCGCAAATTTTTCTTCTTTACCATTTAATGTTACTACATATTTCTCATTATTTCTATAGACAATTGGCTGAATAACATCACCTAAAACTGCAGATTTTTTATATTCTGCCCGCATCTGTTTCACATCTACTTCTTCTTTTAATGCCGCATATGCCATTTTCAGATATTGCCCATTATTTACGTGACCATTGGTATCAATATGATGATTTTGTACAGTATAAGGGGCACATAGTTCTTTTTCCACTTCCGGTATGGCAATTTTCATATCTGCATAATCCATATCAATCTTTGGCTCTACCTGATAAATTTCTGCCACATTATTTTCAATACGTATTGGTATCATCTTTTCAGAATTCATATAAAGCCATACAGAATTAGCATAAGCAATACGCTTTCCCATGGCATCATACATGATAAAATTACGATATCCAAAAGAACGTCTGAAATCATAAGCTATCGTTGCCACTTTTATTTTCTCTCCAAACTCCGGATAACGTTCTACTACAATCTGCCAGGATAATAATACCCACACCTTGTTTTCTTTGCTTAAGCATTCAATTCCATATCCAATATCTTCTGAATGGAACAAAGTACAATCCTGGAAATAATTTAAAATTGCTTCTAAAGTCAATTTTCCATCTTTATCTGTTTCACTATATCTTACCCGGCTGTCAAATTCATACATACTTTATTATTTCCTCTTTAAAATTCCAATTTCCTTCTACATTTCACTGCTAAGCTAATTGTAGCATACAGAATATAAAAAGAAAATCCTTTATTTCAAAAACAAAAAAGAGAATGGAACATTTTCCACTCTCTTAAATAGCTGGGCTACAAGGATTCGAACCTTGAAATGCTGGAGTCAGAGTCCAGTGCCTTACCATTTGGCGATAGCCCATCGCTTAACGACAAAATTGATTATATACTACTTCAAAAAAAAAATGCAAGT
>JAFQCM010000116.1 GCA_017399445.1 Lachnospiraceae bacterium | reverse complement strand
CCGGTTATCATAAGCACATAAACATTCCAGCCCGTAACTTTCTGCATAAGCAATACTTTCTGCCTGCCAGTCATTTCCCATAAGGTTCCAGTCCTTGCTATCTGACAATCGTTTCATTCCTTCTCTTTTCCTTCGTTCATTTACCATACCTTTGGTGTCCAGCACAAAGTCTACTGCTGTATTTTCTACTTTTTCAAAAGTATATCTAACCATTCTCATAGAAACTAACTTTTCGCCTTTCGCAGCATGTTTTCTTAAATACTTTTGCAATCCTTTTGTAGTCAAAAGCAGGCGAATTTCTGTTTTTCGCTTCTTTTCTTTTTGCTTTTTTGCTTCTTCTCTTGACATTTTCATTTCTTTATAATACATATCTGCAAATTTAAAATGTATCCATGCTACAAAAGCACTAAATGTTTCGTACCCTACTCCAAATATCAAAAAGTTTTTCTCTACATTTGTATATTCTCCAAGCTTTATCATAAGTAAATTTTCTAAAAACGTAAAGAATCCTACTCCAAACATTAATTTCACTAACAAGACACCCATATCTGTATACAGCTTTTTGAATTTATCCGCTCTCACTTGCAAAGATTCTTCATCATTATATAACTCATTAAACCCATCTTCTTCATATTCTTTTGTAAAATAATAATTCAGACTTTCATCATGAGTTACTTCCCGCCATCCGGATTCTGTTGCCATTTCGATGAAGTTTTTCTTAGCAAGCATTTCTTCTCTAGTAGGATTCTTGCCTAAATTGAATCGATCCATTTCATATAACATATGCTTTGGAGTATCTTTTCTAAAATAATAAAGCATTCCAAACTTAATATCTTCCAACATATACCCTTTCAAAGCCATTTCTTCCAACCAGTCACGCTCTTTAGTAATTTTCACAAACACCTTAAACTTCTTATGTAACTTACTCATTTTCATCCCCCTTACCCAACACACTTACACCGTTCTCTAATTGTGCTCCAAGCCTTTCCGTTTCCATTTTCAAAAGCGTCATGCCTGTTTCTGTAATCTGATATGTTTTCTTTCCACTATCATTTTCTACAATAGAAATCAAACCATCAGCAGTAAGTCTCCCTACCATGGTATACAGTGTTCCTGTTCCCAGCTTAATCCGTTCTTCGGTAAGACTGCTTACAAACTGCATAATTGCATATCCATGTCTTGCTTCAATTACAGCCAAAAGGGTGTAATATGTGGTTTCTGTCATAGGTATATACTTTTTTATTAAATTCTTCTCCATTCCATCACCAACTTATTTTTCTTATTGTTTTTCCTATTGTCTCACGACATGTCATAGTCTGTTATATTTTAATTCGACATGTCGTTACTCGACATATCTTGTAGTGACATATTACCATACCAATTTTTTCCTGTCAATACAGTTATGGAATTTTCTATAAGAATTGTTATATATACATTGCTGTTCACTCATATGCTTGACACTTGCTGTATTAGCTATAAATGCCGGCTACATAAAATCTGCTATAAACTTTGTAATAGGAATTCCAATATTTCTTTCAATTGTGCCTTCTCAAATCCATTGAATCTTTCCAAAAAAAACGCCACCTTATAAGTGACCAACCATCACCCATAAGATAGCGTTTTTTTCTCTTTGTCTTACCGTTTCTGCTTATTCGGCTGCTCCGGCTTTTTCCACCTGAACAATTGCCTCCTTCTTCATAGGAATACGGCAGTTTTTATTATTACCAAATTCTACAATTACAGTGTCATCTGTAATATCAATAACAATACCATAAAATCCACTGGTAGTGAGTACACTGTCGCCTACTCCTAACTCTGAAAGCATTAAATTTAATCTTTTCTGTTCCTTTTTCTGTGGACGAATGGTGATGAAATACATAACACCTATAATTATCACAATATACACTACCATAAATAATGTCATTGATGTACCACCACTCTGTGCGGTTCCTAAAACTAACTGCATGACTTTTCCTCCTGTCAATATATTAAATTCTATATTATTTCACGTAAAAACGTACCTTTTTATTCTACACAAACCACTAGGTTTCATCAAGTACTTTATTAAAATTTTATGGAATAATTAGCCTTTTTCCATACCTTCTAATTTTTTCTTCTTATATTCTGCAAAACAGCCCTGCTCAATAGCATTTCTGATTTCTTCCATCATATTATTATAGAAGTAAAGATTATGCATTACGCAAAGACGCATTCCCAGCATTTCTTTTGCTTTTAAAAGATGTCTGATATATGCCCTGCTGTATTTCTGACATGCCGGACAGCCGCAACCCTCTTCAATCGGCTTGTCATCTAACTCATACTTGGCATTAAATAAATTCAATTTTCCATGGTTAGTGTATACATGTCCATGTCTTCCATTTCTGCTTGGATAAACACAATCGAAAAAGTCCACTCCTCTTTCTACTGCTTCTAAAATATTTGCAGGTGTTCCAACCCCCATTAAATAGGTAGGTTTTTCGTCCGGCAAATATGGAACCACTGCTTCAATGGTACGATACATATCTGCATGAGACTCTCCTACTGCTAATCCGCCAATTGCATAACCGTCTAGTTCCATTTCGCTGATACGCTTTGCGTGGTCAATACGAATATCTTCAAAACAACCACCCTGGTTAATTCCGAAAAGCATCTGCTGTTTGTTTATAGTATCTTCTAAGCTGTTTAAACGGTTCATTTCTTTTTTACAGCGTTCTAACCATCTGGTGGTTCTTGCTACAGAATTTTCCATATAAGTTCTGGATTCCAGACTTGGCGGACACTCATCAAATGCCATTGCTATAGTAGATGCCAGATTTGACTGAATCTGCATACTTTCTTCCGGTCCCATGAAAATTTTTCGACCATCTACATGGGATTGGAAAAACACTCCCTCTTCTTTGATTTTACGCAGACTTGCCAGAGAAAACACTTGAAAACCGCCAGAGTCTGTTAAAATTGGTTTATCCCAAACCATAAACTTATGAAGACCACCCATGGCTTTTACTACCTTATCTCCCGGTCTTACATGAAGATGATAGGTATTGGATAATTCTACTTGCGTTTTTAATTGTTGTAAATCTTCTGTTGATACAGCACCTTTAATTGCAGCAGCAGTTCCCACATTCATAAATACCGGTGTTTCAATGACACCATGTACGGTATGGAACTGACCTCTTTTTGCATTTCCATCTTTTTTTAGTAACTCATACATGTTTCATCCTCTTTTTCTTTTTCATCTCATACTTTATTTTTTCTTTTTTCAGAAAAATTCTTCATCAATAGCTTTTGATATATCTTTTCAGACTTTTACCTACTGTTTTTTCGCCATAATACAGTATATATTAGGAAAGGAACTCTTGCAAGTCTTTCCAGAATTGTTTATACTTATTTAAGTATCAATTAATTAAACTATAAGGAGGCATTCTATGTCAGGTTCAATATATGGAAAACATTTTAGCATTGCAACATGGGGCGAATCCCATGGAAAGGGAATAGGTGTGGTGGTGGATGGCTGCCCTGCCGGTCTTTCTCTTAACGAAGAAGATATTCAAAAGTTCTTAGACAGGAGAAAACCAGGACAATCTAAATTTACTACCCAAAGAAATGAAGCAGATTCTGTAAAAATTTTATCTGGTATCTTTGAAGGCAAAACTACCGGAACTCCAATTTCCATGGTAGTATTTAACGAAACCCAGCGTTCTCAGGATTATAGTGAAATCGCTAACTACTATCGTCCGGGACATGCAGACCTTACCTATGACTTAAAATATGGCTTCAGAGATTATCGTGGTGGCGGACGTTCTTCTGGTCGTGAAACTATCGGAAGAGTTGCTGCAGGTGCCATTGCTATTAAAATTCTAAACCAGTTAGGAATAGATATTTTTGCTTATACAAAATCTATTGGGCCTGTTGCCGGTGATGAAAAGAACTTTAATAGAGATGAGATTTTAAATAACAAACTTTATATGCCCGATGCTTCTGCTGCGGAAAAAGCTTCTGACTATTTAGCAACTTGCATGTCTGAATGTAATTCTTCCGGTGGTGTGGTAGAATGTATCGTAAAACATATGCCTGCCGGAGTAGGTGAACCTGCTTTTGAAAAATTAAGTGCAAATCTTGCCAAAGCTGTTTTCTCTATTGGTGCTGTAAAAGGATTTGAAATTGGTGATGGTTTTGATGTAGCAAAAGCTACCGGACTTACCAATAATGACAATTATGGTGTTTCTGAAGATGGTAAAATTGAAAAACTGACTAATCATTCCGGTGGAATTTTAGGTGGTATCAGTGATGGTTCTGATATTATTTTACGTGCTGCTTTTAAACCTACTCCTTCCATTGCAAGTACTCAGAAAACAGTAAATAAGCAGGGGGAAGCTATTGATATTAATATTAAAGGTAGACATGATCCAATTATCGTTCCTCGTGCGGTTGTTGTAGTGGAAGCTATGTCTGCCCTTTGTCTAGTGGATATGCTGTTTGAAAGTATGACTTCTAAGATGGAGGATGTTGTGGAATTTTTTAAATAGACTAATGAATGAAATTCCTATTGAAAAACTGGAGCGGAATTCCACTCCAGTTTTCTATATTTTATAATAAATGCTGTCTCAATTCTTCTCCTGATTTTGGGCTAAGGTAAGCAGGTGCAATATCAAATACTGTCTTACATCCTGTAACACCTTCTTTGTGAAGTCTGTTAACAGCTCTTGCATACGCCATGATAACAGAAGCTGTAAATTCTGGATTGGAATCTAGTTTCAGGCTATATTCAATGACATGATTGTTTTCACCATTCCATCCTGTTACACCTGTTCTGAATACAAAACCACCATGTGGAATTCCACTGTGATTTGCTTTTAATTCTTCTTCTGAGATAAAATGAACAATGGTATCATAATCAGCAAAATAGTTTGGCATGTTCTTAATTGTTTCTTCGATTTTTGCTAAATCTGCTCCTTCTTCCGGAACAACAAAACATTCTCTTAAATGTTTCTGTCTTGTGCTAAGTTCTGGATTTTCACAGTTTCTAACTGCTTCTAATGCAGAATCAATTGGAATTGTGTACTGCTTTCCATCTTTTACACCTTCTACACGGCGGATTGCGTCAGAATGTCCCTGACTTACACCTTTTCCCCAGAATGTATAATCATTTCCCTGTGGTAAAACAGCGTTTGCATATAAACGGTTAAGAGAAAACATACCTGGATCCCATCCGGCTGAAATCAAAGCTACATGTCCATTTTCCTTTGCCACTTTATCAACCTTTTCAAAATGTTCCGGTATTTTTGCATGAGTATCAAAACTATCAATTACATTGAAATACTTTGCATATTCCGGTGTCTGTTCCGGTAAATCAGTTGCACTTCCTCCACAAAGAACAAGCACATCTATCTCATCTTTCATTTTCACAATATCATCCACAGAATATACTTTTACACCTTCTGTTAAAATCTTCACACTCTCTGGATTTCTTCTAGTAAACACTGCTACTAATTCCATATCATCATTCTGTTTAATAGCACATTCAATCCCTTTACCAAGATTACCGTAACCTAAAATTCCGACTTTCATCTTAACACCTTTTACCACTTCCACTGGTACCTTTCTTTTTATTATTTATCCTACTCTTCAAATAGAAATACTTCTATTTACATTATAGCTATTACATTATAGCAGAAACTTTCAGGATTATAAATATAATTTTTTACAATTTAGAAAATAATTTAGAAAATTAAAAGAAGCCCCTACATAGCGTTTTTCGCTATGTAGAAGCTTCTTTCTTCTGCATCAGAACATACTATTTAGTACATTTACTTATGCATTTGTTGTAACAATCCTGCCTGGGTTATTTTCCCGCCATCTGACGTTCCTGAGCTTCGATCATTTTCTTAACCATATAACCACCAACAGAACCATTCTGCTTAGAAGTTAAGTTTCCGTTATACCCATCGGTAAGTGGAACACCTAATTCGTTTGCTACTTCAAACTTAAACTTATCCAATGCACCCTTGGCTTCTGGAACTTCAACTTTGTGACTTCTAGACATAATAAACTCCTCCATTTCATTATCCATATGATTGTCCATCAAACGTGATAACTTTTTGTTGTTGTTTGTTACATCCATAGTATGTGTAAGTTTCAAAAGCTTAATCAGGTAATTTTTGCTAAATTATTTGATTGTTACACTTTGTACATTTGACCAAGCACCATAAACCTTCTTAGATCCAACCTTCTTGTAAGAACGAATCTTTACATAATATGTTTTTCCACTCTTTAATTTTTTGATGGTTTTTGATGTGGTTTTACTTTTTGTAATGTTTACTGTTTTCTTACCCTTGAAACTAGATTTTGTTGCGTAGTAAATCTGGTATCCAGTAGCTTTTGTATCTTTTGTCCATTTGATTTTCATGGATTTTGCTGATGTACTGGTTACAGAATTTATTTTTGCATTCTTTGGTGTAATATAGAAATATACCGTTTTTGTTCCAGTATAGTTTCCAATACCTTTTAATACAGCTTTTGCTTTACCTGGATTTTTATTAGCACTGAATTTCACTGTGTAATCTCTGTTTGCAGCCAGTCTTGCTTTTCCATTGGTTACATTCAATGCTGGTACAACTGCACTTCCTGTGTATACCTTATTTGTTATTTTATCTACTTTTACTTTTGAAATATTTTTTGGTGTAATTTTAAAGGTTATGCTCTTTGTACCATTATAATTACCCTTTCCTTTAATTGTTATGGTTGCTGTTCCTACATTCGTATTGCTAGCTAAGGATACTGTATAATCGGTATTCTCTACTAATTTATTTCCTAAATCAGACACAGATATTACTGGTTTAATAGCAGAACCACTGTATGTCACATCACTAATTTTAGCTATTTGTGCATTATTAATATCTCTTTGTGTAATTCTAAAAGTAACAGTTTTTGTTCCTGAATAATTTCCACTGCTTCCTTCGCTTAATGTTACTGTAGCAGTACCTGCTTTTACATTATTGGTATAAGTTACTACGTAATCTTTACCTTCTGCTAATTCCGTATTACCATATTTAACTGTTACTTTTGGTTTCTTTTCTGTGCCATCATAAACGACTGCCTCAATTGCATCAACTCTTGCAGAATTTAACTGTAATGCTGTAATTTCAACTTCTTTTGTAACCATATATAAACCATCTGCAGAAGTGGCTGTAATAATTACTTTTCCTACCTGTTTTGGTATAAGATTTACTCTTGCTACATTACCAGTTCTAACTGCTTTCAATTCTACCATTTCTGGATTATCTACTGTCCAAATAACATCATCACTGTTGGCTGGAAGATTTGTACTTACATATCCATTGGTAGCATTTATCGCAACTGTGTTGGAACCTGCTAATGCCATGTTTGTAATTCTATTTACAACTTTTACAGTAAACTGCATTGTTTTCTTAGACACAGAAGATACTGCTGTCAAGGTTGTAGTTCCTGCCACATTACCATTTATAGTACAGCTATAAGTATCATTACTTGCCTTTACAGATGCAAACTTTTCATTTGTAGAAGTCCAACTAATATACTCTGTTGCATCACCACAGTTTAATTTAATTTCATTGGTTTCATCTTTATAAACTTTGATAACACCATTATTTTCAATAGTCTTTCCTTCTACATCTTCTGCTTTCATTTCTTTGATAGGAATTGCTACTCTCACCTGACAAGTCGCTTTTAAAGTATCATTAATCTTTGCAGTAATTGTAACTGGTGTTTCAGATGATTTCACTGCAGTAAGCAAACCATTTTCATCTACTTTTACAATACTTGAGTCAGAACTTTCATAAATAACTTCATCTGAAGTATCTTCCGGAGTTAAAATCGGCTTTAACTGGTATGTTACCCCTGTAGTTCCAACTTCACCTGGTACTAACATTACTTCATCCATCTGGCTTTCTTCAAGAGAAATCCCTGTTGCTGGTACTTTTACATGAAGTGTAACTGTTAAAAACTTATTTGTCTGCAAGTTTCTCAACTCTATGGTTACATCCCCCTTGGTTACAGGCTGTAAAGTTAAGTTCTTTTCATTAGTAAGAGATGTATTTGTAACTCTTACAACTTCTTTTTCCTGAACAATATTCCATTGGAAATCATCCGTGGATTCAAGCTTATTTTCGTCTAAAAGTGTGGCCTTTAATTCCACATTAGTTCCCTTGGTTACAGTCAGTTCCTGACCAGCACAATCTGCACCATTATAATTAATATATGTATGAACAGCTGTACGTTCTGAAATACCAGTAATAGTACAATTATCAATTGCTGATGTGTTATACTTTCCTTTTACTGTAACTGTTGCACTACCACGTTTTTTTACTTTAATTTGTACGGTTCTTCCAACAAATTCAGTTAATTCTTTCTTTTCAGAATCATTTGGATCCATAAATACAACTACCGGATCCTTGTCATCCGTATTTTCAACAGTCCATGTTAATTCTTCATTCTCGTCTGCACCTTCATTTACACGAGTTTCAAGAGTATAAGTATGTCCTTGAACATAGTTGGTAGTTGTTTTAGTTTCAACAATCTTAACAGTTTCTACTGCTGCAATAACTTCAATTGGAACATAAGCCTGTAAACCACTACTTACAGAAGTTGCGATTAATTTGGCATTTCCTGCAGCTACCGGATTAACAATACCAGTAGTTTCTCCAACAGTAAATACACTTG
This sequence comes from Lachnospiraceae bacterium, assembly GCA_017399445.1. Taxonomy (GTDB): domain Bacteria; phylum Bacillota; class Clostridia; order Lachnospirales; family Lachnospiraceae; genus RUG11237. The sequence goes on along the minus strand of JAFQCM010000116.1, from coordinate 36,057 downwards.
TGTCAGTACTAGCCCATGTTACTCTCTCATTGGCTGTTATATTTCCATCTACTAATTGAGCTGCATATTGTATATCTTTCTGGCTAGTATAAATTGTGTCTTCTACAATAACTTGCTGTTCTCCATCTTTAAACTTTGTAATATTAATATTATCTGCTAAAATAAGGTCTGTTACATGAATTCTATAAACTGCATAAATATCAGTTCTTGGTGAAGTTTTCGTAGGTGCTGCGTAACAATAAATCTCTGTATCTCCACTTTTTACAGCTTTTACCACACCATCCTGAGTAACTGTAGCGATTGTTTCGTCTTTTGATTTCCACAATGGTGTATCTGTAGAGGCTGCCAGATATTTTTTATCAGATGGATTAAAACGGGAACGGAATATTACAGCTAAATCCAGCGTATCACCTGCTGTCATATCACGGCCATTTCCTACAATATTCTTTTCATTTTGAGTAACAGAATATTGACCATTTGCTTCGTTTATTATTTTCAAGGTATGTAATGCATTAAAGTTAGTTGCACTAAAGCTAGAAGCATTTTCTTCTAAACACAAACCTACGGAGGTGTCTTCTATCTCAAACAATTTCTCTATAGTTACATTATCTTCTTTTACCTTCATTGTAAAAGTCATATTCTGAGCTGGTGCTAATACTACTAATTTCTTACGATTAGACACCTTACCAGACATAGTAAAGATATTTACTTCGATAGGTGCTTCTATACTGGTAGCAGTAACACCAGTAATATCAATTTTAAATTGATATGAAGTATCACTTAATTTAACGCATTCACTTGTTCCAAAAACAAAACATCCATTAGAACTCTCATCTGTGGAAGAAGCACCTATAAGATCATCAATATCACTACTTGAAAGGATTGCTCCCACTTCTTTTTCTGCATTTACTAAAGTCCCTTCTACCACACCACTTAATGTGATAGTTTCATCCATATCTACATAAATTGTATCAGAACTCATATGGTTATAGGTAGCCAAATCAAAGTTTGGATCTTCTTTCTGATAACTGGTAGCTACTACCTGTAAATCTTTCATATTAGAAGCAGATTTATGAATTGTAATACTCTGTGTCTTTGTAATTCCATTTGTTGTGGCAGTAATATCACAAACACCTGTTTCAGGTTTTTCTAAAATGCTAAGTGGTATATACTTTACTACACTACCAGCATAAGTTGTTGTATCTGTTCTAGCTTTTGAAACATCAAGTTTTACCTTTGTTTCATCTACACTGGCCCACTGAAGGGAATCTGCATATCTAGGGTCTACTACAACCTTTACTTCAAAAGAATTTCCTGTATACTGATTTGTAAAATCAGTTACTACTGCTCCTTCAATTTCACTTAAAGTATTATAAACTTTTAAAGTGATTGTTCGGGAATCATTTCCTGCATTAGCAGTGATTTTATATTCACCACTTGCTGTACTGTCAATGGCTACTTCAGCATGTTTTGCTGTACCTGCCATGTCATCTGTGTCTTCACCTTCTGTGATGGTAATACCATCAGTTCTATCTGCTGACCAGGTAAGACTGGTTCCATTTAATACTACAACAGATAAATTTACAGTTGAATCATTCCAGCAATATTCTGCTGCTGTGTCAGAAACAATAATTGCATTTTCTGCAAATCCGGTTTCTGCCGCACTTACCGGTACCACAAACTCCAAAAAGCTTGAACATACCAGCATAAGGCTTAATAAAAAAGCCATAACTTTTTTCAATTTACTGTTCATGTGAATCCTCCTCTTTTTCTTTATTATTCTTTATAAAATGGCATACTATAAAGCATGCCATTTTGGTTTTATTAATCCAGGTCAAAGATTTCTGCTCTGCTGATGGTTATAGAATCTGAAGCCTGAGCTGATTCCATCATACCATTACCTTCACCTATCATGGTATGAATTTTTACATAAAACTTCACTGACTGATTTTTGTTAAATACTTCACTCATTGGTGCATTCACGTAATATGTATGTCCACTTTTCAGTTTTCCATATTCTGTTTCTGAATCATCAGAAGCATCATATATCTTTAACTGTACACTACTTGTATATCGTTTTCCAGTTACTACAGTTCCATCCAGGTCTGCGTAACTTTCACTACCATTTGCATCTGAAATAAAAATTTCATCTACTTTAATGTATTTCTGTTTTGCCACAAGGTTACCATCATATACATTAAAGTAAATTCTCATGGTTCCCTCTACTTGACCACTTGCATTAGTTGTTCCAAAGTTAACAAAATCTGCATCTGCACTACTTACACTCTTGTCATAAGGTATAATTACATTTTCTAACTCTGGTGCTTCTGTTTCACCATTTTCTACAATACTTACTTCAGGTATTTTAATTTTAGCATTGTAAGCTGCGATCATAGTGTTAATAAACAACTTAATTTCATTCTCGTCTGAAATCGGAGAATGTCCTGCACCAGAATATGTGATGTTTCCTTTGTTGTAGATATAGTAATTGTTACGTACATCGTTTGGTGTATTTTTATAGAAGTCATCTATTGGTGCTGTAGTACTATTTCCTTTCACACTTCTACCATTAATACAATACCATACTACCAAGTCACTTTCATCATCCTGGTTTGTATCACTTTCAATATCTACTGTCCAATATTGCGCATGGGTAGATGCTACATCAAAGCTATCTGGTAAATCATATGGATATTCTGTAATGGCACCCACATTTACCTTACCTACTTTAAATTTTTCATTGGTAGGTTTTGAAGCATCATACAAGTCTGTATTTTTACGCTTTGACGGAATTAAATCTTTTATATACTGCACATAGTAATTTGCATCATTTGCATTTACATCTTTATCATTAAACTTATAGTTATAACTTCTAAGGTTCGTATATGTACTTCCCTGAGTTTCTCCTACTACTTGCTGCTGATTGCTGTTTGGCTTAAATGCCATATCTTTTCCAAGATTTACCAGTTCCATCCATTCTGCACTAGTGTTAGAGTATTCCTTTCCAGTAGAAGCTGGTGTTTCAAAAAACTGATTAATGTATGAAAGATAATTTGAAGTATCCACTGTAACACCATCTTCACGGGTAACTACACCATACTGGTCATTACCACAAAGGTCTCTGATTGCTATTGTAAAGTATGCAGAACTATTCTTTGCATCTGCTAACCAGCCCGCCTGTTCCCAATATCCATCTACAGAACCTAACTGTGCCCATTTCATATAATCCGCATTCCATGCTGTAGTATCATGAGTAAACAGAATACTTCTTCCAGTATTTCCAAACTGAATAATAGACTCTGCCATTGAATAAGAAGCCTTCTCTCCATATCCAACTTCCGCAAATACATCAATAAATCCTACAATAATCATGTCATAACCTTCATTAATTGCATAGCCACCAATATCGCCGCTATAACTATTGTCATATACAACACAATTATTTGCATATTCTACTGCACTCATTGTCTTAATATCTAATTCAAAGTCCGGAATCTCTGATAACAAATTATGCCATGCACTATTATCATTATTTTTTAAACGCTTCTCTAAATTTACATGAGTACCGTTATAAGTAGTTCTGGTTGATTGTTCTTCTGTGGAATTACCACTAGTAAGCTGCAAAATTTTAATTTGCTGTTTTGAATTTTCTGTATCTTCAGAACCATCCTGCTTTCTAGGTGTTACAGGAATTGCACAATATCCTGTCTGTGCAGCTAAAATATCCGAATTTCCAACCTGCGATACTTGTAATTTCCAGTTAATACAACCATCAAAATCTTTTGGTAACTTTCTACTAATGGTATATGCTGTATTTTCTTTTAATCTATAGGTTGCAGAACCATCTTCTTTTGCTATCACAGCCCCTGTAGAAGCTTCCTTAATAACCAAAGAATCCAGTTCTTCTGAGTTTTCTGAAAACTTCCCGTCAAAGTTAGCATCTACAAACAGTTTACAATCATATTCATTGGTACTTAAAGTACCAGCTAAAGATGAAATAGAAAATTCATAATTTAAGTAATATCTTCCATCTAATGGATCTAAATATGTGATTTCATCTTCATTAATTGGTTTACCTGTAGTACTTTGTGTAGTGTAGCTATAGTCCTTTGGCTTGTTGGTCAAATTTAAGAACACTTTTGTTTCATTTAAGAACTGCGGTGATGTTTTGTGTGCTTCTGCATCTGACATTCCATCAGTTAAAAGATTTTCAAAAGTTCTGTCTTCCCAGTTAAATTCGATATTGCTTAATGCACTATCATAATTAAGTGTTGTTCTTTCAATGCTGTTTACATCTACACTGCCCTTGTTGGCTGTTGCTATTTTCAGTAACTGATATAAATAAGTAGAGTTATCTACTGTTGCACCTCCAGAAGAAGATAAATATCCTTCTGTCACTTCAAAACTTTGTTTATACCCCAAGGTAATAACATATGAGTCTTTGTCACCAAGGGTAATATTTTCCGTTTTATTTCCAGTTGTATTGCCGCCATTATTTATAATAATAGTATCATACTTTTTCGGTACAGATATCTTGTATCTGTAATATCCATCTGCTTCATCGATATATGTAACTTTGGTACCAGGATAGGTAGTTCCTGTACTTCCACCATTGCTCCAACAATGCACATAAATATTATCCCATCCTGTCCATTCTTTCGGTTTCTTAATATACACTGTTCTAGTAGTAGAAGTATTAGAAACACCAACACTTGCACCCGCAGCATTAATGGCAACCGGAATATTGCTACTAGAAGAAGTTGATGCTTGTCCAAACTTAAACAACTCTTTTGCAACAATCACAGGATAACCGGAATTTAGGAAATTCAATAAATCTCTCTTTTTATATGTAGTTAAATCATTTCCCGTAGTTCTCATAGTAGTATTTCTGTTAGAATTATAACTTATTCTACTATTACTAGTATAGTCTGTATCCAATAATCCAAAACCATTACCAACTGTTACCTTTTTACCAGTGGTATCTCCTATGTGAGTATAAATCAATCCATTCATAGATGTATCATTAAATCTTCTGGTTTTTCCATCATTCCCTACGGTCTGGAACTGTCCAATATTAGCTCCAATATAAATCAAGTCATAGGTAGCATTCAGGTCTTCATTCTTACCAATGAATTCCTGCATAGACATACAAGTAAATGTAACATCCTGATATCTGTCAGATGTAGAAAAATAATTCACCCATTTTTCAATAAATGCCCTCTGCCCTTCTGACTGCATTTTATTGCCAGCAGAATCATATTTATATGTTCCATCCGAATTTTTCTGGTAATCACAAGAGAAATCTGCACATGGTTCAATCTCAAGAACAGATATTGTGTTCTTTTTGATTACAATAGATTCTCCTGTATAATTCAATAAATACTGAATTACCATATCCGAAGAAATATTTTCTGCATCAATTTTTTCTCTGGTACTTTCTAAGAAGGTATTTCTTTCGTTTTCTGCATCAATTGCAGAAACTACATCTGCAAAAGCAATAGATAAAATTTTCTTATCAAAGATACTTCTGAAATCACCATTTATTAGAGAATACACATTTTCATCACACAAAACTTTTGTGTAATTATCCTTTATATGTCTATAGAAATAAACATTTTTGTTTACAAAGTGTCCTGAATTAGTAAGTATTAGCTCACTCATATCTTCATTGTATAAGTTACTTCTTAAAGTTTCACTTAAACTATCTTCATTCCACTTGGTATCACTTATTGTATAACTAGTAGTTTCATCGCTTGAAGTAGATGCTTCACACAATGAAACAATTTGACTGGCAAAATCTGTCTGAGCAAGTATGATAATTGCTTTATAAATACCATTATTCAAGATCTTTTCTACATCAGAATTTGCAAGATCACCAGCTGTTGTACCATCCAAAGCTCCTGCTGCTGTTTCATACAAAGTTAAAGCTCTTTCATATTCTTCTAGAATAGAAGTATCTATCATCAGTTTTGCAGGGTCAGTTTCATCTACTGCACCTTCTAATAGCTTTTTCGCTACTGTTTCTACATCCGCATTTGTTCCATTCATAGTAACCCAAGGCGAAAAATATGCTTTTCTCTCTTCATCTGTAAGATCCGGGTTAGCATACTCATATTCCCTAAACTCGCCTGTAACCGCATCTTTCCATAACACTGGCTGTGCAATATAAACCAAATCATAGTCTTCTAAATTTACAGAAGCCAATGTTTCTACAGAAGCAGTTGTCAAATTAATTTGGGCACTTTGGAGTTTCACTTCATCTGTAATTCCTAAAACAAATTTCTTAAATAAATCATTATTTCTGATTTCTGCTTTAGAACCAAAAACAAAACGATATCCATAACCTTCCATTGTACCTTCCGGCTGTTCCACATCTACTTCCTGAGCTATAAAACGGAAAAATCTGCCTTCTTCCGTAGTACTATTTACTCCATTTTTATCATATCGTAAATATACAATATTTCCACTGTCATCTACAAAATATACTTCTGACGGAGCTGTCTCTGGTACTACCGGACCTTCTGTAATCTGTGGTTCTTCGGTGGGTTCCGGAGTAGCAGTTGCTTCGATTCCTCCTGTTGGTTCCGGAGTTACTGTTGCTTCAATTCCTTCTGTTGGTTCCGGAGTTACTGTTGCTTCAGTTCCTTCTCCCGGTTCCGGAGTTACTGTTGCTTCAGTTCCTTCTCCTGGTTCTGGATTTACTGTTGCTTCAATTCCTTCTGTGTTCGTCACTGGAACATTTGTAACTTCACTTTCTTCATTAGCTGTTGGAACTTCTGTAGGTGCTTCTGCCGCTGTATCGACTTCTGCATTTACAACTTCACTCTTTTCATGTGCGCTTTCCCCATTGGTTTCCACCATTACTTTTTCGCGCACATCAACAGATGCATTTTCTTCTGGTACAACCTCTCCTTCCTCTGTTGGTTCCGGAGTAACACTTTCTTCTTCCGGTGATATTGGTGTAGGTGTACTTTCTACTTCCTCAACAACTTCTCCTGACTGTTCAGGCTCTGGTGTTGGGGTTACTGTTACCTCTATTTCCTCAGTTGGAGTCAATTCAACTGTCGGAGTTACTGTTGGTTCCGGATTATCTGTTGTCTCTGGTGTTGGAGTTACTGTTACCTCAACTGTTGGAGTTACTGTCGCCTCAACTGCTGGAGTTACTGTTACCTCAACTGTTGGGGTTACTGTCACCTCAACTGTTGGAAGTGGCGTTGGAGTTGCCGTTATAATAATCTCCTGATAATATACAACCTCACTATCCAATTCGCTATCACTTACTTCCTGAAAATAACCCTTTACTAATTCTGTATCAATTAGTCCATATCCTTTTTGTTCCTCTGGTAATACCGGCACATTACTATATATTTTCTCATCATCACCTGGCTTATAATAAGTCAGTGGATACATAAAACTGGAAGCAGAGTCCATATTGATAATTCCGTATTTGCTTAACATTTCTGCAAACACCTTAATTTCTTCATCGGAATACTCTGCTATATCATCCTTAAAAGGTTCCTGTCCAGAAATTAACATACCAAGCATACTTAAACTACTACTATCAGGCAATATTTCAAGTATTCTAATTTCAGAACCATTCATAGATTCATTTGCTCTATTTTCAACGGCCTGGAACATCCCCTTAGCTTCCACATTCTGTAATGTAGAGTTCACTAAATTTACTATAATTACAATGGCCAGCAAAGAGGCTGCAATCACTCGCAGAGGAGTTCTTTTGCTTTTATTCATTTTATTTCTCTTCATTTTTTACCTCCTGCCACTTACTTTACATCTACTGTTATGGTTTCTGAAGTATTAGTTCCTCTAAAAGTAGCAATCACATCAATTTTGTTTGACTTTACATTATTACCAATACTTAATTTAATACCATCCTCTGCTACATAAATAATACTATTTTTTATAGATGGGTTTGTTGTAGCATAAATATCTGAAGGTTCTGCTTTTAATCCTGTTACTTCATAAGGTATGGTTACAGAACCATTTTTCGATATACTTACATTATTGCTGATAAATTTAACAGAAACTGCTGGTATTGTTACAGCAATTAACTTTTCTGCCGGAGTAGAAAGTCTATCCGCAGTAATAGCTGCCTTTACTAGTACTGTATAAGATTTCTCATAATTAATATCTTTTGCTACTGTAAGCATCCCATTAGCTACCCCAACAGATACTTTACTGCTATCCAAGCCGCCATAATCTGCAATGCTCCAACTAATCCTAAGTTCTGCCTCGGCTAAGTTTTCACTTACAATACTAGTCAGCAATTCTGTTGTATCATTACGGTTTGCAGTAACAGCTTTTGCTTCTACATCCTGAATAGATGTATTTTCTACTGTAAAAGTAAGATCCTTGAATATTGCAGGGTTAGCTGCTGACGTTGCACGAACGGTAACTGTCTTTCCTTTTACAGACTGATTTAACCCAAAAATACCACTATCACTATAGAGACTTACACCCTGCTGTCCATCTGGCACACTAAATTTTACCTTTTGCATTTCACTGCTTAAATTGGTCCCTTGTACTTGAGCATTTACTTTAACCATAGTTCCTGCATATACCTTACTTCCTTCTTTCGTTAAAGTAATACCAGTAATATTAGAAATCAAAATAGTTGCACTACCCACAACATTTTGATCAGCAACTGCCTTAGCATTTACTTTAATGGAATCGGCTGTAATCCCTGTTGGAATTCTAACAGTACCATTCTCGTCAATGGTTACTCCTTCTGGTGCATTTTCCAAAGACCAGTTTACCATTTGAGAAGGATGACCCACACCACTTACCCTTGCCTTAAAACTACAGGTTCCACCTGGTAATGCATAGGTACTACTTGGTGTTATAGCCAAGTCAACTGCTGTACTAACTTGATGAGCTGTCCCATTGTATACTTCATCTGAAGTAGCATTTGCCACAATATCATTACGGAACGAAACTACTTTATTGGAAGCAAGACTTCTGTCATCCTGGTTCATTTTTACTAAAATATCTACCTTTGTATCTTCACCGGTACCTTTTGCTACTGCATTAAAATCATCTATATGTTTTGCAATCACCTCTGCCCCAGTAAAATCTGCTAATTCCACATCCTTGGCAGAAGTTGCATAGCTAAGTGTTTCTGCTGCCTTGTCCCATATGATGTATTCTCTAGAATCATTGTTGTATATAGTCAACACCACTTTCGACCCATCATCATCACAACGAACTCCCAGCTGTGCATCAATAATTCTGTTTTCAATATTGCTTAATGTAAGCTGCACCGATTCCTGTAAACGGATTTCGGTATTGGAATTACCATACATTTTAATTCCTGTTACCAGGAAGGTCATTACTGTGGCAAATACTATACTCATAATCGCAACAGAAATTATCAGCTCTATTAAGCTCAATCCTTTATTATTATTTATACGTCTTAACTTTATTTTCATATATTTCTTCCTCCCTTATTAATCAAAAAAGGAAATTTCTGTTCTTCCTGTCACTTTACTAAGGGTAATTGTGTATTTATTTGCTCCGTTTAGTGATACCTCAATTTTCTCACAGTAATCACTTCCATTATTTGTTAAAGGAAGCAGTCCCCCTGTAGAACGGTCAAAATTAAGTTCTAAGGAGTGGGTACTATCAATACTGGTAGCAGTTCCACCTACATAATACTTAAATGTTAAGTTCTGCCCACCAATCTTAGCATCTTCTTGTCCCGCAATTCCTTTATATTCCACATAGAAACCATCACTTTTCTTTTTAATTACTAATCCAACATCTCTTCCACCATTGGATTTTGCAGTTGTATAACTTTGTACTTTTTGAAGTGAGGAATCTAATTTTTGAACAGTACTCTTAACATTTGTACTATACAAATAACTTAAGCCTACAAAGGAAACTCCAGTAAGTATACTTATAATAGCAATTACAATAATAAGTTCCACTAAAGAAAATCCTTTATTATTCTTCATACCCTCACTCCTTTACTCTTTACTCCAGTTTTCATATGTAACCAGGTCTTCAATGACAATTTCGTCTGTTTCAGTATCATCCTCTGATTTACTTGTTGCAAGAGACATTCCATCAATAAAGAAATCCATAACTGTAACATCCTGTGCTACCATTGCACCCTGTACAGGTAAATTATTGGTGATATTTAAAACCTTTCTTACAGAATCTTTGTCATATCCCACATCCACTGCTGTACTGTTTGTTCCATAATTGATCTGAATTGTTCCACCTGCAATAATAGTTCCTTCAAACGCTCTGTTTACTTTTACATTACCTGTGGTCACAACCAAAGAAGTAGTGTTCGGAGTTTCTTCATTAATTTCATAATCATTATTGGTTATAATAGCTTTTACATTGGCATCCGGATTTACAAATTCTACTTTTCCTCCATTAGCATTTGCCACTTTTTCCAAAAGATCTACATCAATAATATTATAGAAGATTCCCTTATAATCAGCTGGTATTCCTGTTGGTGTTGCAGCTGGGTCAAATGCAACATTGTCACTCTCTTCTGTAGTCAATGTGGACGCATCCTTAACCAACTTTGTGGAAAGTCCCTTAAATACACTTTCATAAACAGATATTTCACTGGAATAATCAACACCTGCTGCTGTATCTACAGATTTAGTTTCACTTACTAACTCATATTTTCCTGTAGTTGTTCCGTCTTCATTTGTAATCTTTTCCACCTGTCTTAACAAGTTACCTGCTACATTAATTTTCTCAGCATCGCCAACATTTAAAGTATCTACATAGATATCTAAATATTTTGCAATATTCTCTTGGTTTTCCTCAAAATAATCACGGAAGAATTTAGCTGCATTTTCCTGAGAAGCAAACTTCAAATAATAGTAAATTAAAGTATCATTACTATCATCAGAAGGCACAAAAACTGTTTCATAACTTGCCCCGTATTTTTCTTTATAGTTCACTCCTGCTTTACTGAAATCCACTTCTATTAATTCCGGTAAAGGGCTTAATGTTGTATCATTTCCTGAAAGGTCCGCAAAAGTTGGGTTAAATTCCTTATACTTAGAATATAATACTGGGTTTGTACCTAATACACACTCATAACTATTGCCACTTTCTTTCTTTTTCCAACCAATACATTCCGATGGTACTAAATACGCAATCTGAGATGCTTTTGCTGTTAAAGACTCTCCTAACATCTTGTCTTTATTATTTAATATTGTACCGTCTGCCGCTGTTACAGTATCATAACCAGAAGCAATATAAGTATTTCCCGGAAGCAATATGCGTTTTATCTTTGACATATCTATCTTTGACTTTATACCATTAATAACTATTGAACTACTGTTTTCAGCTTTTGTTGTTTCGGTACCAAATCCCATATATTTTCCACTAATATTTAAAGTACTGGCAGTACCCTTTACGGTAGTATCATCCTGAATATATGTATTTCCTAACATGCTTAATGATGCACTATCTACTACTGCATTTCTTGCCCAAAGATTAGAATCTTCTCCTACAGTGATTTTACCATTCTTTTCTGCTGTTACAGTGTTTGGAGTAATGATAATATCAGAATCCTGAAAACGAAATCCTCTGCTATCTTTTGCCAAAATTCCATCTGGTCCTGCATAAACACAACCACTAATCGTAGTTCCACCATTATTTGCAATTAACTGTTCGTTGGCAATCAAGCTATAATTAATAATTTCCGGAATTTTCAAACTGGATTCAAAAGAAATATCCGGAATTCCAATTCTAAGGTCTGTAGTAATAATAGAAACATAACCTTTGTTATCTTTATACTTTACCTGAAGATTTTTCAATACCAATGCACTAGTATATGCAACCATATGATTATCTTGTGTAGTATTATTATTATCTGCATCTACAATTGAAATTTCTGCTCCTACTCCAGTGGCTGGGTCAGCAAATGCCACCTCTTTTACATAAGATTTCAGCTTATCAAGATCATATTTCTGATCATCATTTCCTAACTGCAAAGTTTTTCTAATTCGATCTACATACTGATATGTAAATTCTGCGTGTCTTGCATCTGCATCCATAGAATATGCATCATAATTTTGAATTACAGTCATATATGCAATATCCGTAGCTGCTGATGCCTCGCCCTGCAAACCTACTTTGATTTCATCTAACACAGTTTCTGCTGTATAAAAGTTATTTTTAGAATTTAAATCATTTGCTTTCATATGGAAGTTGGCTAAACACATATATAATATAGTAGTAACCATTATTCCCATTAAAGCCATTATTACAATTACCAGCACAATAGCAGAGCCTGTATTATTTTGTTTTTTCCTTTCTTTCTTATTTATTTTCATAAAAACTCACTCCTATTCGCTGCTTAATGTTGCTAATGGTGTTCCACTAAAATCCAGATTGTATTGACCACTTTCATAAACTTCTACAGTTCTATTAAAAATACGAACTGTTTCATTACTTTCACCAGTAATTTTCAAAGTATCGCTATAGATATCACCTGCTTTTGTTACTTGAGCAGCTGTTCCACTTCCACGAACAAAGCTTACATCCACCTGACCAGATACCTTTTTGTATTCATTCTTCTTTAGCAGATTGCTTAAATTATAACCTAAATTTGTTCTAATTTTTGTTGGATTTTCCTGTGTTTCTGCCAAAGAATCTTTGGTTTGCAAAGTTACATAATAACTGTTCTCCAAACTTTCTATTTTGGATTCTTCTACACTATTTTGTTTAACAAGATATACTGTAACAGGAATGTTCTCTTCATTTTCAATTATAATATGATCCTTTACAGAACTAGCCTTAGAAGCATAATTCGGATTATATAGTATATAGATATTTCTTACAGGTTTTGAATCTGACATATCTGCCTTATTGTTATCCCAAATATTATATTCCTTAGGTGGTTTTACTCTATCTGTCTCATCTACATATCCAGTTGCTGGTGCTGTATATGTATACTGAACAGCTACTGATGTATATCTTTCTGTGCTTCCGTCTTTTGGCTCTGTCTTTATTATCACTTTAATCTCTCTGTCCAATGCAGCTGCAAACTCATCTGCACTTCGATTATAACCAGTTGCTGCACTAGTCAAAGCATAATCATTATATACAGCCTGTGCCTGGGTCATTGGTTCAGTAAATAATCCATCCTGGTTTTCATCATAATCAGCCAATTCTACATACTTCACATCATTATACTTCTCTGTAGTGTCAGCTGGATCTTTATAGTATTTGGATGCATCCAGAGTTATTTTTACATCATAAGTTTTTCCATCATATTGTACTCCCTGAATACCATAATAGTATTTATTACTGTCCTGTTTTTGAAATTCTAATGGAATTGAAGTTACTGCCGGAGTACCACTAGCCGTTGGTGCAGTAGTAGGAGCAGGAGTTACAATTTTTGTAGAATATTGAAGTGCACCTGAGTTTTCTTCTATCAAAAACTCCTTATGTCCTGTTACACTAGCAGCCATTGACGTTGGAAGAAAATCTATCTGATTTGGTCCGTCTGCTGATAATCTTACTGCCAAATCATTAATTGACTGATTTGACATACCTTCCATTACGGACTGTGCCACAGCTGTTTCATTTAATAAATCATCTGATCTTTTATTTACTTTCATGGAGGTGGTAATACTTCCAAGAATCGGTACTACAATCACTGCAAGAATTGCAACTGCAATTAACAATTCTACTAAAGTAAAACCTTCGTTCCCCTTATTTTTATTCTTTTGCTCTTTCATACCTTGCCTCCCATTTGGTTAAGTCTTTTTGTAACTTTACCCAAAGCAGCAAATGTGCTTTGGGTAAATATTAACGAACTGAACGGAATGGATTACTTGTACCAACAGGAACACCTAAAACTTCAGGAGTTTCATACACATCATCTGTTCCTGACAGGTAATAGTAATTAGCTAACATAGATCCTGTTAAAACACCGTTTTCTTCACTATAAGTAAGTGAAACTTCCTCTATACTCTTTTTATTACTATCTTCTGAAATAGCTTTTACTAACTGTTTTAATGAAATGTAATTCACATCATAACTAGTAGTAACTGGTACATACCATAACTGAATATCAGAAGCATTATTTCCAGCACTTAAAGTTGCTGACTGTTCTGTTGCCGCTGTATCTGTTGCTGTTGTATCTGCTGTTGTTGCTGCATCTGTTGTTGCTGCATCTGTTGTTGCTGCATCTGTTGTAGTCTGTACACCTGCTTCTAACATTTCATCTACAGAAATTGTTTCCACTGGTGGATAAGCCAGTTCATACCCAACAGCGGCAGGCATTCCCACAGAACTTACATAAAGTTCCCCTAAGGTTCCTTCTAAGCCATCAATATAAAGAATATCATCTTCTTCTTCAATTCCTGCTGGGAACAAATCTTTAATTTCTTCACTTTCTGCTTGATAAGTTTCTGTATCTGCAATATACTGGTCTCTATTTTTGTCTAGTTCTTTTAATCTACCAATTACGTCTTCCAAAACCACATTTTCTTTTTCTAATACTTCTGTTTTTTCCTGTAAATTAAGGAAAACAAAGTAATATGTACAAAGTGTAATGATAAGACCGCCTACAATTAATAATAAACTTTTATCTCTACTTGATAACTTCATGCCTTATCCCCCTACTCTTCACTTTCTGTTGTTTCTTCTGTTTCGTCTTCAGAAGTACTTTCTGCTTTATCTTCTGCTTCATCTCCAGAAGCATTTTCTGTTGCATCCTCAGCATCACCTTCTGCATTTTCTTCCTCTGGACTTGCTGAATCTGATAACTTTGATATATCTTCCGTAGTTACATTACCACTCTGCTCTGCTTCAATGGCATCAAATTCCATCTGTTCTTTTTCTTGGTAGACACCTTCTACTGTAAAGGTTACTTCTCTTACACCACTTTCATTCTTAGTATCTGCAACAGCAGAGGTTGTAACATCTGCTACACTATTGAAAGTACGGAACTGATTGATTACTTTTGCCGCTTCTTTCTTATTATTTACAGAAACTGTAATAGAAAATCCTGTTCTGGTAGAATTGAAAGAAGTAATTTTAATAGAAGTTGGCATTTTTACTTCCATTTCTTCAATAAATTCAACCAGATTTGAATTATGTGTCCATGTATAATCTTCAATAGAATTCAAATATTCATTTTCTGCTTTCACTTCAATATATTCATTATAAATAGGTTCAATAGAACGTAAGCTTTCTACCAATACCCTGTCATGTTCGTTTGTCTGTTTTGCAACTACATAAGGAAACACTGATGTAATTACAAATATAATGGAAACACCCATACACAATGCAAACACTACAATCGGAACAATATCCTTATTTACTCCGGCAACAGTAGACTTCTTTCTCTTCCTAATTTCATATAAGTTAATCGGAGCCATTGCTGCACCAATATTTTCAATATATTCACCAAAACTTGCATCTTTAAAGAATCGGTCAATATGTAATCCCTGAACTTTTGTAAGTACTGTTACCTTGTTTCCTATAGAGTTGGTAAATAATCTTGAAAGTCCGGAGAATTCTCCACCACTACCTGTTAGGTAAATTCTAGTAATTGGTGTCTTAGGATATCTTGAACTATAAAAATCCATCATTCGAACAGTCTGGTTAATTAATGGTTCAAAGGCATCTGTTACTGCTCTTTTTGCCTCTAGTAATTCCACACTTTCATCTTTTTCATTGAAATATTCTTCATCCTCTTCTTCCATGTTAGAGAACTGTTCCTGTAAACTTCTGCGAATACAAGTTTTTCTTTTCGCCAAAGTTACTGCCTGTTCATAAGAAAGTCTTGGTCCAAAGGCACTGTTATTCTGAATTTCATTAATAGCATCATCAATACCATAGGGAACTGTTCTGCTTAATAAAATAGAAGAATTCTCAATTACCATTAATAAAGTACTTCTCTCTCCTACTTTCATAATAAGACTTGCACCAGAATTACATTCATTTTTAACAACCTGGTACACACTGTTTCCGGCATAATCTACAGCAACAATTTCCATACCACACAATTCAGCCAACTGCATATAACCATCCAGAATATTTCTTGGAGCTGCTAATACTTGTATTTTATATCGTTTGCCTTCACTATCTTCTTCCACACCAAGGATGTTGTGAGACAACTGATAGTTTGCTAAGTCAATAGGGAAATAATCTCCTGCATTCGCTGCCACCATGGCACCTACTCTGTTTGCTTTTACAAACGGAAGTTTTACCTCTCTTGTAGCAATCTTAGTTGATTGTACAGTAAATACAGCGTACTTTGTACGCATATTCTTCTCCTCAATCATGTTTCTTAAATATTTAGCAAAGCCATCAATATCTCCTTGTAAAACACCATCTGAGATCACGCCTGCAGGTGTTTGTATTGCAAAGCTTTGGTAAATTCTCGGATTTTTTGAACGATAATCCATTAAACACACTCTTGTAACGGAACTACCAACTTTAATACTTAATACTTTCGAAATCATATAATCTCTCCCTACCTTAAATAATATCTATGGCAAAAACAACACACTGTTTTATTTTTCATCATCATACACAAAATTCTTATCCAGCAACTCCTAATGCTGCTGATAAATACCATTGAATCAAATCATTGCCCCATAATGCCACAATGAATATTCCCATTGCTAAATATGGACCAAATGCCAATACATTATTTTCTTTTGAAATCCGCATCCGAATAGGATGAATAATAGCACCTAAGATGCATCCTATCAAAAATGCCAAAATTATGTTTTTCCAACCTAATAGCAAGCCTGCACTTGCCATCAATTTCATATCTCCACCACCAAAACCATTGGTAAGCAGAATTACAATATACATAAATACACTGACCGCAAAGAAGCCAATCAGGTAATTTAACCAGTTTTTATAATCTAGTACTACCTGAATCAGCCCCAGCGCCAGTATAAAAATATTAATCCCCAATGGAATTTCAAATGTTCTAAAATCAATGACACTCAGTACTAAAAGTGCTGATGCCAGCATACAATATAGTATACTTGTAACTTGAAAACCATTTGCAAAAAATACAATTAAGTACAATATTCCGTTGGCAAATTCTACCACCGGATATTGTATAGAAATATGTGTTTTACATTTACGACACTTACCACCCAGGCAAAGGTAGCTGAAAACCGGCACTAAATCATACCACTTCAGCTGATACCCACAACTCATACAGTGAGATCTTACCTTTGCAATATTTTCGCCTTTTGGAATTCTGTAAATACATACATTCAAAAAGCTTCCTATTATAATCCCATATAAAAATATGATAATATAAAGAAATATTTCCGGGGTAGTCATAGGGGTGTGTCCTTTCATGCATACTACATTTTCTTAGTTTGTATAAGTTATTGTACACGAAGGCATGATTGTGTTAGAAAAACTAACTTCTATCTTCGTGTAGCTTTTGCATCGGATACGTGTTTTTGCATAGTCACTGCCAACTACTTGCTTTAAATAATTATCCACGTGCGTTTTTCCTGCTACATTATCCGCAGTAATTGTAATATCACTGTTTGGAGTAATGGTAACGACATAAGAACCGATTTCCAAATTTTCGTCTGGGTCACTGACTAATGTTTCGCAAGTTTTGCGTACATTATCGGCAAATTCTTCATCTGCGACACTACGAGAGCGTTCTACATATTTCAAATACATTGGTGCCAATATTCCTACTAAAATCGCCATAATAGCGATTACAATAATCAATTCCACCAAAGAAAAACCTTGATTCTTATATCGTTTCACCTTTTTACTCCTTACATTCACAGTAAAATTTTCACCTGTCAACGCTATAACCTAGCTTATAACAGCCGTGATACTTCCCACTTTTTTCAATATCAATAACTACTGAATCATTGGATTGCTTGCATCATATTCAACAGCAGGGTCATCAGCAGTACCATCACCATCACCATCTGCCAAAACATTAATAACAACTGAAGCACTATCATATGCATTAGATTTTAAAATCTTAGTTGTTGAACCAGCTGCTGGTATATCCACAATTTTTCCAACTTCTGTTGCTAAATCCTGAGTATCAGTAAAAGTAACACTTGTATTTGTAATAGTAATTGTAGAAGTTGCATCTGTATCTACTGATGGATCTGCCAATACTGACTCACAAGCTTTTCTCAATGAATCAATATATTCATTATCTGTCTGTAATCTTGATTTTTCAACATACTTCAAGTACTGAGGTGCCAAAATACCAATCAGCACCGCCATAATAGCAACTACGATAATAAGTTCTACTAATGAGAAACCTTTGTTGTTTGAAAATCTTTTCTTCATATTCACTCTCTCCTTTAATTATATAATATAGTATTTATAATAATCCGTCCCCTATGAGCGGAATATTAACTAAGTTATTTTACAAGTTATCCAAACCTTCATACATTGTCATCATCGGCATCATAACGGATCCAAGGATAGTTCCCACCAAACCGGCAAGTACAATAATAATCAATGGTTCTAATGCTGCCATTAATGACTGAGTGGCAATTTCCACTTCTTCTTCATAATAATCTGCTAGTTTACTTAACATTTCTTCCATATTACCGGATTCTTCACCAATTCTGGTCATATGATATACCATCGGTGGAAACAACCCACATTCCTTTAATGGAACAGACAAAGGTACACCGGCAATAATGGATTCTTTCGCATCTAACAATGCATGTTTGAAGTAATAATTCGTCATAGTACCTGCTGTAATTTCAACACCTTCCACCAAAGGAATACCTGCTGCCATCATAGTTGACAATGTTCTGGCAAGGTTTGCAGATGCTGATTTAATTGTCATATCTCCAAACAGTGGAATTTTCAATGCAATTTTTGCAAGGATACCTTCGCCTCGTTCTGTACTCTTAAACCATTTAAAGAATACTACAATTGCTACAATTACTGGCAACACCACATACCATCTTTGCTGCATAAATTCACTAGCATGTACCACTGCCATGGTAAGTGCAGGCATTTCTATATCCATGTCCTCAAACATTCCCATAAAAGACGGAACTACGAATGTAAGCATTACTATAACAACTACTATCGCTACAACGCATACAATAATCGGATAGATACTCGCTTTTTTAATTAAACCTTTTAACTTTGCTTCTTTTTCAAACTGAAGCGCCATTCGCTCATAAGCAACATCCAAACTACCAGAAGCTTCTCCGGCCTGTGTCATATTGATAAGCAGTTTTGGAAAAACTTCTTCCATTTCCAACGAATCTGCCAAGCTTTCACCTTTTTCAACGTTTTTACAAACATTTTTCAACGCTTTAGAAAGAGTTTTGTTGGTTGTAGCTTCGGATAACATTTTCAAGGTTTCAATAATAGTTACTCCGGCACGTTGCATACTTACAAACTGTCTGCAGAACAAGCACAAGTCTCTGACTTTTACCCTACCACCAATATTGATGTCCAAATCTTTCTGTAATAGGCTGGCTTCACTAATTTCCGTAAGAACCAAATCTCTGGCTTTCAAATCTGCTTTTGCTTTTTCAACGCTTTCAGATTCAATTTTTCCCTTTATTTCCTTACCAGACTTTGATATGGCCCGGTACATGTACTCTGCCATTTTATCCCTCCTCTTTATGAATCAAACGATACTCTTAACACTTCTGAAACGGAAGTAGTACCATTTATTGCATAATCTCTCGCACGCATTCTCAAGGTTTTCATTCCACCCTTTAATGCCACATTTTTAATTTGCTCTGCATCTTCATTATGAGCAATTACTCGTTTCAAATCCGGTGTTATTTCCATAATTTCATATACACCGATTCGTCCTTTATACCCTGTACCATCACATTTATCGCAACCACATGGTTTGTACAATTTCAACGGTTGTTCCATTGGATACTCTAACATTTCTTTATCTTCCCGAGTTGCCTCATAAACTTCCCTGCACTCCTGACAAAGACGTCTTACCAAACGCTGCGCAATAACACCCACTACGGAATCCGCAATCAAATATGGTTCAATTCCCATATCTATCAAACGAGTCACCGTACTTGCCGCACTATTAGTATGCAACGTAGATACAACCAAATGTCCGGTAATTGAAGCCTGTACCGCTATCTGTGCTGTTTCCGTATCACGAATTTCCCCTATCATAATAATATCCGGGTCCTGTCGCAAAATAGAACGCAATGCAGAAGCAAACGTCAGATTCGCCTTTGGATTTACCTGTACCTGGTTGATACCATCAATATTTGCTTCCACCGGGTCTTCTACCGTAATAATATTTACATCCTCTTTATTTAATTCACTTAGTGCTGTATATAATGTAGTAGATTTACCACTACCTGTAGGTCCCGTTACCAATAAAATTCCATGAGGATTTTCTAATATATGGTCAAATTTCACTAATTCTTCATCATTAAAACCAAGTCGTTTCTTTTCCAATGTTAATGCATTCTTTGAGGTAAGTCGCATAACCACTTTTTCGCCGTATACAGTAGGTAACACGGAAACACGAATATCATATTCAGAACGGTCTACTATCTGTGTAATACGACCATCCTGAGGTTTTCGTTTCTCCGAAATATCCATGCCACCGATAATCTTAATTCTGGCTACAATGGCAGAAAGTAGTCTGTGAGAATATACTGCTCTTTCATATAAAGCACCATCAATACGGTAACGAATACGAACCTGTTTTTCCATAGGTTCAATATGTATATCGGAAGCCCTCTGTCTCGCTGCCTGCTCTATCATAGTTTTTACAAGTTGCACAATTGGAGAACTATTTACATCTTCACTATATAGTTCTTCACTTTCATCTATTTTACTTTCTTTTTCTTTGGCGTATTCGCTTACTGCCGAGAACACTTCCTGTTGGCCAAAGAACTTATCTAAAGCCAGATTCATGCTACCTCTTGTAGTAACTACTGTTTCTACCTGCATGCTAGTAACCATATTGATATCATCAATTGCTTCCATATCTAATGGGTCTACCATAGCAACTCTAAGAGTATTAGCAATTTCTGTTGAATAGGCAAATGGCAAAATAGAATATTTCTTCAGTAATGCACTTGGCACTAATTCCAATATTTCCTCTTCTATTTTAACATTTGTCAGATCTATGTAATCCAAATGTAACTGTTCGCTAAGAGCCCTACCCATAGCTTCTTCTGTAACCACATTGGCCTCCACCAATGCTTCACCTATTTTGATTCCTTTTTCTCTCTGTACTTCCAGACCCTTTTGCAACTGTTCCTCTGTAATGATGCCCTGACTGATGAGCACATCACCAAGTCTAAGTCTTCTTCTTTTCATACCTACCATATCATACGACACTCCTCAAATTCGACAGCAATTTTCACATCTTTACAAAATCCGCCATCAATCCTTATTAAATCTTAACATTTCATAAAGTTTTTAGCAACTGTTTTCGTAACAACTGGCAGTTTTTTATAACATCCTACAATTTTTCATTCACTTTTTGTTGATATTAACTAAATTTCCACTATTATGTTCCTTATTTTACCACAGTTTGCTAAACAACGCACTATAACTTTCCAGATTTAACTCATTTTTTCGTATTTCCGCGAAACTTTTCTCCGAAATCTCACTTATACTATTATCTTTCGACATATCCGCCAAAATAAATAAGAGCAAAATGACCATTGAAACAAAAATTCTTATTCCAAAAAACATTCCCCTATTATCTTTTGCTGTTTTCACAAATTCTTTTTCTTCTTTTTTTGTCTGTTCTTTTCTTCCCTCATAAAAATTTTTAGGACTTCCTTCATTCCGGAAAGAAGCCCTTGCTCTTAACAATTTTTCTTCTCTGGCCTCCATATATTGTCCCTCCAGGTTCCTTTATATAAATATATGAAAGCCACTGTCAATTTTATGAAAAATATTTCTCTTTTATAATTTCTACCGGCATTTCTTTTCCTGTCCAAATTTTAAAGGCTTCCGCTCCCTGATATAAAAGCATATACAAACCATTAAATGTGTGACAGCCCTTTTCTTTTGCCATTTGTAAAAGTTTGGTTTCTCTTGGATTATATATTACATCAGACACAATCAATCCTTCATGTAAAAAAGAACTATCTTTTATGATACACGCCTCGGTATTCGGTGCCATACCTACGCTGGTACCATTGGTAAGAATATCACTGTCGTCAATACTTTTCTTTAGTACACTCTCATCTTCAAAATCATAAAGACTTACTTTGCATTTCGTTTCTTTATTTACAGCATCCACCATTTTCTGTGCTCTTTCAAAGAACTGGTCACGAATACTAAACACATTAATTTCTTTCACACCATCTAAAGCAGCCTGTACACACACGGCAGTAGCTGCTCCACCAGCACCTAACAGTGTCATTTTTTTTCCAATAATATCATATCCTGCATCTTTCACCGCCTGCATATATCCCATTCCATCGGTGTTATATCCTGTCAATACTCCATCTTCGTTCAAAACTGTATTGACCGCTCCTATCATTTTGGCTGCTGGAGAAAGCTTATCAGCAAGCTCGCACATAAGATTTTTATCCGGCATAGTACAGTTAAACCCTCTTACTCCAAGGGTTTTTAGTCCCTCTACTGCTGTTTTTAGTCCTTCTGTTCCTACATCAAAACAAAGATATACATAATCAAGTCCTAATTGTCTAAATGATTCATTGTGCATCATTGGAGAGATGCTGTGCGCAACCGGACTTCCAAGCAATCCGGTAAGTCCGGTATGTCCTGTAATTTCTGCCATTTTTTCTTCCTCTTTTCCTCAAAATCAGTTCACATCTTTATGCCTTTGTCCATGAAAAAGGCTGCTATCCTTTCGGAAATCACAGCCTCTTCTACTTTCTTATACTCTTGAAAGGTATTCACCTGTTCTTGTATCAATTTTAATTACATCATTCTGGTTTACGAATAATGGTACATATACAGTTGCTCCGGTTTCTACAGTTGCAGGCTTTGTCGCACCTGTTGCTGTATCACCTTTTACTCCTGGTTCTGTTTCTGTAATTTCAAGTTCTACAAATAATGGTGGTTCGATAGCAAATACATTACCATTATGAGAACAGATTTTAACCATTTCGTTTTCTTTTACGAATTTCAGTGCATCTCCAACTGTTTCCTCGTTTAATGCGATCTGATCATATGTTTCCATATTCATAAAGTTATATAAATCTCCATCCGCATATAAATACTGCATTTCCACTCTGTCAATACGTGCCTGTGGGAATTTTTCTGTTGGACGGAAAGTTTTTTCTACTACACCGCCGTTGATAATGTTTTTAAGCTTTGTACGAACGAAAGCTGCACCTTTACCAGGTTTTACATGCTGAAATTCGATAATCTGATAGATGTTTCCTTCTATTTCCAAAGTTACACCGTTTCTAAAATCTCCTGCTGAAACCATTCTGTTTTTCCTCCTTAAAATCACGACCTGCACTTCAGGTTCACAAACTCAGATATATTTTATACTAAATTTTTCTATTTTTCAACTACTTTTTTAGGCTTTCTTATGTTATAAGAATCTACTAGCCTTTTTTCTTTGTTTTTCATGATAAAAATACAACACAATTTTTTCCAGATAACGTTTTAGGATGATTTGTATTTCTTCATGTTTGGCAATAGGTTTTACAAGATAACTGACAACTCCTGCTCTGTTGGCACCATACACATCTGTAAAAAGCTGGTCTCCAATAAACACTGTATTTTCTTTTGTAGTCCCCATTAGTTCCATAGCACGCTGATATCCTTTGATGGAAGGCTTGCCTGCTTTATGAATATATTGTACTTTTATTTCTTCATTAAACAGTTTCACACGTTCTTCCTTATTGTTAGAAAGAAGACAGATTTGAAAGCCTTTTCTTTTTAACTGTTCCATTAAATCTTTTGCTTCCTTTGTTGCTGGTGCTCCATGTTCTGTCAGAGTATTATCAATATCATAAATCAAACCTCTGTATCCCTTTTGGTAAAGTTCCTCATAATTAATTTTATAAGCACTTTCTACTTCATGGTCAGGATAAAATTTTTCAAACATATATTTATGACTCCTCTTCCATGGCTGGAAGTTTTCGTTCTGCACTGTCTACAAACTTTTTCACTTCCTGATTTGCTTTTATAATTGGAATATTGGTTCCTGCCCCGCCTACGCAGCCTCCAGGACAACCCATTCCTTCGATCAGACATCCATTTTTCTTTCCTACTTTTGCCAGGGTAAGCATTTTCTTACACTCACTTAATCCCTCTGCATGTTCTATTTTTACCTCTACATCCGGATAATATTCCCGAATACATTTTTCAATGGCATCTGCCACGCCTCCGGCTACTGCATAGCCACGTCCTGCGGAAGTTGCATCATTAATTTCATCACTTTCATCTGTTTCTAACTGAGATAATACAATTCCTTTTGCCGCAAACATTCCATCTAATTCTTCAAAGGTAATTACAAAATCCACATCACTTCGTACCGTTTTTCTGGATGCTTCCAGTTTTTTTGAGGCACATGGCCCAATAAACACTACTCCCGCCTCTGGATGGTCTTCTTTGATTTTTCTGGCAGTAGCTACCATTGGTGTTAATTCATTAGAAATATTATCAATGGTCTCTGGGAAGAATTTCTTTGCCAACACCGACCAGGATGGACAGCAGGAAGTTAAGAGAAATGGCAATTCTCCTGTAGCTACTTTTTCTACATAGTGCTTTGCTTCCGCCATACAGCCCTGGTCAGCACCTATAGCTACTTCATATACTGCGCTAAATCCTAGCTGCTTCAATCCTTCTTTTACTTGTGCCGGAGTTACATTGGCTCCAAACTGTCCTACAAAAGCAGGAGCAATTTCTGCCACAATTTCTTTTCCAGACTGAATGGCACGAATCAGCTGGAAAATCTGGGATTTATCTGCAATGGCGCCAAATGGACAGTGTACCATACACATACCACAGGACACACATTTTTCACTGTCAATGCATGCTCTTCCATATTCATCACTTTGAATGGCATCCACACCACAAGCCGCTGCACATGGGCGAAGCTGTCTGGAAATGGCATCGTATGGGCACACGTTTTTACATTTGCCACATTTAATACATTTTTCCTGGTCAATATAAGACTTACCATCCACAAGAGAAATAGCACCTCTTGGACATACTTTGGCACAAGGCTGGGCGGTACATGTCTTACACTGATTTGTTACAATGTACATATTTTCTGCACAGGCATTACATGCAGAGGGAATTACCTGCATTAAAGGTGGTTCATAATATTTTTCTGCAATATCACTTTCATCCACTCCTTGAGTTGCGTGAACCGGTTTATTTTCCGGTCTTAAGGAAAGGCCCATAGCAAGGCGAAGTCGTTCTCTTGTCACGGCCCGTTCACGGTAGATACTTTCCCAAAATCTCGGAGTTTCTGCATCTGACATTTCATAAGGCAAAGATTCCAAATCATCAATGATATTTTTGGAATTATATGCAAGCTTTGCAATTTCTTTAAAGGTCTTCTTCCGAATTTTTCGTACTTCTGTGTCAAGGCCTCTAATATTCATCTTCTTTCCTCCTAAATATATATAAAGGTTATATGTTTCAATTTCATCATACGAAATTCATTTAAACATATAACCTTCGTTTCGTCAATATTTCTCTAAAAATTTCTAATTTATTCTTTTTATGCAGTCTGTTCAAACTGGGAATTGTAAAGCTGTGCGTAGAATCCATTTTGCTTCAACAATTCTTCATGATTTCCCTGTTCAATTACATCTCCATCTTTTAATACCAGAATCAAATCGGCATCTTTTATGGTAGATAAACGATGAGCAATAACAAAACTGGTTCTACCCTTCATCAGGTTATCCATCGCCTTTTGAATCTGTTCTTCTGTACGGGTATCTACAGAACTGGTAGCTTCATCCAAAATTAGCAGTTTATTATCTGCAAGAATAGCTCTTGCTATGGTTAGCAGCTGCTTTTGCCCCTGGGAAATATTGGATGCATCTTCATTTAATTCCATCTGATAACCACCTGGAAGTGCTTTGATAAAATGGTCTGCATGAGCTGCCTTTGCTGCTACAATTACTTCTTCATCCGTAGCCTCTAAACGTCCATAACGGATATTTTCCATAATACTGCCTTTAAAGAGCCATGTTTCCTGCAATACCATTCCAAAGGCTTCTCTTAATTCACTACGGTCAAAGTCTTTAATGTTGTGACCATCAATTTTAATTGCACCATTTTGAATATCATAAAATCTCATTAAAAGTTTTACAATAGTAGTTTTCCCCGCTCCGGTAGGTCCTACAATGGCAATTTTCTGTCCTGATTTTACTTCAGCACTAAAATCATTAATAATAATTTTGTCGGAAACATAACCAAAATTTACATGTTCAAAGCTTACATTTCCTGTTAAATCTGCAGGTGTTACCTTTCTCTTTACACCATTTTCTTCTATAACTGCATGATTTTTCGCAGTCTGTTCCTCCTCTTCCTCATCTAAAAATTCAAATACTCTTTCTGCCGCTGCCAAAGCAGACTGAAGCATGTTAGAAACTTGTGCAATCTGGGTAATTGGTTGGGTAAACTGTCTTACATATTGAATAAAAGACTGAATATCACCTACTTCAATTACTTTTTTAATATTTAGATAACCACCTACCACTGCCACTGCTACATAGCCAATATTTCCTACAAACTGCATAATCGGCTGGGTCATTCCGGAAAAGAACTGTGATTTCCATGCAGAATGATATAAAATCTCATTGGTATTTTTAAACTCTTCGATTACATCTTCTTCTTTATTGAATAACTTTATTACATTATGACCACCAAAAACTTCTTCAATCTGTCCATTTACATGTCCTAAGTATTCCTGCTGCTGTTTGAAGAATTTCTGAGTTCGTTTTACAATTAAAGAAATCAACGCTACAGAAACTGGAAGGATTAATACTGCAATTATAGTCATTAAGGGACTGATAGTAATCATCATAATCAGTACCCCCACAAGAGTAGCCACCGAAGAAATCAACTGGGTTATAGACTGATTTAAGCTCATTCCCAAAGTATCTACATCATTGGTAATTCTGGATAATACTTCCCCATAAGTTCTTTTATCATAATAGCTCATAGGAAGTCTGTTCATTTTCTCAGAAAGTTCTTTTCGAAGTTTAAAGGACATTTTCTGGGAAATTCCGCTCATTACAAAGCCCTGTATATAACCAAATATAGTGCTGCAGGCATACAACGCTAGTAAAACAAGCAATATTTTTCCGATTTTTGTAAAGTCAATTCCTGTACCACCATTGATTTTACTAATTAATCCATTAAAGATTTCAGTAGTTGCCTTACCAAGAATTTTGGGACCAATTACGTTAAACACAGTACTTCCAACGGTGAAAAGAGCTACAATAATAATTGCCACATGATAACTACTAAGATATTTCACCAATTTCGAAAGCGTTCCTTTAAAGTTCTTTGGCTTTTCCCCCGCCCCTTTGGGTCCCATTCCTGGTCCATGTCCCATTGGTCCTTTTGGTCTGCCATGTAATTTATGCTCTGCCATTATGCTTCCTCCTTTCCTTCCCCATTAATGCCTAATTCTTTTTCTGATAACTGACTCATTGCAATCTGGCGATATACTTCGTTATCTTTTAAAAGTTCTTCATGAGTACCCATTCCAACCATTTTACCCTCATCTAAAACAATGATTTTTTCCGCATGAAGAATGGTACTGATTCTCTGTGCCACAATAATCATTACATCATTTTTCACTTTATCCTGCAATGCTTTTCGAACTGCCACATCTGTCTTATAATCCAATGCTGAAAAACTGTCATCGAATATATAAATTTTTGGTTTTTTAGCAATTGCTCTTGCTATGGCGAGACGCTGTTTCTGACCTCCTGATACATTGGCACCACCCTGTGAGATTGGAGATTCAAATTTTCCAGGTTTTTCATTAATAAATTCCATTGCCTGTGCAGTTGTGGCTGCTTCTTCAATAGTTTCTTCATTTGCCTTTTTGGCTCCAAATCTTAAATTAGAATCAATTGTTCCCGAAAACAAAATTCCCTTTTGTGGTACAAATCCAATCATATGACGAAGTTTCTTCAGATTCATATCTTTAATGTTGACACCATTTATTTGGATGTTGCCTTCCGTTACATCATATAATCTTGGCACCAGATTTACCAAAGTAGATTTTCCAGAACCAGTACTTCCTATAATGGCTGTAGTTTCTCCTGCCCTTGCGGTGAAGGAAATATTACTTAATACATTTTCCTCTGCTTCTGGGTATTTGAAACTTACATCATTGAACTCTAACGTAGTTTCTTCCGCTTTTGGTGTTCTTTCGATTTCCGGATTTTTAATCAGTGTTTCACTGTTCAACACTTCATCTACACGTCCTGCTGCCACTGCAGCTCTTGGAAGCATAACAGAAACCATGGTAATCATTAAGAATGCCATTACAATCTGCATGGTATAGGTAATAAATGCCATCATATCTCCTACTTGCAGATTACCTAAATCAATTCCATTAGCTCCTATCCAGAGAATTAGTACAGTAATTCCATTCATTACAAACATCATAGTAGGCATCATTAATGCCATAGCACGATTGGTAAAGAGTTGTGTTTTCATAAGATTTTTATTTGCCTGGTCAAATCTTTCTTCTTCATGTTTTTCTCGGCTAAAGGCTCTGATAACCGGAATACCAGTAAGCATTTCTCTAGATACCAGATTTAACTTATCTACCAGCACCTGCATCATTTTGAATTTTGGCATTGCCACTGCCATTAATACTGCTACCAGACAAATAATTGCCAATACTGCAACTCCAATAATCCATGCCATAGACTGAGTGGTGTTAAATACTTTAATCAAACCGCCAATTCCAAGGATTGGTGCATAGATAACAATTCGAAGGATCATCACTGTTACCATCTGAATCTGCTGGATATCATTGGTACATCTGGTAATCAAGGATGCAGTGGAAAAATGATTCATTTCTGCTGCGGAGAAACCAACTACCTTTTCAAAACTCTTGTTTCTTAAATCTTTACTTGTTACTGCTGCTACTCTAGAAGCAAGCAATGTTACTGTAATGGCCGCCACCATTCCTAATAGTGCCAGCAACAGCATCTTTACTCCTACAGTTACCAGATAGTTAATTTGGATTTCATCCATATCCATTCCTAATGCTTCGTAGGAAGATTTTACAAAAGAAGTGGAAACAGATTCTCCAATAAGCCCTTCCATATCTTTTAATTTTTCTTCTACACTTTCAACTAACTGGGATATTACTTCTTTTGGTAACATAGGAAGTAGTTCTTTCATTTCCATTTGTTGGATTTCCGTATTCTGCATCATAGTTGCCATTTGCTTTTTAAAGTCATCCATATTGATGGCATCCCGACTTTCTTCTGATTGGAAATCTTCTGAAAACAGCATAACATGCAGAGCTGCGGCAGTTTTTATAATTTCATGTACCTTCTGTTCTTTCTCAGGTTCTTTTTTTATGTCAAAGTTTAACAGATAAATATTCTGGCTTTTAAATTCTGGATATTTTTCTTCATATTCCCTTTTTTCTTCTTGGGAAATTTCGTTTCTATTAATGTAATTGTAAAACGAATCCAATTCATTTCCCTCTTTCAAAAAGAGTTTTAACTCTTCATATGTTGATTCCGTCATGGCTTTTGGAATACTTTCCTCTATTCCGCTATTCTGTATTCCTACATCTACAATATCGGATGTATACTGGGGCAGAGATAAATCACATGCTGCCTGTATCACCAACAAAATAAAAATACAAACAATCCAATACCATGATTTTTTTGCAAATTTTAAAATTCTAATCACTTTTTATTTCCTCCATTCCTATTTATTATATAGCAGCCCAGTAATAGTATGCAATATAAGTGAATATTATGGCTGAACTGTTACTTTATTATGATAAAATAGCAAAAAAATACTTAACATGCTGAAAATTCAAGCACGTCAAGTATTATAGTTTTTTATTTCTAGTTGTCAATAGTTTTGGAAACTTTTGGCTGTGATTTTACTTTCTTTTTATATTTTGATTTCTTTCTTTTTATAATTTTAACCGTTGTTTTTCTATTTCAGCTAATTTTTTTGTAAGATTCTTCATATCTATCGGTTTTGAAACATGCCCATCCATACCGGCATCTCTGGCTTTTTCTATATCCTCTAAAAAGGCATGAGCTGTCATTGCAATAATAATTACTTTTTTGGCATCTGGATGTTTCGATTCTCGAATATTTCTTACTGCAGTATATCCATCCATAACAGGCATTTGAATATCCATTAGAATACAGTCATAATACCCCTCCGGACTTTGTTCAAACATCTCTACTGCTTTCTTCCCATTTTCTGCTGTTTCTACCTCTGCCTCTGCCATACCTAAAATTTCCTTCATAATTTCAGCATTCAATTCATTATCTTCAGCCAAAAGAAGTCTCTTATTCTGATAAGAATAATCAACTATTTCTTCACAGGCTTCCTGATATGCCAAAATCGACTCTGGCTCGTCCTTTTTCATAGTAAGTGTTACACTAAATCTAGTACCCACTCCTACTTCACTATCTACATAAATAGCACCTTCCATGGCCTCTACTAAATGCTTTGTAATTGCCAATCCCAGTCCGCTTCCCTCAATCATCTTCACTTCATCTCTATTTTCTCTTGTAAAGGCATCATATATTTTATCAAGATATTCCTTTTCAATTCCCCTTCCATTATCTTCAACCACAAACCGCACTTTTACAGAATCTTCCATATTATTTCCAATTACGGCAGTAAATGTAATTTTTCCGCCTTTTGGTGTGTACTTGACAGCATTTGACAGCAGATTCAATAAAATTTTTTTAACCCCCACAACATCTGCCCATACTTCCAAATCCAATCCCTTTTTAAATTCAACATTGAATTTCTGCTCCTTTGCCTCCGTTTGAATTCGAGTCAGGTCTGCTACTTCCTCCAACATTTTTCTCAAATTAAATTTTTCATTATTCAATCGAAATTTCTCATTTTCTATTCTCGAAATATCTAAAATATCATTAATCAATTCCACCAGATGACTTGCAGAAACATCAATTTTATTTAAACAATACTCCACCTTTTCTCTATTGTTTATATTCATTTTTGCCAGTGTACTCATTCCCATAATACCATTCATAGGTGTTCTAATATCATGAGACATACTTAACAGAAAACGACTTTTCAACTTTGCAGAATGATTTGCTGCCTCTAATGCCTGTTCTAAATACCCTCTAGTTTCTTCTTCTTGTGTTTGTTTTAATCTCTTAGAATATAATGCACAAATAATCATACAAATAACACACACGATTAATATAATGGTTCCTGCATATGCAACAACTTTCACTGTGAATTTATTCATATTATCGCACAGTCTGCTTTCAGGGATAATGCACAAATATGTTCGTTCACTCTCTTTCATAGGCGTTGTAATAACATAATACTTTTCATTTTTACCTTTAAATATAACGGAGCCTTCTCTTCTGTTGTAAATCAAATTTTTTAATTTTTCAAACTGCTTTATGTCATTTCCACCAATCAGTTCCTTTACCCTTGTTAGTACATCTTCCGTTTCTTCAATTTGTTGATTATTTATATCCACAATACTTTTTCCTTTGTAATCTAAAATATAGCATTTTCCCTTATTTTCCAATACCGGTTCTTTGATTTCTTTTAACAAATCTTTTACCTTAAATGAGACAACAATTCCATTGATATATGTATCTCTATATTGAACAGGCTCTATTGCACACATATAGTATATGATCCCTTCTCCATCCTTATTTTTCACTATTGTGTTCAGATGTTCCCCACGAATCATTCTCTCATATAATTTTTGCTCTACTGTAAAAGGTTTTAAATTTTCGCTTTCATCATAGCAGGTCATATCTTCTGTTAGTAAAAATATATTTTTAAATCCCCACACATTTTTTTCATATTCCATATATCCTGAAATACTTTCTTCTGAACTTTTTTCGGTAATGCGAAGCATTTCTTCTAAATTCTGAATCATATCCCAGCTAACCTTTGTCCTAAGATCACTGCGATTCTTTACCTGTTCTGCTATTTCTGCCATATGAGTTGCAGTTTCTTCCCTCATATTGCTACTTGCCTGGAAAAATATTTTCCATAACAAAACACCTACTAATATAATACTAATAGTGATTAAGCTAATAACTCCAAGCCACTCTTTTTTATTTTTTGTGTGTAATTTATTTTTCACCTAATAACACCATCCTATTTTTATTTAATTCCCACTTTTTTAGTATGCAATTTTTATTCAAGTTCGTCAAATATTTTCTAATTACATTTTTCGACATAAAAATAGCTCCGAGTCAATATACTCAGAGCTAACTTTATTTCAATTCAAAGTATTCTCTCTATCTTTCATCCATAGGAAGGTATTCTCGTTCCACCATGATACTCTTATATGCAGGACGGATAATCTTATCTACATTTACCAATTCTTCAATTCTATGGGCACTCCAGCCTACAATTCTTGCAATGGCAAACATTGGTGTGTATAATTCCAACGGAATATCCAACATACTATATACAAATCCACTGTAAAAGTCTACGTTAGCACTCACGCCTTTATAAATAGAACGCTCTTCTGCAATAATCTTCGGTGCAAGTCTTTCAATCATAGAATATAATTCAAATTCTTCTTTTCTACCTTTTTCGTCAGAAAGCTGTTCCACAAATCCCTTGAATATTGTTGCTCTTGGATCGGAAATAGAATATACTGCATGACCCATTCCATAAATCAAACCTTTTTTGTCAAATGCTTCTTTATGAAGAAGTTTTCTTAAGTATTCTGCAACTTGCTCTTCATCCTTCAAATCTTTTACGTTTTTCTTTAAGTCGTTCATCATTTCCACTACTTTAATATTGGCACCACCGTGCTTTGGTCCTTTTAAAGAAGATAATGCTGCTGCAATAGCTGAATAGGTATCTGTCCCAGAAGAAGATACTACATGAGTAGTAAAGGTTGAGTTATTTCCACCACCATGTTCCATATGAAGTACTAATGCAATATCAAGAACTCTTGCTTCCAAAGCAGTATATTTCATATCCGGTCTTAACATTCTAAGGAAGTTTTCTGCCACAGAAAGATTTTCATCCGGTCTGTGAATATAAAAGCTTCCATCACATTCATAATGATTGTATGCATGATAACCATAAACTGCTAACATCGGAAATACACTAATTAACATAAGACACTGTCCTAATACATTAGGAATAGATATGTCTGAAGCGCTTTCATCATAAGATGCCAGTGTCAGTACACTTTTTGATAAAGAATTCATCATATCTTTGCTTGGTGCTTTCATAATAACATCTCTTACAAAGTTGGTAGGCAGTGTTCTGCTTTTCGCCATAAGATGTTTAAAGGTTTCTAACTGTTCTTCATTTGGAAGTTCCCCAAATAAAAGCAGATAAGCAATTTCTTCAAAACCATATCTCTTATCCATAATATCACCTTTTACAAGGTCAATGATGTTATATCCTCTATACAAAAGTTTTCCATCGCAAGGAACTTTTTTTCCATCTTTTTCATCATAAGCCTGTATATGGGAAACCTTCGTAAGCCCTGCTAAGACTCCGGTTCCTGACTTATCTCTAAGTCCTCTTTTTACATCATATTTATCATATAATTCCTGTTCTATCTGGAAATTCACTTCACATGAATGTGCCAAACCATCTACTATTTCATTCCACTTTCCAAAATCTACCATTCACTCATTTCCTCTCTTTTCAAAATAATCTATTTTAAATTTTAACAAATCTATCCAATAATTACAAGAAAATATACAACTTTATATATTTTTTACATTTTTTCATAAATTATTATATATTTTTTCATAATTATAAAAAGACCATATCATCTAATTTATCGGATGGTATGGTCTTGGGTTTCGTTGTACTATTATTATAACTGAACTGTTACAAAAATATCATAAATTGATTTAATCGCTCTGTCAAAATCATCATTACTTACACCAATGATAATGTTAAGCTCACTAGATCCCTGGTCAATCATCTTAACATTTACATTTGCATGTGCTAAAGCAGCAAAGATTCTTCCTGCTGTTCCTCTGGTAGACTTCATTCCACGTCCTACTACTGCGATTAACGCAAGGTCTGATTCTAACTCAATAGAATCAGGACTACATAAACGATGCATTTCTGATAATACCGCCTGCTCTTTTCCTTCAAATTCCGGCTGATGTACAAAAACAGTCATAGTATCAATACCAGATGGTACATGTTCAAAAGAAATTCCATGTTTTTCAAATGCTTCTAATACTTTTCTTCCAAAACCAATTTCTGAATTCATCATTGCTTTTTCGATATTTACAGCAACAAAGCCTTTTTTACCTGCAATACCTGTAATAGTAAATTTAGGCTGGCGACAGGTACTTTCCACAATCATAGTACCTTCATCTTCCGGTGCGTTAGTATTACGAATGTTAATTGGAATACCTTCTTTACGTACTGGGAAGATAGCATCTTCATGAAGTACAGTTGCCCCCATATAAGAAAGCTCTCTTAACTCTCTGTATGTAATTGTTGTAATTGTTTCCGGATTATCAATAATTCTTGGATCTGCTACTAAGAATCCTGATACATCTGTCCAGTTTTCGTAAAAGTCTGCTTTTACCGCTTTTGCAACAATAGAACCAGTTACGTCAGAACCTCCTCTAGAGAAAGTTTTTACTTCTCCGCTTTCTTTGGAACCATAGAAACCTGGAATAACTGCTCTTTCAATTCCTTTTAATCTTTTAGATAAAATTACATTTGTTTTTTCTGCTAAAAATTCTCCGTCTTCGTTAAAGAAAATCACTTCTGCAGAATCAATAAATTCATATCCTAAATAGTTTGCCATAACAATACCGTTTAAGTATTCTCCTCGAGAAGCTGCATAATCACTTCCTGCCCCTTCTGCAAACTTCTTTTCAATTACTTTGAATTCTTCATCTAAAGAAAGGCTTAAACCTAATCCTTTAATAATCTCATTATATCTATCTTTAATTCTGTCTAACAGTTCCTTAAATTTTTTCCCTTCAGACGCTGCATTATAGCATGCATATAACATATCTGTTACTTTAGTATCATTGGAAAATCTTTTACCAGGTGCTGATGGCACTACATACTTTCTACTTTCGTCAGCGCGAATGATATCGCCTACCTTTTGAAACTGCTCTGCACTGGCAAGTGAACTGCCACCAAACTTTACTACTTTAATCATGAATCTTTCCTCCTGAAATTTTAAGGTCTGTCTGTACACCGCGGACAACCATCCGTCCGTTAACAACGTACATATTACAAAATACACACTTTTGGGAAAAATTTCAAGAGTTTTTTTATATTTTTTTTAATTAGTTGTCATTTTTTCAATCCACTGACCTACAATTCTGGCAAGATTTACTCTCTGACCACATAGATTATGTTCTGTTTTTAAGGAAATATATTCCTGTACAGCGGAAGTATTATTTTTATTAGCTTTCAGCTTGTTCCACAAGGGTTCTATCATTGCTTTTGGCGGTGCCACTACATCAAATTCAGCTCCAATAAACAAAATATTTTTCTCCTTAATACTTTCATAAGCATTTTCCAAAGACAAATCCCTATAAAATAATGCTGCATTCTTAAAAATAGCAGCAGGATTTTCCTGTCTTAAACATTTTCCTTCCTGCTCAATCATCTCAATAAGTATTTCTTCTGTTCTCTCATTAAAGCAATAAGCCAGGTCATAAGGTGCAATAGCTACTGCTCCTTTAATTCCTTCAATCCGTCTTAAAGAATTAATAGCAGTCATTCCTCCCATACTATGCCCTACCAGAAAAATATTATCTATATCAATTCCAAACTCTTCTATGGT
Source organism: Lachnospiraceae bacterium (assembly GCA_017399445.1). Lineage (GTDB taxonomy): Bacteria > Bacillota > Clostridia > Lachnospirales > Lachnospiraceae > RUG11237. Next base: position 137 of record JAFQCM010000116.1, on the reverse strand, counting down.
TTCTTCTTTCTGAATCCATCTCACAATTTCATAAGCATCTTCTATCAGTCCTGTAAAGGAATAGCATCCTTCACTTCCCCAGGCACCTCGATGGTTTAAATGAATTACCACACAGCCCATTCTGCGTAAAGCATGTT
>JAFQCM010000115.1 GCA_017399445.1 Lachnospiraceae bacterium | reverse complement strand
GACTTTCTACCGTGGCGGCTATCTGTTCCTGCAGTCTGTTTACTATGGTTTACAACTGAATAAAACATGCCGAAAATTAAAGAACAAATATAAATTTAAATATGATATCAACGCAATTCTCTCTGACCTTATTTATGCCAGTATACCTGCGAAGAAATCCTGGACACTTTAAAATCAATGAACTTTGCTCAAATACAGGAACAGGGGTTTATCCCATTATATAAACGACTAAAAATCACTGATGATTTGCATGAGACCTGTGGTTTTCGCACAGACTATCAATTCATAACAAAAAGTCAGATGAAAACAATTCAGAAAAAAAGTAAAGGAAAAGAATAAATTACTATAGTCCGTGACAGAGAGAAAAATCGCTGTAGTGCCCATATTTACTGGGTTTACAGCGATTTTATTTTTAACAAACTGTCAAAGATGGGGTTATATCTGATTTTTTTGTGGATTGCAATACTTTTATTTAAATTTTACGGACCCTGAATTTTCATTCATTTTGTCTTATATATTGCAATCTAAAATATGATAACTAAATTAGCGAAGTAAGCTAAGTACTCCCTGTGTTGCCTGGTTAGCCTGTGCTAACATAGACTGTCCAGCCTGCATAAGAATATTATTCTTGGAGTATGTAACCATTTCTTCTGCCATATCAACGTCACGAATACGTGATTCTGCTGTCTGTAAGTTTTCAGAAGCTGTATCTAAGTTAGAAATTGTATGCTCTAAACGGTTCTGAATAGCACCCATTTCGCCTCTTGCCTTAGAAACTTGCTTTATTGCATTATCAATAATAGTTGTTGCCTTCTGTGCTTTTGTCTGTGTACTTAAGTCAACTTTTCCTGTACCAACACCAAGTGCTTCTGCACTCATATTTCCAATTCCGAAATTCATCGTCTGACCTTCATTGGCACCAATCTGTAACGTCATTCCTCCATTTGGTCCGGATTTTACAGCTGATTCACTTAAACCAAGTTTTTCAGCAGTTTCTCCCAAATCAAAATCTGAAAAACTGATTTCTCCGCTTTCACTGCCAATTACTAATCTTCCATCTTTTGATACATCTACAGTAACATTCTTTAATTTATCATCCTCTGATCTGGTAGATTCAACATCAGTATTATAGGCACCAATTGCAGCATTAATGGAAGTTTGAAGAGTCGAAGCAACAGTTTTCATTGTAGCACCATTGGCGATCTCTGCAGACACCTTTACTACTAACTGTTGACCATTAATTTCTGCATAAAAAGTATCGTTTGCATTAATAGTTTCACCCGAATATTTTGTTGTTCCTGCTGCTGAGGTATCACCATCAAAACCTGTAAGTGACTTTGCTAATACACTAGCATTAGTATCAGCCGCTAATGTAGCAATTTTAGAGTCTACCCCTTTACTTCCTGATTCCAAAACAAACGATTTATCACCAGAATTTTTAACTGTAATATGTTCTACACCCAGTCCACTATCATCAATTGCCTGGTTAATTGCATTCTGCATGATCTCTGCTGCTTTTTTTGCCACTGTAACAGATGAATTATTTGTCCAGTCAACTTTTAATGCATCCTTATCCTCTTGTGATAATTTTGCCCAATCAACTGTTATTTCCGCACCATCAATGTATATTTTTTCCTTCACAAAGTCTGTGTCTGCCATACTTCCTGCGTCTGCCAAACCAACAACTGTCGTGCTAGCTTCTTTCAGCTTAGCAACCTCTGCACCTATTGTTGTGTTACCGGAAACGCTAATTCCCTTAGGTCCTGCTAAGGAACCATCCAACAACTTCATAGTATTAAATTCTGTTGTTTCTGAAATTCTTGTTAATTCTTCCTGTAACTCTTCGATTTCTGCCTGAACAGCTTCTCTATCGTCATCTGTTTCTGTACCGTTGGCTGCCTGAACAGAAAGTTCTCTCATTCTCTGTAAGATAGAATGGGATTCAGTTAATGCACCTTCTGCTGTCTGAATTAAAGAAATACCATCCTGTGCATTGCTAGATGCCTGGTCAAGACCACGAATCTGTCCTCTCATTTTTTCTGAAATAGAAAGTCCTGCCGCATCATCTGCTGCTCTGTTAATTCTGTATCCTGAAGATAACTTTTCTGTAGATTTAGATAAACTACCTGTTGCAATTCCTAACTGTCTGTTTGTGTTGGCTGCTGCCATGTTGTGCTGAATAATCATAATTTTTCCCTCCATGTGTTTGTATTTGCAGGAAATCCGTTTCCTGCCTGTTTTGTTATTAATAGTTTTTTATTATAATTCCGCACTCCCGGGTGGATTTGCCTCAAAATCTTTAAGACAAATCCAGTGCAGATTACAACCTTTGTAGTTTCGGAAAATTATATATACGCTAAAATAATTTTCCTAACGGTCGTCCTCTACTCCTCTGATACTATCCTTCTTTCTATAAAGACTGCTTTTGTCTTCATCCCGATAATACCTTTTTCTTTTATCCTCCCTGATATTCTGTTCAAGGACTTTGCTGCGGACAATATTTATTTCTCTTGGTGCGTCAATTAAAATGTGCATGTTATTTTTGCTGCCCCCAGTAAACACAATACGGATATTTTCCCCGATTTGAATATATTCCTGTGGACTCATTGTCATTTTCAGCATAGAAAAACCTCCTTGTTTTACTTTTTTCCATGCAACACTTTGTGATAAAATGTTGCATTATCAAAAGAACAAGGAGGCATTATTATGAGTCAAACAAAACCAATCAAAAACATAAGCGAAATGAAAGCATTTCGAGATTATTATCTTCTGGAAAATTACAATTTAAGAAATTATGTATTAATTGTATTCGGATTAAATACAGCCTTAAGAATCAGCGATTTATTAACTGTCTGCTGGGCTGATGTATTTGATTTTAAAAAAGAATCTTTTAAGAAACATTTGGAAATTACAGAATCCAAAACCGGAAAAAGAAATAGGATTGCTCTCAATTCCAGTATAATTTCTGCGTTACTTCTATATAAAGGGTCATTCTCTCATATTACTGAAAAAGACTTTCTATTTCCAAGTCCCAAAGACAACACTACTCATTTAAGCCGCTATCAGGCATATCGTATTGTGAAACACGCTGCTGATGCTGTTGGAATTGATGGTGTTATTGGCTGCCACTCCATGCGTAAAACCTTTGGATATCAAGCTTCGAAACAAGGAATTCCCCCTGCAATTCTAATGAATATATACAATCATTCTTCTTATCAAATCACCAAACGCTATCTGGACATCGATCAGGATGACAAAGATGAAACCTTTTTTAAAGTAACTTTATAAACCGTTTTTTGTTTATACTATTTGTTTTCGTGAAAATAACGAATAGTATAAACTTTTTCTAAATTATATTGTTTTCAAATTTCATATGCACTACAAGCAATTAAAAGGGCCAATAATGGTCATGAAAATAAAGTGTTAGATTATGAAATCAAAACTACTAGGGTTAAACTTGAAAGTTTTGGTATTAATCTTCATAGCTTAGATTTCGAAGATGAAAATTAACTAAACAACTAACATACCTAATGTATAAGCCTTTACTGAATTATTAAAATTCACCCACACTGGGACTCTCTTTTTTGAGAGTCCTTTTTTCATACTCAAAAAAAATTTAATTTTTTTGAATTTCCCTCTAAAGTTTTCTAAAACACCACCGATATATATTATGTAAATAACATGCAACATTTTATCACAAATTGTTGCATGTTTTTTTCTTGCATTATTTATTCTATGCAATTCCCCACCTTTTATGCAATTTTAAATAAAAAACCATCAGCGGAATTTCATGTTTTCATAAAATTCCACCAATGGCTTTTCATCATGATTTATTTATTCAATTTGAATTTTCTTACTGTACAGAAAGATTTGTATATCCCATAAGGCTTAAATCTACTGCCTGAGCAACTTCTCTGCCTTCACGAATTGCCCATACTACCAAAGACTGTCCTCTGTGCATATCGCCTGTAACAAATACATTATCCACGTTTGTATTGTATTTTCCTGTTTCTGTTGCCACATTCGTTCTTTCATTTAATGTAACCCCAAAGGCATCTGCTACATATTTCTGACATCCAAGGAATCCGGCAGCAATTAAAACAATATCAGCTTCTAATGTAGTTTCGCTTCCAGCAACTTCACTCATAATCATTCTGCCTGTTTTTTCATCCTGTTTCTGTTCTAATTTCACAGTAACTACTTTTGTTAAATTTCCGTTTTTATCCTTTACAAATTCTTTTACAGTAGTCTGATAAATTCTTGGGTCCTGACCAAATACTGCAATGGCTTCTTCCTGACCATAATCCGTTTTACAGACTTTTGGCCATTCCGGCCATGGATTGTTTTCTGCTCTTTTATCCGGAAGTTTTGGCATCATTTCAAGCTGGACTACGCTAGCAGCACCATGACGAATTGCAGTTCCCACACAGTCATTACCCGTATCACCACCACCAATAATTACAACTTTTTTACCCTTAGCAGAGATGTATTTCCCATCTTTTAACTGAGAATCCAATAAACTCTTTGTGGTAGCCTTTAAGAAATCTACTGCAAAATAAATCCCTTTTGCATCTCTTCCCGGAACATTAATATCTCTTGGATTAGAAGAACCACATGCTAAGATTACTTTATCATATTCCTTTAAAATCTTAGAAGCTTTCACATCTTTTCCTATATTAGCACTGGTTACAAATTCAATTCCCTCTGCCTTCATCACTTCCACCTTACGGTCAATAATGTGCTTTTCTAACTTCATATTTGGAATTCCGTACATCAAAAGTCCACCAATACGGTCATCTCTTTCAAATACAGTTACCTGATGACCGCGTTTATTTAACTGATCTGCTGCTGCAAGTCCTGATGGACCGGAACCTACTACTGCGATTTTTTTTCCAGTACGTACTTTTGGTGGCTTTGGATCGGCATATCCTTGTGCATAAGCGTTTTCAACAATCCCATACTCGTTTTCTTTTACAGAAACTGCATCTCCATTCAGTCCACAGGTACATGCTGCTTCACAAAGGGCAGGACATACTCTGGATGTAAATTCAGGAAAATTGTTCGTTTTCTTTAAACGGTTATAGGCTTCTTTCCAGTTTCCAAGATATACCAAATCATTCCATTCCGGAACCAGGTTATGGAGAGGACAACCGGAAGTCATCCCCATTATATTCATACCTGACTGACAAAATGGTACACCACATGCCATACATCGGGCACCCTGTGTCTGTTGCTGTTCTTTGGAAAGAGGGGTGTGAAATTCGTTAAAGTTTTTAATTCTTTCTGTTGGTTTTACTGCCTTACTTGTTTCTCTATCGTAATCCATAAATCCTGTTGGTTTTCCCATTTTTTTCCCTCCTTATCCTCTATTTGCGTAAAATGCTTCAATCTGTGCCTGTTCGCTGCTTAAACCTTTTTCTTCCATCTGCACAATGGTATTTAACATACGTTTGTAATCATGAGGAATAATCTTCTTAAACTTAGGTAAATATTCTTTAAAGTTATCCAGAATTAACTTACCTTTTTCAGAATTGGTATAAGCCACATGTGCCTGAATCATATCTTTTAATTCTACTACATCATATTTATTTGTAATTTCTTCAATGGAAACCATTGCTTTATTCAACTTCATGTAAAGTTCGCTATCTTCATCTAATACATAAGCAACACCACCGCTCATACCTGCTGCAAAGTTCTTTCCTGTTTTACCAAGAACGGCTACACGACCACCAGTCATGTATTCACATCCATGTTCTCCAACACCTTCTACTACCGCAATAGCACCGGAATTACGAACGCAGAAACGTTCTCCTGCTACACCATTAATGTAAGCTTCTCCACTGGTTGCACCATATAAAGCAACGTTACCAATAATGATATTCTCATCCTGTTTAAACTGAATTCCTGTTGGAGGATAAACAATTAACTTACCACCGGAAAGTCCTTTTCCGAAGTAGTCATTACTATCACCAACCAATTCCAATGTAAGTCCTTTTGGAATAAATGCTCCAAAACTTTGTCCACCGGCACCATTACATTTTACAGTAAAGGTATCTGCGTCTAAAGTATCGCCATATTTCTTTGTAATTTCAGAACCAAAGATTGTTCCGAAAGAACGGTCCGTATTGGTAACATCTAATTGAATACTTCTCTTCTGCTTACTATCTAGTGCAGATTTAAACTGTTTTAACAATACTGTTTCATCTGCTGTTTCATTTAACTTAAAGTCATATACTTGTTTTGGATCGAAAATAACTTTCTTTTCCTTAGCATATGGATTGTTCAAAATACCGGATAAATCAATCTTAGAAGCTCTTTCACCTAAGTTATCTTTCACTTTCAGCAAATCCGTTCTTCCAACCAGTTCATCCACTGTTCTTACACCCAGTTTCGCCATATATTCACGAAGTTCTTCTGCTACAAACTTCATAAAGTTAATTACATATTCCGGTTTTCCTTTAAATCTCTTACGAAGTTCCGGATTCTGTGTGGCTACACCTACCGGACAGGTATCTAAGTTACATACTCTCATCATAACGCAACCCATAGTTACCAATGGAGCTGTGGCAAATCCAAATTCTTCTGCACCCAATAATGCTGCAATAGCAACATCACGTCCACTCATCAGCTTACCATCTGTTTCAATACGAACTTTGTTACGAAGTCCATTCATAATCAATGTCTGATGAGTTTCTGCCAAACCAATTTCCCATGGAAGACCCGCATTATGAATAGAACTCTTAGGTGCTGCACCAGTACCTCCGTCATAACCTGAAATCAGAATTACTTGTGCTCCGGCTTTTGCAACACCGGCTGCAACAGTACCTACTCCGGCTTCAGAAACTAATTTTACAGAAATTCTTGCATCTTTGTTTGCATTTTTACAGTCATAAATTAACTGTGCCAAATCTTCAATAGAATAAATATCATGGTGTGGTGGTGGTGAAATCAACCCTACACCCGATGTAGAGTGTCTTGTTTTTGCTATCCATGGATATACTTTTCCACCAGGTAAGTGTCCACCTTCCCCAGGTTTTGCTCCCTGTGCCATTTTAATCTGAATTTCCTGTGCACTTACCAAATATCTGGAAGTAACACCAAAACGTCCGGATGCCACCTGCTTAATAGCAGAACATTTATTTAATCCATCTTTTCCAACAGTAAGACGTTCTAAACTTTCTCCGCCTTCCCCACTATTGGATTTACCTTGAATTTTATTCATAGCAATAGCTAGAGTTTCGTGGGCTTCCTGCGAAATAGAACCATAGGACATAGCCCCTGTCTTAAATCTTTTTACAATAGAATCTACACTTTCTACTTCATCAATGGAAATTCCCTTCTTAGGATAATTAAACTCCATAAGTCCACGAAGGTTTCCTGCCATATCTTCCTTATTTACAAGGCTGGTATATTCTTTAAATAATTTATAATCGCCAAGCTTTGTTGACTGCTGTAACAGATGAATGGTCTGTGGATTGTATAAATGTTCTTCTCCACCACTTCTCATCTTATGCTTTCCAACGCTGTCTAAAGTTAAATCTACTTCTAATCCTAATGGATCAAATGCGGTAGAATGTAAGCTTTCTACATCTTCTGCAATATCCTTTAAGTCAATACCACCAATACGGCTTACGGTATCTGTGAAATATTTGTCTACTACATCTTTATCAATTCCTACTGCTTCAAAAATCTGTGATCCCTGGTAGGACTGAATGGTAGAAATACCCATTTTGGAAGCTATTTTTACAATTCCATGAACAATGGCATTATTATAATCATCCACTGCTGCATAATAATCTTTTTGTAACATGTTGTTTTCAATTAATTCCTTAATTGTTTCCTGTGCAAGATATGGATTTATGGCACAGGCACCATATCCCAACAATGTAGCAAAATGATGCACATCTCTTGGTTCTCCACTTTCCAGAATCATAGCAACGCTTGTTCTTTTCTTTGTGCGTACCAGATGCTGATGTACTGCTGACACTGCAAGCAATGATGGAATTGGCACATGATTTTCATCTACCTCTCTATCAGAAAGAATCAGTATATTTGCCCCTTCCCTGTGAGCTCTGTCCACTTCCACATACAAACGGTCAATCGCTTTTTCCAAACTGGTATTCTTATAGTAAGTAATTGGTATTTCTTCTACCTTTAGACCTTCTACTTTCATACTTTTAATCTTTAAAATGTCAGTATTGGTAAGAATTGGGTTCTTAACTTTTAATACATGACAGTTTTCTGCGGTATCCTCTAAAAGGTTTCCATCTTCTCCAATGTATACGCTGGTGGAAGTAACTACCTCTTCACGAATGGCATCAATTGGTGGATTGGTAACCTGAGCAAATAACTGCTTAAAGTAGTTAAATAATGGCTGATACTTTTCTGATAATGCCGGAAGTGCTGCATCTGCACCCATGGCTGCAATAGATTCTGAACCATTTAATGCCATTGGTAAAATAGAGCTCTTATATTCTTCATAAGTGTATCCAAAGGTTTTCTGTAATCTGGCACGCTGTTCCGGACCCATTTCTGGTACTTTCTGATTTGGTATTTTCAAATCTTTCAAATGTACCAGATTACGGTCTAACCATTCACCATATGGCTGACTTTCTGCATATCTGGATTTGATAGTTTCATCATCAATTACTTCACCCTTCACCGTATCTACCAAAAGCATTTTTCCCGGACGAAGTCTTTCTTTTATTACTACTTTTGTCTGTTCTACATCCATAACCCCTACTTCGGAAGAAAGAATCAAATAATCATCTTCTGTTATGTAGTAACGGGATGGACGAAGACCGTTTCTGTCAAGTACTGCCCCCATAATATCTCCATCACTAAAGAGGATAGATGCCGGGCCATCCCATGGTTCCATCATGGTTGCATAATACTGATAAAAATCTCGTTTTTTCTGATCTATATTTTTATTGTTTTCCCATGGTTCCGGAATGGTAATCATAACTGCTAAAGGCAAGTCCATTCCTGACATTACAAGGAATTCCAATGTATTATCTAACATAGCGGAGTCAGAACCTGCTGTATTAACTACCGGAAGCACTTTATGAAGTTCCCCCTGAAGCTTACTGGATTCCATGGTTTCTTCACGGGCCAACATCTTATCTGCATTTCCCTGAATGGTGTTAATTTCACCATTGTGTACAATAAAACGGTTTGGATGAGCACGTTCCCAGCTTGGGTTTGTATTGGTACTAAAACGTGAATGTACCGTTGCTATAGCAGATTCATAATCCGGATTCTGCAAATCCTTAAAGAACAAACGTAACTGGTCTACTAAAAACATCCCTTTATAAACAATGGTTCTACTGGACAAAGATGGAACATAAGTTTCATCTACACTTTGTTCAAAGATTCTTCTTACAATATAAAGTCGGCGGTCAAAGTCAATTCCCTGTGCAACTTCTTCCGGACGTTTTACAAATCCCTGCATGATACATGGCATACAATCAATTGCTTTTTGTCCAAGGATTGTTGGTTCTGTTGGAACAGTTCTCCATCCCAGAAATTCCATGCCTTCTTTATTCACAATGATTTCAAACATTTTCATTGCCTGTTTACGTTTTAATTCATCCTTTGGGAAGAAAAACATACCTACACCATAATCTCTCTCGTCGCCAAGTTTAATTCCTTCCTCCTTCGCTGCCTTTGAGAAAAACTTGTGTGAAATCTGTAAAAGAATCCCTACACCATCACCTGTTTTACCTTCTGCATCCTTACCTGCTCTATGCTCCAGATTTTCTACAATCTTTAATGCATTTTCTACGGTCTGATGAGTTTTGATTCCTTTAATGTTTACTACTGCACCAATACCACAGTTGTCATGTTCAAATCTTTCATCATACAATCCCTGCTGTGATACATTAGAATTTAACTTTTTCACTCTGCATTCCTTCCTTTCACTGTGTTTTCCCTTATGTCTTACTGAATCCTTTTCCACTATACTACTTTTTTTTTGAGTTGTAAATACCATTTTCTGCCATAGTTGTCAGATTATTTGTCAACTTATTATTTACCTTTTAAATTATCTGACATTTAAGAAAGTTAAAAAGGGAATAGACACAACTATTCCCTTTTTTCTTCATATTTCCCAGTTATTATTTTAAAACTTTTTTTCAACAAATCCAAATTTTAGTAAATCCTATAAATATTGTCTAAATTATTCAAACATTTGTTACAACTTATTTTTCTAATATCCTACTTTCTATTTTGCTTTCTAACACTAATTCCAGTTTTTTCAATCTTTTGATTCTATCACCAGCAAAACTCCGGATGAAAAGATAATTTCTGCCTTATCTCCCACCATTTCATTGCTGACTCCCAGGCTACTCAAAGGTTCCAAATAAATCTTGTCTGTATTGTACTTCATTCCCTTTATAGTTAGTTCTGACACACCGCCTTCTAACGCAATCAAAGAAAGATAATCCTGATATATAAGACATTCTTTTCGCAGAAAAAACGATTTATCATATAGATACATACAATTATTGCCATCTACTATCTTCATAAAAACTTTTTGCTTTTGTGCATACTGAAGACAGCCTATATTTGCAAGGGTATGATCCATTCTGCTTCCAATACCACCCAACAGGATAATTTCTGCCACATCTTCTCCTTCCTTCCCCCCCAACAACTTTATTGCCAGTTCCACTGCCGCCTGGGTATCTGTCAAATCTTTTTCCGGCTGGTATTTCACCATCTGAATCTTTGGATTATCAGAAAATATCTTTAAAATTTCCGGTTCTATGGTATCAAAATCTCCCACAATGTAATTAGGTACTACCTTGTTTTCGTAGCAGAATCTCAAGCCACCATCTACTCCAATCACAATTTCTGCTGAATTTTTTCCCAAAAAAGCAAGTGCAGACTCTTTTTCGAGCCTGCCCCCACTTATAATTATAATTCTATACATTACATTCTCTCCGCCGCTTCAAATCCTAATACATCAATACAGCATTCCAGAACTTTTTCAGTTAACACAAGCAATGCAATGTAGCTTTCTTTTGTTTCTTCCTCTTCTTCTCCCAAAATTTTAGTTTCATGGTAAAAATGATTAAATGTATTTGCAAGATTGTAAATATAACAACACACTTTATGCGGTGCTATTTCTGCAAAGGCATTTTCAATTACCCCATTAAATCTTGCAGTTTCCAAAAGAAGACTTTTTACACTTTCATTGGATGAATCAAACTTCACAGCCTTTATATTCTCTACTTTACCGCCCTGCTCCATATATTTGTTTAAAATAGACTTAATTCGAACAATGGTATACAGAATATATGGACCAGTATTTCCTTCAAAAGAAGTAAATCTGTCAATATCAAACACATAATCTTTGGAAGCCTGATTTGACAGGTCTCCATATTTAATTGCAGAAAGTCCTACAATTTGTGCTGTATTTTTAGCTTCTTCCGGCTCTACTTCATGGTTTTGTGTAATCTTCTGGTACATTTCCTCATTAATTTCACCAATCAGGTGTTCTAGGCGCATTACACCACCTGCTCTTGTTTTAAATGGCTTTCCATCTTTCCCATTCATGGTACCAAATCCAAGAAAACGTAAACCTGTATTCTCTTTTACCAGCTTTGTCTTTCTTGCACAACGAAATACCTGTTCAAAATACAATTCCTGACGCTTATCTACCACATAGATAATTTCATCCGGGTCAAACAACTTCATACGTTCTACAATAGTAGCTAAATCCGTGGTATTGTATAAAGAAGCTCCATCTGACTTTAATATCATACATGGCGGAATTTCTTTAGTATCACTTTCTTCTTTTACATCCACCACCAATGCTCCATCGCTTAAATAAGCATAGCCATTATCTTTCATATACTGTACCATTTCCGGAATATAAGGCTGTGCATCAGATTCTTTTTTCCATAAATCAAATTCTACATTTAATTTTTCATAGTTTTTCTTTAAGTCATTTACAGAGATTTCCAGAATATGATTCCAAAGTGCCTGATATCCTCTGCTTCCATGCTGTAACAAATAAGTTGCCTGCATAGCTTCCTCTTTGTATTCCGGATGCTCTTTTGAATATGCACTGGCAGCTGGATAGATTTCTTCTAACTCACTGATGGTAAAGGGTGCATCCTTTGGATATTCTCCTTGAAAACTTTCATCAAAATATACTAAATCCGGCTGACGCTTCTTTAATTCTGTAATAATCAATCCCATCTGAAGCCCCCAGTCACCTAAATGCACATCTCCGATAACCTTATGTCCCATAAAACGACCCATTCTCTTAATGCTTTCTCCAATAATGGCAGAACGCAAATGGCCTACATGTAATGGCTTCGCCACATTTGGACCGCCATAATCTATCATAATGGTTTTCGCCTGTTCTGCTTTTTCACATCCATAATTTTCAGATGCCAGCATCTCATTCATATATTCTTTTAAAAATTCCATATCTAGTTTCATATTGATGAATCCTGGCATTACAGCTTCTACCATTTCAAACATCTTGTGTTCTTTCAGCTTTTCTACTACTTCATTTGCAATCATAATAGGAGCTTTTTTATAAGCTTTTGCAGCCGCCATAGCACCATTACACTGATATTCACATAAATCCGGTCTGTTAGAAACACTAATCATTCCATATTTTTCTTCATGTCCACATTCTTTAAATGCTTTTGCAGCTTCTTCTGTAATTAGATCAATTATCTTCTTCATATTGCCTCCTGGTAAATGTTCCGATTATTTTTACTCATGTCTTTTCATTATACAACTATTATAAAAAAAAAGCAATGACAGCCCCTCTCAGTTTTCTGTCATTGCTATTGATAACTATATCTCTCTATTAGTTAAAGTGCTCACACATACCTTCGTATCCAATAATGCTACTTAATTCGTAACATTCAAATTCTCCAGCTTCTTTCACACCACTTTTAATCAACTCAAGTTCTGCACCAACTTTTTTAATTGCTGACTGAACTCCATCAAAAGCTCCATTTAATCCTACCGTTTTAATAATTGTTCTCCCAAAAATGTTTTCCACTGCAATGCGATTGTCCTCACCTGCATTCTTTGCAATAAAACTTGCAATGTTACCATCTGTATTACGGAAATAAACACTTTGGCGTTCTCCATTCTGCATGTTCACATATCCACGAACTACATCATGTCCCATAATAATCCTCCTTTCAAAAAAATTCATACTCCATTGTTTCCCTATACTTTCTATTTCTAAAAAGTACCCCCTCAGTTATTTCATAACTGTTTCTTTTTGTAACTATACTATAACACTTCTTTTCGAAAAAATAAAGTTTTTTTTGTTAAAAATGTGTACAATTTCCTAATTTTTAACTTCATTTTTTTGCATTTTAAACAAAATTTAAGGACTTTGTAACATTTTTGCAATACAAAGTCCTTTTCTTTTGAATTTTCCTTATTTTTCCAATGTTTAATATAATGTAATATGTTTCGGAATACCATTCTCAAATACAGAATGTACTTCCCCCTGAATTAACGGTGTAAGATATTCCATCATTTCTTCTGCAATGTCATTCCCTGCTTCATTAATCCACTCTAATGGAACTGTTTTCTCCTGATTTGCCACCTGATTCACTCTAACCCTTCTAAAAATCACTTCGTATGGATTAGAATTGGTACGAATAATGGAAGCCATAACTCCTGTCATTCCTTCTATAGCACACTGGAATGCATGAATTCCTAACATCTTAGATTCTGCAATATCTGTTGCACTTGCCACATGAGCCGCACACCTTTGCATCAGATTCAATTCTACAGAACGTACCTTGCAGCCAATTTTTTCTCTTACTGCCTTTTCTAATACTCTCGCAGCACCTGCAAGATAACTATGGCCAAATACATCAGTAGCACCACTTTGCTCACTCTCTGATATATAAATACCATCTTTATTCTTAATTCCTTCACTAACAGCAACCAGAATAGCTGGTTTGGTTTTTAATTTCTCTTTTACATCTTCAATGAACATGTCAATATCAAATTCCCGTTCGCAAAGATAAATTAAACTAGGACCATCTGCTCCATTTAATCTGGAGAGAGCCGAAGAAGCAGTAAGCCAGCCGGCATTTCTTCCCATAACTTCTACAATGGTAACCGCTGGCATATCGTAAACATTACAATCTCTTTCCAGTTCGCAGAATGTGGTTGCAATATATTTGGCCGCAGAACCAAATCCCGGACAATGATCGGTAGCTACCAGGTCATTATCAATTGTTTTCGGTGCACCTACTACTTTAATATCTTCAATATCATTCATAATACAATATCTGGATAACTTATCTACAGTATCCATGGAATCGTTTCCACCAATATAAATAAAATACCCAATATCATATTTTCTCAGTACCTCTACAATTCTTTCATACTGTTCTTTATTTTCTTCCACACTATCCAGTTTAAAACGACAAGAACCTAATGCTGCCGCCGGAGTGTGGCACAAAAGCTCCACACAGCCCATATCTTTTAACACTACATTTAAAGATACAAACTTTTCTTCTAAAACACCTTTGATACCGTTTACTGCGCCATAAATCTTGTCAATTTTTCCGCTGGCACCTGCCCCGGTAACAATTCCCGCAACCGTTGCATTAATTGCTGCTGTTGGTCCACCTGACTGTGCAATAAGTAAATTCTTCATTCCACAAACTCCTTTTATATATATGCGTATCTTTTGATTTCTATGACTTTGTAAATATTATTTCCTAAACAGCACGAAAGAATATCCCTGTAAGGGATATTCTTTTGTAACTTTTATATATTTTTAACAGTTGCAATATCAATCAATGTTAAATGCTGTCTGTCAGCTGTTTCCATACTGGTTACCAGAGCTTCTGCTGTATCTAGGCTGGTAAGACAGTTTACACCTGTTTCAATAGCATTTCTTCTGATTAAGAAACCATCCCTACTCTTGTCACGTCCATTGGTTGGAGTATCAATAACAAGGTCAATCTTATGTCCTAAAATTAAATCCATAAGGTTTGGTGATTCCTGTTCAATTTTATTTACTTTAGAAGCTTTTACACCATTTTCATTTAATACTCTTGCAGTGCTTCTTGTAGCATAAATCTTGTATCCTAAAGCTTCAAAACGTTTTGCAATGTCTACTGCTTCCAATTTGTCTGCATCTTTTACAGTAATAATCATCTGTTTATGTTTTGGAAGACTAAAGCCAGCTCCTAAGAAAGCTTTATATAATGCTTCTTCAAAGGTTGTAGCAATACCAAGCACTTCACCGGTAGACTTCATTTCAGGTCCAAGGCTGATATCTGCTCCACGAAGTTTTTCAAAGGAGAATACAGGCATCTTAATTGCAATATAATCTGCTTCTTTCTGTAATCCAGGTGTATATCCAAGTCCTTTAATGGTATTTCCAATAATTACTTTTGTAGCAAGTTCTACAATTGGAATACCCGTTACTTTTGAGATATATGGTACAGTACGGCTGGAACGAGGATTTACTTCGATTACATAAATCTCTTCTCCAAAGGCAATAAACTGAATGTTGATAAGCCCAACTACATGCAATGCTTTAGCTAACTTTCTGGTATATTCTACAATAATTTTTTTCTGTTTTTCTGTAATAGACTGTGCAGGATATACAGAGATACTATCTCCAGAGTGTACTCCGGCTCTTTCGATATGTTCCATAATACCAGGAATTAAAATATCTTCACCGTCGCAAACAGCATCTACTTCGATTTCCTTACCTACCAAATACTTATCTACTAAGATTGGATGCTCCTGTGCAATTCGATTGATAATTCCGATAAATTCATCAATATCATCATCAGAAATGGCAATCTGCATACCCTGTCCCCCTAATACATAAGAAGGTCTTACTAATACTGGATATCCTAATTCTTTCGCTGCTGCCTTTGCTTCTTCTGCTGTAAATACAGTCTTTCCTGCCGGTCTTGGGATACAACAGTCTTCCAGAATCTGGTCAAAGATTTCTCTATCTTCTGCTGCATCTACATTTTCTGCTGAAGTTCCAAGAATTGGGACTCCCATTTTCATTAACGCTTCTGTTAATTTGATTGCAGTCTGTCCACCAAACTGCACTACTGCACCGTCTGGTTTTTCAATTTCTACAATACTTTCCACATCTTCAGCTGTTAATGGCTCAAAATACAATTTATCTGCAATATCGAAGTCAGTACTTACTGTTTCCGGGTTATTGTTTACAATAATAGTTTCCCATCCTTCATTCTTAAATGCCCAAGTAGAATGTACAGAACAGTAGTCAAATTCAATACCCTGTCCAATACGGATTGGTCCGGAACCAAGTACTAATACTTTCTTCTTTTCTTTTGTTTCAATTACTTCATTTTCACTTCCAAAGCAGGAATAGTAATATGGAGTAGTTGCTTCAAATTCTGCTGCACAGGTATCTACCATCTTAAAGGCAGCTTTAATTCCATATTCATCTCTTAATGCCTTGATTTCACTTTCTTCTTTACCTGTAAGTTTTGCAATTACATTATCAGGGAATTCAATTCTCTTAGCCTCTGCCAGTAATTCTTTTGTAAGAGGTTCTCTTCTTAAGTTGTTTTCCATTTCTACTAAAATAGCTAATTTATCAATAAACCAACTATCAATCTTTGTGATTTCATTGATTTTTTCGTAAGATACCCCTCTTCTTAAAGCTTCTGCAATTACAAAGATTCGTCTGTCATCTACTCTGTGAAGTGCTTCTTCTAACTGTACGTTATCCAAGTCACTAAAGTCATAAGACATTAAACTGTCTACATGCTGCTCCAGTGAGCGAAGTGCTTTCATCAACGCACCTTCAAAGTTAGTACAAATACTCATAACTTCTCCGGTAGCTTTCATCTGTGTAGTAAGGGTACGTTTTGCCATGATAAATTTATCAAATGGAAGACGTGGAATTTTAACTACACAATAATCTAAGGTAGGTTCAAAACTTGCATAAGTTTTTCCTGTAATTGAGTTTTCAATTTCATCTAAAGTATAACCAATCGCAATCTTTGCAGATACTTTTGCAATAGGATAACCAGTTGCTTTAGAAGCCAGTGCAGAAGAACGGCTTACACGAGGGTTAACTTCAATAACACAATATTCAAAACTTTCCGGATTTAATGCATACTGAACGTTACATCCACCAGTAATATTTAATTCGCTGATAATGTTAAGGGCAGAGCTTCTTAACATCTGGTATTCTTTATCACCTAATGTCTGAGATGGTGCCACAACAATACTGTCACCAGTATGAACTCCTACCGGGTCAATATTTTCCATGTTACATACAGTAATGCAGTTTCCATTGCTGTCACGCATTACTTCATATTCTACTTCTTTCCATCCTGCAATACAACGTTCCACTAAAACCTGTCCTACACGACTTAAACGAAGTCCGTTAGAAAGAATATTTACCAATTCTTCTTCATTGTGGGCAATACCACCACCGCTTCCACCTAAGGTATAAGCAGGACGAAGCACAACCGGATATCCGATTTTATTAGTAAATTCTATACCGGCTTCTACTGTATGCACAATTTCAGAAGGAGCACATGGTTCTCCAATTTTTTCCATAGTTTCTTTGAACATTTCACGATCTTCTGCTTTTTTAATGGTTTCCGGTGTGGTACCAATTAATTTTACATTATGTTCTTTTAAGAAACCGGATTCATCTAATTCCATTGCCAAGTTTAATGCAGCCTGTCCACCAAGCGTTGGAAGCACACTGTCTGGCTTTTCCTTAATAATCAGCTGTTCTACTACCTTTGTTGTCAATGGTTCGATATATACTTTATCCGCAATATCTTTATCTGTCATGATCGTTGCAGGGTTTGAGTTTATTAAGACTACTTCAATTCCTTCTTCTTTCAAGGAACGGCAAGCCTGTGTTCCTGCATAATCAAATTCTGCCGCCTGACCAATTACAATTGGACCAGAACCAATAACCAATACTTTTTTAATATTAGGATTTTTAGGCATTATTCCGCTACCTCCATCATCTTCATAAATCTGTCAAATAGAAATGCGCTGTCCTGTGGTCCCGGACATGCTTCCGGATGGAACTGTACAGTAAAAATATTTTTGTTTTTATATTTTAATCCTTCTACTGTTCCGTCATTTACGTTCACAAAACTTGCTTCTGCCACTTCCGGATTCATTTTATCCATATCTACCACATAACCATGGTTCTGGGAAGAAATATATACTCGGTTGGTTTCTAAGTCTTTTACCGGATGATTTCCACCTCTATGACCATACTTCATCTTGTGTGTATCAGCACCTGTTGCAAGTGCCATTAACTGATGTCCTAAACAGATAGCAAAAATAGGAAGATTTGTGTCGTACAATTTCTTAATTTCATCAATAATTGCTCCACAGTCCTTTGGATCTCCAGGGCCGTTAGAAAGCATAATTCCGTCCGGATTGTCTGCAATAATTTCTTCTGCTTTTGTTCCAGCAGGATAAATTGTCACTTGGCAACCTCTTTCATTTAAGCTTTTTGCAATATTGTCTTTTGCACCAAAGTCCATTAATGCAACTTTTTTTCCATTACCTTCGATTACTTTCTTTTCAGCACATGTAACCTTTTCTACCACATTTCCGGTCTTATAAGCTTTTAATTTAGGAAGAATTTCATCTAAATTATAATTTTCATTTGTGGTAATCATTCCGTTCATGGTACCCTTTTCTCTCAAAATTTTTGTAAGGGCTCTGGTATCTATACCTGCAATTCCAGGAATATCGTTTTCCTCTAAGAAATGCTGAATTGTGTCTTCACTTCGGAAATTGCTTGGAAGTCTTGAAAGTTCACGTACAATATAGCCGTCCGGCCATGGTTTTAAAGATTCCATATCTTCACGGCAAATACCATAATTACCAATCAAAGGATATGTCATAACAACTGCCTGTCCGGCATAAGATGGATCTGTTAATACTTCTAAATAACCTGTCATAGATGTGTTAAAAACGATCTCGCTAATAACTTCTTTTGTAGAACCTATGCTGGTTCCTGTAAATGTAGTTCCGTCCTCAAGTATCAGAAAAGCTTTCATGTAATACACCCTTGTCCTTTCTTATTTTGAATTTGCTCAAATTGTAAAAATTCTATCATATTATACTACATTTTTCAACCGTTTTTTCACAGTTTTTGTTTTTTCTTGTATTATATTTTTTCTTTTGATTTTCTTAAGAAAATTTCTATTGGGATTTAAAGCTTTTTTCACACTTTTTTGTTACACTAAATTTCGTAAATGGGTACAGCGATTTTGAAAGGATGTCACTTATGAAGTATCGTAATAATAATGAATTTAAGTATGTGGATGTTCCAAAGAAGAAAATTGGCAATTATATTATTATCGGAATAGGCGTGGCAGCCATTTTAATTACTGGATTTCTATATGCCTCTAAATTAAATGATAATACTACAATTGCCAAAGCAGATTATACTAACGAAAAGGTATTATAATTATCATAATATCTCCCATCACCTCATATATATTATTAATTTGATACTATATATGAGGTTTTTATTTTATGTCTAGACTATACATGCAGCAGGATACTACCAATCAAGTAGATCAAGGAAATCTTATTATCAATATTCGTTCTGAAACAGGAGAGATCCCTATTGAAGGAGCTTCCATTAAACTTTCTTATACAGGTCAACCCGGAGATGTTTTAGAAACCCTTTCTTCTGACGTTTCAGGGCAGACAGAAAACATCACTCTTTCTACTCCCCCTTTAGAATATAGTATGGAGCCTACCCAGCAGAACCAGCCTTATGCCGAATATACCATTGAAGTAACTGCGGAAGGCTATGAACCTGTTAATATCAGTGGTATTGAATTACTTCCAAATGAACAAGCAATCCAGAATGTAACTCTTATTCCTTTAGAAGAAGCTGCTCCGGAAGAACGCATTGTCATTGGTCCTCACACTCTTTATGGAGATTATCCTCCCAAAATTCCGGAAGATGAAATTAAACCGGTCTCCGAAACAGGAGAAATTGTATTAAGCAGAGTGGTGGTTCCTGAATATGTAATCGTACATGATGGTCCTCCAAGAGATAATTCTGCAAAAGACTACTATGTACGTTTCAAGGATTACATTAAAAATGTGGCTAGCAGTGAAATCTATGCCACCTGGTCTGATTCTACCATTCGTGCTAATGTGCTTGCTATTCTCTCTTTTACCTTGAATAGAGTATATACCGAGTGGTATAGAAACAAAGGATATGATTTTACCATTACTTCTTCTACTGCCTATGACCATAAATGGATTCATGGACGAAATATTTATGAAAATATTTCTTATATCGTGGATGAACTTTTTGCCAACTATTTATCACGTCCTAATGTCCGACAACCTATTTTAACCCAGTACTGCGATGGTCAGCAAGTACAGTGTTTAGACAGAGGCTGGATGACCCAGTGGGGCAGCAAATATCTTGGGGACCAGGGGTATTCTCCAATTGAAATTATTCGTTACTATTATGGGGATGACATGTACATCAATACTGCTGAACAAATCTCTGGCATTCCTTCTTCTTGGCCGGGTTACAATCTGACCATTGGTTCTAATGGTGCCAAGGTACGACAAATGCAGGAGCAACTTAATCGAATTGCACAGACTTATACTGCTATCCCTAAAATCAATCCAGATGGTATTTATGGACCTGCCACAGCGGAAGCAGTGAGGGAATTTCAGAGGATTTTCGGATTGCCGGTAACAGGAGTGGTGGATTATCCTACTTGGTATGAAATTTCTGGGATTTATGTTGGAATTACACGTATTGGGGAGCTTTATCCATAAAATAGGGGAATTCGTATAGGGAGGTGGTTGTTCTCGGACGGACGCACATGGCAGGACAGGGAAATGATTTTGGTGCAAACTAGTAACTATCATTTCTCTTTTACTGGCGTTTTCAACTCACAGCCGAGAAGCGGCACCAATACTGCCTAAGAAGACAATCAAGAGACATCCTTAACGTAGGTGAAATCCACTATTTACGAAGACTTAGACTCCAGGTCCTCCCCCGAGAGTCTTAGTCGTAGTTAATAGTTAGTTCACCGAAGTGTTGTCTCTGTCTTCTTAGGCAGTATTGATGCCGCTTCTAGGCGTCCGTATGTCCCCCCTCCTAATATTTAAATACTCCGAATTGCTTTCCTTACTTTCAACACCATAGATGGTGCCACAGAAAGTTCATCTATGCCCATATCTACAAAGGTCTTAGTTAATGTTGTATCCGCTGCCAATTCTCCGCAGATTCCTACCCAGCAGTTTTCTTTGTGTCCGTTTTCTACTACCATCTGGATCATTTTAAGTATTGCTTTATGGTGAGAATCATATATGCTGTCTAGTCTGGTATTTTGACGGTCGATAGCAAGGGTATATTGTGTTAAATCATTGGTGCCAATACTGAAGAAATCCACTTCTTTTGCCAATTCATCGCTAATCATGACAGCAGCAGGAGTTTCTATCATGATTCCTAGTTGGATTTCTGCATAGGGGATGCCATCTTCTTTTAGTTCATTTTTTACTTCTGATACTATTTTCTTTATCTGTTTTACTTCATCTAATGAAATAATCATAGGAAACATAATTGCCAGATTTCCATAAGTGCTGGCACGATAGATTGCTCTTAGCTGGGTTTTGAAAATTACTTTGCCCTTATTTCCACCATCTGCATCTAAGCAAATGCGAATGGCACGATAGCCCATAGCTGGATTATCTTCTTTTGGCAACTGGAAATAATCTGCCTGTTTATCGGCTCCAATGTCCATGGTACGGATAATTACTTTTCTGCCTGCCATATTTTCTGCTACCATCTTGTAGGCATGGAACTGTTCTTCTTCTGTTGGAAAATCTGTTTTTTCCAAATACAAAAATTCACTTCGAAACAATCCAATTCCTTTTGCATCATTTTCATGGACACTGACTACGTCGGATGGATTTCCAATATTAGCAAACAAGTTAATTTTTCGTCCATCCTTAGTAATGTCTTCTTTTCCTTTTAATTCCAAAAGCAAAGTCTTGTCTGCTTCGTCTCTTTCCTTTTCTTCCCTTGCTTTCTGTAATGTAACTTCATCCGGTTCAATGATAAGAGTACCTTTGTGTCCGTCTACAACAGCTTGTTTTCCATTCCACTCTTTTTTTAGTGCAATTCCAATTACAGCTGGAATATTCATCATTCTGGCTAAAATTGCAGTGTGAGAATTAACAGAACCTTCTTCTGTAACAAAGGCTAATATGTTTTTCTTTTCCATCTGCACTGTTTCACTAGGTGCCAAATCTTTTGCCACTATAATGGATGGTTCTGTGATTTCTGTCTTTGTTTCTTTTCCAAGCAATACATTAATAATACGCTCTGATATATCTTTCACATCAATAGAACGTGCCTTAAAATATTCATCTTCCATTCCTGCAAACATCTCTGCAAAATTATCTCCCGTTATGGCAACTGCATATTCTGCATTTAGTTTCTGATTTTCTATTATATTGTAAACTGATTTTTTATAATCTTCATCTTCTATCATCAACGACTGAGCTTCAAAAATTTCTGCATTTTTTTCTCCCACTTCCTTCACAGCCTTTTGATAAAGAATTTCTAATTGCTTTACTGCTATACCTTTCGCCTCTTCAAACCGCTTTATTTCCTGTTCCACATTACTTATGGTACTCCTCCGAACTCTTCTTTCTTCTTTGGAATAACAATAAATTTTACCTATAGCAATACCACCAAAAATACTTTTACCCTGATATATTTCCATATAACCCACTCACTATTCCTCTCCTACATTTTTCTCTATCTGGTTACATTCTTTAACCATTTTTTCTGTTTGTATCTTATAAAGCTTAAAGGTAATTTGATAAATTCATCCGCCAGTATAATCATATACACTAGTTCTACTGGTGCTTTAAAGACAAATGCTGCAATTGCTCCACATAAAATAGAGCCACCCCACATAGTTCCTGCATCCATATAAAGCCCCACTTTTGTATCTCCTCCTGCCCGGAATACACCTACAATCATTGTAGTATTTATTGCCTGTGCAAACACATAAACAGACATACAAATAAGCATAAATCCCATATAATTTGCAGATCGTTCTGATACACTTAAAAAGGATACCACAAATGGTCTTGCAATTAAAATAACTATTGCCCCTGCGAATCCAAATACTACTGAAAGTTTTATAAATCGTTTTGCATATCTCTCTGCCAGTTCTGTTTTTCCTTCACCAATTACTTTGCCCAACATAATGGAAGTAGCATTTGCAACTCCAAATACAATCACAGTAGCCAGATTTCTTGTTACCTGTGCAACCGAATTAGCAGCTACTGCCGAACTGTTTAAATGCCCTATAATTGCTGCATTTGCTGAAAATCCGGCTCCCCAGATTAATTCATTTATAATAACCGGTGCAGAATATTTAATAAAATCTTTAAATAACACTGGATTCTTTCCAAAAATATCACCTACACCAAGACGCACATCCTGATTCATAAATTTAGCATATACTAGTACTATCACAAGTTCCATCACTCGTGCAATCAAAGTAGCCAACGCAGCACCTTCAATCCCCATTGCTGGCATGCCGCACAATCCAAAAATAAATATGGCATTAAATACTATATTTATAATCATAGATACCAAATATACTATGGTAGAAATAATCACTCGTTCCACACTTCGCATAATGTTTAAATAAATCATGGTAACTGACATTAAAAGGTAGGTCCATGCCACAATTTTTAAATACTTTACACCTTCATCGATTACTGCTTGTTCTGAAGTAAATATTCCCATCAGTTGTGCAGGAAAACATAGAGTTATTACAGTAAACAAAACTCCTGTAACAATGGAAAGTCTTAACGCAATTCCTAAAACCTTTTCAATGGTTCTTTTATCTTTTTTCCCCCAGTATTGTGCAGTCAATACTGTAGCTCCAGAAGTAATCCCAAAGAAAATAAGGCTTAAAATAAACTGTATCTGTCCTGCAAGGGAAGAACCGGATAAAACATCTTCTCCTACTTTTCCAAGCATCACCACATCCGCTGTTGTAATTCCTGTATTAATCAGATTTTGCAATGCCATTGGAATTACCAAAGCAAAAACTTTTTTATAAAATTCTCTTCCTTCTGCATCTAAGTTAAACATATCGTCTGCCTTTCGTTCTTTTCATACTAAGATAGACCTGCCATAATACAGCAGGTCTATTATCTTACGCAATTTACTATTTCTAGTTTTTTCTTTTTGTATATTGAATTTTATTAGTATTTCATTACTTCTTCTTCGCCATTTAATACACGAAGTGCTCCTTGTGCTAATGCTAATAATTCATCTTCTCCAGGATAAATTGTAAATTCCCCCACAAATCCTGCTCTTTCCTTAATTGCATTTACTACAAGGTCGCTGTATGCGATACCACCTGTTACGATTACTTGATCCACTTTACCCTTTAATACAGTAGCAGCTGCACCGATCTGTTTTGCCATCTGATAAATGAACGCATCAAAGATTAACTGATATTCTTCTTTTCCTTCATTTGCTCCGGCAATTACATCACGCATATCATTTGTTCCAAGGTATGCATTAGTTCCACCGTTACCAACTAATTTCTTGTAAACTTCTTTTTCTGTGTATTTTCCACTGAAGCACATTTTAATTAATGCTCCTGGAGGTACAGAACCTGCTCTTTCTGGTGAGAATGCTCCATCACCATCTAATGCGTTGGCAACGTCTACAACCTTTCCATTTTCATGAGCACCAACTGATACTCCACCACCCATATGTACTACAATTAAATTTAAATCTTCGTATTTCTTTCCGATTTCCTTTGCATAACGTTTTGCAACTGCTTTCTGGTTTAATGCATGGAAAATACTTGTTCTAGGAAGTTCAGGATGTCCTGAAATTCTTGCTACTGGTGATAACTCATCTACACATACAGGGTCTACAATATAAGATGGCACACCCACTTCGTCAGCGATTTCTTTTGCTAAGATACCACCAAGATTAGATGCATGCTGTCCCTGCACTCCAATATTTAAATCCTGTAATAAATCTTCTGTTACTTCATATGTTCCACTTAAAATTGGTTTTAACAAACCACCGCGACCTACAACAACGTTTAAATCCTTAATATCAAAGTTCTTTTCCTTTAAAACACTTAAGATTACTTCCTTACGGAAATCTTTCTGATCAACAATAGTTGCATATTTTGAAATTTCTTCTGTAGAATGACGAAGTGTTTCATCAAATAAAAGTGTTTCATCTTCAAATACACCAATTTTAGTTGATGTAGAACCTGGGTTAATAATTAAACTCTTAATAGACATTTGTCCGCCTCCTTATTATTTATCACAAAAGGAATTCCCAAAAGGTACTTCCTACTGTTCTTTCATAGCTTCTGCTACTACTGCTGCAAGAGCAATAGAGTTAACTTTTGTTTCAAATGTATCAGAACGTGATGTTAAGATAACAGGAGCTTTTGTTCCAGTTAAGATACATCCGTTCTTTACGTCTGCTGTATGTACCAATGCTTTGTATACAAGGTTACCTGCATGGATATCCGGGAATAATAATACATCTGCATCCCCCTGGATTTTTCTGTCTAATGCACCCTTATGTTTTGCAGCTTCTGGATCGATAGCCAGGTCAAGGGATAAAGGTCCATCAATAATACAATCCTTAATCTTTCCTTCTTCACACATTTTTGTTAATTCTTCTGCCTCTACTGTTACAGGCATCTTTGGATTCACAACTTCTACAGCTGCAAGTGGGGCAATCTTTGGACATTCAACGCCGCAAGCTTTTGCTACAGGAATTGTATTTTCAATAATTGTAATCTTATCTTCCAATGTTGGATAAGGAATAAAGGCAACATCTGTTAAAAATACTAAATGGTCAATTCCTTTGATTTCAAATACACATACATGTGATAAGCCTTTTCCTGTTCTCAAACCAACTTCTTTATTTAATACACTCTTTAAGAAGTTTTTGGTGTCAATTAAACCTTTCATATACATATCAGCTTTTCCGTCATGAACAAGCTGAACAGCTTTTAATGAAGCCTCAATCATATCAGGTTCGTTAATGATTTCAAAACCATCTAAATCCATATCAATAGATGCCGCTACTTCTCTGATTTTTTCTTCATCTCCAACTAAAATAGCATCTGCAATATTTCTTTTCTTTGCTTCACGAACTGCTTCTAATACTTCTGAGTCCTGAGCTACTGCTACAGATACTTTCTTTCTAGAACATTCTGATACTTTTGCTACTAATTCATCAAAACTGTTTTTCATTTTTTACACCTCTTAATTTTTCCTTATGATTTTATCTGCACTAAATGCAGTTTTGTTGTTTGCACTTTACTCTAAATAGTATCACTTCACGGAGTAAAGGTCAAGAAATCCTGCTAAATTTTTAACAAAAAACTTAGGATTGTCTTTAGGGGGTAGGTGGGCTGACGGACGCACATGAGGGGACAGAGGCGGTTTCAGCAGGCGAGACAACGTTGCGATGAACTAAGTTCCAAGAAACCACTAAATTCATCGCCAGAGGGCTCTTCATTAAGTGGTTTCTAGGAGCAACTATAAGCAGTTACCTCTCTACATTCCGTCTACGAAAAAACAGCCGGGAACAGGCAGCAGTGCTCCCTGTTCCCGGCGTCTCGTTCGTCTTAACGTAATCCTTTACTCGACTCCCAGAACCCTATTCTTTCTATCCTTCATTTCATGGAATTTCAGCATTACGAATCTTGCAATTGGCTGTGCAATACCTTTAATACGTCTGCCCATACTGCCAGATGAAATCCAGCTTCAAAGCTTGTGGATTTACTTTTCACATTATATAAAGTTTTTTTCAAAATTTCAAGCATAAAATCATTTTTTTATTCATTTTCTACTTCAGCAGTTTCACTGACAACAGCTTCTTCCGCAGGAGTTGCTGCTTCATTTTCTGTACTTTCTGTTGTTGTTTCTGTGTCAGCTGTATCTGTTGTTTCTGCACTGTCTGTTGTACTTTCTATGACTTTCAAAGTATCTATGGTCTGGTCAAAACCTGTTGCTACTGTACTGTCTACCAGATACAATTCTGTAGAATCACCGATAGCAATATAATATTGAGAAAGAATATTATTAAACATACCAATTTTAATCACAATGGTATCATTGGCAGTATTCAAAGTGATCACATTAGTTGGTTCATCAAAACCATAGTCACTTAAGTTTTCTGCTGTCATTTTATTGGTAGAAGTTAAAGTACATGCCTTTTCTAACATTCCCTCTACACTATCCTCACTTAAGTCTATAGAAGTATCTCCTGTATATATCCAGTTTTCTCCATCCCTTTCAAAGCTTAATGTTTCTCCTTCATTTACATAGGAAAAACTGGTAATATCACTTACTTGGAGATTTACTGGAGTCATGGTTTTGGCTTCTTCTTTTTTTTCCTGGTTGGCATTATAAGCTTTTACACCAAAATATCCACCTACACAAACAACCAGGAGCAGAATTACTATAATAAGCTGTTTATTTTTTTTCATTACTTTTTACGCCTCCTTACAGCAACTACAATTCCTGTTATCAGTAAAACTACTGGAATTACAAGCACTGTAATCACTCCAATTAAGATCACCTGGAACTGAGGTACTGTAATAGTAGTATTATCAATGGCTTTTACAGGAATCGATACACTGGCATCTGTTGATACAATGCTGTTTATACTGCCTTGGAACAGTTTCTTATTTGCCCCAGATACTACGTCATCTGCGTTATCTGTAAAGATATCGTCAGAAGAGTAAATCACGATTTTACTTGTAGTTTCATCATCAATAGTTCTTTCTGAAGATACACCAACATTGCATGGACCTGCTATATCACCTTCTTCTTTTTCATAAGTCTGAGCATTCTGGAAGTTTGCTTTTGCATAAGAAGAATCACTACTTGTAAGTATCTGTGTAATACTATTGCTTTCATCGGAAGAATCAATTGTCAAATTTACTGCATATGGACAGAATACATAATATTTCTGGTAAATAGAACTTGTAATATCTGTACTTGCAATATTTGGTAACAAATAGAATGGTTCCTGTAAATAATAGGAAGTATTTGTTTCTGCAATCATTTCATTCCCTACAGTAATGCCATACTCTTTTAATACAGTATTGAGATTTTCCAACTTCTGTTCTCTCCAACTTACAGTGATTAATGCATTGCCACCCTTTTTCAGATAATCCTGAACTTTCTTTGTTTCATCTGATGAGAAATCACTTTGTGGAGACATAATTAATACTGCCTGTGCATCTTCAGGAATACTTTCTGCAGTCAATAAACTTAATGTTTCAATTTCAATATTTGCTTTTGTTAACATTGACTGAAATGCTTCTGAAATTTCAGCTTCACCATGTCCGCTAATTGCATAAATTTTTGTATTACTTTCACTTGTAATATAAGCCAGCGCACTGGTAATTTGACCTTCTGCATCATACCCTGTAGGTGTTTCAGTATAGGTAGTATAATCGGTTTCTGTCTCATATAAATCACTGTAATCAACAACTTTTGTACGCTTACTTCCTGCAATAATTAAACTTCCCGAACTAACGGTTGCATCTGTATACTGGGAAGCAAAAGTTGGATACACACTTGGGTCTTTATATTCAATCTTAATATGTTTCGAACTTTCTTCATATTTACTTAATGTTTTTTGCACGCCAGTATCATAGTTTCCTTCTGACGCCAGTACATAAATTGTAACATCTTCTGACAATCCTTCCAGAAACTTCGTAGTATCTTCTGTAATTGAATACATTTTATTACTGGTAATATCAATTGCTTTAATGCTTTCCGGAAGTTCATTTACCATTAAGTTAAAGAACACCGCTGCTACTGTTACAATCACAATCATACTAGAGCTGTATACACCTGCTTTTAACTTCTTGGTAGATATTGTAAAACGTCTTTTTTGTATTGCCTGTACTGTAAAGAATAAGAACAATCCAATCGCAGAGATAAAATAAGCAGTTCCTGTAACGGAAAGTGCTCCATCATAAAAATCAAATGCTCTTGTCCTGAAATCAAGGCAGTTTAAAATCTTTGTTAAAATATTGCCTGTAGAAGAAATCATACCAGTAATTCCTGACATCATATAAGTAACAAACAAGGAAAGGAAAGTTAATACTGCTGCAATTACCTGGCTTTCTGTAATAGCAGATATGAATAAACCAATAGCGATCCCTGCAAGTCCATATAATGTATATCCTAAAATGGAAACATAGGATTCCAGCAAACTAATATCTCCAAAGGCCTTCATAATTAAAGGATAAAAGCACACAATCACTACTGAAACCATAAATACAGTTGCCATTGCAAGGTATTTTCCTAATACAATTTTCCCAACACTTACTGGTGCTGTTAAAATTAACTGATCGATTTTCTGTTTCCGTTCTTCTGCCAGAATTCTCATAGTAAGAATTGGAATACTAATTAGGAAAATAAATGTTGCAGAGCTTAACGCATAGGCAATGTATGGATATCCTGACATTAAATTATAAGATACAAAGTACAAGCTTAAGAAAAATAAACTTGCTGCACAAAAAAGCCATCCTATAACGGAATTAAAGTAAGCTTTTAGCTCTCTTTTATAAATTGCTCTCATTTTCTTTTACACTCCCTTCTTCAGCAACTTCCTGTTCTACTTCTGTTTTTTCATCCATAGCTTCAATATTCTTTTGAAGCTTCATCTTCTCCGTTTCTGTCTGCTGTTGTCCAGTCAAAGTTAAGAAAATTTCTTCCAGAGATGTGCTATTTGAATTCATTTCAAAAATAGGCATTTTAGCATTTGCTAAAGCATAAAATAACTCTTCTCTGATATCCATTTTTTTCTTTACTGAAATTCGTAATGCACAGGTTCCATCTTTTCTTCTTTCTGTTACAGTAACACCATTCACACCCTGAACTGTTTTTATCAAGGAAACAACTTCCTTTTCTTCTCCCTTTACAGTAACTTCTAACTGATTACTTCCAGCAAACTGTTTTTCCAGATTTTCTGTAGAATCACTGGCTACCAGCTTTCCTTTCGAAATTACAAATATGTAATCACACACTGCACTGATTTCTGATAATATATGTGAGCTTAAAATAACAGTATGTTTCTTTCCAAGACCTTTGATTAAATCTCTGATTTCAATAATCTGCTTCGGATCCAAACCTACTGTAGGTTCATCCAAAATAATTACATCTGGCATAGCCAGCAAAGCCTGTGCCAATCCAACTCTCTGCTTATAACCTTTTGATAAATTCTTAATCAGACGTTTTTCCATGTCTGTAATTTTCACAAGTTCCATAGCATTTGCAATAGCTTCTTTTCTTTCTGCTTTTTTTATTCCCTTTAATTCAGCTACAAATGTAAGATATTCTTTTACTGTCATATCAGGATAAACCGGTGGAATTTCCGGAAGATATCCAATACGTTTTTTCGCTTCTTCCGGTTCTTTTAAAATATCGTGACCATCAATAATTACTTCTCCCTCAGTAGGTGCCAGATACCCGGTTATCATATTCATAGTTGTAGACTTCCCTGCACCGTTTGGTCCTAAGAAACCATAAATTTTTCCTTTTTCTACCGTTAGATCCAGATTGTCTACTGCTACATGACTACCATATTTTTTTGTCAAATGGCGTATTTCAATCATTAAAATCTCCTCCTTAATCAAGAACATATCTGCCAGTATATTTTCTGGCGGCAGCACAGCTGCCTTATCATATTAAGAATATGGTCAAGATGTGTTTAAAATACGTTATATTTGTGTATTTTTTGTGAAATATGTATTACACATTCTTAACCAAAAATAGCCCGAAAATCCTTTACCTGATTTTCGAGCTATCCACCATCTCTTAATATAACAGGGGCAGAAGGAATCGAACCCTCCTCTGGAGTTTTGGAGACTCTTATTCTACCGATGAACTATGCCCCTATGTCTTAACGACTTGATTATATTATCACATGTAGTACATATATGTCAAGAAAATTTTTCTAATTTTGAAACTTTTTTTGAAATCATTTTTAAAATTAACTTCATAACTTAAAATCAAAAGAAAAAGTCAGGGAAGATCCCTGACTCAAATTATTCTTTATTTATTCTGCTGTTTCAGTAGCTTCAACATTTTCTTCTGTTGCTGCTTCTTCTGTTTCAGCTCCTGTTTCTTCAGCTGCTGCTTCTTCTGGTGCTACTTCTTCTGTTTCTGCTGCTGCATCTTCTGCTACTGGTGCTTCTGT
>JAFQCM010000114.1 GCA_017399445.1 Lachnospiraceae bacterium | reverse complement strand
TTTGGTGGATTCTTCACAGATGGGAATTGATGATGTGGTAGAAAAAATTCTTGAACTTTTTCAGGAAAGTAAGGAAGATAAGTAGGAGGTTTTATGGAAGTAAAACTTGCAAAAAGTGCGGGATTTTGTTTCGGGGTGAAACGTGCCGTAGATACCGTATATGAACAGGTAGGGACGGGAAAGAAAATATATACTTTAGGTCCTATTACTCACAATGAAGAAGTAGTTAGGGATTTAGAAGAAAAGGGTGTACAGGTGCTAGAGTCAGAAGAAGAACTTTTGAATTTGCAGGATGGCACTGTAATTATTCGTTCTCATGGAGTGGCAAAACATGTGTATGATACCTTGAAACAACAGAATTTGGAGCATGTAGATGCTACTTGTCCATTTGTTAGAAAAATTCATAAAATTGTGGAAGAAGAGAGCAGTAAAGGGAATACTATACTTATCATTGGAAATGAAACACATCCTGAAGTGGAAGGTATCAGAGGTTGGAGTAAATCGGAAGCATATGTGGTAAATACAGTAGAAGAAGCACAAAATTTTGATGTTTTTATCGAAAAAAAGCTCTGTATTGTATCACAAACGACATTTAATTACAATAAATTTCAAGAATTAGTTGAAATTATTTCAAAAAAGGGTTATGATATAATTGTTTTAAATACCATTTGCAACGCAACAGAAGTGCGCCAGCAGGAGGCCAGGAAAATTGCAAAGGATGTTGATGCCATGATAGTCATTGGTGGCAAGCACAGTTCCAATACGCAAAAGCTATTTGAAATATGTAAAAATGAATGTGAAAATACTTACTATATACAGACACTTGTTGATTTAGATTTTGACAGACTAAAGACAGTTGGCAGCGTAGGTATTACCGCAGGGGCATCCACCCCAAAGAATATTATTGAGGAGGTTCAATTCAAATGTCAGAATTAAGTTTTGGAGAAATGTTAGAGGAGTTCGATAAGACAATCAGAACTGGAGAAAAAGTGGAAGGAACTGTAATAAGCGTAAAAGAAGATGAAATCATCTTAAATATAGGTTACAAAGCAGACGGTATTATTACAAGAAACGAGTACACAAACACACCTAACGTGGACTTAACAACAGTAGTTCAGGTTGGTGAAAAAATGGAAGCTAAGGTGTTAAAAGTAAACGATGGCGAAGGACAGGTTCTTTTAACATACAAGAGACTTGCTGCTGATAAGGCAAATGAAAGATTGGAAGAAGCTTTCAATAACAAAGAAGTATTAAAAGCAAAAGTTGCTCAGGTATTAGATGGCGGCTTAAGTGTAGTTGTAGATGAAGCAAGAGTATTTATTCCTGCAAGCTTGGTTTCAGATACTTATGAAAAGAATTTAGAAAAATATGCAGATCAGGAAATTGAATTTGTAATCAGCGAATTCAATCCAAAGAGAAGAAGAATTATTGGTGATCGCAAGCAGTTAATCGTTGCTGAAAAGGCAGAAAAGCAGAAAGAATTATTTGCTAAGATTGCTGTAGGTGATACAGTAGAAGGTACAGTTAAGAATGTAACTGACTTTGGTGCATTCATCGATTTAGGCGGAGCTGATGGATTACTTCACATTTCAGAGATGTCATGGGGAAGAGTAGAAAATCCTAAGAAAGTTTTCAAAGTTGGTGATGCTGTAAAAGTATTAATTAAAGAAATTTCTGGAGATAAAATTGCACTTAGCATGAAATTTGCAGATGCAAATCCTTGGAACAATGCTGCAGAAAAATATGCAGTAGGAACTGTTGTAAAAGGTAAAGTTGCAAGAATGACAGATTTCGGTGCATTTGTAGAATTAGAAGCAGGTGTAGATGCATTATTGCATGTATCACAGATTTCTAGAACACATGTGGAAAAGCCAGCAGACTTCTTAAAAATCGGACAAGAAATCGAAGCAAAAGTTGTTGATTTTAATGAAGAAGAAAAGAAAATCAGCTTAAGCATGAAGGTGCTTGAACCAGAAGCTGCACCAGTGGAAGAAAAAACAGAAGAATAATCTGAGGAACTCAGGTTTTAGTAAGGGGGGCTTTTTGCATGGCAATGGACTATGAAGGATTTAAAAAGAGTGTATATGACCTTACCAAAATCGATTTAAATGCCTATAAAGAAAAGCAGATGAAGCGTAGAATTGATACACTGATTGCGAAAAATAATATTGTAGGCTATGATAATTATGTAAAAGCTATAAAAAGCGATAAAGATCTTTTTGAGGGTTTTGTTAATTATCTGACAATAAATGTGTCAGAATTTTATAGAAACCCGGAACAGTGGGTAATTCTTGATAAAGAAGTGTTCCCAGATCTTATTAAAAGGTATGGTAAAAACTTAAAAGTTTGGAGTGCTGCCTGTTCTACAGGAGATGAGCCTTATTCTTTGGTAATGGCTTTATCAAGGCATTTGCCATTAAGCAATATTAAGGTATATGCAACTGATATTGATAAGCAGGTAATTGCCAAGGCACAAGTGGGACTTTATAATGAAAAAAGTATTGCAGCAGTGCCAAAAGATTTGAAAGAGAAGTATTTTACAAAGGTAGGACCGTCTTATCAAATTTCGGACGAAATTAAAAAGTGTGTGGAATTTAAACAGCATAATTTGCTGAAAGATGCTTATCCAAAGGATTGTCATTTAATTGTTTGTCGTAATGTTTTGATTTACTTTACAGAAGAGGCAAAACAGGATGTATATAAAATGTTCAATGGTGCTTTGGCAAGCAGGGCACTTCTGTTTATCGGTAGTACAGAACAGATAATGAATTACAAAGAATTAAATTATGACAGATACAAGTCATTTTTCTATCAAAAATCTAACTAAAAAATGGGAAGCTGTGCGAAAGGACAGCTTCCTTATGAAGTTGAAAGAGGAAAAACAGGTGCAGACCAATATGAAAATGTGTGGTTGCACCTGTTTTGTTTTTAGGAGATTATTTTAACATAAGCTGCAGGATATGGTAAATATAAGTAAGCATCAAATCATTATTTGTCAAATTTTCACTGCAGGCTTCAAAGTATAATATTTTATCAAAATAATCAATTTTAAAGTAAGGAGATACGATTTCCTGAAACTGGGGTAAAAATACCCCGGTTTTCTTACTATAACAGTTGGCTGCTTTCGCTTTGGTACGAAAATCTTTATCTACATAAAAAGCTACACTTTTATGGATAGCAGTATCTTCTTTTGGAAGATAATAATAATTTTTATAGTCTGAATAAAAATACTTTAATTCCCCAGTATAAGCCTTAACACGAAGTTTACATTCCTGTTTGGAAATGGATAGGTAATGGTCTTGCTTTGCAAAACTAACTCGTTTCGGAAGAGGGGAAGATAGATGAAAAGTAAAAATAATTTCTTTCCCTTCTAGTCCATTATAAGAAACATAATCCTTAATTTCAGCATCTTGAAACTTTAAATTATCCAAAATGAAATCCTGAAAAGCAAGCATTGGGGAAAGGCATAAAAGTCCATTAATATCATCATGATTATGGAGCAATAATAGTTCTTTTCCTTGCTTATCCGGTTTCTTGATATATTCTAGATAAACACTAATTAATTCTCCACCATTATACACATCTTTTCTTGATATCCCCAAATAGTTTTCTACGGTTTTTTGTTTCAAATTCTCCAATTTTAGAAGAGATTTAAAGGGAGAAAGTATTTTATACAAATCTACACTTTTTATAGATTCAAAATTGTAAGACAGATTGTAATGAGCACATTTTTGCATTAAATATGGAATATCAAAGCCATTTCCATTATAATGTATCAAATATTTGAAATTTTTCAAAAATTCAAAAAACTCAAACAATAGTACAGGTTCGTCAGAAGGTGTTTCTGCAAACCATTGCTTGATTTTTGGCGCTCCTTCTTGGAAATATAAGCATCCAATTAGATAAAGATAGGAAGTTTTGGCAGAAAATCCTGTAGTTTCTATGTCAAAAAAGAGCACTTCCGACAGAGTATAATGTTCTTTTAAATATTCAGTTACCTGAATGGTGGAAGGGGTAATCATATGTTCCATAATATCCTCCTTGAAATTACTTGTTATTACTTCAGACATGCTTAGTATAAAACATTTTTCTACAAAAATATAGTTTTTTTTACAGAACAAATGTAGCAATTTGTCTAAAAAAATAGTACAATAAAAGAGTTAAAACGAATAGAAGGAAAAAAACAGGAAAGAAGGTTAGAACATGGGATTATCAACATTTAAAGGCGGAATACATCCAAATGATGGGAAAAATTTATCAAAAGATAAACCGATAAAAGCAATTTTTCCTAAAGGTGATTTAGTATATCCGTTATCCCAGCATATTGGGGCTCCTGCTACTCCTATTGTAGAAAAAGGGCAACGTGTACTGGAAGGAGAAAAAATTGCGGAGGCTGGCGGTTTTGTATCAGCACCTGTCTATGCCAGCGTATCTGGTACTGTTAAGGCTATTGAGCCTAGACGAGTAAGCGTAGGTGACAAGGTTATGTCCATTGTAATTGAAAACGATGGTCAGTATGAAAGCGTTGAATATCCTAAACACAAACCTTATAAAGATCTGACAAAAGATGAAATAAGGGAAATTATTAAAGAAGCTGGTATTGTAGGTATGGGTGGTGCAGGCTTTCCTACGCATGTGAAGCTTTCACCAAAGGAACCGGAAAAAATTGAGTATGTGATTGCTAACTGTGCAGAATGTGAGCCATACCTGACTTCTGACTACAGAAGAATGTTAGAAGAACCGGAAAAGTTAGTAGAAGGTATGAAAATTATCTTGCAGCTGTTTGATAATGCAAAGGGAATCTTAGCAGTAGAAGATAATAAGAGAGACTGTATTGAAATTTTAGAAAAGCTTACAGAAAAAGAAAAACGCATTTCTGTAAAAGCTCTAAAGACAAAATATCCCCAGGGAGCAGAACGACAATTGATTTATGCTTCCACGGGAAGAAAGATTAATTCCAAAATGCTTCCGGCAGATGCAGGATGTGTGGTAAATAATGTTGATACTATCGTTGCTGTTTATCATGCAGTAGTGGAAGGAAAGCCACTGATGCATCGAATTGTTACGGTAACAGGAGATGCCATTGCAGATCCTCGTAACTTTATTGTAAGAGTAGGTACAGACTATGCAGAATTAATTGAAGAAGCAGGTGGATTTAAGAAAGAACCAGAAAAAATTATATCTGGTGGACCTATGATGGGATTTGCTGTATTTGACGTTCATGTACCAGTTACAAAAACATCTTCAGCACTTCTTTGTCTTACAAAAGACGAAGTGGCAAAATATGAGCCTACCCCATGTATTAACTGCGGAAAATGTGTAGAAGTATGTCCGGGAAGAGTAGTTCCATCCCGACTGGCAGATTATGCAGAACATTCTGACCAAGAAAAGTTTGTAAAATGTAATGGTATGGAATGTTGTGAATGTGGATGCTGTAGTTTTATATGTCCTGCAAAACGTCCATTGACACAGTCTATAAAATCTATGAGAAAAATGGTTCTTGCAAACCGTAAAAAATAAAGTAGAGAGGTGAATAGTGTGAGTGAATTAAAACATGTGTCATCGTCACCACATATTAGAAGCAAGATAACCACATCTAATATTATGCTTATGGTGATTATCGCATTGCTTCCGGCGACGGCGGTTGGTATTTGGAATTTTAGAGTTAGTGCATTAATGCATGTAGTAGTATGTGTAGGTACATGTGTTGCCTCAGAATTTATCTGGGAAAAACTAATGCATAAAAAAGTAACAGTGAATGATTATAGTGCAGCTTTAACCGGACTTTTACTGGCATTAAATATGCCATCCTCAGCTACCTGGTGGATGAGTGCACTGGGAAGCGTATTTGCTATTATTGTAGTAAAACAGATTTTTGGTGGTTTGGGACAGAATTTTATGAATCCAGCATTAGCAGCCAGATGTTTTCTTTTGATTTCTTTTACTGGAAGAATGACAAACTTTACCTATGATGGTGTATCTACTGCAACACCATTAGCACAGTTAAAGAGTGGTGAAACAGTAAATATTCTGGATATGGTAATTGGACGTATCCCGGGAACCATTGGAGAAACCAGTGCAATTGCACTTCTGATTGGTGCAGCAGTACTAGTGATTTTAGGTGTAATTGATTTAAAAATACCTGGAAGTTATATTTTGTCATTTGTAGTATTTATTATCCTTTTTGGTGATCATGGATTTGATTTGACTTATATTGTGGCTCATTTGGCCGGTGGCGGATTAATGCTTGGTGCTTTCTTTATGGCAACAGATTATGTAACTTCACCAATTACTGCAAAAGGACAGATTGTATATGGTATTTTACTTGGTATTTTAACCGGAATTTTCCGTTTATTTGGAGGTTCTGCAGAGGGGGTATCCTATGCAATTATTTTCAGTAATCTTTTAGTACCATTAATTGACAAAGTAACAATGCCAAAAGCTTTTGGTATGGAGGAAAAGGGGGCAAAAGGAAATGAATAAGATAGTAAAAGATGCTTTTGTATTAACTGCTATTACACTGATTTCCGGCTTAACTCTTGGAACCGTATATGAAGTTACAAAAGAGCCAATTGCAAAGCAGGAGGAGCTTGCAAAGCAGGAAGCCTTTAAAACAGTACTTCCAGATGCAGATAGCTTTGAAGAAAAAGAATTAGAAGGAAACAATGGAGTGGAAATTCCGTCAGCAGCAGGTTACGATGCTCAGGAAATTACCGGTGAAGCAGATGCATTAGATGCTTCCGGAAATGTAATTGGGCATGTGTATACTGTAGTAACCAGTGAAGGTTATGCAGGAGATATTAGCTTTACTATGGGAATTTTAAGTGATGGAACAGTAACCGGAATTGAAATGTTATCTATCAGTGAAACAGCAGGACTTGGCATGAAGGCAGCAGAGGATGATTTTAAAAACCAGTATGCAGGCAAATCAGTAGATAAGTTTGAATATACAAAATCAGGTGCAGCTGCTGAAAACCAGATTGATGCCATTAGTGGTGCAACAATTACTACCAATGCAGTAACCAATGGTGTAAATGCTGGAATTGAATATTTTAAAGCTACCCAGGGAGGTAATTAAAATGAATAATAAATATATGAAGCCATTAATCAATGGTTTGTTGAAAGAAAATCCTACCTTCGTACTGATGCTTGGTATGTGTCCAACTCTTGCAGTTACTACTTCTGCCATGAATGGACTTGGTATGGGATTAACTACTACAGTAGTATTAATTATGTCAAACTTAATTATTTCACTTCTTAGAAAAGTGATTCCGGATAAAGTACGTATTCCGGCATACATAGTAATTATTGCATCCTTTGTTACAGTAGTAGAATTATTATTGGAAGGATTTATTCCGGCATTATATTCTGCCCTTGGTATTTACATACCACTGATTGTTGTAAACTGTATTATTTTAGGCCGAGCAGAATCTTTTGCTTCTAAAAATGGTCCTATAGAATCTATTTTTGATGGAATCGGTATGGGACTGGGATTTACTCTAGGTCTTACCAGTATTGGTATGGTAAGGGAAATTCTTGGTGCTGGACAGATTTTTGGATTACAGATACTTCCTGCTTCTTATGAAGGAATTACCATCTTCATTCTAGCACCAGGAGCCTTTTTTGTACTGGCAGCGTTAACAGCAGTACAGAACAAAGTACGAAACAAAAAAGGAACCAAGGCACCAGTTAGCCGTTGCGGTGAAGGTTGTGCATCCTGTCAGAATGCAGGTTGTACCGGAAAAATAGAAGGGGAGGCAAAGTAAATGACAGAATTAATTTTAATTGCAATTGGGGCAGCATTAGTAAATAATGTTGTATTAAGCCAGTTCCTTGGACTTTGTCCATTCCTGGGTGTATCGAAAAAGATTGAAACAGCAGCTGGTATGGGGGGCGCAATTATATTCGTTATTACCATATCATCTGCAATTACAAGTTTAATTTATACCTTTATTTTGGAAAAAACAGGACTTACATACTTAAAAACGATTGTATTTATCTTGGTAATTGCTGCACTGGTACAGTTTGTAGAAATGTTCTTAAAGAAAGCTATGCCGGCCTTGTACCAGTCACTGGGAGTGTATTTGCCGTTGATTACTACCAACTGTGCGGTATTGGGGATTGCTATTACTAATGTACAGAAGGGATACAATTTTGTGGAAAGCGTTGTAAATGGTTTGGCAACAGCAGTAGGATTTACAATTGCTATTGTCATCCTTGCAGGATTAAGAGAGCGTATGGAGTACAATGATGTACCGGAATCTTTTCAAGGTATGCCAATTGTATTAATTACCTCAGGTCTTATGGCAATTGCATTCTTTGGATTTTCAGGACTGATATAGGAGGAAAAGCATATGAATATAACTGGAATTTTAATCGCAGCAGTGGTTGTTGCTGTAATCGGATTAATACTTGGACTTTTCCTTGGAGTTGCAGGCGAAAAATTTAAAGTAGAGGTAGATGAAAAAGAAGTTGCTATAAGAACAGAACTTCCAGGAAACAATTGTGGTGGTTGTGGATATGCAGGTTGTGATGGTCTGGCAGCTGCCATTGCAAAAGGAGAAGCAGAAGTTTCTGCCTGTCCGGTAGGAGGGGAAGCCTGTGCAGCTAAAATTGGTGCTATTATGGGAGTTTCTACAGGAAATGCCAAGAAAATGGTTGCATTTGTAAAATGTGCAGGAACTTGTGATAAAACCAATGTGGATTACGAATATTATGGAGTAGAGGATTGTAAAATGCTTTCCTTTGTACCAAATGGTGGTCCAAAAACCTGTAATTATGGATGCTTAGGATATGGTTCCTGTGTAAAGGCTTGTCCTTTTGATGCAATTCATATTATTGATGGAGTGGCAAGGGTTGATAAGGATGCATGTAAAGCATGTAAAAAGTGTATTGCTGCATGTCCAAAGAACTTAATAGAATTAGTACCATACGAAACGAAGCATCTTGTACAGTGTAGTTCGAAAGACCGTGGTGTGGATGTGAAAAAAGGATGCCAGGTAGGATGTATTGGCTGTAAGATGTGTGAAAAGGTATGTGAAACAGGTGCTATTACTGTAACTGATAATGTAGCACATATTGATCCGGAAAAGTGTACCAACTGCGGAAAATGTGCAGAAAAATGTCCTGTGAAAATTATTTTATAAGTTGAAGTGGACAAAATAAATATTGTAGTTAGGAATGAAAATGAAGAAAAGATATATTGAATGGAGCATACTTTTTGCCATGACAGTCATGTTGCTTTGTGGCTGTAGCTTAGAGCATGACTACAGTGAACAGGGAATTTTTTTTGATACACTGGTATCTATCAATATATACGGAACTAAGGATAAGACAGTCATGGAAGACTGTCTTATTCTCTGTGAAGAATATGAACAGAAGTTTAGCAGAACTATAGATACTAGTGAAATTTCA
Source organism: Lachnospiraceae bacterium (assembly GCA_017399445.1). Taxonomy (GTDB): domain Bacteria; phylum Bacillota; class Clostridia; order Lachnospirales; family Lachnospiraceae; genus RUG11237. Next base: position 13,503 of record JAFQCM010000114.1, on the reverse strand, counting down.
AAATTAAACAGTGCAAAAGGCCAATGGGTGGAACTGTCAGAAGATACGGTTGGATTGATTGAAGAAGCAATAGAGTATTCTGAAATGACAGAAGGAGCATTTGATATTACAGTTGCTCCATTAACAGAACTTTGGCATGTAAATGATAATGAAGGAATGATACCTTCGAAGGAAGAAATAGAAAAGGCAAAATCCCATATTAATTATAAACTGATTGAAATTGATGGAAACAAAGTCAGGTTAAAAGATAAGGAAGCACAAATTGATTTAGGCGGAATTGCAAAAGGATATATTGCCGACAAATTAAAAGCATTAATGATGGAACGAGGCGTAAAATCTGCCATGATTAATTTGGGTGGAAATATTGCAGTGATTGGAACCAAAAAGGATGGGAACAATTGGAATGTAGGAATACAAAAACCCTTTGCTGATAGGAATGAAGTAATTGGAAGCGTTTCGGTTCAGGATAAAACAATAGTTTCCTCTGGCATTTATGAAAGATACTTTGAATACAAAGGGGAAATTTACCATCACATATTAGACCCTTACACAGGCTATCCAACAGATAGCGATTTGGGGGCTGTAACCATCATTGGAGAATCCTCTGCCATTGCTGATGCTCTTAGTACTTCCTGTATTTTACTTGGAAGTGAAAAGGGTATGGAGTTAATTGAAAGTATTCCGGAAGTAGAAGCTGTTTTCATAACCAGGGATGAAAAAATTATAAAAAGCTCCGGGACAGGATTTCAGAAGATTTCTTCAAACACAGACACAAATGTTCAGTAGTATATATGTGAAAAATAAGCAGAAATATGGGAATACAAACTTAAAAATATTCATAGTAGAAAAACAAAAATACATATGTTATAATTTAGGACAATAGAAAGTTCGCAAAGGAGCTTTCTATTGTTTTGTGTATTGCTAGAAAATTTAGGATTGGAGTGAAAGTATGCTTTTTAATTCATTGTCATTTGCAATTTTTCTGCCTATTGTGTTTATTATTTATTGGGCGTTACCACATAAATGGAGATGGATTGTATTGTTTATTTCCAGCTATTATTTTTATATGAGCTGGAATGTAAAATATGTAGTTTTGATTTTATTTACTACCTTTATTTCTTACGCCTGTGCCATTGGCTTAGAGCGGGCAGAAGGGGAAAAAAAGAGAAAAATTCTTATAGTGTCTACTTTGGTAGCCAGTTTAGGATGCTTGTTTTTCTTTAAATATTTTAATTTTGCCAGTGAGAGTTTTGCAAATATTTTGGGATGTTTTGCCTTAAAAGTACATCCGGTTACACTAAATTTACTGCTTCCGGTAGGAATTTCCTTCTATACATTCCAAACTTTAGGATATGTAATTGACGTATATCGTGGAGAAGTAAAAGCAGAAAAGAATTTTGGAAAATATGCTACATTTATAGCTTTTTTTCCACAGCTGGTAGCAGGACCAATCGAAAGAACGAAAAATTTAATGCCTCAAATATTGGCAGAGCATAAGTTTGACTATGAAAAGGCAGTAGCAGGGCTTAGATTAATGGCATGGGGATTTTTTAAGAAAATCGTAATTGCAGATACTCTTGCAGCATCTGTTGATACTGTATATGATTCTTTGGGCGTTTATAAAGGATTTCCGCTACTTGTAGCATCTGTATTATTTTCCATACAAATTTATTGTGACTTTGCAGGATATTCAGATATTGCCATTGGAACAGCTAAATTGTTTGGAATTGATTTAATGAAAAACTTTGACAGTCCATATTTTTCTGTTTCTGTAAAAGATTTTTGGGCCAGATGGCATATTTCTCTTTCTAGCTGGCTTAGGGACTATATTTATATTCCGTTGGGAGGAAACAGAGTAAGTAAGGCAAGAAATGCGACGAATCTTATGGCAACTTTTTTGATTAGCGGCTTATGGCATGGAGCAAATTGGACTTATGTGGTCTGGGGCGGTATTCATGGATTTGCTCTAGTTGTTGAGAAGTTTCTTTTTAAAGTGAAAAAGAAAGATAAAAATCAAAAACCAGGCGGAATCAAATGGTGGATTTCAGTTTTCCTAACTTTTGTATTTGCTACTTTTGCCTGGGTGTTTTTTAGGGCAGAAACCATTGGAGATGCTTTTTATGTGCTGGGTAATATGTTCTATGGAATTACAAATCCGGCACAATATGTAAGTCAGATAACTACCTGTTTGGGAATGGATAAGCTTACCTTAATTGGTATGGTGATTAGTATAGGGATGCTGCTAGTGTTTGACTATTGTTCTTTAACAAGAGATGTGCTGGAAAAACTGAAAGAGAAAAAAACAGCAGTTCGCTGGATTGTCTATGTAGTATTTATTCTCTTTTTGATTTTCAATATACCAGCAACTTCAGGACAGGAATTTATCTACTTCCAGTTTTAGAAATTTGGAAGGAAAGAGAAAGGAAAGGGTATTGTGAAAAAATTTATAACAAAGGTTTTACTGTTTTTTGGACTGCTGGCAGTGATACTGGTGCCGGTTACCGGTTTTTTCTTTTGGGGAATATCACCTCAGTATGAAAATGGATATAATGCTTCTTTGTTAGATAAAGTGGAAAGATTAAAAAGTATTGAGGAACCCAAAATTGTGTTAATTGGAAATTCCAATGTTTCTTTTGGATTTCAGTCAGAAATGATTGAAGAAAAATATGGAATGCCAGTAGTAAATATGGGGTTACATGGAGGTTTGGATAATGCTTTCCATGAAGAAATGGCAAAGATAAATGTTCGGGAGGGAGATGTTTATGTTATTTGCCACCATACTTTTTCAGATGACAGTAAAATTGACGATATTGCACTGGCTTGGATTACTTTGGAAAATCACTGGGATTTGTATTCCTTACTGAATAAAGAAGATATTCCCTCTATGCTTACTGGATTTCCGGATTATATGAAGAAAGCAACAGTTCTCTGGGGATTGGGACTGGTAAATCAGGAGGCTGCAAAAAATTATAATGCAGAATCTGATGCCTGCTATTCTAGGGATGCTTTTAACAAATATGGAGATAATGTATACCCAAGGGAAGAAGGCAGCTTTACTTTTAAAGAACAGTCTTTACCGGAAATGAATGATAACTGTATTAACCGGTTAAATGAATTAAATAAGTATTTAGAAGAACGGGGTGCTTCTATGGTGGTAGCAGGATATCCTATTGGAAAAGGAGAGTATACACCGGCAGAAGAAGATTTTGTGGCTTTTCAGAAAGTACTTGCTAATAGACTGGACTGCGAAGTAATATCCGATTATAGGGACTATTTTTTTGAGTATAAATATTTTTATAACTCATTTTTACATTTGACAGATGAAGGGGCAAGAATGAGGACGGAGCAGTTAAATCAGGATTTGGAAAAGGTATTGGAGACGGAAGAGGAAGTAAAGTGATAAATTAGCACTTGACAAAATTCATATCTATGATATAGTTACAGCATAAGAAAAATCAAAGGAGGAAAAACAAATGTTACTATTAAATGTACGTCATCATTTTTATTATTATTATTTTCAATAGGAAGCTTATGAATTCGTTCATGGGCTTCCTATTAGTGGTGATGCCCGTGAATGACGTACAGGAATATTTGTTTTATCTGATTGTGATATTCAAAAAGTCATCAGGGCATAGCCTTGGTGACTTTTTGTTTTACAATAATTTGAAAGAAAAGAGGAAGAAAGATGAAACGAGTATTGATAGCAGGGGGAAGTTACTTCATAGGAAAGGCAATTACAGAGAAATTGGTAAACAGTGGATATGAAGTGACCCTACTTAATAGAGGAAATAATAAAGTAAATGGTGTAACGCAGCTTATTTGTGACAGAGATCAGAAAGAAGAAATGCAGACAGTTTTAAATGGGAAAAAATTTGATTACCTTGTGGATGTGTCAGGAATGAATGGGATGCAGACGGAAATTATTTGCAATTCTATAGATGCTACAGAACTGAAAAAGACAATTTTTATCAGTTCCAGTGCAGTATATGATGTGGAACATTTAAGGGCACGTTTTAGGGAAGATGACAAATTGAAAGTCAACAAATATTGGGGAGAATACGGAACAAATAAGATAGAAGCGGAACGTACATTTAAGAGATTCATGGAACAGAAAAAAATTCCACTAACTATTATAAGACCATCGTATGTATACGGAGAAGAAAATTACGTGCAAAGGGAAAGTTTCATATTTGAACATATATTAACTAATCAACCTGTGATTCTTCCTGACACAAATAAAAAATTACAGTTCATTTACGCAAAAGATTTGGCGATGATAGTGAAAACTCTTTTAGAAAAAGAAACGGAAAAAACGGAAATTTATAATGTAGGAAATTCAGAATATGTAACAGCAAAAGAGTGGGTGCTGTTTTGTGCAGAAGCAATGGGAAAAAGAGTGGAAACAGTAATGTTTGATTACAAAAAAGAAAATATGGGAGTGAGAGAGTTCTTCCCATTTCATGATTATGATAATGTTTTAAATGTAGATAAAATAAAAACTATTTGTCCGGAAGAAACAGATTTCTTACAGGGACTTAAGAACGCATACCAGTGGTTTCTAAAGGAAAGAGAGCATATTGTTTGGAAAGAGCAGGTTAGGAAAAATGAAACAGAAATATTAAAATTAAGTCAATTGTAGATGATTTTTAGAATAAAATCGTATAGCATTTTCGGGATAACTCGTCCAAATAACTTGTCAATTTCTGAGCTATTTGGCTGAGTTATTTACGAAAAGCTATATTAGATTTTGAAATAGTTCTGTTTTCTATATTTCAAATTCCTGTATTTTTTTAGCAATTTTTAAATCCGAATAAATCTCGGCATATTTTTTCGGCGAAAGTCCCTCAATATAATTGGTTGAAAAATTCTTTTTTAGCCCTTTTTTCTTTAATATATCAACAGCTTTATTATAAGCAATAGCAGCTTCCGTTTCTGAGTCAAAAACTCCAATTAGAAAATCTCCATTAATATGTATTTTTGTCTTAAATCGTTCTTTACCATCTTTTAATAGGAAAGTAACTCCATGGTATTTATTTATAATAGTAATGTTTTCATAACGAAAGTCAGAAGGATTCCCATTGATGAATAAGTAATCTTTCCCTGGTACTGCATAATTTTTAATACCATAACGTGACAAAATATTTACCTGCATTCCATAATCTGCTACAAATAAATGTCCTTTTCTTCGCATAATTTTATGACTGGAATAGTAAAACAAGTCATCTGTATCAAAAATAAGATATTCTTTCTTGGAAAAGTAATAATAAAAAAACTTTTCTTTCAAATAAATTGGTGTTTTACAATACATGCCATTATCGCGAAGATTTATGAGAATTACATATTTTTCAAAAGAAATAGTAAAAACATCTGCATAATCTTCGATAGCACAAGTAGAAGTCATAATATTGTTTGCTTCTGCATAAGCTGTATGAGCAGCCCATTCTGTTGGGAAGCTCCCAAGACTAATATGTTTATTATTATAAGTAAAGGAGGAACGAAAATAAACAGTTCCATCTTTTTTTGTTGTTTTAAAAACTCCTGTTAACATAAATTACCTCTTAAATAAATTCTTATGTATAAGTTTACTATATATAGAAAGAACTTTCCACTAAGAAAATGAGAAAAACAGGAATAATATTGCAAAAAAATGAATTTATGCAGAAAGTATGAATAAAATTCCTGAAAAGCGTAAAAAATATGTAATAAAATTTCAAAGAAAAAAATAGAAAAGAACTAAAAATTTATCGGCAAAATAAAAGAAAAAGTAAAGGGAAAATTATTAGAAATGCATAAGCATATTTTATAGAAATATAAAATTGAGGGATAGAATTCCCAAAAGTGAACAACTTATATTGACAGAAAACAAGTGTTTACGTATAGTTATACAAGTATCTCAAATGCACTAAGCAGAAATGACTACAAAGCAGGATTTTTCAAGGCAGATTTTAAAAACCATAAAAAGAGCTGTAGGGAATAGGCTATAGCGGAAAGGAATGCGAGGTAGAGATATGCAGAATATTTACGAAGTGGTTCAAAACTTCTGGGGGCTTATAAGCAATATATCAAAGAAAGCTTATAGAAACTGCGCTGTAATTATGACAGGTGCAGCAGTAGTAGCCCTGATATCATTTAATTCCAAGGAATTTGGAGGTTCCGGAAAAAATAAAACTGACTTAATGCAACCAAAAAATTCAGGAGTCCTGATAAAAGAAGGAGAAAGTGGTGAAGAAGAACAACTTCAGCAGACAGAAGAAATTGTAAGTGTTTCAATGCGAGATACAGAAGTATTTGTCAGAGAAGCGGGACAAACAGAATACGGGGAAAAGACAGAAAAAGAGCTAAACATAACGGAAAGTCAAATTACAACAGAAAGTCAGATGATAGAAGAAAACCAAATTGTAACAGCAGAGCCGTTAGAAGCAAATGGTGAGGAAGAAGCAGATGGAAATCAGCAACAGTCAACAGCAGAAACCATAGAAGCAGCAAAAGAAGTAATGGAAACAGATAATCCAACTGTAGGAACAAAAACAGCAGAAGCCAAGGAAGAAGAGCTGAAAACAGCTGGAATAAAACAGCCAGATCTGGAAACTGTGAACCAGAAGGTGGTGGAAGCGGTAAATGCTCAGATAGAAAACACACCAGTAATTATATTGGATGATACCAATTATAATGTGCTTTTAAGAATCGTGGAAGCAGAAGCTTCTGGTGAAGGAATGGAAGGAAAAAAACTGGTGGCAAATGTCATCCTAAACAGGGTAAATCACGAAGGGTTTCCGGATAGTGTAGAAGAAGTTGTCTTTGAAAAATCCGGAGGTCATGCACAGTTTTCACCAACCATTGATGGAAGGTATGAATCTGTTACCATTAGCGAAGAAACCGTCCAGGCAGTGGAACAGGTTTTGAATGGTGAGGATAATTCCCAGGGAGCATTATTTTTCTCAGCACGTTCCAAGGCAGAGCCGGATAATATGAGCTGGTTTGACAATAATTTAAAATGGCTTTTTGAATATGGTGGACATGAATTCTATACATTGCCATAAACTTTTAAGGCAAAGAGAATTTGAAAATGTCGTAATCTTTTTCTTGTTTCAATAGATAATCTATGATATACTAACCCATAGTAACGTATGTAAAAGTACAAAATCTTAAGTTTATGTAGAGAAAAGGATGAGAAAAATGGAATTGTTATACAAAAGTACAAGAAGTAATTCAGAACCTGTAACAGCTTCAAAAGCAATCTTAAAAGGTTTGGCAGAGGATGGGGGATTATTTGTTCCAACATCACTTCCAAAGTTAGATGTAACTATGGAAGAACTTGCGAAAATGGATTATAAGCAGACTGCTTATGAAGTAATGAAATTGTTCTTAACAGACTTTACAGAGGAAGAATTGAAAACATGTATTAATAATGCATATGATTCTAAGTTTGATACAACAGAAATTGCTCCACTTGTAAAAGCAGAAGATGCATATTATTTAGAATTATTCCATGGTGCAACTATTGCCTTTAAAGATATGGCATTATCAATTTTGCCACACTTAATGATTACAGCAGCAAAGAAAAATGATGTAAAAAATGAAATTGTTATCTTAACAGCAACTTCTGGAGATACAGGAAAAGCTGCTCTTGCAGGTTTTGCAGAAGTAAAAGGTACCAGAATTATTGTATTTTACCCAAAGAATGGTGTAAGTCCTGTTCAGGAAAAGCAGATGGTAACTCAGAAAGGTGACAATACATTTGTTGTAGGAATTAAAGGAAACTTTGATGATGCACAGAGTGGTGTAAAAGCAATTTTTGGTGATAAGGAATTAGCAGAGGTAATGAACCAATCAGGATTCCAGTTCTCATCAGCAAATTCAATTAACATAGGACGTTTGGTTCCTCAGGTGGTTTATTATGTATATGCTTATGCAAAAATGCTTGCAAAGGGTGAAATCGAAAATGGGGAAGAAATTAACGTAGTAGTACCAACAGGTAACTTTGGTAACATTTTAGCTGCATTCTATGCAAAGAATATGGGAGTTCCAATTTCTAAGCTTATTTGTGCATCGAATGATAATAAAGTATTATATGACTTCTTTGAAACAGGATGTTATGACAAGAATCGTGACTTTATTTTAACAACATCTCCATCTATGGATATTTTAATTTCCAGTAATTTAGAAAGACTCATTTACCGTATTGCTGGAAATGATGCTGAAAAAAATGCAGAATTTATGAGTTCTTTATCAAGCAATGGAAAATACGAAATTACTGCAGAAATGAAAGCACAGTTGGCTGATTTCTACGGAAACTATGCAACAGAGCAGGAAACAGCTGAAGTAATCAAAGAAGTATATGATACTGCAAATTATGTATTAGATACACATACTGCTGTTGCAGCAAAAGTTTATAAGAAATACAAAGCTACCAGTGGTGATGCAAAGAAAACAGTGATTGCTTCTACAGCAAGTCCTTATAAGTTTGCAAGAAGCGTTATGAATGCTATTGATGAAAAATATGACTCCATGTCAGATTTTGAACTGATTGATGAACTTACAAAGATTTCAGGAGTGCAGGAACCAAATGCAATCAAAGAAATTCGTTCTGCAGCAGTAGTTCATGATACTGTATGTGAAGTAAATGAAATGAAAGATGTTGTAAAGAAATTTCTTGGAATTTAAGAAAATAACCAGATAATGAAAAACCTGTGAGCTGGCTCACAGGTTTTTAAATTACAATTAAAGATTAGCGATAATGAAGTTGACAGTACCAAATGGAAAGCCAACGGGTATACAATAGACAGTTTTACTAAAATCCAATTCAGAAGATTCTTCTATTGGTGGTTCTAACATTAATTCCATGTGCATTTGATTGGACATATTTACTGTAAATACACCATTGTGAAGATTTAGAAAATCACAAATAGAAGCTTGAACATATTCATCATATTCTGTAAAATCCTCCTGAGCATATCTGGAAGCCATAGCAATTAAAGTTTTTTCTTCTGCACAAATAGCAGAGCAGGCAGAAAACTTCCCAGTAATATTTTGAGAAAATAATTTCATATCAACTGGTTCTGTCATAAGAAATTCTTTGTAAGGTGTAAAATCACTTCCAACAAATCTTGTAATATTATTAAATAGGAGCGTCAAATATTTCATAAATATTGGAGCTTCTTCTAGTTTTGTTAAATCAAAGAAATCATTAATCAAAATGTTGATTTTAGTAGTCTGCAATAAGGATAATGTATCCAAATCGGACAATTTGTATTTGGATTTGAAATTTTCCAAAGCATAAAAACAATCTTCTTTTGAAAGGACATTATTATCTGTCAGTACCTTACATAATAGTTCGTAGTCATTATGTTGAAGGGACAAGAGTTTTTCCATTTCTGATTCATTCATAAGACCATGTTCGATTACCAGCTCACCAAAACGTTTGTCTTCTTCGGTCTGCATAATATGGATTTTTTCCACCTGTTCTTCAGTAAGATAGCCATAACGTATGGCGAGCTCACCGATTCTGGTATGAATTTTTTGCACTTCCTGAATGCTATTGGCTAATTGTTCTGGTGTTACCAGTTTTTCGTTTAACAAAAAGTTCCCAAAGAATTGTGAAAACATTTACATGCCCCCTTCCATGCGGGATTTTATCACATGGTTAATCTGAGTGTTACTCAATGGTTTTTGTATAAAATCCTTTGCACCGGCTTTTAAAGCTTCTTTTAAGTTTTCCTGTGTACCTACAGAAGAAGTCATAACAATGTAAGCTTTAGGATCGAATTCCATAATTTCTTTTATGGCGGTAATTCCATCCTTTACAGGCATTACAATGTCTAAAAAAACAATATCCGGTTTTTCTGTCTTATAAGTATCAACAGCTATTTGGCCATCGGCAGCATCGATTATTTGAGTACATCCCAAAGATGTCAAATAATCCTTCAATTTTTTTCTTGCCAAAATGGAATCATCGCAAATCATAATTTTAATAGTCTCTAAAGTCATAGTTTTTTCCTCCTTGAAGGGGGATAGAGTTTCCTCGCGTACCATCACCCCAAAATAAACTAATTCTATTCTACTATATCATTTGTTAGTTTTCAATAAAAAATAGATAAAAATTATTGAAAAATAGTAAAAACTGCTATATACTTATCCTGTTTCTAAGAAACGATGAGATTACAAACAAAAATATGGTATAGAGAATATAAGTTAACCGTTGAAAAGTAGGCGGGATAAAGGAGAAAGAACATGAAAAAAGAAGATATTATGGCATGTATTGACCATACCATGCTAAAACCTGTTGCAACTATGGAACAAATAGAAAAACTTTGCGAGGAAGCAATTAAATATCATACTGCATCCATATGTATTCCTTCTTGTTATGTGAAAAGTGTCAAGGAAAAATATGGAAATCAGATTAATATTTGTACCGTAGTAGGATTTCCATTAGGATACTGTAATACTCAGACAAAAATTACAGAAACAAAACAGGCAATTTTAGATGGTGCTTCTGAAATTGATATGGTAATTAATTTGTGTGATGTGAAAAATGGTGATTTTCAAAAAGTAGAAGATGAAATCTGTGCATTAAAAAAGTGTTGCGGGGAGAAGATACTTAAAGTAATTATTGAAACCTGTTATCTGACGAAAGAAGAAAAAATTGAAATGTGTAAAGTAGTCACCAAAGCAGGGGCTGACTATATTAAAACTTCTACAGGATTTGGAGATGACGGAGCCACTATGGAGGATATTCTGTTGTTCAAAGAATACATTGGAGAGCATGTAAAAATTAAGGCTGCAGGTGGAATTAAAAGTGTAAGGGATATGGAGGAGTTTTTGGAAGCAGGATGTTCCAGATTAGGAACAAGTTCAGGGATTGCATTGCTGAAAGGAAGAAGTGCTGGAGGTTATTAATAAAATGATAAAAGATAGACTTGAAAAAATGCGTTTATTAATGAAACGGGAAAAGATAGATTTATATTACATTCCTACAGGAGACTTTCACCAATCGGAGTATGTGGGAGAATATTTTAAAGAAAGAAACTATATGAGTGGTTTTACAGGCTCAGCAGGAAGTATGGTTGTAACAAAAGAAGAAGCCTGCCTGTTTACAGATGGAAGGTATCATATTCAGGCAGAAGGGGAATTGCAGGGCAGTGGGATACATTTATTTAAATGTGGCGAAGCCAATGTACCTACAGAAGAACAATATGCAGAAGTTTATATGAGAACTCATGAAAAAATAGGGTTTGATGGGAGGACTGTATCAACAGCTTTTGTAGAACGTTTTTTGGAAAATACCGGACTTTCTGAACATGCAGTGGTATATGATAAGGACTTAGTGAATGATTTATGGGCTAACAGACCAGAAATCTCTCAAGAAGAAATTTATGTGTTAGAACCATGGCAGACGGGAGAAACTACGAAAGAAAAATTGAAAAGAATCCGGGAATCCATGAAAAAGTCGGGAACAGAAACTCATATACTTACTTCTTTAGATGATATTGCGTGGATTTATAATCTAAGAGGAAATGATGTAAAAAATAATCCGGTGTTTCTTGCATATAGTGTAATTACTCAAGAAAACGCATATCTTTATTTGATGGAGCAGGCGGTAACAAAAGAAGTGGAAAAGTATCTGCAGACTAGTGGAGTGGAATGGAGAAACTATGAAAAGGTATATCAGGATATACCGGCTCTTTGTGGGAAGAATACAATACTTTTAGATAAAGAAAGTACAAATTACACTTTATTTAAAACGATTCCAGACCAATGCAGAATTGTAAATCAAATAAATCCTTCTACAATTATGAAGGCAGTAAAAAATAAAACGGAAATAGAAAATACAAAAAAAGCCCACATAAAAGATGGACTGGCAGTTACCAGATTTATACATTATATAAAGGAAAATGCTGACAAGGAAATTACTGAATTTGAAGCAGCACAGTACATTGACAATTTAAGAAAAAACACAGAAGGCTGTTTTGACTTAAGCTTTGAAACTATTTCTGCTTATGGTGCCAATGGAGCCATGATGCATTATAGTGCAAGAGAAGAAGGGTGTGCTAAAATTCAAAGTAAAGGATTTTTATTGGTGGATTCTGGCGGACAGTACAGAGAAGGGACGACAGATGTTACCAGAACCATTGCATTAGGGGAATTATCAAGAGAAATGAAGAAGCATTACACCCTTGTGTTATGTGGTATGTTGCGACTGATGAATGCCAGATTTTTATATGGATGCACAGGGAGAAATCTGGATATTCTGGCAAGAGGTCCATTGTGGGAACAAGGAATTGACTACCGTTGTGGAACAGGACATGGGGTGGGTCATATTTTAAATGTACATGAAGGACCAAATGTAATCCGTTGGTTGAATCGTACCGGAGCTAGAGAATGTGTGCTGGAAGAAGGAATGGTTACTACCGATGAACCAGGAGTTTATCTGGAAAATCAGTATGGAATTCGGATTGAAAATGAATTATTATGTGTGAAAGATATAAAAAATCAGTGGGGACAATTCATGAAATTTGAATGTCTTACCTTTGTGCCGATAGAATTGGATGCTGTGGATGTAGCATATATGGAGAAAAAAGATGTGGAACTTTTAAATCAATATCAAAATTTGGTATATGAAAAGCTTTCTCCGTATATGACAGAGGAAGAAAAAAAATGGTTGAAAGAATATACAAAAGAAATAAAATTCTAAAATTGACTGTTTTTTGTAAGAATTTTCCATAAAATTTATATAAAAAATAGCAAAAGACCTTATGTATTATTGACAAATATTAAAAAAAATGTGATAATCATAAGCAAATGGTGTGCAAAGCCCGGGGGTCAGTTAAAAAGGCTTTCCACTTTTTAAAAATTTAAAAGTGAAATATAAAATATTGAAGGAGGACACAAAATGTCAACAAAAGCTTATTATCCAATTTCAGAAATTGGTGCTGGAAAACCAGGTTTTTCCAAAACTCGTTCTATTATCGAAGCAGCTTTCTACGGAAACAACGTAGTAAAAGTAAATACTTTAAAGGAAGCATATGAATTAGCTAAAAATTCACCAGGAACTGTAGTAACAGATATGCCTGTAAAGAACGGTGAAACATTCGGTCTTGAAAAAGATGCGAAAGTATTATTATTCAATGATGGTGCTGTAACAGGACGTTACGCAGCAGCTCGCCGTATTAAAGGAGAACCAGGTGTTGATGAAGTTAAACTTGATAAAGTAGTTATGGATGCTATCTATGAAACACGTTGGAAAACAATGTACCATGCAGAATGTTTCGTAGGTCTTGATCCTGAATTTATGGTAAAAGCTCATCTTCTGATTCCAGAAGGAGAAGAAAACATCCTTTACAACTGGATGATTAACTTCCAGTACATGTCAGATGAATATGTAAAAATGTACAAAAACTCTAAACCAGTAGGAGACGGAAAAGAACCAGATATCTATATCTTCTCTGACCCACAGTGGGCTCCACATGATGCACCAGATGTTGATTATAGCTGTTTAAGTGATCC
>JAFQCM010000113.1 GCA_017399445.1 Lachnospiraceae bacterium | reverse complement strand
TGGCGTTGGAGTGATACCCTTGCTGCTCTCATAAGCATCCTTCTTTCATAAATGTAGTAAAATGCTTGCATCTTACTTTAACTAGCGCCAGCAGTAGAGTGAAATGCTTGCATTCTCGCTAACTATTATGACAGATATTTTTGGGGAATGAAATCCACCTTGAAATTAGGCGCTTACGATTTACCGATATAGTGAGGTAGAATAAAAGTACTTTAAGGGAGAAATAAGAATAAGAAATTTGGAAGAAGCAAGCAAAGCAGGCTGTTTTTAGGCAGCCTGCTTTGCTTTTTTTATTGTATTAAGGAACAACTGGTGGATAGCAGTATTTTCATCTAATTCCGGATGGAAAGAAAGACCAATCTGGTTCTGATAGCGGGCACCTACAATGTGTCCGTCTACTGTTGCCAATATTTCTACCTCAGGGGAAGCCTTATCAATGTAAGGGGCACGAATGAAAGTCATAGGAATTGTTCCAAGTCCCTTGCATTCTGCTTCAGTATAAAAACTTCCAATCTGTCTTCCATAAGCATTTCGTTTTACTGAAACCGGCATAGTACCAAAATGTACTGTATCATCATCTGTAAGGTGTTCTGCTAACAGGATTAAGCCGGCACAGGTAGCAAGTACAGGCATGCCATCCTGAATTTTTTTCTTTAAAGTATCATATAGATTAAGAGTATGTAATAATTTTCCCATCACAGTACTTTCACCGCCTGGAAGTATTAAACCATCGAAATCTTGCTCTAAGTCTGATGATTTTCTGATTTCAAAACAGTCAACGCCTAGCTGCTGTAATACCTTTTCATGTTCTATAAATGCTCCCTGAACTGCTAAAATTGCAACTTTCATATTATTTTCCTCTTTCTGCCATTAAAAGTGCGATTTCATCTTCGTTAATTCCAACCATAGCTTCGCCTAAATCTTTGGAAAGCTCTGCAATTAATTTGGCATCTGTATAATTTGTTACTGCCTGAACAATAGCAGCAGCACGTTTCTTTGGATTTCCACTTTTAAAAATACCAGAACCAACAAAGACACCTTCTGCACCAAGCTGCATCATCAAAGCTGCATCTGCAGGGGTAGCAACCCCACCGGCGGCAAAGTTTACTACTGGAAGCCTTTTATTATCATGAACATACTGCACTAAGTCATATGGTACATGTAATTCTTTTGCTGCATTAAATAATTCGTCTTCTCTCATGGAAGAAAGTCTGGCAATTTCCTGATTCATCATACGCATATGACGTACTGCTTGAACTACATCTCCGGTTCCAGGTTCTCCTTTAGTTCGAATCATAGAAGCACCTTCAGTAATTCTTCTTAAAGCTTCACCTAAATCTTTGGCACCACATACGAAAGGTACATTGAATTTAGTTTTGTCAATGTGGAAGGTATCATCTGCAGGGGATAATACTTCACTTTCATCAATATAATCGATTTCAATAGCCTCTAAAAGCTGCGCTTCAACAAAGTGGCCAATTCGACATTTTGCCATTACCGGAATGGAAACTGCTTCTTGGATTCCCTGAATCATCTTAGGATCACTCATTCTGGATACACCTCCGGCAGCACGAATGTCTGCAGGAATTCGTTCCAGTGCCATAACAGCACAAGCACCTGCATCTTCTGCGATGCGAGCTTGTTCCGGTGTGGTTACGTCCATAATAACGCCACCTTTTAACATTTGAGCCAGTTGTTTATTTAGTTCATATCTTTTTGTCATAATATTTCTCCTTAGATTTTTTTCAATTTTTTTTATTTTAAAAATTTACAAAGCGCGTTTTGTAGTTTGGTGTTATGAGATGAATTGTATCACAAAGTGCACTGATGGAAATATCCAGTTTTGAATAAAATAACCATACCAATTGGTGAGACAGGAAGAAAAAATAAAAAAATTGCTAAAAAACTATTGCATAGAAAGAAACTTTGTGGTATAGTTAAGAAGTTGTGAAACGCCGGCGTGTCGGAATGGCAGACGAGGCAGACTCAAAATCTGTTGTGGGCAACCACGTGCGGGTTCAAGTCCCGCTGCCGGCATTAAAAAGTTTGTAAAATCAAAGTTTTGAAAATTTTGTTTGATAACTTTTATAAAATACAGGAAGGGAGTTTCTTGTATAAGTGTTAATTAAGAAAAATCGGTTATTTGCCGGTTTATTTTTTTGCCTAAAATTAATTGGAAGAAAATTTATGATGTAAATGTTAGAAGGAGAGAACTTGACCACTCTCTTTTTTTATCTTATAATCCTAGTAAATATATAGGAGAAATTCAATATAGTCTGAAAAAAATATGCCATAAAATGGAAGGGTTTAGCTGGTGTTTTGAGAGCAGCAGCAGATGCAAAATAATTAAAGTATTTGGGAGAAGTAGAAATTATGTTAAATCAGTTTTCGCGTTCAGAATTACTGCTTGGAAAAAAAGCAATGGAAGGATTAGAGCAGGCAAGAGTTGCAGTATTTGGAATTGGTGGTGTAGGTGGATATGTAGTAGAAGCTTTGGCAAGAACCGGAATAGGTACATTTGATTTAATTGATGATGATAAAATCTGTCTTACGAATATTAACCGGCAGATTATTGCTACAAAAAATACTGTGGGAAAATATAAGGCAGAAGTAATGAAGGAGCGTATTTTGACCATTAATCCACAGGCAAAAGTGTATGTGCATAAGTGTTTTTATCTTCCGGAAACAGCAAATGAATTTAATTTTAAACAGTATTCTTATGTGGTAGATGCAGTGGATACGGTAACTGCAAAGATTGATATTATATTAAAGGCAAAAGAAGCAGGAGTTCCAGTAATTAGTTGTATGGGAGCCGGAAATAAAAAAGATCCAACAAGGCTTAAAGTGGATGATATTTATCGTACTACCATGTGCCCTCTGGCAAAAGTGATGAGAAGGGAGTTGCGAAAGCGTAATGTAAAAAAATTAAAAGTAGTATATTCTACGGAAAAACCAACCAGACCATTGGAAGATATGTCTATCAGCTGCAGGGCAAATTGTATCTGTCCGTCAGACACAAAACATAAATGTACACACCGCAGAGACATACCGGGAAGTCTTGCCTTCGTACCTTCTGTAGCAGGATTAATGATGGCGGCAGAAATTGTAAAGGATATTACTGAAAGAGAAAATAAATAGAAAAGAGAGTGAGTATTATGTCACTGAAAAAAATTGCGGAAAAAATAGGAGTATCTACAGCTACTGTATCCAGAGTATTAAATAATCCAAATTACAAATGTTCTACATCGCAGACCAGAGAGAAAATTTGGGAAATTGCCATGGAGATGAATTATGCGCCAAATGAGGCAGCAAGGAATTTGAAAAAGGGGAATTGAACCAACAAAAGTTGACCGTTTTGCTGCATATGCCGCAAGATGGATGGCAAAGAATTTAGTAGCAGTAGGACTGGCAAAGAAAGCAGAAGTAGAATTAGCATATGCCATTGGTGTTGCAAAACCGGTATCCATTGCAGTAGATACCTTTGGAACAGGAACTGTTCCGGAAGAAAAGATTGTAGAAGTAATTGAAAAAGTCTTTGATTTAAGACCGGCAGCAATCATTGATGCACTGGATCTTAGAAGACCAATTTACAAGCAGACAGCGGCCTATGGACATTTTGGAAGAACGGATGTGAATTTACCTTGGGAAAGATTAGATAAGGTAGATGCAATTAAGGCAGAACTTTAATTGAATTATGATACAGCAGATAATAATTGTATTATTTTTGGTGATTTCGTATTTTGTTCAGGCATTAACAGGTTTTGGAGGAATAACTCTCATCATATATGCAGTAAATGTTCTGAAAGAAAAAGAAAGTTTTAGATCAACAATGTCGCTGATATTTACAACAATGTCAGTATTGATGATAAGCTTTCAGCTAGGGCAAGGAGTATATACACCAAAGGTGAATCATTTCATTTTATTAAGCCTGGCTCCGGTTATTGTTACAGGGATTATAGCAAATAAGGGAGCATCAAAGATTAATACAAAATTGATGTTAAAGGTTATATACGAAAACCTTTGCTAAGAGGGCAAAAGAAGAGGAAGAACTGCATCCAACTTACCTTCATTTGGACAGGTTATAAAAATAGAAAAATAAACCTATTGACATAGTAGGTTGAAAAGGAGTAATATGTTTCATAAAGAATTACACAAAAGACGTCGGTAGTGACGTCTTTTGTTCTAATATAGGAAAGTTCTCTGAAATTCCCTATATTAGAAAGCACTTCATGATAGCGATGTGCAGCTGTGCACATGTGACAAAAGTTGTGCTGGATAATAAATTGAAATGCGAGAGTGTGTGAAGCACACTTTTGACCATGTGTAGAAAAGAAGGTGTAAGATTATGGAACAAATTACGATAGAAGAACTTATAAAGCTGGATAAAAGCACCAGTATGATTATAGATATCAGAAATTCAGATAGTTATCAGCGGGGCAGTATAGGTGGTGCAGTTCATATTCCTATGGAAGAACTTGAACAGAACATGGACAAGTTTATTCCAGACCAAAATGTATATGTTTTATGTTATACCGGTGAAAAAAGCAAAGAAGCAGTAGAAGTTTTGGAAGAACAGGGAATTCATGGAATAAACATAGACGGCGGCTATCGGGCATTTCTGAGGTTTCAATTAGAACACATGATGGAGAAAGAAAATTATCAGGATAGGACAAAAGATATTGAACGAAGTATTATAAAGAAATTTCGAAAACCAATTTGGAGAAAGTTTACAAAGGCAGTGAATGAATATCAGTTAATTCAGGAAGGAGACAAAATTGCAGTATGCATTTCTGGAGGGAAAGACTCCATGTTGCTTGCAAAGTTGATGCAGGAACTGCAAAGACATGGCAAGATACCATTTGAACTGATATTTCTTATTATGAATCCTGGATATAATGCGGATAACTGGCAAATTATTCAGGATAACGCAAAACTGCTTGGAATTCCTTTGACGGTATTTGAAACAGAAATTTTTGATATTGTAGCAGAGATAGATAAAAGTCCCTGTTATTTGTGTGCTAGAATGCGAAGAGGCTATCTTTATTCTAAAGCAAAAGATTTAGGTTGTAATAAAATTGCATTAGGACATCACTTTGATGATATGATTGAAACCGTGCTCATGGGAATGTTTTATGGTGGAAAAATAGAAACCATGATGCCAAAGCTTCACAGCAATAATTTTGAAGGAATGGAACTGATTCGTCCGCTTTATATGGTGAAAGAGGCTGATATAAAAGCCTGGAGAGATTATAATAAACTTTCATTTATTCAATGTGCCTGTCGTTTTACAGAAAACTGCAGCAGTTGTGGTGGTGCAAAAGGATCTAAACGGGATGAAATGAAGGAACTAATTCGCCAGATGCGAAAGAACAGTGATGTAATTGATGGTAATATATTCCAAAGTGTCCATAACGTAAATTTAAAGACGATTATAGGTTATCACAAGGATAATATGGTATATAATTTCCTGGATGATTACGAAAAGGTACAGAAGTAAAAATTGTAATTTGTGAAACAATCAGAGATGGTGGGAGAAAAAATAGGTTCTTGAAAATACTATTTACCTTGTGGTAAAGTGGGTTTATGGAGGTGTGAGAATATGAGAATTTCAACAAAGGGACGTTATGCAATTCGAGTTATGATAGATATTGCAGAACATAATACGGGAGAATTTATTCCCTTAATGGACATTGCAAAAAGACAGGAAATTTCGGAAAAATACTTAGAATCCATTGTAGCAGTATTGAGCAAAAATAGCTTTCTTATTTCATTGCGAGGAAAAGGTGGTGGCTATAAACTTGCGAAATCACCGGACCAGTATACAATAGGAAGTATTTTGAAATTAACAGAAAGTTCACTTGCACCAGTTGCCTGTCTTGATGAGAAACCAAATAGTTGTATGCGTGTAATGGAGTGTCCAACTATTAAATTGTGGGAAGGCTTAGAGAAGGTAATTGATGAATATCTGGAGGGATTTACTATAGCTGATTTGGTTCAGGAAGATCAGGGAATAAACAATTATGTGATATAGAATAGGAAGTGAAAGGCCTTTTAGTGGAGTTTTATTCTGCTAAAAGGTTTTTTGAATTAGAAAATTTTTATGATAATCACATTTGCTATAGGATTAAGCAATAACCGGTTATGCATATAAACATATTTAAATAGTATGTTAGTATGTATTATTATAGGGTTAGAAGAAAAAGGATGGTGAAAACATGGCAAACATAGCAAGTCATCTAACAGAACTTATTGGTAATACACCGCTTTTAGAACTGACCAACTATGAAAAAGAACATCAGTTAAAAGCACATATTATAGCAAAATTAGAATATTTTAATCCGTTAGGGAGTGTAAAGGATAGAATTGCCAATGCAATGATTGAACAGGGCATAAAGAAGGAAAAATTAATCAGGATACCCTTTTGATTGAACCAACCAGTGGAAATACTGGTATTGGGCTTGCATTTGCCGCTGCATGTCACGGACTTCATCTGATTCTTACTATGCCAGAAACAATGAGTGTGGAAAGAAAAAAGATAGTTCAGGCATTAGGTGCCAAGGTGGTATTGACACCGGGATATGAAGGAATGAAAGGTGCCATTGAAAAAGCAGAAGAATTGAAACGTGAGTATGGAAATGCAGTAATACTTCAGCAATTTGAAAATGAAGTAAATCCGGCAATTCATAAAGTTACCACAGCTGAAGAAATCTGGAGAGATACAGAGGGAAAGATTGATTTTTTTGTATCAGCAGTAGGAACCGGAGGAACTATCACAGGAACCGGGCTTGGATTAAAAGAAAAAAAAACGGATATTAAACTGATTGCAGTAGAGCCTTCCACTTCACCGGTATTATCCGGAGGAAAACCAGGACCACATTCCATTCAGGGAATTGGAGCAGGCTTTGTACCTAAAGTAATGGGTTGGACATTGTAGATGAAATCCTTCCGGTAGAAAGTGCTGTGGCATATCAGCGTTCCAGAAAAGTGGCAGCTAGTGATGGACTTTTAGTTGGTATGTCTTCTGGAGCAGCATTGGAAGGAGCAATCCAGCTGGCAAAACGTCCTGAAAATGAGGGGAAAAATATTGTGGTGATAATGGCAGACAATGGTGAACGGTATTTATCCACATCCTTATACAAATAAAGAAAGAATGGTGTAAAAAGATGGAAGATTATGGATTTAACACATCACTGTTACATGACATAAAAGAAGAAAATCCTTATGGAGCTACTATGGTACCTGTTTATCAGTCCAGTGCTTTTTTCCACAAAAGTGCAGAAGAATTAGAAAGGATTTTTGCCAACAAGGCAATGGGTTTTTCCTATACAAGAATTAACAATCCAACCATAGAAGTGTTTGAAAAGAAGATAACAAAACTAGAAAAAGGAATTGCCAGTGTGGCTTGTGCTTCAGGAATGGCAGCATTATCCAATGCATTTTTAAACATTTTACAAGCGGGAGATGAAATTGTTGCGGCGGCCGGATTATATAGCGGAACAGTGGATTTACTTCATGATATTGAGGCATTTGGAATTAAAACAGTTTATGTGAAAGAAAACCGCCCGGAAGAATTTGAAAAACTGATTACAGACAAAACAAGAGTAGTATTTGCAGAAACTATAGGAAATCCTAAACTAGATATTACAGATATTGCAGCAGTGGCAGAGGTGGCTCACAGACATAAAGTACCATTACTTATTGACAATACTGTTGCTTCCCCATATCTTACAAGACCATTAGAGTTGGGAGCAGATATTGTGGTTAACTCATCTTCTAAGTATATTAATGGAAGCAGTAATGCAATCAGTGGGATTTTGACAGATGGTGGAAGTTTCCAGTGGGATGGAGAACGATATCCGGGCTTAAAGAATTATTTGAAATACGGTAAAATGGCCTACATAGCTAGATTGCGTAATGGACTGTTTAGAAACATAGGAGCCTGTCTGTCACCGCAGAATGCTTTTTTAAACTGTATTGGTTTGGAAACCTTAGGACTTCGTATGGAAAGGGAATGTGCTAATGCATTGGAACTTGCAAAATATCTCATATCATTGGATGTGGGTATCACTGTAAATTATCCGGGCCTTGAAAGTAGTGAATATCACGAAATAGCGAAAAAGCAGATGAAAAATGGTTATGGAGCAATTCTTACTTTTAGGGCAGGAAGCAAGGAGAGAGCATTCAAAATTGTGAATGGGTTAAAGATACCATACATTTTGTCAAATATTGGAGATACCAAAACACTGGTAATTCATCCAGAGTCAACATTGGCAATTCACCTGACAAAAGAGGAAAAGGAAGCCACTGGTGTATTTGATGATTTGATTCGTGTTAGTGTTGGAATCGAGAATATTGAAGATTTAAAAGCGGATTTTAAACAGGCAATTTTAAATGCGTAAAGAGAGTACAAAGGAGAGTGCATAACATGGCTGGAGTGGATTATTCAACATTAAAAAAAGGCGGATTCATGCGCCAAAAACAAAAGAATAATTTTTCATTACGTTTGCAGGTAGTAGGTGGAACATTAACTGCTGAAAATCTAAAAAAAATCGCTGAAGTCGCAGAAAAATATGGGGATGGATATGTTCATCTGACTTCAAGACAAGGAGTAGAAATACCATTTATCAAATTAGAGAATATTGATGAAGTAAAAGAAGAACTAGCCAAGGGCGATTGTCATCCAGGGGTATGTGGACCAAGGGTAAGAACGGTTACAGCCTGTCAGGGAAGTGAAGTATGTCCAAGTGGAAATATTGATACACAGAATATTGCAAAAAAATTAAACGACCGCTACTTTGGAAGGGAGCTTCCACATAAATTTAAATTTGGTGTTACCGGATGTCAGAATAACTGTCTTAAGGCAGAAGAAAACGATGTTGGTATCAAAGGTGCATTGGATGTGAAATGAGTAGAAGAAAAGTGTATTAGTTGTGGTGTATGCGAAAAAGCATGTCGTTGTGATGCCATTACTATGAACGATGGAAAAGTTGTGGTAGATTATGAAAAATGTAATTATTGTGGAAGATGTGTAAAAGCCTGTCCTACGGATGCGTGGGATGCAAAAGCAGCATATATTGTGTCTTTTGGAGGAACTTTTGGAAATACTATCAGTAAGGGTAAAGATTTACTGCCACTAGTTACATCAGAAGAACAGTTGTTTAGAATTACCGATGCGGCAATACAGTTTTTTGCAGATAATGGTAATGCCAGTGAAAAAAGAGGAAATTCTTGAGTTATTTAAAGAGATTATTTAAAGAAAGAGGGAAAGAAAAATGACAATTACAGTAGCAGGAAATAAGAAAGAATATGAAGAAGGAATTACAGTAGCAGCTTTAATTGAAAAAGAAGATATAGAAAATGCAGAATATGTAACAGTAACCAGAAATGATGAATTTGTGGAAAGAGCAAACTTTGATACTACAAAATTAGCAGAAGGGGATGTAATCGAATTTCTGTATTTTATGGGAGGAGGAGCAAGATAATGGCATTTACGAATGAACAGTTAGAAAGATACTCCCGCCATATTATTTTACAGGAAGTTGGAGTTAAGGGACAGAAGAAACTCTTAAATTCCAGTGTTTTAATCATTGGAGCCGGTGGTCTTGGTGCTCCTATTGCTATGTATTTAGCAGCAGCCGAAGTGGGACACATTGGAATTGTAGATGCAGATGAAGTGGATTTATCAAACCTGCAAAGACAGATTATTCATTCTACTCAGGACATTGGAAAAGCAAAAGTAAAATCAGCAAAAGAATCCATGGAAGCAATTAATCCGGAGATTAAAGTTGATACTTATCGTACTTTTGTTACCTCAGAAAACATTATGGAATTAATTGCAGATTATGACTTTATTATTGATGGAACAGATAACTTCCCGGCAAAATTCTTAATTAATGATGCCTGTGTTATGGCGAAAAAACCATTTTCACATGCAGGAATCATTCGATTCCAGGGACAGTTAATGACATATGTACCAGGAGAAGGACCATGCTATCGTTGTGTATTTAAAAATCCACCGCCAAAGGATGCCGTACCTACTTGTAAGCAGGCAGGTGTTATTGGAGCCATGGGTGGCGT
>JAFQCM010000112.1 GCA_017399445.1 Lachnospiraceae bacterium | reverse complement strand
TTTTCTTTCTCTTTTGCCTGCTCTTTTTCCTTAGGACACTTCTGGATTCTTTTCACATTACAGTCCTGAATACGTCCTGAAGAGCACTCCACTATTTCTCCTTTTAAAAAACAGAATCCCTGGTCCATAAAATCACCCTATTTTCTTTTGTTGGTATCTTCTATTATAACACATCTTCTGTTTTAAGAACAACCTTTTTAGATTGTTTTTAACAGCTCTTTTAACTTTTCTTCTGCCTTATCATAATCAAAATTATCAATAGCCTCACAAACCTCTTGTAGCTCATCTTTTATGTGATGTTCCAAGCCAGTTTTTCTGATGTCTTTTATAGTTTCTAGTGCTTTTTCTCCATCATACTCCTGCAAAAATGTTATTGCTTGTTCCATCTTTCTTCTATCTTCTTTTTTTATCTCTTCCTGCTGCATTACAAATTCTTCCGGAATATATAATCTCAACTTTTCCAACAATTTTTCTGTATTTAATGGCTTTGATAAATAATCTGTAAAACCTTTCTTTATGTAGGTTTCTTTTACCCCACTAATTACATTTGCTGTTAAAGCAATTACCGGAGTTTTGAATCCTTTTACTTCTCTTTTCATCAGTCGTAAAGTTTCTATTCCATCCATTCCAGGCATCATATGATCCAGAAAAATCAACTGATACTCTTTTCCTTTTACTTTTTGTATCGCTTCTTCACCACTGTGGGCAGTATCTATCTGGAAGCCATATTGTTTCATCAAACCTTCTGCTACTTTAATATTCAGTTCACTATCATCTACAATAAGAATCTTCGCTTCTGGCGCATAAATTTCTCCTTGCACTTTTTCCGTAATATCATTCCAGCTTTTTACAGATTTTGCCACATTCCAATGAATAATACTTTCATCCCTAATTTTTTGTGGAATTATTACAGTAAAAGTACTACCTTTGCCATATTTGCTTTCAACAGAAATATTTCCTCCCATTAATGTACACAGATTTTTACATATAGAAAGTCCAAGACCAGTTCCTTCTATTGCCCGGTTTCTGTTTACATCCACACGTTGAAAACTTTCAAACATTTTATCTATGTCTTCCTGCCTGATTCCAATTCCTGTATCCTCAACTTCTATTTTTAGCCATGCTGTACTATTTTCTTTTTTCCACCTGACTCTAAGAATAATTTTCCCTTGATGAGTGAACTTTACTGCGTTTCCTAAAAGATTTATTAATATTTGACGCAATCTTATTTCATCACCATAAAGTTGATTTGGCAAAGTAGGGTCTATATCTAAAATAAGTTTTACAGGTTTCTCACCTATTCGAAATCGAATCATATTTTGAATATCGTAAATAGTGGAAGAAAGATGATAATTAATATTCACTAATTCCATCTTCCCTGATTCAATTTTGGATACATCAAGAATATCATTAATAATGGACAAGAGAGTATCTCCTGCACTTTGAATACTTTTTACGCCCTCTTTTACCGAGTCACTAAGGTTTTCTTCCTGTAAAATAATTTCACTCATACCCATAACAGCATTCATTGGAGTTCTTATTTCATGGGACATATTAGCAAGGAATTCTGTTTTTGCCTGATTTGCCTGAATTGCTTCCCTCTGTTCTTTTTTTTGCATAGCCATTATCTTAATAGAAAGGTATCCCATAATAGTAAGGAACAATAATAATCCAACACTTACAAACCTTCCCATATCACCACTTTTAGTATAACAGTAATTTACAATTTCTGCTAAAGCAGAGCTGGTCAAAACCATAATGCCTAAAATCAATTCTCTGACTTCTTCTTGGTATCCCCTTTTTCTATCTACTAATAAAGTTTTAAAGATCACGTAACCTGCCAGAAAATGTATCAATAAAGTTGCAATCTGGACCTCCATTACATCCAAAACCCCAAAAATTTGGAGTATTACTCTTATGATAAAATATAGAATAATAACACTAATTACTTTGTAATATAATCCTTCATGGCGTTTATTCTGCATTATATTAAAATAAAGTATTAAAAACATAGGAAAAATGAGCATTACTAAATATCCTGCAAAATCTGCTCCTATGGTATTTCTAACAAAGAACTGCCTCATATGCGATTCTGATAAAACCCAGATAGATACCATCGATGCAAAACCTCCCAGGTAAGCAAATCCTGTGGTCTGCTGGAAACCTATTCTAAACACAGCTCCAACCCCAACAAACAAAATTCCTGCAAAGAGTACTATAAAAGCAATTAATGTATAAAAACCACTGTCACTAAGTATTTTTGTATAAATTCCTGTTTCTGAGCCAATTCCAATCTCATTTAAAATTCCTCGATAGGAATCATAATTACTAGTATATGTAATTTTAATTTCTTTTTCGCTATCCTCCTCAAAAAGAGGAATAATGACAAATACACTAGCTGAGGTTTTTCCAAAAAGTCGTTCCGAAGAGTCACTATATTTTTCACGAATTTCTCCGCCTATCCATACACAGAAATCTTGTCTGGAACCTCGCATCAATAAATAATCTTTATCTGTAATCCCTTCTGGCAACTTCTTAAAAATCACTACTTCTGACATATGAGAAGCATCATACTCCATAGGAAGTTCAATGCCCTCCATATTGCCATTAGGTTCTATTAGTTTCCAATCCCGATTCATGGTATGAAAATCTCTGGACCAAAAAGAATACGTATCTTTAGAATTAATCTGAAAAATAAATATGCTCCCTAAAACACCCATTGAGATAATTGCTATACATGCAGTTATAATCTTTTTCCACCATTCATGCATAATTAGTCTCTTTTCTTTAATACAATAGCAGATACCCCTTCTACCTGAATAGTTCCCTTTTCCTTAGATAAAGGTTTTGTGCCTGACTGCTTTTTATTTACATATACTTCAAACTCACCTTCTGGGAGTTGTAATGTGATATCTTTTTCATTAGCATTGTAAGCAATAAACAGTGTTTCCTTCTTTGTATTAATTACATAAGAAACAACTCCTGGCTGAATTGGAAAAAACTCAATCGCCTCTTCCACTTCTTCCTTAGATTTTAAACGTAAGCTTTCCGTTGCTTTTCTAAATGCAATTAATCCCTGATAATACTGGAACATATCTATATTCTCTTTTTTAGTATTCCATTTGATACTGTTTACTTTATCGTTACTTTTAAAACTGTTTTCCTGATAACCATATTCTGAGCTTTCATCCGGCTTACTTCTGAGAATTTCTTCTCCTGCATGAATAAATGGAATTCCCTGTGAAGTAAATAAAATAGCTGCTGCCAGTTTATTCATTGCTATAATTTCTTCTTTGGTTTTATCCTGGTTTGACACAACTAACTTATCCCATAAAGTATAGTTATCATGACAAGAACTATAATTTACACACTGGGAAGGTGATGCTGCCCAAGGTTCTGGAATTTCCTGCTTATAAACTACATCTTTTCGATATAAACTACTATGACCAGTTGCTCCTGTAACTCCAAACTGAATCAGTTCTTCTAAATCCGGCTCTCCGCTTACAAAACCTTTTTCCAACTCCTCGAATACACTTCCCTTTACTGCATCTCTTAAATCATCACTAAAAGCCGCAATTCCCGGCATCTGGTAAGTATATTTCTTTAAGGCACATTCTTCTTCTGGAAGTAATGGTGCTTCCGCTGCCCATCCTTCTCCATAAATAATAATATTTTCATCAATTTCATTTAAGGCTTTTCTAATTTCATTCATGGTAATAATATCATGAATTGCCATAAGGTCAAAACGGAAACCATCAATATGATATTCTTTTGCCCAATAACATAAAGAATCTATCATATATTTCCGCACCATGAGATGATTGGAAGCTGTTTCATTTCCACAGGCAGAGCCATCTGCAAATTTATCTTTGTCTTTTCTAAAAAAATAATCTGGTACTATTTTCTGATAACAGAATTCTTCTGCATCAAATACATGGTTATATACCACATCCATAACTACACGAATACCATTTTTATGAAGTGCCTGAACCATCTGCTTAAATTCTTTAATTCTTACTTCTCCATGAAATGGATCCGTAGAATAAGAACCCTCCGGCACATTATAGTTTACCGGATCATATCCCCAGTTATACTGTGGAACTTCTAATTTTGACTCATCTACAGAACCATAGTCAAAAGAAGGAAGCAGATGCACATGGGTAATTCCCAGTTCTTTCATGTGTTCAATTCCTGTTTTTAACTTATCACCATTTACTGTATTTTCTTCGATAAAGGCAGTATATTTCCCTTTATTTTTCATGCCAGAAGATTCATCAATGGAAAAATCCCTAATATGAAGTTCATAAAGCACTGCATCTTCCGGGTTTACCTTTTCTGGTCTTACCTCCTGTTCAAATCCTTCGGGATTGGTAGCTTTCAAATCTACTACCATGCCACGAAGTCCATTTACACCTGCTGCTTTTGCGTAAGGGTCTACCGCTTCTTTTGTTTTTCCATTTACCTTTACTTCATAAGTATAATAGACCTTATTTAAGTCCCCTGAAACAACTGTTGTATAAGTTCCATTTTCTGCCTGTTTCATTTCTATTTTTTCAAAAGGAGTTCCTTTACTTCCATCTTTATATAAGTTCAGCACTACACTTTCTGCTGTTGGTGCATATACTCGAAATGCTGTACTGTTTTTTGAATATATGCTTCCAAGATCATTTCCTGTATAAGTGTACTTTTCTTCAAATTCCTTTGTTAAATAAATCGTATTTTCCTTCATAATAACTCCTTTATTTTATATATTCCATCAATTCTTTTTGAGCTGTTTTATACATATTTTTAGTAATAGGAACTACTTGTCCATTTATCAATTTAAAATCATATTTTTCTATTTCTTCCACATATCTTAAATTTACAATATAGTCCTTGTGGCACCTTAAAAATTCATCTCCCTCAATAATTGGAAATAAATCATGGGTAGAATCCAACGTACAAATAGGGTGGATTTCCCCATATACCCTGATTCCATTATATATATGTTCAATATAATAAATATCTTTCGGATGTATTTCAAATTCATCTTCATCCATCATAATTGTAATTGACTTTTTGGCAAAATAATCTACCACACATTGTCTTACCATTTCTTCTACTTCTTGATTTTTCACTGGTTTTAATAAATACAGACTTTCCCCCGTAATTTTTCCTTTTTTTAACT
Organism: Lachnospiraceae bacterium; assembly: GCA_017399445.1. GTDB lineage: Bacteria > Bacillota > Clostridia > Lachnospirales > Lachnospiraceae > RUG11237. Next base: position 3,745 of record JAFQCM010000112.1, on the reverse strand, counting down.
GTTCCTCATTCTCTGCTACAAATATAAGATTTGCATTACTTCTTATACTTTTTAACTTTCTTTCAAAAGTAATGCCATTCATACCACTAACCATAATATCCAAAATAAATAAATCATACTGATTTTTTAAATTTCCCTCTAATTCTTTGATATTATCAAAAACATCAATGGTATAACTGATTTCTTCTTTATCTAACATTTCCCCCACTAAGTTTTCAAAGACTTTTAAATAAACCTTTTCATCGTCCAATACTGCAACTCTGTACATGTTGTCTCCCTTTCTTTTTAACTATACCTTTACTTATCCTTTTGATTTAATATTCCTTTTACTTCTTTATATGCTTTGTTAACTGCAAGAAGCTTTTTGTTCAAATTCCCCATGTTATAAGTTGTTTTTACTATGACCTGTTTCAGATTCTTTTTCATCACCCATTGCTCCTGATTATATTATCTATATATAATCATTTTATGAATAGGATTCCCCATTGATGAAAATTTTTCCTCATATTCTGTCATAATATTTCCTCGATTCATTTCTTCATCCCCATGAAGATCAAAGGTGTGTTTTTCAATATACCAACCGGCTTCTTTTGTTTCTTCTAATGAAAACTCAAATAAGGCCTTGTTATCTGTTTTAAATTCCAGTTTTCCATCTTTCTTCAATACTTTATCATATCTTGCCAGAAATTCCTTAGATGTAAGACGTCTTTTGGAATGTCTGTCTTTCGGCCATGGATCTGAAAAATTTAAATAAATTTTTGCAATTTCTCCTAACTCAAATATTTCCTCTACCGTAGCTGCATCAATACATAAAAAATATAAATTGGATAATTCTGTTTCCTCATGCTTCTGCAATGCACGTAAAAGTACACTGGAATACCGTTCCACTCCAATATAATTAATATTTGGGTTCTGTTTTGCCAGCTCCATAATAAACTGACCTTTTCCCATACCAATTTCTATATGAATCGGATTTTCATTTTGAAATAAGGTATTCCATTTTCCTTTGTACTCCTTTGGATTTTTAATTACAAATTCATTGGCTGCAATTACTTCATCTGCACCTTTTATGTTTCTAAGACGCATTAATTTTCTCCTTTTTTTCCTAATAAATAATCAATAAACTGCTGTGCAGTTCTTCCTGACAAACCACCATGGGCTAGTTCCCACTTGTTTGCTTCTAGCAATAATTCTTCTTCTGGCATATTTATATGATAACGGTTTGCCAAAGTTTTTACAATATTTTGAAATTCTTTTTTGCTTGGTTTACCAAAATAAATGGATACACCAAAACGGTATACCAAGGACAATTTTTCTTGAACAGTATCATTAGAATGAATATCATCTGCTCGTTCCTCTTTATCACTAAATTTTTCTCGAACCAGATGTCTTCGGTTAGAAGTTGCATAAATTAAAATATTATCCGGCTTTTTCTCCAAGCCGCCTTCAATCACTGCCTTTAAATACTTATATTCAATTTCAAATTCTTCAAAGGATAAATCATCCATATAAATAATAAATTTATAGTTACGATTCTTTATCTGGGCAATCACTTCATTTAAATCCTGAAATTGATGCTTATAAGCTTCAATAATACGAAGTCCCTGATCATAATATTCATTTAAAATTCCTTTAATACAAGAGGATTTTCCTGTACCTGCATCTCCAAATAACAGACAATTATTTGCCTTTCTTCCCTCTACAAAAGCTTCTGTATTATCAATCAACTTTTTCTTTGCGATTTCGTATCCTACCAAATCATCTAAATGTACATGAGCAATATTGGTGATTGGTGCAATTTCCACTCCATTATCATTGTGTTCAATTCGGAACGCCTTGTGAAGCCCCAGTTTTCCAACTCCAAATTCCTTGTAAAACTGTGTCAGTACCTGTTTAAATTCTACTACATCCTTTGTTTTTGCAAGACCTTTACTTAAATCGCAGATTCTGTCACGAATACGTTTGTTAAACACCTTACTGTTCTGGTTAATGCTTATATAATCAGTCAAATATTTAAAATTATCAGAACCAATAGCTTCACTTAGCTGGTTCAAATCACATTCAAACAACTTCTTGAAAATTTTAAAATCATGAAGTGCAATATCATTTACACTGCCTTCTACTTCACCAACAATTTCACATGATGTACTATAAGAATTTTCATTATTTGCAAGAATATGGGTTAAATAGCAGTGCCATATATTTCCTTCATAACCGTATTTTCCTGCCATTTCAGACAATTCATGAGAAGCTCCATAAAGCCGCCCTTTTAATTCACTGCTGATTTCCTGTCCTTCTTCCAGACAGCTAAAAGCCTCTGCCATTACCTCCAATATTTCTTTCTCTTCAAAATGTCTGTAAAGAATTAATTCCTGTACCTGATTCATTTTTGTTTCCTTCTTTCAATGCTGGTTTCTTTTTGTATTTTAATTTAGTAATTTCCAAGTACTGTCATATTTTGAGTTTCTTCCTGAAGACTTCTTAAGACATTTTTTACTGCATCATCTTTTAAGTTGCCTTCAAAGTCGACAAAGAATCTGTATTCCCAATTTTTTCCTTTTATTGGTCTGGATTCTATACTACAAAGATTAATTCCATTATAAATGAAATGGGATAATGTTTTGTACAAAGAACCGCTTTCGTGTGGTATTTCAAAACATATACTTACTTTTTCCGCAGATTTCATAAAGATTTTCTTACTAGAAACAATTATGAATCTGGTAGAATTCATTTCATTGTCATTAATACCCTCTTCTAATATAGTAAGTCCATACAATTCTCCTGCATGTCTACCAGCAATAGCAGCCTGTTTTTTGTCTCTTTCATCTGCAACCTTTTTTGCTGCAAAAGCATTATTTTCCATACTAATCTGCTTCCAATCCTGTGTTCTTAAATAGCCTGCACTCTGCATTAATGACTGAGGATGGCTGTAAACCACCTGAATATCTTCTTTTGTGCTGCCCGGCACACCTAACAAGCACTGTTTTATTTCTATAATTTGCTCTCCTACAATGTAATTATCAAATTCCACCAGCAAATCATAAATCTCACTTACAATTCCGGCTGTGGAATTTTCAATAGGAAGTACTGCATAATCAGCTTCTCCTTTTGCAATTGCTTCCATTGCATTACGGAAGGTCTTCACATGAAAACTGTTCACATTTTCACCAAAATAGGTTTTCATTGCTGCATGGCTATAAGATCCTTCAATTCCCTGGAAAACTACTTTTGCTTTTTCTTTTTCTAAAGTATCTACCGACTGAAAAGGAAGTTCTTCCAAAATTCCATGTTCTGCTAAGAGTTTATACTGAAGCTTTCTGCTGATGGACATAATCTGTCCAAAAAGTTCTCCTGCCCCTTGGCGGTTAATTTCATTTCCAGTCATGGCTTTTACAGCTTCTATTTTCTGGTCTTCTCTTTCCTTATCAAATACTTTTTTTCCTGTTTCTATTTTATATTCTGCAACATTTTTGCAGATTTCCATTCTTTCTTCAAAAAGACTTACTATCTCTTTATCAATGCGGTCTATTTCTTTTCTTAATTCCTGTAAATCTATCATACTCTCTCCTTTTATGTATTTTCCTATGGTAGTAATATTTCCTATATAATAAAATACAGCACTTCTTTATTATAATCAAGTAAAAAACTTTTTTTGTCAAAATGTAATCTATTTGTAACAGTTCAGCCATGATATGTGATACAAGTGCATTATGCTCGCATAAAATGCACTTGTATCACATATCAT
>JAFQCM010000111.1 GCA_017399445.1 Lachnospiraceae bacterium | reverse complement strand
GTATTTAAGTAATAAACTCCATACACTCCTATGCTAGTTACTAGTTCAAACCCCCGTTTTTCCAATAACCTATGTGTTTCTTGATTATTTGTCACATTATACACAAGATAATTACACCGATTTTTTCTACATCTTCTTGCCAACACCTTGCTCCTTAGCTTTTCTGCATTCATGGCACGGTGAAGAGCCTGCACCTTTTTTTTGTTTGAAACCTTTCTTCCATAAGGCATTTTTATTGTCCCATCATATTGTCTGATATAAGGTGCAAGTTCATCAGGAACAACCATTCTTATTTCTTCTTCCTTTCTGCTCTTTGCGTCCTCTTTGACAGCAACACAAATCCCCTCAACTTCTAAAGGTAATTTTGTATTTCCAAGGTCCAATTCTGTATTAAGCAGCTGAAATACATTTGTTCCTGCTGTAGCAATTAGTATAACCGCAAAAACAAAGGCTCCTATCTTCTTCCTTTTTAATGGTAACACACTTATCATCTCTGTTCCCACATAAGCCACAACAGGTGCAATTGGCAGCATCCAAAGCATTCGCCAATAAACATCTTCGTCAACACAAAATTTCATAATGACTCCTGCAGTAATCGGACACACATAAATAAACAAAAACATTAGTGCATATCCTGCAATAAATTTATCCAATGTTTTCTTCTCTGTTTTACCCCAGAAAAGAAGCAAAAAAACACAAGCCCAAAAAAGAAGTAATTGAGCACCCGTTCCATCATAATACTGATACATTGTTTTTATTTTATCTAATAAAGTAAGCATCTTCTCTCAATCCATTTCTTTTTTAACGAATAAGTATATATATCCCTGCATATATAATATTAGGAATACAACAATAAAACATCCGGCGCAATGATATAAAATCTTTCTTTTGATACCACTGAATAATTCCCATAATTCCCATCATAATGGCAGACAACATAATTCCCATAGACGATACCATACAGCAGGCTAGCATGGTAAGCAATATCATCCCCCATTCCCCCTTCAATTTAGGTCGGGTATAAATACTTACTCCCCAATAAAAAACAAATGGAAGCAAAATGGCTGCCAAAATTGCTTTTCCCTGCCATATTCTGGTATACAAAAAAACTCCTGTAGTGCAAACAGAATATCCCGAAAAAATCATCACACAATTTAGCAACAGCATAAAAAAACCTTGTTCTCTTTTTCTTCCATGAAACATTCTGCATCCAATCATATAGTAAACTGCATATGCTAATGGTATAAGACACACTGGCAAAAATGTATGTGCCATGGTTACCGGTTTTACACCTATCAATTGGCTTGCCACAGCAATAAATAACGGAAAAGGGGACAAAATATATCTGGTTGGAATTTTTTCATAAGCCTCCCCTGTATAAGGGCTAAACTCCATTAAGGTATCTGTTGCCACAGCTGTTTCTGCTGTGGCAACAAAAAAAGCATCATCCAAATCACCCAGATTGGATTTTGCAACAAAAATCACCTGAATAAAAAGCAAAAAAACAGTTACAAGCAGGCTCCAATGTTTTTGGGGCACACCCCTTATTGTTTTCTTTAAAGCAGTTATAACTCTCTTATAATTTTTTGCAATTGATACCAAAAACAATACTCCTACAATTGTTACATATAGATATAAAAATGAAGAAAATTTCATTTTCAAAAAAATGCAAGGGATTACCAATATTTGAAATATAGACCAGAAAATCATATAACCGTAAACAATATTAACACAAAAGCTCGTCTGTTTTTTTTGAAAAATAGAAGAATATAACATTCCCATAAGATAAGGGACCAAACCACATACTATTAAAAAAATTACTATTTTTACCATAACCCATACCTTTTCTATCTGTTTTCCTGTTCTTTTTCAATCCCCAACGTTTCTCTTGTAATATAAATTGGTCTGTTTTTCTCCTGTATATACATTTTTGATATATATTCTCCTAATATTCCAAGAAAAAATAACTGCATACCGCCAATGAAAAGAAGCAATGTTACGATAGTTGCATGCCCCGGAACATTAATTCCAAAGAATATTTTCTGAATAAATACAATAAACATATACAAAATTGACATAAAAGCAGAAATCATCCCTACCCAGGTAGCAAGTTTTAATGGTGCTACGGAAAAGGAAATAATCCCATCCATCCCATATTTAAACAGTTTTCGAAAAGACCACTTAGAATTCCCTGCATTTCTTTTTTCTGCCACATATGGTATGAACTTTGTTTCAAATCCAACCCATGAAAAAATCCCTTTGGAAAACCTATGATATTCACTCATTCCAATAATGGCTTCTCTCACAGTAGAACGGAAGGTTCTAAAATCACTGGCTCCAGAGATAAATTCTGTATCCGCCACTTTATTAATTATTTTATAAAAGACATTTTTAAAAAAGGTTAATACTTTTCCTTCACTTCTCTTTTCCTGAAAGGCAGCCACACAATCATAATCTGCATTTTCATCCAGCACCTTTACCATTTCCAATACCACTTCTGGGCGCTGCTGTAAGTCAGCATCAATGATTGTAGTGTACTCACCTTTAGCCTGTTTTATTCCTGCATAAATGGCGGCTTCCTTTCCGAAATTTCTTGAAAAACCTATCACTTTTACTACAGTATCCTGCCTGTTATGATAAATTTCTTTTAATTTTTTCATGGTTTTATCTTTACTTCCATCATTTACAAAAATAATTTCATAATTTTCTATTTTCCCCAAAAAACTTTTTTTCACTTCATCATAGAATTTTTCTACATTGTCCTCTTCATTATAACAAGGCACAACTAATGATAATTTCATATGTTTCCCTTACCCTTTACTTTTGTTTTTAACCACATTTTTTTCGATTTTTCATATCTCTAAATACAGAAAAGTACATCAAACATCTTTTTTTTCTTTTTCATCCGTTTTATTCCAGGTACGTTCACTGATAATATACCGCGGACGTTGTTTGACTTCCATATATATTTTTCCAATATACTCGCCTAATATCCCCATACATAACAGCTGAATCCCACTGACCATACATAAAATACATACAAGACTTGCCCAGCCTGCTACTGTATTTCCCATGAGTTTATCTATCAGAAATTTGATCATACACAAGAAACTTATTATGGCTACACCAAATCCCAGACATGTGATAATACGAATAGGTTTTATACTCAGGCTAGTGATTCCATCAAAAGCAAGGGCAAGCATTTTACCAATTGGATAATGACTTTCTCCTGCTATTCTCTCTGCTCGTTCATAATAAACACAGGTACTTTTAAACCCTACCATTGGAAACATGCCTCGCAAAAAAAGATTCACCTCTTTATAACCGGCAAATTCCTCCAACACTTTACTGCTTACTAAACGATAATCTGCATGATTATACACTACTTCAGCACCCATTTTATTCAACAACTTATAAAAGGATTCTGCTGTAAAACGTTTAAAAAAAGTATCTGTATCTCTTTTAGAGCGGACACCATATACAATTTCTGCTCCATTTTCATATTCATCCACCATAGCATTCATAGCATTTATATCATCTTGTCCATCACAATCTATAGAAATAGTAATATCACACTTATCCTTTGCTTCCATAAGTCCTGCCAATACTGCATTTTGATGTCCACGGTTCCTGCTTTGGCTTATTCCAATGACATATGTCTCTTTTTCAGATAACTCTTTAATAATTTCCCATGTTTTGTCACGACTACCATCATTTACAAACAAAATCCTGCTTTCCTTACTTACCTTTCCCGTTTCCACCAATTCTTTCATTTTATCCACAAAAATCTGACTGGTGATAGGCAGTACCTTTTCTTCATTATAACAAGGAATTACCATATATAAACATGGACACATTCCATTACCTCCTATTCTATCCCATCTCTTCGTACTCATCAAACGCTTGTTTTATCTGTATCTTTCGTAACTTCTGTTTTAGAAGCTGTTGTCTGCCAGGATTCTACTCCTTCTGTATTCTCTTTTTGAAATAATATTTTCACCGTCAGTAAAATCAATTTTATATCCAAGAAGAAACTGTAATTTTGAATGTAATATAAATCCAGTTTCAGTTTATCATATGGTGTTGTATTATATTTTCCATATACCTGTGCATATCCTGTAAGACCTGCTTTTACTTTCAAACGGAATGGAAATTCCGGTATTTCTTTTGCATACTTGTCTGCAATTTCCTTTCTTTCCGGACGCGGTCCTACAATGGACATATCGCCTTTCAAAATATTAAGAATTTGTGGAAGTTCATCCAAATGAAGTTTTCGCAATACATTTCCTATTGGTGTAACACGCTTATCATTTTTCATTGCCAGACGTGCTCCTTCTTTTTCCGAATCCACACGCATGCTACGAAATTTATAAATCATGAAAATATTTCCATCCTGGGTCAGTCGCTCCTGCTTATAAAACACAGGACCTCCATCATACAATTTAATGAGAGTAGCAAAAATCAGCATCAATGGTGAACATACAATAAGTATCACTAAAGACACCAGTATATCTAATATTCTTTTTGCAAATCTTTCTTCTGGTGTTAAACCAAAGTTACGCGAAAGCTGCAATGGAGTATCAAACAAATGAATGCTGTCCGAACCCATAATGATAATATCTGAAAGCTTTGGCATAATATAACAGCGAATAGATTTTCCAAAACAATATTTCACTATGGTGTTCCTTATTTCTGAGTCAATATCACAAACAATTACTGCTTCATGTTGGGTAATCAGTTCTTTAATCCGTTCTTCACCTTCCCTTACATGAACAGAACTGTGAATTGCATACTTATCACTTCTGGAAACTAATTTATGAATTAAATGTTTCGGACTCCGATCCCCATAAATCAATAAAAGTTGTCTTGCAGAATAAATTTTATTGTAAAACCAATGTGCAAACAGCGTCCACAGAATAATAGCAGCCCCATCCATAATTGTCATTTTCAGAATAGGAACATATGGCATAATGCGATATCCCAACAAACACAACTGAATCCATGTAACAAAGTTTACACAGATAATAGATAAAAACTGGGAATACATCACATCCATAATCCGCAGGTATCCTACTTTATACGCACTATATACATTAGAAAAGAACACAATCAATAACGCATATAACGCAATAAGAACAATGTGTCCTTTATAAAAAAAGTTCTTAGGCAACATACCATCATAGTTAGTAAACCAGGTATATGCATAAATCAAAGTTTCCATTACAATAATAACTGTAGCCAATGTTATAGACAAAAGTCTTTTATAACGTTCTTTTCTTCTCATAATAATCTCCATTCCGCCACCGTTCAGTTGGCGGCACAAATAATAATGAATGGTTTTAGAATTCTCCTCAATTAGACGATGCAAATAACATCAGCCACATTCTAGCAGAGTTGCCCTAAAATGTCAATCCATGGTGCATTCATTCATCCTCATCCATCACCCCATACAGCCTCATATTTAGTTCTTCCAGAAATTCATACAAATTCTGAATATATTCATCTGTCGTACTTGCGCCATCTTTTAAGAAAATCTGTTCATACATTTCTTCAAGTCCACCTAATACATAAGAATTGTAAATTTCGTCATACTCTTTTCGTGCTTCGTCGTTATAATCCAGCTTAAAAGCAATATTCATCAATTCTTCTGTACTTCTATCCCCAAAATGTAATGCCATCATATTGCGATAGTTAAATACCAAGTCATTTTTTTCTGTCATCATTTTTCCCTGAAAGATTTTTGTTGTTTCTTCTGTCTTATCTATCTTAGACCTTCTTCTATAAATCCATCCTATAAAAGGTGCTACCTGATAAATATCGTAAGTTGTTTCGAAAAAACCTCGTCCTATTTCGTCGCTTAAATTTGCCTTAAGTTTCTCAATCATTTTTGCATGTTTCCCATAAAATGCATATTCTCTATCAAACATAATATCACCGTCCAATCACTTCAGAATGAAGACTACTGTCATTCACTTTTCGTACCATATAGCGTTTTCCTATTTTATTACTCATATATTCCTCTGCCACATCACCATCAGTATCCTTAATGAAAATAATCACTTGGTCTGCAATCCTTGGAATTTCCGTACATATACTTTTAATTCTTGTTTTATCAAAGGCTGATAATGGTGCATCCATAACCATAGGATACCCCTCCTTCTCCACGTCAATCATATCCCCTTCTTCAAGAGCATTTCGATTAATTTTATCCTTTGCCAAATCAATAATGGCGGAAATAAAAGCAAAAATCAAAGCATATCCTTGTGCTGTATTTTTTTCTACTTCATCTTCCGCTGCAAATTCCTCTTGTACATTTACATTAATTCTGTACCTAGGGTCAATTGAAATTCGAATATTTCCATCATAAATTGTTTTGAATATTTCATTCATTCTATGTTCCAACAAAACTCTATACTTATTTTCATTTTTACTGTAATTCTCACTTAAACGTTCATATAGTTTTTCTGCATATGCCAGATAATTTGCATTTTTTATCGTATCTTCGTTAGTTATTACTAATTTTCCTTTTTCTGTTTCCTGACGCTCTTTTTCTTGTTCTTTTGATTTCATTTCTGCTTCAAGAAATCCCAATTTTTCATGCAATTTTGCTTTTTCTTCTTCCAACACTTTTTTCTTATTTTTTGCTCTTTCACCCTTATCTGTATTACCCAGTGCTTCCATTTTTTCATTGGCTTCCTGCTCTTTTGCATTAATTTCTTCATCTATATCAGAGATATCTTGCATCTTTTGCTTCATATCCTTCATATAAACATTATCTGTTTTTAAAATACTTTCTTCTTTCATACGATAATCATTCACTTGCATTCCTATGGTTTTTGGCTGAGCATAATCAAGCAATCCCATAATTTCTGCATGAGCCGGTGTATTTTCATGTAATGGTGTCCCACAAAGACATACTTTTCTTTGTTTAATTAAATAATAGATCATTTTTTGTGTCAAATCAGGAATACTTTTTTCACCTGCACCCTCTTCTTTAATTTTAGGTGATGCCTCTTCTATCAACGGTCTTGCGCAAAAAGCAAAAAATCCATTATTAAACTCTTTTAATAAAACTTTTCCTACCATGCGACTTCTTTTTTCTTTCAAATTTTTAATTTCACGCAATAATTTTTCGTATTGCTGTTTTAATTCCATGGCATGCGTTTCTGAAAATATAATTTCCTGACATTCTTCTATTTCTTTTTTACACTTTGCTATTTTTTCTTTTGTTTCTTCTGCTACTCTTTTTCTTTTATCAATTGCTTCCTGCAATTCTTCTATCTTTCTATTGTAATTTGCCATTGCTATTGCAGATTTGTTATTTTTTTCTACTTCTGCTTTATAATACTTTGTAACTGACATTTTATTCCCAACACTTTTCAAGTGTCCCATGGCATTCTGTGTGGCTCTTAAACCTACTAAACTATATACTGCCTCTTTAAAATCTTCACTTTTTCCACTTTGAATTTCTTTCGACATTTCTTCAATACGTTCTCCATCAAAAAAGAAGAAACCTGACAAATCTTTTGGCAAAAATTGCTTAATCATATAATGCTTTTCGCCATCATTAAAATAATGAAACTCTCCATTTTCATTTATATCACTTATGGTAAATTTATTATCTACCTCTTCCAACTTCATTTGTGCATTTTTCTTATAAGTAACAGAACGTTTCACTGTATACTCTTTTTCATTATAAAAAAGTTCAATGGTAACACTTACGGTTTTTGACTCTCCCATGGTCATTTTTTCTCTCACAATACGGTTAATTATTTCCCTAATCTGAAATCTTGTTTTTCCATATAATGCCCACTGAAAAGCCTGTGCCAAGGTAGTTTTTCCCGTTCCATTGTCCCCCATAACAACCGTAACATTCTTTTCCGGATCTATTGCAAACTCAATACTAGTATCTATATATTGTCTAAAATTTTTTAAAGTAATTTTCCTGATAATCATATGTATTCCCCCTTATTTACTACGTTCAACCTCTTTTTCTATAATGTTACAAATTTTCTTTATCATATCACCATCACTTACTTCATGAGTTCTTTCATTTTTTCGCTCTAAACGTAAAATACCAAACTCTATCATATCAAGGGTTTTTTTATCGATTTCTTGTTTTAATGCCTCATTCATCTTCTCCATCCTCCGTTTCATATAAGTTGTATGCATCTTTTATTTTGAAAATCAGTTCTGTGGAATCATAAGAATTCTCTGCCAGTCTTTGAAACTCTAAGACACGATTCAATTCATTTTTCACAAGTGCTTTATCATATTTCATTTCTTCCTCTGAAAGAAAAGAAACTAATTCCAAATCTCTTGGTAATGTGATAAAATCATATATGTTAGCATATTCTTTTCCCGGACTTAATCTAAGTACACGTCCTCTTCTTTGAATATATTCTTTCGGATTAGTGGTACTTGCCAAAATAAATGCTGTTTTTATGGCAGGTATATTTACCCCCTCATCTAAACACTTAATCGCAACTAACGCCTGAAGCTCCTCCCCACTGGCAAAATCTTCTTTCAAATCTTTTCTTCGTGCTGCATTTTCTCTTGAAGTAAATTGAGCCACCTTCATCTTTAATTCCAAGCCAAGTTTCTGAGTTATTTTGTCTATCTGGCGAGTATCATTTTCTGTTCCATCACTTAAATCCCCTTCATGAATTTTCGCAGCTCCACAATAAATCAATATATGATTGTCATCCTTATAATCTTGTATACTATCCATTAACAGTGGCACTTTATTGATAGCCACTGCTGCAATCCCCGCTCTTTTTATAGCAAGTCTTTTCCCTCTTTCATTAAGCTTTGTATTGCCCCTTTTATCACGCATTATATTTTTGGCAATTTCTGCACTAATACGGTTATACTCCTCTAACTCATCATCTGACAAATATACCAAAAGAGGATAATAATTATATTTAGTAAGCATGCCTTCTTGAATTGCCTGTTCTAACGAATATGTAATACACTTATCCCCAAAGAATCGGTATAGTTCTTCGGTTCCTTCCGCATCATTGTGACGTTCAAAAGTTGCAGACAACCCCAAACGATACTTATATCTTTCATCAAGCAACTTACGGTAACTGGACGCTCCAATGTTATGTGCTTCATCTACTACCAGTAAAAGGTTCTTTTTCACTTTCGCCAGCTGGATCTGTATTTTTTCACTGGAAAAAGTGTCCATAGTAGTAATTAATGCTATGAATTTTTTAGTTCCTAAATTATATTCAAATACAGCTTTTCGAAATTTTTGAGAATAATCCTTATACTTAGGTGCACTATATGCCACAACAGGACGAATTCCAAACACTTCTAAATCTTCTAACCACTGCTCTACTAGATGTTGGAACGGACACACAATCACTACTGCCAGTTTGCCCTGTAAATCTTGATACAATTGACAAATCGCAGCCAAACCTGTATAAGTTTTGCCCGTACCTGTTGCCATATCAAAAACCCCTTTATATTCCTGATTTTTCCAATTTTGTATAGCCTCTCTTTGATATTCTCTGATTTTTACCCACTCTGGTATATGAGGTTCTGGCAACTCCAATTTTTCTGATTCTTCTCTTCCATAAGTTTCACTCTCTTCTAACTCTTCATCTAAAGATAGATCCACTTCGTCATTTTTTCTATACTGAAACAATTTTTCTTTTGCCGCCTCTGGAAAATCCAATACCCTCATATAAGGCTGACAATTATTCCACATAGCTTGAAAAGCCATCTGCTTGTTCTTTACCCGTTTTGCATCAGAACCACCATTCCAAGATTGATATACATCAATAGATTCATAATTATGAGAAAAAGCTGTAGTGCTTTCGTTCATGGAACCGGAAAAAGCAACTGCATTACCTTCCCAATCAATCATTACCCCCATTTTTTCATGATACATACCGATCTTATTGTCCTTTTCTAAAATGGCTATCTTAATTTCTAATTTATTCTGTGCAATAAGATTGATTAACAAATTCAATCGTTTTTCTTCCTGCTCATTTTGTGGTTCGTCAATAAAATCTATGATACGTTCTATAATTACTTCCTCTCTTAATGCCAGACCTTTCTCTATTGCTTCTACATCTTCTTGGGACAACTTAGGTGAAGCAATTAACTCCATTGTTCCACCATTTTGAATTAATCCGACAATCCCCTTTGATATTTCAATTAATGCTGTAGAAGAAAAAAATCCTACTGCTCTCTGATATTTTTCTGCCTCCTTTAATAATGGACAATAAAATTCTTTAACTATATCATCTTCTAAAGAACGATATTCTTCTTTTATTTCAATCTCTTGAAATCCCATCCTATGCCCCCTCTGCAAGTTCGCTTATGGCTTGCTCTAATGCCTCTATATCCTCTATTTTATTAAAATAACTTACTGCTGCCCGTACTGTTCCTCCAAACTCTTTATCATTAAGATAGTCATGAACAAGTGGAGCACAATGGTATCCTGTACGTACCGCTATATGATAATCCTCATCTAAAATCATCCCCAATTCATCCGCACGATATCCTCTTACATTAAAAGACACAATACCAATTTGGTGTTCCAAATCTTTCGGTAAATACAAGATTACTCCTGGGATATTTTTTAAACACTTTCTTAATTCTTCTGTCAACTTTTTTTCATACTGATATATAGTATCAACAGTCTTTTCATTAATAAACTGTACCGCCGCGTACAAACCCGCAATTCCAACAATATTAGGACTTGAAGGTTCTAAACCTACTATCGATTCCGGCATGTCCACTGCCAAAGAATTACTTCCTGTTCCCCCTGCTAAGCATGGTTCTATATCCAGTGCTTTACCTTTAATAAATCCTGCAATTCCAAATGGACCATATAAAGTTTTATGTCCTGCAAAAACAATTCCATCATAAGGTGTTCTTTGATAATCTATATTCACCAATCCAAACGATTGTGCGCCATCTATGATTACAATTGCCTGCCCTTCCGTAATCTCCTTTGCCATATGATAAATTTCTGATACTGGAAGTATATATCCTGTTACATTACTTACCTGAGTCACAAAAATGTGGGTTGGTGTCTTTTCTCGAAACATATATTCTGTTTTTTCCAAATCAATTTCCATCTTTTTTACATCCATAGGAAGTATTTCTATGGAAAACCCACATCTTTTTTGCCATAAATTCAGCGTCCGCATCACCGCATTATGCTCAAAAGGCGATACATACACTCTATTCTGTGAATTGAGCATAAGACCGCCTATGATCTGGTTAAACGCAATGGTTGCAGAAGGGGTAAACACCACTTCTGCTCTATTGTGTCCATTTATTAAATTCAATAATTCCTCTCGTAATTTATCCATACCTTCTACAGCAATCTGTGCCAACTGATAAGAACCCCTGCCTGCGTTCACTGACAGACAGCGATTCACCTCATTCATGGCATCATAAACACCTTTTGGCTTATGATATGTGGTTGCTGCATTATCCATATAAATTGTCTGCTTTTGGTTTTCTTTTAGTTTCTCTATATCAAACCATAAAGGACAATACTCTTTGCTGGTTTCTTCTGACTTCATCTCATGGTCACCCCTCTAATAGTTTCTCTATCATTCGCACCATAACTGATATTTTCTGATTGGTTTCAAGGCAATCTCCATACTCTTCTAATGCACTTTCAATTTCATTTTGCAAAAACTGGCTGGTCCCATCCTCTTCTGATATCTGAAAATATTTTTTTACCTCAATTCCCTGGCTGTTTGTAAATATTAATTTCTGACTGCCTTCTTCCGACTTTTCTTCTTGTATTTTTTCTACTTCATCCTTAATATCCTTTAAACCATCTTCATACTGGCATATACTATTTTCTTTCCAATCTTCAATATACAAATCAAGTACAATTTTACTGATTCTTTCCACAATTTCATTTTCATCATGGGTTGATAACTGTTGTATTTCACCCATAAATTTTCCAATCTTTTGGGTAGAAACATGGCTTTTTGCAGTCTCGCTTTGACTTTGATGCCATCCTTTCAATCCCTGCTGCAGATCATTTTTTTCAGATAAATAAAATACTTTTCTTGTTATACTTGCTGCCTGTTTTTTAAGATTTACCGCATAGATATCCATTTCCTGTTTCACAGCTTCTATCTGCTCTAACAGATTCTGATAATTCATTTCTCCAAAAGCTTCCGGTAATCTTTCCAACAAAATCTCTCTAGGATTTCTTTCAATTTTTGAAAATGCCCCACGAAGTAATTTTATTCCAGTCCGTTCGGTACTTTTTCTCTCATCTAAGGAGTAAATCTTTGCACATTGTGGCAAAGAACAAAACCATTGATACATTCCATCTGAAATTTTCTGCAAACGATTTTGCTTATTTCCGAAAGTATTTTGCAAATCAGTAAACATTTTTTCCAATCCGGATAAATATACTTCTTTTTCCATAGTTTCCTTTTCCATATACAACCAATATTTTTCCGGAGCTTCATTGATATTTTCAAAAATTTGCGGCTCCACGAAAACTTCTTTTTCACCCAAATAAATTATGGGCATTTCTGTCATTTGTGTCAGGCTATAAACAATATAAAATGGCAATACCCCTTTTCGCACACCAAATTTTTCTCCTGCCAAAGTTTGGTATAAGATTGAAAAGTTTTGTTTTACTCCTGCCGCATTATGAATGAAATCTTTGATTTCCTTTAGTATTCTCTCAACGCCTTCATCTTTTGAATAACTATAAACTTCTTCCCCATTACTTAACTCCATAACCCCTGTTTTTAAGAATACTGCTCGGAATATGGTTGCCTCTGGGGATGTTCCCTTTCGATACTCCCAAAAATCCTTTTTTTCAAACAATTGCTCCATAATTTTTCTTCTTACTTTATTCATCTGAGAAGTCAAATTACACTTGTTGACCATTTCATTATTGATTTTTGGGGTACAGCAATAATACTCCTCCATAATCCCACTTAAAAACTGATTAAATTTAGAATCCGACTTTCGCATGGAGAATTGAGTCTTTTCATAAATCGTGGCATCATACAACACATAACAATTTCCATTAAATGGTAAAAAATATTGTTCCAGCCACATATTTAATTCAAATGTTAAATCTTCCTCATAAAGAACTAGTTCTTGTTCTAATGCTTTATTGTTTTCCAAAAACTCTTCCGATTGTTTTAGCATTTGTATTGCCATTATTTTTTTCAGCAATTTTACCTGCATAAACATTTCTTCCGGATAGATAACTAAAACTCTTTTATCCTGTAATTCCTGTAAATGTTTGGAAATATCTTCTTTTGAAATTTCCTCTTCTCTAATTAATGCAACAATTTTTCCATCTGCAAACTTATCCTCAAATAAATAATCTGTGTTTTTTAAATGCATAAAACTATCCACAGTCATAAAATGATAATGGAAATATCTGGTCATAGTGTATAAGAGATTATATCTCTTTGGAATTTCAAACTCTAATTCAGATATTTTTTTCAATTCCTCACACAAATTTATTTTTTGTAATTTTGCCTGTACAACTTTTTCTATCTCTTTTTCTAAATCTACGCCAATATTATTCTTAAATGCATAAGAACCTAATTTACTTCGGAACAATATAATCTGCTTGTTTTTTAACTGCTCAATTGCTGTTTCATAATCTTCTCTCGTTAAACCTGCTCCCAATCGGATGACTTCATCCTTTGCAAATACTTCATCCTGTTTTCCCACCATGCGTATTAACGCAATTGTTTTCACTACTATTTTTTCTTCTTTGCTCAATTCACTTTGAAGTGCATATTCTGCTTTCAGCCATTCATTGTGCATTACAACGTTTGCACTATCGCTTTTTAACATTTTAGAAAAATAGTCATAAACCTCTCCCCCAGTTACATACTCACCCTGAAATTCTTTCTTTTGCTCCATATATGATACCAAACTATGAGGCTCATCATTTGTTAAAAAAGTAAATACAGTTCGTTCATTTTGCACTGCCTTTTCACTTATTTTTAACAACAAATAGGCTGCTACCGGTGTTAATGGAAAGCATCCTTCTGCAACTACAGTTCGGAATTCTTCTTCTGCAAAAAGTTTATGAAAATAAGGAATATGATAGGAATTATCACACAATTCCTGAAATTGCTTTATATCTAGCACTTCTTTTTTGAATAATTCCGGGCTTTTTATCAGTACATTTTGAATTAATTCATAGCTATTTTTTAAGGAAGTAGTAAAATAAATTTCACTAATTCTCCCCTCTACTCCCATGTATGCGTTTATCACTTCATCTGGAAGATTATTTTTATATTCCTTCATTGCCTTATGAGCAACTAATATTACATGCATTTTCTCTTTTTTAGAACCGTTAGCCAATTCGCAAAGATTTTGTAGCAGTTCCATGGCTCCCGCAAAGTTTTCTTTTGGATAACCTTCTACAAATTTACTAAACTCATCAAACACAAGCACTATCCCTTGATAGCCATATTCCTTGCACAATTTCTCATTTACGGATTTAAAAAGGGAGAGCTCATCCATCTGCACCATAGGTTCAAAAATACTACCTGCAGTTAAAACAGGATAGATTTCCTGAAAAGTTCTTAAAGTTTCTTCTCGATAATTCTTTATTTCCTTTAAAAATATACTTTCTTGTATCTTCTTCTCCTGTAGACATTGCAAAAATTTCTTATAAGTGTCAGGATAATCCTTTTTCCATTGTGAAATGGTTTTTAGTGCTTCTTCATAATAGGTATTTGGTACAATTTGCTCTAACCCTTCCCGTTGTAATCCCTCACGTAACGCTAATAACACAGCTCTTCTTAAATCACTTTGTACCCCTGAAATAATCACTGGTAAATAACACTTATTCTCTCTTACTAATGTTGCAGCATAAGCACCTGCCTCATTATCCTTATTTTCTATTTTTGCTATAACGTGTTGCAATATACCCTTAATTTTAGGCTGCTTCGATTCCTGATTCTTTTTTGACAGTAATGCCAATAAAATTAATAATAAATGCGATTTTCCTTTCCCATAAGGTCCAATCAAAATAGTGGATTTTTGCCCTTCATTTGTTACAAATTGTTCCAAATATTCTTTTAATATTTGCACTGATGCACTAGTTGGAATATAACTGGCAATCTTATCAGCTTTGTTATAATCCAATCTCATATTGATGGATTTTTGAAACTTTTTATCTATTTGAACAATGTCTCTGAAATCGTGCATATGACTCTTTCCTCTCTATTCCCTAACTTTTTCATAGTAATGAAGTGCAATTTCTTCTTTTGATAAGTATTTTAACTTATATATCATATCCAGCCCTGCAGTACGGTTTAAATCAATAAATCCCTCTTTTGCCAGTTGTTCTAAATATTCCTGGTACATATTCATTCCAATACCTAACACAGACTGTACCCCTAGTTCACCGGAATAGAGTTCTTCCATACTGATTGCTTTTTCTTCTTTATTTTCCTGCATAAGATAAAACAAAACTTCACTAGAAATTGCGTTATAATCCGGCACAGTCCGTTTATATTTTTCATCATTTTTTCGCAGTATTCCCAGCCTGGATAATGGACAAATTCTTTTATCTTCCGGGTCATTTTCTGGAATTTTTTCTCTTCCGTACATTTGCATTAATACATTGCAGTCATCCTTTAGAGAACGCTCACTAAAATCCCTTGTTCCTGCATATTTTATAAGCTGTTCTGTTAAGAAAATCTCCAATTCTTCTTTTGTAAACTCTTCTAATTGATATTTTCTAAAAAACAAATACCAACAAGTTGCATTTTCTTTATTTTGTACCAAGTTGATATGAATACACCATAAGGTAAAATTCTCTTCTAAATATGGGTCATATTTCAATACAATTTCCCCAAACTCAGACAGCATCGCTCCTTTTCCAGAAACTTCCACTGTTAATCCGGATGCTTTTAACCAATATCGGATGGCTTTTGCCATATTGCTTCCTACCCCCAAAGCATCAGCACCATACATTTCCGTAAATACTTTTGGATTTTCTAAAACTGCTTTTATTCCTTTTGATAGCCAGCCTTCACGAATACAGAACGTTTCATGCCCTTTTAATTTGTATTTATTTTCTTGTTGTTTTGTATTCTTTTCCACTATTTCACCTTCTGTTTTCTATCGTTTAATTGACAATACTTTTCGCATGTAACATCCTGCCACAAAATGTCCTACGCACTCACCGCATCGGACACACTTCTTATCTGAAATTCGATATACCATTTCTCCATGTTCTTCTCTAATGGTGATTGCATCCTGACGGCATATTCCTTCACATGCTAAACATCCCATACACATTTGATATTTGGTTATCTGGCATTTTATCTTTTCTTCTGCACCTTTCAAGCTTTTGGCACCAGCTATATTATTTTGATAAATAGTCACTTTTAGATTGGTCTTTCCCATTCGCCCCTGAAGTTTTAATGCAATCTGTCCTTTTCTGTCTATGACATAAACTTCACCTAATCTGCTGTTTCCCATTTGAAAATCTAATGTTCCAAAAGGCTTGAACAATTCATAAAATAATTCACTAATTGGTCTTTGCAGTTCATAATTAAAAGAATTTTCTTCTGTAGCACAAGGGGTAAAAGCAATCACAGATTTCTGTGCAGCTTCCACTCCATTACCACCTTGTCTTGCTTTCCAATTTCCACTGTCTACGTATTCTTCCGGATCCGGTTTTCCAATCTGCCTTGCAAATTCTACAATTGTCTGGCGAAATTCCTGGAATAATTCCGGCATATGAATTTTAGACAAAAACTCTGACCATTGACTGTTGTTTGGACAACACCAGCATCCCACCCTGGAATATCCCAAACGATATGCATCATTAAAATCTATTTTTTTACTTAAAATATAAAGCCAAATATCAAAATCATACCAATCGATTACCGGAGAAACCACTGTCTGCTTCATAATCTTAGGACTTTCTGATTCCTTTTCATATTTGCTTCTACTGGCAGACTCACTTCTGCGGATACCATAAAATGTAACAATATGTTTTTTATTTTTAAATACTCTTTCAATCTTTCTGGTAATAGCACCTGTTTTAAAAATAGTACAGCACCAACGCATTACTCTGCTTGGCGGACCTATAACACTACATAATTCCAGAAAATTCTTTTCTTTATTTCTTGAAGAAATTACTGGTGTCTTATAATGATTCTTCTTGTATCGTTCTACATACTCATAAGTTAATGGAAATTCCAATGTTGTATCACCAAAAACATGAAGAATTTTCTTATCCCCATCACACAATGCTCTAGTAACTAAATCTGCTACTACAGTAGAATCTTTTCCTCCTGAAAAGGAAATCATCATATCTTCTATGCTATATCTCTCTCCAATTTCTTTAATATAGGCAATTGCTTCCTGCTCTATTTGCTGCAAACGAAGCTTGTTTGCCATTATAAATCTTCCTTGTTGTTTTGAGAATTCCTCTTGATATTCTTCTAGCTGTTTTTGGATTTTTTCCTTATATTTTTCTCGTATTTCTTCTATATTTAATTCTTTAAGCTTTCCTATTTTTATATTAAGTCTTTTTCCATTTGCATAATAAATATTACCGGAGCCATTCCATACTGACATATCTTTCAAAAAAAAACTGTCTTCTGAGTCCAAAATTGTTTCTAATAATATTTTTTCCTCGGGAAAAACCGGACGTAAGTCAGACGAGAGTTTCTTTCCTGTTTTTCCACACATAGTGCATTTTTCTGTATAACTTGGAAGCTGACAGGTCTCACACCAGTAAATTTCTGATTGCACTGGAAAAGCACGCTTCCCACAATGAGGACAAATGCTGCTGTTAACATCCACATTATCTTTTTCGCAATGGTACTTTACCATTTATTTCTCTCTCCCTCTGATACAATTTTAGGGGTATAAAAAGTCAAAGGATCTATTTCTAGATAATTACAAATCTGTAACAGTTCCTGTGCTTCCCAATTTTCCTTATTATCTCTTTGAAATTTTTTGGAATCTATTTGCAAGACTTTTGAAAGATGTTCCACAGAAATTTCACAAGTTTCTATATAATCGAGTACCTTGTTTTTCATTTCCATGTCTCCCACCTCATTTCCCCATTGTTCTTTTTTTCCAAGAATTCTTCATATATATATACTATTTTATTCTTGTTTATAGAGAATGTCAACTTATAAATTCTTGATTTCAAAGAAATCTCTTCTCAATAATTGACAAATGAAAAACCACTTGGTAAGGTAATCTTGGAGAAGCTCCTAAATAAATTAAGAAAGGATAACCATGCAAAGATTTTTGCTTGTGACTAATACAAATTATGAAAAATCCACAAATTGCCAGGGTATTAAAATATTATAGAAAATTAAATAACCTATCGGTAAATAGAGTTTCTGAGCTTTTAACAGAATACGGTTCACCTGCTGCTCCAAAAACTATCTACGGATGGGAAAACGGAAGTACACAACCGGATGCTGATACTTTAATGTTATTATGTGAGCTTTATCATATTGAAAATATTTTGGAAAGCTTTGGATACAAAGAACAAACTAAAAAGACAAATCTTATTTTAACGGAACATGAGAAAAATTTAATTCTGAAGTATCGGGAAAATACTGCAATGCAACCAGCTGTTGATAAACTACTGAATTTAGCTGATTTTAAAATTGGGGAATGATTTTATTGATTTTATCGAAATACATTTTCTTATACTATTAGAGTCCTACATTGTTCCATCCTTAAACTGTGCATAGGGCTGTTTTCTACATAAAAAAGCCGCCTAATCGGCGGCATTATTTATGTATTCTCTTTCTAATTATAAAGTTTTTCGCTGTATACACCATCTTCAATTAATTGCTTAAAAGAATCTACTACAGACTGCTTATCTTCTTTATATGTAACTCCAAACCACTTATCTCTGGTTTCTAATACTCTTACTTCCGCCTTTCCTTCTCTGATTAACTGGTCAATAATAATCGGAAGTAAAAATTCTTTCTTTAAAGCTTTATCACCAAGATGACTTAAAAATCTTGTAAATCCATCCTCTAATACATTTAGAAATTCCGGTGTCAATCCCCACATATTCATGGATGCATAGCTTTCTGGATCAATTTCTTTTTCATTTCCGTCATCATCTATAGCAACTACTTTATCTCCCTTGCGCTCAATTCCACTGGTTTCATCCACATCAAGAAGAATATGGTTTTCATCAATCTTGGCAACCCCTCTGGTTACTGTCCCATTTTCACTCAGTGTATTTCCAAGAATAAAACCTGCCATACACATATTTAATTTATCTTTATTATCTTCTATACTCATCAAATAATCATGTACTTTTACGAAGGCTTCTTTTCCATAGTAATCATCAGCATTAATTACTACAAATGGATCATTTAAAATTCCCTTACAACTTAAAACAGCCTGTCCTGTTCCCCATGGCTTTGTCCTTCCTTCCGGCACTTCAAAACCATCTGGTAAATCATCTATTTCTTGGAATGCATATTCACATTTTACGATTTTCTCCATTCTGTTTCCAATGACTTCTTTGAAATCCTTTTCCAAGTCTTTACGAATGATAAAAACCACTTTGTTAAATCCAGCTTCTAACGCATCATGAATAGAGTAATCCATAATAATTTCACCGTTTGGACCAACTGGCTCTAACTGCTTAATTCCCCCACCGAATCTGCTTCCAATACCTGCTGCCATAACTACTAATACTGTTTCTCTCATCTTTTTCCTCCTGATTACTCGGCTTCGCATAACTTTTGGCATTATATCTACCCCTTATAACGCACCGCTCTTTCTATTATATGACAATCAAGAACTAAACGCAACAAATATTTTATCTATGTTACGGTATTTTGTAATATTTAATCGAAAATTGACTTAATTTGCTTAATCATACATTCCGAAACATTTCCACCATCTCTGTAAATACCACTAAACTCTATAGTCAGTTCAACCGCCTTTTCTATGTTAAAAAATGGTTTCCACCCAAAGGTATTCTTAATTTTACTACAATCCAATTTCAAAAAATTGGCTTCATGTGGCCCATTTGTTTCTGACATATTTTTCCATTGAAGGTTTTCCTGCCATTTTTGGCAAAACAAGTCTACCAGCTCTCCTGTGGTAACACAATCATTTTCTTCTGGTCCTACATTATAATATCCGGCATATTTTCCATCTTTTTCCTGCATCATTGCAATCAAGAGATATACATACAACGGTTCTAGTACATGCTGATATGGTCTGGTAGAATTGGGATTTCTCACAATAATTTCTTCCCTTTTCAATGCTGCCCTAATACAATCCGGAACAATACGGTCTACTGCAAAATCGCCACCACCAATTACATTTCCTGCTCTTGCAGTAGAAACAGCAACACTTCCATCACTAAAAAAACTGTTTTTATAACTATGAGTTACCAACTCTGAACAACTTTTACTATTAGAATATGGATCAAATCCATCTAATGGTTCATTTTCCCGGTATCCCCACTGCCACTCTTTATTTTCATAAACCTTATCTGTGGTAACATTCAAAAAGCTTTTTACTGTTTTTGTAGTTCTTACACATTCTAAAACATTCACCGTTCCCATTACATTAGTTTCATAAGTTCCCACTGGATTCTTATAACTTTCTCGTACAATTGGCTGTGCTGCCAGATGAAATACTATTTCCGGCTGTGCTTCTTGAAAAAAATCTTTTAAATGTCCTAAATCGCAAACATTTCCAATTTCAGAACGGATTTCTTTCTCCAAACCACAAAGTTCATATAAGCTTGGATTTGTTGGTGGTTCCAATGAATACCCATACACCTCCGCTCCCAATTCTAAAAGCATCTTGCAAAGCCAGCTCCCTTTAAAACCAGTGTGTCCTGTAACTAAAACTTTTTTGCCTTTATAAAATTCATACATTTCCTTCACCTGCTCTTAATTTCTCCTAATATTTCCAAGGAGCCTTTCCGCTTTCCCACAATTCTTCTAAAAGTTTTTTATCCCGCATGGTATCCATACATTGCCAAAAACCATTATGCCTGTATGCCATAAGTTGCCCTTCCTCTGCACAACGTTCCAAAGGTTCCTTTTCAAATACCGTAGTATCATCTGTAATATAATCAAAAATTTCCGGATTCAAAACCATAAAACCGGCATTAATCCAACCGCCATCTTCTTTCTTTTTTTCGGCAAATCCATGAATTGTATCATTTCCATCAATATCTAATGCTCCAAAACGCCCCCCCGGCTGTACCGCTGTAATTGTAGCAATTTTTCCACTTTGTTTATGAAATTCAACCAGTTTATCCACCGGTACATCACTTAATCCATCCCCATAAGTTACCATAAATGTTTCCTCACCTATGTATTTTTGAATTCTTTTAATGCGTCCTCCGGTCATAGTAGTATATCCGGTATCTACAATGGTTACTTTCCATGGTTCTGCTGCATTATCATGAATCTGCATACTATTTCCATTGGCAAAGTCAAAGGTAACATCACTTTTATACAAATAATAATCTGCAAAATATTGTTTAATCATATGTTGTTTATACCCACCACATATAATAAACTCATGAAATCCATATGCAGAATAATGTTTCATAATATGCCATAAAATCGGCTGTTCTCCAATTTCTATCATGGGTTTTGGTTTTAAATGGCTCTCTTCACTAATTCGAGTTCCAAAACCCCCTGCTAAAATTACAACTTTCATAACGACCTCCATCAAATCCTATATCTACTGTTATTATTTTTCTTTCTTAAACACTAGTAATTTACTGAAAATATAATTTAAAACTATAACCAATACACTAATAATTACTTTTGCAACCATGCCTTCTATACCAAAAATAGCCTGATTCAATCCCATCCAAACCAGCACTGGGAATAATCCTATTTCAAAAATTCCCGAAACAATTCTTGCCCCCAAAAACATTCCCAGTTCCTTTAAAACTACATTAGGATTCCAACTTTTACTTTCAAATACCCAAAGCTTATTGGTAATATAAGCAAATGCCACCGCTCCAATCCATGCCACTACATTTGCTAAGGTAAGATTGCCTATGCCCGCTACTGTTACCATTATAGTATAAATAATCCAGTTAACTGCAGTAGTCCCTACACCAAAAAACAAATACATAATCATTTCTTTGTACTTTGTAAATAACTCTTTTATCTTACTCATTTGCTCTCTCCACTATCTTCTTAAAAATGTTTGATAAAATTTTTCTCTCATCTTGTTTGGAATCAGACAAACAAATAGTTGCCCAAATGCAGATATCAAATAATCTTTCCAGCCCGAAACTCCCATCTGCTTTAATTTGGTACGAAACCGAAAAGCAAGGATTGCATATTTCCATCCACCTCTTCTCTGATACATATCTGCCCCTGCACGCATATACAGCAGGCTTTCCGGTATGTTATACCCCCTATATCCGGCTTTTAACATACGTGCCCACAAATAGTAATCCTCAAACAAAGGAAAATCTAAATATCCCCCTACTCCCATCACTGCACTTTTGCGGTACATTATACTGGGATGGTTAAAAGGGTTTCTTTTTCCTACAAAATTCATAATTTCTTGATGTGTCTGTGGCATCTTCCTTACCGTGAGCACATTCTCTGTTCCACCATCAAATTCTTCCACTGCTGTACCAACAATGTCTGCCCTCTCATTATACAAAACCTGCAATTGTTTTTCCATCCGGTTCTGCTTACTAATGTCGTCACTATCCATTCTTGCTACCACATCATGTTTACAATATTGCATTCCATGATTCAACGCTTTTCCAAGACCCACACCTTTTTCTAATCTTACTACAAATAAATTATCCTTATGAGTTTCTTGTTGAATTTGAATCACTTTATCTAAATCTTCTGAAAGAACTCCGTCACATACAAGCACAAAATTGTCTGTGGGCAAGGTCTGATTCCAGATGCTGTCCATACTCATCTTTAGATTTTCCGCTTTCTCCTTATGATATACTGACATAAGAACTGAATATTGTTCCTCCATAATTTACATTTCCTTTCAGTACTAATCTTCTCTACCGAATTTTGGTCTCTTTTTTCAGTCCAATCATATCTAATAACCTTTTACAATTATTCCCATCTTTATAATGATTCACTTTTTCATTTACCTTTCCCCGCTCTGCCTTATAATTATCTATACCTTCTATGCAGTTTAAAATAAAGCTTTTAAAATCATCTTCATCTTCTATCTTTTCCCCTGGCATATACTCTAAGGGATTATCAAAAACAAAGCCCCGATTATCCTCGTAAGAATCCATATCTTCTAGGGTAAATCCAATAGGACGGTCTAATAACAAATAATCAAAGAAAATGGAGGAATAATCTGTAATAAGACAATCTGAATCCTTTACCACTTTATATAAAATTATCTTCTGCTCTATAAGATACTGATTTGTAACAAATTTTATATTTGACGTATCACTATAATGAAAATCTCTCAAATCCTGTGCCGGATGGAATTTAACAATAAGAAAACACTGATTTTTCTTCATAAAATCATTTAATTCCCTTATTTTTTCATCACTGTGAAAGATTGGAAGTGCTCCATTATCCAGATAATTCTCCTTTGTATCCACAATGCTTCCGTCTCTTGACTTCCTATAAGTGGGCATCCATAAAACTATCTTTTTGTATTTTTCCTTCTCAATAGACAGTTTCCTTAATTCATCTTCTTTTGAAAAAAGATAATCATTTCTTGGGTGTCCACACAAAATCACTTTATTGGAATTACAATTAAAAGACTCTGCCATAATAGGTATAAATTTCTTTTCCGCTGCTGTCAGGTAAGTAAAAAAATCATAATCATATTCTCCAAGTTTATGAAGCATATGATTAATTTTCTTTAAAGGTGTTCCATGCCAGTAGTTTACCCAGATTTGTTTTTTCGTTGGTTTAATGGCAAGCATTTCCCCATGGAAAAAATTATATTTCGCAGTAAATATGCTTCCCAAAGAACTTTTCAGAGTGATAAACTTCACATTTTCCTCTTGAAATTCTTCATATCTTTCCGGTTGATCCACTACACATACTATTTTATATTCCTTCTGATATCCATGTTTCACTAGATAATGAAATAATGTCTCACTGTTATCATACAAAGGACCTTTACAAAATATAAGTATTTTCTTCTTATCTTTTGGAATCCACTTATTAACCTTTGACAATACTTTTCCACCAGCAAAATATATCTTTCTTTTCCATTTACCTTTTACCATTATTTACACACCCTTCACTTTCGCCACTGTCCTTTTTTCCACACTAAAGAGGCTCCATGCAATGAAAACTATTACAATCACTATTTCTAAAAGTAACAAACTTCCTTCCACAAAAGATAATCTGCACCCTGAAAATCTTGCCAGCATTTCATTTATCACAATATGATGTACTAAAAATATAGCATATGAATATTTTCCAATTGTCTGACATAATTGAATAATGTGTTTATTCTTAATTTTTTCTGATACAGCAATCAACATAATAAATGCACTCATTCCCATTAATGTAATTGCATACATCCCATGACCTGGCACTTTATATAAAAGTAACAACAAAAGTAATATACTTGTAGGTACAGCATAATAAAACTTTATCTTCTTTATTTTATCAATCACCATTATCCCAAAGCAAAAATCCATTAATCTGATAAATAAATTTCTGGTAATGCTCATTTGGAAAGGATAGTAAAGAACAAGAATTGTATATATTACCAAATAGCACCCCAAAAACAAATATCCATTCTTTTTATAAAGCAGCCTTATGAGCGGAAATAATATATACATGAAAATAATGCAGCCTAAAAACCATTCGCCTAACAGATAAAAGGTTTTAACTCTATAATTGAAATACCCATCAAATCCCAATATAGTCAAAACAAAAGTCCATTTTTCAGCAATAAAATGGATCCCTTTATTTTTCCAGAAATAATATAAAAACGCTCCCGCATAAGCCAGCCAGAACATTGGATAAATGCCTTTAAAGCGTTTTGTAAAATAGGTTTTTATTTTTATATTATTAGAATATGTATACATAAGTGAAGCACCAGAAATCATAAAAAACAAAGAAACACCTAATGTACCAAATGAACCATTGGCAAATGTTGAGGGAATAAGATATGCTTTATTTGCAATACTTATATTTTTTCCAGTTATAGCATCATTAAAATGTCCACATATAATCAGAATTACAGAAAAGGCCCTTACTATATCCAGCCAGATAATTCTTTCTTTTTGTGTATCTTTTTGCATTCTTATCCCTCCTTCCTAAACATTTTTTATAACGTCTTCATATCCTCTATCATAACTTGAACCCTGTCTTTAAATGTGTGTTTTTCTAATACCAGATTCCTTCCTTTTTTTGCCATTCGTTTTCTTTCTTCTTCATGTTCCATATAGTATTGAACTTTCTTTCTAAATTCTTCTTCGTTTTTGTAAGTAGGAACACACCCCTGAAATATCTCATCAATTTCAGGCATATAATCGCTTAATATCAAAGTTTCTGCTGCTAAAGCATCAAATACTCTATTGGAAACAATGCCTTCTTCTCTCATATCATCCCAGTGGTCATTTAACAAAATACATGCATCATGATATGCCTGGCCTACTTCTTCATTTGCCAGATAACTATCCTTTACATAGTTTTCTACAGATTCAAATCCTTCCCATTGATTTCCATATACTGCAAAATCATAGTCTGTATCCACTGCATATTTTACACTTTCCCGGAAAACACCTCTAGAATTACCTATAAACAGCAATTCATATTTTTTCTCACTATTCTCTTGGAACTTCATAACAGTTTCATCCGTACACTGCAGTAAAGTCTTTGCCGGTACCTGTAACTGTGTTCCAATGGTATTTGTAAGCTTGTCTGAAGCAAAATATACCAAATCATAAGAATTATATTCTTCAATGGAAACATCTTCTGGATGGGAAATATTCCACATAATATTCACCTGGTCTTCCACCTTTTTATAATATGGTCTTGTTCCTCTCAAAACAATGTTATATTTTGCATCAGTTTTGTTAAACCATTGATGATAACACTTCACTTCTACCTGATAGCCTCTTGCTTCAAATTCACGCTTCATGGCTAACGCATAATGATAATCTCCCCAGGATTTTTTTGCATCTGTATCCGGCATTGCACCACAAATATCAATTCGTTTTTCATTAATATGATATTCATTGTATTTTAGTAGAATTTCTTTTAACTGCATTGCACGGACATCATAGGTATGGTTTGTAAGAACGAACTTCTGAAGTTTTTCTACAAGTGCTTCCCGTTCTTCATCATTTTCCATATAAAATTTTAAAGCCTGATTAAACTCTTCCTCTGTTTCAAAACAAGGAAGTAATCCTTCAAAAGTTTCTTTTGCACCTGTTACACCATTGGTAATTACTAATGCACCTGCTGCCAAAGCATCATAAACCCGACTATTAACCGCTCCAAAGGCTTTTGTTACATGATTTGCATCATCTATTACAATTTTTGTATTTTGATATATTTTTGGCATTTCTTTGTATACAGCGAATCCCATAGCAAATGGTGCAAGTTTCTCAATCTTTTCCCAGTTTGCCCCAAAAATCTTACACTGATACGGTAACTCTTTTGGATTTAAATAATCAATAATTTCTCTTTTTACATTCCAATAACTTCCTGTAAATACATAATCTGAAGTATAATACTCTTTATCTTCTTCATTTAAATTAATATATCCATTACCATAGAATCTATCCCCATTTGTTGCAATCGGGAACAGCATTGCCTTTTTGCTGCTATGCTCATTTACATATTCACATGCTGTTTTACTAGATGCAAATACTATATCAAAGGCTTCAAAATATGGTTGCCCACACCAGCGTTCAAACCAGTTTCTCGCCCATGCAATCTTAACTACAGAAGGTTTCACATTCTTAATTTTCGTGATATCATATGCATCTAATAGAGAGAGGATTACATCTACTTCCATACCTACATCATACCAGTCATCTTCCCCTCTACGGTTTAAATATTTGATATTATACCCTAATTTTTTCAATGATGTTGCCAATTCCATGGCTGTAAAGAAGTCACCTGCTGTAGTAGTTGGAATAGATTCTGTTACCACTAAAGCAATTGTTAAATTATTTTCTGTAAATAAATGGGTACCGGCAATCTTGTCATCCAACATTTTTCGTTCCAGATATGACTGCCACTTTCCTTTAAATACATTCATGTTATGAAGTCTTCTAATTCGTACCTCTTTTGGTACATCTTTGTTCTGAGTACCAAATTCATAATGATATACTAAGGATTTTGGACAATAGTAATTAGAATATCCCTGGTAATGAAGTTTCAGACAGAGATCCACATCTTCATAACCATAAATATATCTCTCATCATATCCCTCTACTTTCTCAAAAGCTTCTTTTGACACCAGAAGAACTGCTGCTGTAACACAAGCTCTTTCTTTCACTTCAGTATCACTTACTATATCTCTGCTACCATTTCCCATGTTATATGGCTCTGTAAAATACATTTTTTCCCTAAAACCATCTTTAAACCCAATCCCCCTATGCTGAATTGTATAGGATTTTCCTTTATTAACAGTATTATTTGGTATTTCAGGATATACCAGTTTCGCACCTACAGCACCTACATTCTTTTCTGTCATGGCAGTAATTAATAATTCATCAAGCCAGCCATCTGTTACCTGTGTATCATTGTTTAAAAACAGATAGTATTCGCCTTTTGCATATTTTGTTGCCATATTATTCGCCGCTGAAAAAGACATATTTTCCTGATTTTCAATTAAATTAATTTTGAGTTTTTCCTTGAAAGAACGAATATATTCTTTTGACTCATCTTCGGAAGCATTATCCACTATAATAATTTCATAATTATCATAAAACTTTGATTCCAAAAAAGAAGAAAACAGGATTTTCAAGTTATTTATTCCATTTCTATTAAGTATAATAATTGAAACCAATGGCTTTTGACGATACAAAATATCAATTACCTTATTACTTTCAGGCAAATTTGTCTTGAAACCATTAACCTGTGTTAATAAATACTCCATGTCCCTTTGATATTTCTGGAAAGAATTTCTGGTATGCTCTGTTGCCAGCTGACTCTTTTGTAATTGTACCTTTTGTATTTCATTTTCATGGCGTAATTGCTTTATCTGACTTTTTAATGTAGGAATAGCTTTTAACTTTTTGTTTTCTCTTTTTATTTTCTTAATCTCTACATTTAATTTCTTATTTTCTTTTTGCAAAGATGTAATACTGCGATTCACTCGCTTCCATTTTCTTAAAACATTCTTAATAATTGGAAATTTATAAATAAATCTTTTTAATCTTCTTAACACGTTTTTTCCTCCGGACTGCAATAATCATTTAAATTTAGTTGAAATTTTTCTTGTAATCTATCAATACACTGATCATTTACATTTTCTCCATTGTTAATCTTATACAGTGCCTGTTCCTGAGTATGTGGAATTATAGGCGGATGAATATATTCTCCCTCTACATACACAACTTTTGTACTATTCTTTAACTCAATAAATTTCAGCCAGATATCATCCTGCGTAGGAGTTAGTTCCATAAATGTTTCTTTTTGAAACGCTTCTTTACTTAGACAATGTGGCGGATATAAAACCCCACCAACTCCCACAGCCATTAAACCGTAGGTTGGTTCCTTATCCTCTGTATACTCTGACTTCCACTTTATATAAGACTCCAGACTCCCATCTTCTTTTCTTGTCATTTTGTGTGCACGTTTACAAGAAACAGCATTTGGATATCTTTTATAAGATGCATATAAATGTTCCAGCAGTTTTTCCTCATACAACACATCATCGTCTACTGTTATCACTATATCCTCAGGATATTCCTGCATTACATAGAAATATTTTTTATGGGATTTTAAATCTTCTACATTTTTTATAATTTCCACCCCATATGCTTCCAATTCTCTTAATTCATCTGTAATCAGCTCATTATCCTCTTTTGCTATGTAAAGGATAATCCTATCTGGTTTCAAAGTTTGCAGTAAAAGGCTTCGAATTGTATAATGTACCGTTCTTATTCTTTCTCCGTAACTGGTCAGCGCCACAATGATCTTCTTTTCTCTTTTTTTACCATGATAAATGGCATATTTACTACTGTAAATATCATTGTGATTTATAATAATTCTTGCAGCATTTTCTTTTATATCATTTTTCATTTTCAAAAGAACTCTATCTGTAGCAGCAATTTTTTCTTTAACACTATTTTGAAATCTTGCATTTTTCTCTTGGTTTCTATTCTGAACTTCAATCTTCTCACAGCATTCTCTATGCTTTTCCACAATCAGATTATGAGTATCCAGATTTCTTTTGTCCATTAGTGCATGCCATTCCTGAATCTGCTTTTCAAGAGTTTCTGTACGATTTCGGGTTTGTTTTTCCAGATTTTCTATGATTATCTGCAAGTTTTCCGCTTTTTTATCATACATTTCTAATGTATTTCTTAACTGAACATTTTCTCCCTTGGTTTTCTCCAATTCTTCTTGAACTGTCTGTAATAACTTTTCTAATTTCTTAATATCTGCTTCATTTTTTTCAATTTTTCCAAAAATGTTATGAAATGGAGGGAGCTTCCTTACTATTTTTTTTATACAATTCATTCTTCTACTCCAAAACTCTTACCTTACTTTTCATCAGCCCCCATGAACTCCAGATATTCATATAATACCTTTTGGGTTTCATCATACATCTTAATTTCCCCTTCATGCATCCAGATTACCTTATCACACAATTTGCTAAGTGTACTTATGCTATGAGACACAATTACTACGGTTCTATGCTTGTCTCCTATCAGACTTTTCATCTTCTCTTCACTCTTTTTCTTAAACCTGGCATCACCTACACTTAATACTTCATCTACCAGCATAATATCTGTTTCCAATACCGAAGTAATGGAAAAAGCCAATTTTGAATGCATTCCACTAGAATAATTCTTAACTGGTACATCAATAAAGCTCCCCAATTCAGAAAATTCAATGATTTCATTCATTTTCTTACGAATCATTTCTTCTTCAAATCCTAAAAGCATCCCTGAAAGCATAATATTCTCTCTGCCTGTCAGGGACGGCTGAAACCCAACACCAATTGCCATTAAAGAAATGGTATGTTCATGAATGTGGATACTTCCTTCATCCGGTGCAAAAATATTCGCTAATGCCCTTAGCAATGTTGACTTACCACTTCCGTTTTTTCCTATAATTCCTACAATTTCTCCTTCTTTAATAGAAAAGCTTATCCCTTTAATTGCCTCGAAATTTCCTCGTTTTGACTTTTTTGCTTTAAACAAACTTTTCTTGATGGATTGAGATTGCAAGCTTCTATACACAATTTTCAAATCTTTTACTGTAATCGCATCTGCTCTCATTATAACACCTTCACATAACTATTTTCATATTTATAAATCAATTTCACTCCAATAACAGATAATACAATTCCTACGATTCCCCAGAAAAGCATAATCCATATATTAACAGATTTTCCATATAAAATCACATTTCTCATGGAATGGATAACAAAACTTATTGGATTACAATACAAAAGTATATTTCCCAACAATCCGTGAACTCTTTCTTCCAGGGAATAAAAGATACCTGTCATATAAAACAACAGCTTCAATCCCACGTTTATCACATTAGACAAATCTTCTATAAAGACTCCATAATGCATTAATATGGTACACATTCCAAAAGTAAGTAAAAATAACACCATCATAAGTGGAATAATATATAAAATATTCCAAGTAACAGGTACTCTCCAACATATCATCATCACAATGATAATCCCAAAAGAAATCAACATTTTGAATCCACTTACCAACATACGTATAAATAATAGCGTCAATTTAGGTAAATATACTTTTGAAATGATACCCTTATTTCTCTTTAAGAGTTTCAGACTATTTTTCAATAACCCTGACCATGTATTCCATAAAGTCAGTCCAAGAAAAATATAAATTGGAAAATATTTTAGAGTTGATTTAAATGCAACTACTGCAATAAACAAATATACCAACATAAGTAATAATGGTTCTAATACCCACCACAACCAGTTCAAGTGTGAATTTGCAACCTCAGACTTCAGTTCTGATTTTGCTGCATATTTTGTATATTTCCAATACTTTTTTGTATCATATACTAATTTTTCTAACATAATTAGTGCTCCAACTTTCTTAAAAATCAAAGGATTCTTCTTGATCCTCTTTAAATATAAACATTTCCATAGTACCCTATATTCCGTAACATTGTCAACACATCTGTAACACTAGAACAAACCAGAAATCCATATCTCATAATAAGTAAAAAACAGTACAAACACTGACAATACTACCATCAATACTTCAAATCTCCTTATAGATATTGCTTTTTTTTCACTATTTTCCTTTCTTTCTTTTCCTAAAAAGTACAAAACAGGAAACAACAATGGTATCAAATATCGTTGTTGACATCCATTAATTGTTTCATACCCTACCGGAGTAAAAGATACATATAAGGCTGTAGCAATCAAAACAATGGTAAGACTCATAATTCCATATACCCATATTCTATTTTTTCTAGTCAGCGCAGTCTTTTCCTGGTACTCTCTTCCCCAAAAAGCACTGGCTAAAATGGTTGCAATTGAAGCAATACTCAATTTTCCTGTTCCTAAATACCCCATTCTTGTAGTATAATATCCTGCATTTTTAGGATTAAAATATTCAAAAATCAAAAATTTTATCAATATCTTTGCATATTGGAGTGGATGCTGCAGAATAAACATCATCTGCTTTGTGGCGTTTACTTCGCTGCCTCCCCTAGCATCTCCACCGCCGCTGGTACCTACTGATACACTAGTAAGCATAGGTAATAAAAAAGAACCTGCTGTCATAATAGAACACAATACAACAGCACCTCGAAACATATAACAATATTTTTTATTTACAAATTTTTCCTTTGGAATTATAAATCCCAACAAGGCAAAAGGGAAATAAATAGCCTTTGGACTTAATCCAATCAATAAACTGCCTAGAATAACCCCACATGTTCTACAGGTAATTTTACATTTCTTATCCTGAAGTTCCCCTATGATATATCCAATTCCTAAAATAGAAAATCCGGTTACCCAATGGTCATATCCATAATTTGTAGCAAGCAACAAGGCCGTTGGCAGCATACCTATCACCATACATATTATTTTGCCCCATTTTAATTTCTTCATTGCATAATAAATTAAGCATGTATACAACAGATAATTCATTATCCTGCCTGCTGAAAATGTAATCCAGAAGGGTGCTTTACAAACAGCACAAATTCGATAAACTACAGCTGCTGGTATATATGTCAGATAAGCATATATACTAGAATACTGTTTCGGTATCGTAATAGCAATTTCTCTGGATTTTCTATTACTTAACTGCATATTTTCCCATGCATCCCCCATATTACTTGTATTACTATAGTTTTGATATAACATATCCATATCAGCCTGTGTAAGCTGATATTCGGTAAAATATGCCATCTGTGCCACTCGCTCATAATGGATTTTTCCATCCCAGTTAATGGCTGCAACTAGTGGCTGTGTGGTAATCAGCAAAATTCCTATAATTACCATAGTAATACCAAAAAGTGTTTCTGTTTTCTCAATCACCTTTTTCCCAAAAAGATAAACACATTTTATAATTGCCTGAATACATACAAGATAAATATATCGATACCAGTTAAAATAAACTCCCAAAGTATTTTTTTTCCCAATCAAAAAATAGGAAATTCCCATTTCAACCAATACAGAGACAAGAATTATACTTACCAAAGCAATCCCAATCCAAGGGTTCTCTTTTATTTTTTTTATCATCCTATGTATTTTTGAAGTTCCCTTTTTTAACATAAATCCAAGAAATACTAATGTAGAAAGTGCTACTATAACCATGACGTAAATATTAATCAAATCTATAATCGTGCTTTTTTGTAAGATTTTTTCTTCTCCTAAGTATATCAAACAAAACATCTCATCTACTAAGGTAGTATTCCCCTGTATGACAATCTTAAACTCATCCCCTTGTACTTGTGTCACCAGCTTGTCTATCGTGAATTTTAAACTATTCTCGGAAGGAACGAACTCCTTCTTCACATTCCAGCTCTGCACCTTACAATCCTTGCTTATATTATACAATTCTATCTGCATGTCATCACAAAGATTCTTCTCACGTTTTTTTATCTTTAACTCAAATGCCTTTAAATTATTTTCTTTACACTGAAAAGTTCTAACAAGTGTTTGCTTCGTTTGAACTTCCGTTGCTCCGACAGTTTCATTTACATATACATCTTCATAGAATACTTCCCGAAATATTTCTTTATTACTTAATGCTATGAAAATTGTCAAAACAAAACAAATTCCAAGAACCCCCCCGATTTGATAGCCTCTTATTAATAATGTTCTATTTTTATAAGCTTTTATGACTTTTTCCATATTTCCCACTTTTCCTCTGTCCCAGCAGTCTTAGTATTTTCCTTATTTCTTATTCATCCCATATTTTACTTTCAATAACTTAAAGTAATTAACAAGTTTATTTATTTTTCTTTTAGCTTTGATAGGATCAATATCCTGATTCATGGCATATTCCTGAACCAAGGCATTATACGCTTTTTTTATACTTTCATGGCTCAAATCATACAACTTAACCATTTCCTTTATAATATCAACTTTTTCCTGATAATATTCCCACTCTCTTTGTTGTTCTTTTTGCTCTTTTGGCACATAACACCAAGTATCCGCAGAGTAGAATATATAATTCCACCTTAACATATTAATATATATGCGCCATTGCAGATTTTCCTGATACTTATAGCCTCTTTTTATATCTTCTCCTGCTTCCATCATACTTTTTCTCAAAAGTACTGCTGAGTAATTAGACAGCTTATTTCCCTTGCACATATTATGATTTATTTCATATGTTCCCTTACAAGGATATGATTCTTCTGTCCCTTCTTCAATACTTTCTTCCTTATCCAAACATACTGTTTTCGTGTATGCAATCCCGATTCTTTTATCTTCAAATATTGCTACCATCTTATCTAAGTAATCTAACGGAAACACTGTATTTCCATCTACTATCCAAATAATCTCACCCTCCATAGGGAAAATGCACTTTAATCCAAACTGATATTCCTCTTTGTCATAAGAAAAAACACACCTTGAATTTTGCTTATAATAGTTTTGGTAAACTTTTATTGTTGATCTAGCTTCTTCCTCCATACTGCTTCCTATACATATCTCCACATTTTTGTAACTTTGATGAAATATGGATTGTATACACTGTCCAAACATAGGTTTTGCAGTATCTCCATTAAGATAAATAGATACTTTTGGATGCCATAATTCTTTTTCTGTCTCCTTTGGAAAAAACACATTTAAATAATCCTCAACTATAAAAAATCTTTTTTCTTTGTCCTCAGTCTCTGCCAGACTATTTATCTTACAGAATTTTTCTTCTTCGAAAATATCCATTTCTTTAAAATAATGGCAATCTATTTCTTTCCAGTAAGTCCAACAATCCACACTTTGATGAATCATATTTATCGATGTCATAAATCTTGTTCTTTCCATAACTTCGTACATCTCATGAATGGAGGCCACATGTCTGAATTCTATACTACAAGACAAAGAATCCTGGGCAATCTGCGCAAAAAGCTTTTCACATTCCAAATGATGGGTATTCACAATTTTAATCTGATACTCTTCCATATATTTAGCAATAATACTCTTATCATCTGTTTCTAATACGTATATATTTTTATTAAGAAGTCCCCTTACTTCTTCTAAAACTTCTTTATATCCAAGGCTATGTAGCATCACTGGGTATCCCAATTTATACAATTCATTTGCCAGATGAATAGCCGTAATTTCCGGTTCTCCATCAGAATATCCAACAAGGGATATCATAATTGCCGGAAGAATATCATCCTTTTTCCTTTTAGTGAATACTTCTCCAAATGCATTTGTTGGCTTAGCATCTACATATTGTACACTAGCAATCCTACGATTTTCTTTCTTTCCACTGTTCAAATAATGTAATAACGGATTAATTCCTGCTGCATTTACGTCACCATGAAACTGTAAATATGATTTAGTGGAGAACTTTTGTGATGGATCATATCCTAACTTCCATCCCTCTGTAAGATAATGGTATTTTGCGTCTAGTTGTTCCGTTATCTGATATCTGTTACGATACCATTGTTCTTCAAAATATTCACAGTTATTTAAGAAACCTCTTTGCTTTGTTTCTATCTCTCTGCCTTCATTTCTTCCATATTTAAGATAATGGATCAGTGGATTCTTTCCCGCTCCTGCCACATCTTTGTTCTGCCGTAAATACTCACCTGTTATAAAATTAGGTGAAGGATTATAATCTAATCTCCATCCCTCCACCATATAATGAAATTTTGCATCTATATCATCTTCTATTTGGTATACTCTCCGATACCATTCCTCATCAAAATATTCTGATTCTTCTAAAAGAAGGCGGCTATTTGTTTCCATTTTCCTTCCTTCTTCCTTTCCTTCCATTAAGTAATGAACCAGTGGATTTATCTCTCTATTTCGAATAGTCGGATTTTCCTCAAAATATTCTTCTGTACAAAATTGTCTGGAAGGATTGTATCTAAGTTTCCATCCTTTATTTATATAATGAGATAGGGCATCTTCTCCCTCTGGAATTTGGTAATGCCTTATATACCATTCTTTATCAAATAATTCACTGTTCTCAATGACACGATATGCTTCTGTTACCAATTCCAGGTTCTCTTTTTTTCCTTTTTTTAGATAATGCAATAATGGGTCTGATTCTTTTCTCATAACCTTTGCATTCTGTTTCAGATATTCTACTGTAATAAACTGTGGGGAAGGATTATATCCCAATTTCCATCCTTCATTATGATAATGCTTAATTGCATCTCTGTGAAATGGCAATGCATATACTTTGTGATACCAGTTACCTGCAAATAATCCACTTCTTTCAATTAATTCTATATCCTTCTGTTTAAGTTTTGCATCTGCCATTTATTTATCTCCAAATTCCTTTTATTGCTATTAATAATTATAACCAAATTTCTATTAATGTCAAATAATACTATCACTCCGAAATTGTCTCGGCCAATTATATGTGTCAATTATGTAAAAAAAAATTTGCCCTATTTCACCTTTTGTGATACAATGCATTTGTTAAAGACACATATACTTATGTTAATGAATAATTTTATACTTATCTTTTAAAGGAGTAATTTCAAATGAAAATAGCAATTGCAGGAACCGGTTATGTAGGACTTTCCAATGCAGTATTACTTGCACAGCATAATGAAGTAATCGCTTTGGATATTATAGAAGAAAAAGTAGCCATGATTAACAACAAAATTTCTCCAATTGTAGACAAAGAACTTTCTGAATATTTATCTACAAAAGAGCTAAATTTAAAAGCTACCACTATTCCAGAAGAAGCATACAAAGATGTGGAATATGTTATTATTGCTACTCCAACCAATTATGATGAAGAGTTAAATTATTTTGATACCTCCAGCGTAGAAAATGTAATTGAAACTGTATTAAAAATCAATCCGGATGCAGTGATGATTATTAAATCTACTATTCCTGTAGGTTATACAGCAAGTGTTAAGGAGAAATATAATACAGACAATATTATTTTTTCACCAGAGTTTCTTAGAGAAGGAAAAGCTCTATATGACAACTTATATCCTTCCAGAATTATCGTAGGTGAGGATTCCGAAAGAGCGAAAACATTTGCCAGAATTTTACAGGAAGGTGCTTTAAAAGAAGATATTCCAGTATTATTTACAGGCTCTACTGAGGCAGAAGCAATTAAATTATTTGCGAATACATATCTTGCTCTTCGTGTAGCTTATTTTAATGAATTAGATACTTATGCAGAAGTCAGAGGTTTAAACACCCAACAAATTATTGAAGGTGTTGGACTTGACCCACGTATTGGTTCTCATTACAACAATCCATCCTTTGGATATGGCGGCTACTGTTTACCAAAAGACACAAAACAGCTTAGAGCCAATTATGAAAATGTACCAAACAATATTATCAGTGCCATTGTAGATGCTAATACTACAAGAAAAGACCATATTGCCAGAATGATACTGAAAAAGAATCCTAAAGTTGTAGGAATCTACCGTTTAACTATGAAAACAGATTCTGATAATTTCCGCCAGTCTTCTATTCAGGGAATTATGAAACGTATCAAGGCAAAAGGAATTGAAGTAGTGGTATATGAGCCAACACTAAAAGAAGCTTCTTTTTTCAAT
Organism: Lachnospiraceae bacterium; assembly: GCA_017399445.1. Lineage (GTDB taxonomy): Bacteria > Bacillota > Clostridia > Lachnospirales > Lachnospiraceae > RUG11237. The sequence continues at coordinate 2,499 of JAFQCM010000111.1, read as the reverse complement.
TCCAAAGTTATTCGTGATTTAGATGAATTCAAAAAACTCTCTGATGTTATTGTAGTGAACAGATTATCTGATGACTTAAAAGATGTAGAAGATAAGATCTATACTAGAGATTTATATAGCAGAGATTAAATGGAACAGCTAAAATGATACTATTAAAGCAGCCAGTATAACACTGACTGCTTTTTTATATTTTATTATTTCATTTTCTTTCTAACTGCATTAGGAATTGCTGTAATTTTTTTCCCTATCTTGTAAGAATTAGAATTTTCTATTTTTTTCAATCTATCTAATTCTTTTTTCTGTTCTTCTATTTTCTTCTTATTTTTTTCCTGTTCCTTATTGCTTTCTTTTAATTCTTTCTTGATATCTTTTAATTCTTTCTTGATATCTGATTGCTTCGGATTTTTCTCTTTATAATTTTTATAGGCATTCTTTACATCTGCTACCCTTAAAAACAGGTATTCGTCATAAGAAATTTCTGTAATCCTTCTCATGTTCTTATAGTCTAAAGCATTGTAAAAATACTCTTGTCCATGCCCTATAATAGAAAACTCCTCTAATATGTGATGGTTTAATTGCTCATACAGCTCTTTAAACTGTTGAATTCCCTTTAAAGAATGTAATATATAAATACAATTTCTTAAAGCTACATTGGCAAAACTTTTTTCCAACATAGAATATATGCCTGAAGCTTCCAGTTCCATTTTTAAAGCTTTGAAAGCTTCATAAAATAACAACGGACTCTGTGTATTGTTTGCCTGAAGACTTTCTTCATTATTCACACGGTAATGAATAAAGGCTCTTTTAAGAGTACCAATCCGTTCTGCTTTCGCTATCCCAGTAAATACAAAAAAAATATCATTGGAACGTTTTAAATTCTGAAATTCTATCCCCTTTTCCAGGACAAATTCTTTGAGAAAAAGTTTATTCCATGGACAAGGGATTGTAATATTAAATATAATGTCTGGTATGTCCTCCTTGGAAAAAATTTCTTTGGCAGGTAATAATTTATCATTCAAAAAACGGTTGGTTAACCTCAGCTTTCCTGTCTGATTATCATATTCATCTGCCTCAAAAATCAGAATATCCAACTGTTGCTCTTTGGCTTTCTCATAAGTTGCCTCTACTAAATCCGGTTCAAAAAAATCATCCGCATCCAAAAATAAAAGATATTCTCCTTTTGCCTGTTGAATTCCTTTATTTCTTGCTACTGCTGCACCCATATTGCTTTGACTTAACACTGAAATATATTCATATTTAGTGCTGTAGTCTTTTAAAATATCAAAGGAATGATCTGTGGAGCCATCATCAACGCATATAATTTCCATATTCTGTTCCGTCTGACGTACAAGACTTTCTAAACACTGCTTTAGGTACTTTTCTGCATTATATACCGGTATGATAATCGATACTTTAACCATTTTTTCGTTCCTTTCTAAAAAGACACCACTTTATAATAGCTCTTCCAATCTTACTTTTAGATAATTCTAGTCCGGCATTATACTCACGACTTTCTAAAAGTTTCTTTTTTTCTTTCTCAAGCTCCTTTATTACCTTTTGGTCTTCCTTGCTCTTTTGAATTATCTCCCTATTCTTTTGAGTTACTTCTTTATTCTTTGCCACCAAATTCTGATTTTTTGTCTTTAATTCTTGATTTTTTATACTTAATTCCTTGTTTTTAAATTTTGCATTCTTAATTTGCGTAGACTGCCAACCGGTAGGGAACTGATACATAAAATCCAATGTTTTTCTTGGAATTGTAACCAGATTTTCTTCTTTACAATATTCTTTTTGCTCTGTTAGTGCAATTCTTTTTCCTGTGTTAACTATAATTGATGTAGGTGCTAATAATACCATTTCATACTTTGCATAGGCAGTTTCTCCATTTAGTTCAACACCATAATACTTAGTCAATACGTTCTCTATACACTCTTCAAGATTTTCCTCGTCTTCTTCTTCAAATTTTTCAAGAATATGTTTCATAGGCTCGTTACCTGCCATACCACCAAACACTTTATCGCTAATGGATTTTCCATCTTTATATGCAAAAAAGCATGAAAAATACTTCATAGTATCAAAGGCGCCTGTGATACTCATTTGATTAGAAACATAAATTCCACCGCTTTCATAAATATTTTTCATAGCAAAATAGGCAGCAATCGTTTCGTAATCTTCTTCTTCCCACAATTTTTCTATTTTCTTATTACAATGCAAATCACAGTTTTTATTATCCAGTACTAATTTGTTTTCCTCTTTTCGAAAAGCTACTGTATGATATGTGAGCTTGTCTTTCTGAAAACCATTGATATATACATTATTTTCAAATCCTTTTTCAGGAAGATTCATAAATACTTTTAGCATCTTATACTTTTCCGGATTTTCCAGATAATATTTGTTCTGTTCCAGTTGTGTTTTATAGGTTTTCAAGTGCTCAATAATAACATCACCAAAATACCATATAGTTCTTACTTTTTCAGCTTCTTTCTGAAGCATTGCTAT
>JAFQCM010000110.1 GCA_017399445.1 Lachnospiraceae bacterium | reverse complement strand
TGGAGCAGGGCTTGGTTTAGAACTTCTTTTGAAGGGAATTGAGGTGGCAAAGACCCATTTTCAGGCAAAAAAGTTATATCTTGAGGCACAGGTATATGCAATTGGTTTCTATGAAAAGGGAGGATTCCAGGTTGTTTCTGAAGAATTTATGGAAGATGGTATACCGCATGTGTGTATGGAATTAGAGTGTTAAGCTGTGAGCAGTACTTCAAATGGTGGAGTTTCCTGCTTTTATTGATTCTGCGTAATGTAAAAGAAAAAGGTATCTCTTACGACTGGGATTTGTGAAGAGATTGTTTGAATTATGTCATTTTTATCAAGGAATAAACGAGGCATTTTTACTAACAGAAGAATATGATGATAAAAGAGAGGTACAGAAATGAATAGGAAATTAAGAAATATGACAGCAATATACCTTTTGAAAGGAGATAAAGTACTCTTATTGTATAGACAAGGCGGGAAAGTTGTAAATAATGTATGGACAGGCTCTGCTGGTGGACATTTTGAAAAAGATGAACTCAATGATGCGAAGTCTTGTGTAATAAGAGAAATGAGAGAAGAATTGGGATTACAGCCAGAAGATCTGGAAGAGTTAGCGTTTCGATATGTTACGTTAAGAAGTACTCAGGGAGAAATCAGGCAAAATTATTATTTCTTTGCAGAACTGAAAGAATCTGTGAATGAAAATCTGGTTTCGAATGAAGGTGTGTGTAGGTGGTTTTCTATAGATGAAATAGATTCGTTGGAAATGCCGTTTACAGCAAAATATGTAATGGAACATTTTTGCAAGGAAGGTCGTTTTACAGATAAGACTTATGTAGGAGTGACTACTTCAGAAGGCGTCAATTTTGATGTATTACAGGAAACTTAATAAAAGTAGAGAGGATTAGTAATAAATGTCATTAATATATAAAAAAGCAACTTTAGAAGATATAGACATTTTAACAGAAACCAGAATTATGGTATTGCGTGCAGCAAATCAATTAGCAGAAGATGTAGATATGTCAGTAGTTAAAGAACAATCCTATGAATACTACAAAAGAGCATTAAGTTCGGATACTCATATAGCATATCTAGTGCTGGATGGAAACGAATTTGTTGGAGCAGGTGGTGTCAGCTTTTTTGAGGTTATGCCTACCTATCATAATCCTACGGGGAAAAAGGCATATATCATGAATATGTACACCAAAACGGAATACCGCAGACAGGGCATTGCACTTAAAACCTTAGACTTACTTGTAAAAGAAGCCAAGGCAAGAGGTATTATGGCAATTTCTCTTGAAGCAACCAAGATGGGACGGACATTGTATGAGAAATATGGCTTTATAGATATGAATGACGAAATGGAATTGAAAAAATAAAATTCAGGTTTAGTGAAGTGTGGGGAGTCACATGATACTCCACTAAACCTGAATTTAGGTTGGTTTGGGTATATATAGAAAAAAACTGTTCTCAGACCCAAAATAAAGGAGAAAAAGGATAAAATAATAGCTTATTTAAAGTTTTTTGGGTCTAGCAGTAAAAAATAGATGTCCATACCCAAAAAAAGTGGGATATGTGGGTCTGGTAG
>JAFQCM010000109.1 GCA_017399445.1 Lachnospiraceae bacterium | reverse complement strand
CCTTCTAAGTGCATTATAGCTACACCTTCTCTAACATCATTTGCTCCATAACATCTAACTTTTGATCTTTCTCCATCTGAATAAGCTTTTTCTTTTACAACATTTACTTTTCCTGTGAAGAAATCAAAATCTGTTTGTACATATGTAAATCCATTTATTCTAGATATTACTTGTGCTGCATCTTTTCCTAAACCATTTAATATTACTCTTAATGGTTCTTTTCTTACTTTGTTTGCAGATTTTGCAATACCAATTGCTCCTTCTGCTGCTGCAAAAGATTCATGTCCTGCTAAGAATGCAAAACATTTTGTTTCTTCTGTTAAAAGCATTGATGCTAAGTTTCCATGTCCTAAACCAACTTTTCTATCATCTGCAACTGATCCTGGTATACAAAAAGCTTGAAGTCCTTCTCCAATTGCTTTTGCTGCATCTGCTGCTTTTGTACAACCTTTTTTAATTGCTATTGCAGCACCTAATGTGTATGCCCAACATGCATTTTCAAAACATATTGGTTGTATTTCTTTTGTTATATCGTAAGGATTAAATCCTTTTTCTTTACAAATTGCTAACGCATCTTCAAAATCTTTTATTCCGTATTTTTCCATTACTGGTTTAATTTGGTCAATTCTTCTTTCATAACTTTCAAATAATGCCATCTTATTACTCCTTTCTTGGGTCAATTTTCTTAACAGCTTCATCAAATCTTCCATATTGACCACTTGCTTTTTCTATTGCTTCTAAAGGTTCTAATCCTTTTTTGATGTTTTCCATCATTTTTCCTAAGTTTACGTATTTGTATCCTATAATTTCATTATCTTTATCTAATCCTATTTCTGTTATGTATCCTTCAGCAAGTTCTAAGTATCTTGGCCCTTTTGATAATGTAGAATAAATTGTTCCTACTTGGCTTCTTGTTCCTTTTCCTAAGTCTTCAAGTCCCGCTCCTACTGGAAGTCCTCCTTCAGAAAATGCAGATTGTGTTCTTCCATATACTATTTGTAAGAATAATTCTCTCATTGCTGTGTTTATAGCATCACATACTAAGTCTGTATTTAATGCTTCTAATATTGTTTTTCCAACTAATATTTCTCCTGCCATTGCTGCTGAGTGTGTCATACCACTACATCCTATTGTTTCTACTAATGCTTCTTGGATTATACCTTCTTTTACGTTTAATGTTAATTTACATGCTCCTTGTTGTGGTGCACACCATCCTATTCCGTGTGTTAATCCTGAAATATCTTTAATTTCTTTTGATTTTACCCATTTACCTTCTTCTGGTATTGGTGCTGGTCCATGGTCCACTCCTTTTGCAACTGGACACATTTCTTCTACTTCTTTTGAATAAATCATTTAAATTCTCCTTTCCAAATTTGCTTCATATATTTTTATTTTTAAAAATTAATATCATTTCTAAGGTATAGGGACAAAGTTTAGCTTAGAAGCTAGACTTTGCTAGAGAGCAATGTCCCTACTCAACCGCTAGTGATGTCAGTGTTCAAGTTTATCTACTGTTCTAGCAAGCTTTCTCCTGTCATTTCTTGTGGTTTTTCTATTCCCATAATTTCTAACATTGTTGGTATTAAATCTGCAAGTCTTCCTTCTTTTAATTTTGCATCTTTTCCTACTAATACTAAAGGAACTACATTTGTTGTATGTGCAGTATGTGGTTCTCCTGTGCTGTAGTCTATCATTTGTTCAGAATTTCCATGGTCTGCTGTAATTAATAGAACTCCATTGTTATTTTCTACTGCTTCTACTACTTTTCCTACACATTCATCTATTACTTCTAATGCTTTTACTGCTGCATCTAAATTTCCTGTATGTCCTACCATATCTGGATTTGCATAATTTAATATTATTGAATCATACTTTTTAGAATTGATTGCTTCTAATACTTTTTCTGTTACTTCATATGCACTCATTTCTGGCTGCATATCATATGTTTCTACTTTTGGAGATGGAATTAAAATTCTATCTTCGCCTGGATATTGTTTTTCTTCTCCTCCATTAAAGAAGAATGTAACATGTGCATATTTTTCTGTTTCTGCAATTCTTAATTGTGTTAATCCCTTTTTACCTAATATCTCTCCAAATGTATTTGTTATTTCTGCTTTCTTAAATGCTATTTCAACATTTTCAATTGTTTCATCATAGTTTGTAAAGCATACATAGTATAAAGGAAAATATTCTCTTTCGAATCCATTAAATTCTTTATCTACTAAGCTTCTTGTTATTTCTCTTGCTCTATCTGGTCTATAGTTAAAGAATATTACTGAATCGTTTTTAGATATTGTTGCTATTGGTTCACCATTATTACAAATTAATGTTGGTTCAACAAATTCATCAAATACTTCTTTTTGATATGATT
>JAFQCM010000108.1 GCA_017399445.1 Lachnospiraceae bacterium | reverse complement strand
CTGCCAAATTTAGTTGTTTATGTGGTATCATATAAATGTCTCCTTTCGGGGGTTGGTAGTTAGTTTCTCGACAATTCTATTATACCATAACCCGTGAGGAGATATTTTATTTTGTAACAAAAAATATGCCGTATTTATGCGCCTTGTTGCGTTTCGCAAACGCCTAAAGAAAGATATAAGGAAAGGTGTGGCTATTGTGGTGGCAGAGGTAAAGTTGAATGTGATTGTACAGGTGGTTTGGGGTCTAGAGCAGCAGATGATGATTGTTATGCTTGCGGTGGAACGGGGGTTCATGTGTGTCCTTCATGTGGTGGCAGAGGATGGAAATACGAATCGGAGTAAAAAGGAGGAAAGATTTAACAACTGAAGTGTGGGAAGACTTTATCTTAAAAAAAGATACAAAAAGTTAGCTTATTTAAGCGTAGTAGCCATAAAACTGCTACGCTATCTTTACGTTATAGGAAACTTCTCAAGTGTAAGCGATGAATAACAGCCCGTTCCTACATTTAATCAATTTATGAGACAATGAATCTACATAGAGCTGAATGTTTCTTTCACACAGATGGTTTTGATATAGAGCACCTTACTCAAAATCAGCTCATTGACATGGGGCATTTCACTCTAAAGTATAATAAAAAACGGAGTTGATATACTCAAATGGATTACCCGTAAAATTTATCTGATTCAGATCGTCGATGGTATGATTTGATTCAACGATGTAGAGCTAGTGGCAAGTCAGACTGGCAATGGTTGCTGAGAACAACGTCGGTTCACCAACCTTTTACTATTATGTGAAGTAGCTTCTGATATTGTCAAAATAGGAGTTGCTTATTTCAATAAACTCTTCTATTTGGAGAGAAAATTCAAGGATATATCTCCGGAAGAATGGCAAAAAATGCAAAAAACGCATAGAGCAAGAATTTCCTATCTGGGAAAAAACTTTTTTCCCTTGCTTGAGACATTGAACTCAACCAAGGGAAGCAAGCTGGAGAAAGTGGTGAACTATGCTCAAAATCATAAACATACTTTGCACAACTATCTTCAGGACGGGCACTGTGAGCTTTCTAACAATCTGAATGTGTTCTAATACATCTATATATTGCTGTTGTACATGCTGGGCTACAAAGACAGGTCTGAAGGTATTGAACAACTATTGTCATGGGGTGATTTTGAAAAAGAACACTGTTCAAGTTTAAGAGATGTTGAAACAGTTACGGTTGAAGAATGCACATCCGGAAGCCAATTTAGCAAAAATCATGGCGATGGATAATTATGATGATGTGTTATTCATCGTTTACATTAAAGAAATATTTATTCTTTTCTTTGCTACTGATGATACACCGCAGTTTACCCTCTCATCATTTCGATGTCGGGAATATTAATCCATAATAGCGTATTATTTTGAATTTTTTTCTAGGATGTGCTGGATTAATCCCTAATCTTTCAATATACTTTATTACAACAAAAGATATACATTTATTTGGCTTGGCATAAACATAGAAAACGTTTTGGTGACCAAAGTCATTATTGTAAACACCACCTTCACAAAGTATGTAGACAATGAATATGAGGATTTCATTTCAAATCTCTGCCCAAGGTATGAAGAACAAGAATATTTTGATATAAAAATCGACATCAAAACGTTAGATTTTCATCCAAACGTTTTGATGTCGATTTAGTTGATAGTTTTTTTACATTGTTCCACAATGGAACAGAAAGAATATTTACTTACTAATAGCACATAATATAGGCATATCGTATAATGCTATTTAATTATAGAAAACTAAAAATACTATAATAGGTTTAATGTTTGTCTAGCTAAAGCAAATGCCGACGCCGCATTTCATTACCGTATATTTCCTTCGCTTTAGAATTGTCGGCACTGTCATACAGAGAGATTAGTTGAGCATCAGATATTTTATGTGCCCTATTTATACAGTCTTTTTCTAAGTCATTTGATAGTGTTTCACAAGAAAAATTTCCGTTGTCATCTTTGCCTTTTAGGTAAAGACCTAAGCCCATTATAGTGAGTCCTAAGATAGCCTCTAGCATAATAATCGCCTCCTTTTGATGTTGTAAAATTGAATTAGTAATTTGTTAAACAAAGAAATAGTAAAGGCATCATAATAATAAGGTATCTGTTGGAAACAGTAGACACCCCTTGATAGGCTTTAGGACTATGTGCCATTATAATTTCATGTTTTTTTTACTGTATCATATGTTTTAATTATACAAAATAATAAATAAAAAATCAATATCCTTGATATAAAATGACGAAGAATAAACGGGAAATTGATTTGATTATATTGCAGGGTGATGTATTTTGGGGCGAAAATAATGTAATTATTATTGAAAGTGCACATTGATTTTTGCGAACTCCTTATTCCATAACTGAATCAATAAAAGCTTTTTCGGATATACAAAAAAATAATAATTTATATAAACTTCTGAAATATTGAATAATGCTGAATGTCCTAGTTATTTGAGATAAACATTAAAAAGTAGATATTATCATTAGGCATGTGAAAATGAAAAGAGAGCATAAAAATAGATATTATTTTAACAGAAAAAAAATTTTCAATAAAAAAGAGTCTAAAAATACAATAAACATTCGTTCATAGACATCCTCTGTCCCTCCAATTTGCTACAATAATCCCACAAAAGCAAAAACTATTATAATTACAATTACAAATTGGAGGGATTCTTATGTTTGAATTTTTAGGCGAAGTAGTATTAGTTGGAATTTTAATCACAATTCTTGGCGCACCAATATTGCACACCATCCTAATCAAAAAAGCAAAAGACAAATACCGGGAAGGCATCCAGACTAACCTAAACACTGTGGAAGAATTAATGGACTTGCTCCGCAGGCTCCAATGTTCTTTCGTGAAAGAAATCTACTACGATGAGTCAGGAAATGTTGCTTTAAAAACAAAATGGGGAAAGCATACATTGATTTTGCAGAATGGACTCATAAACACAAATCCGGAGGAATTTGACACTGTATATTCCGAAGATAAAAAGATTGTGGAAAGAAATTCTTTGTTTCAGTACATTTTAAAGGAATTAAACCACGGATTACCAGTAAATGCTTATAAATATTACACCACTGGCAGCCGACTGGTTCGGTTATATACATGGACACCACGAATCTTTTGGACATTTGCCTTTATTGGAATGGCAGTGGCTGTGGTAAACATATTTGGTGACACTGCAGTTTCCGGCGTGAAAAATGGACATCCACAACTTTATCCAGACATTACTTATGGGGAAGCTTTTGATTTCTATTTTAACAGTGGTGAATGGAGTAGCTTTGTATCAGATACGGACAAAACTGTGGTAGAGTATGAAGGAAAAGTGGGCGATAAGGATAATGAGTCTACTATATTATTCCAGTTCGTGCTTTCAGAAGATGGTGAAAGTTTTAGTGTAGAATACATAGAAGTAGACGGAATTGGTATGGCAGACTGGGTAGCTTCCTTATGTATTTTAGCCATATTTGATGACTACGAAAAGGGAATAAAGGGAGATAGTTCTGAAGCAGTAGAGGAATTCAAAGATTACAGTGATGATACTTCCAGTCAGGGTAGCACAGTGGAAGATGAAATTACCCAGCTGGCATTAGCTGAAACCGTAGAAAATATGGAAGCTCTGGATAATGGATCCAATGCTGTGGAAAGTGAAACACAGGTCCAGGAAGTGGAAGAATCTACAGAAATGGCAGCAGAACCAGTGGAACAGCAGGAAGCAGCGGCAGATTATTCTTTTTGGGAAACCACATATTATAGAAGCCGCGGACCATACTGCACTATGTTTATTAATGAAATTACAGATACTGGAGTGAATTTTACCATAGGATGTGGTTCATCAGGGTATCTGGCATACTGCGACTTACGTGAATATGTAGCCACAATTACTTCTGAAAATACAGCAGTTTATGCGGAGGAGCAGTATGGATGGTCGCTGACTCTGATTTTTCAGGATAATGGGACTATTATTATAGAAGAAACAGGTGAGTTTTACAGTGGAGTATCTGTAGGTGGCATCTATGTACAGGAAAAGGACTGGACGGAAAACTCTTATGAATATGTATTTGCAAATAGTGACAGCCAGTACCTTACAGGAAATGATTTTATAGGTCTTACCAAAGAGGACTGTCGTATTGCAAGAAATGAAATTTACGCCCGTCATGGTAGAACTTTTTCCGATGAAGTTTTGCAGGCTTACTTCGAAACATGCACTGGTATTACGGCTGGATTGCTCCAGAGGAATTTGATGATAATGTGTTGAATGATGTGGAAAGATATAATTTGGAACTGATTCAAAGTTATGAGGCCAATAGGTGAATGGAAGAATAAAATTGGATAATAGAATACTCTATCAAGTTTAGAATAAACATAGCAATGAAGCAATAAGAAGTAAATAGCATAGGTTGAACTGTTACGAGTTTATAAAAAATTTTAAAATTTTTTTTGCAAAGACACATTTTGTCTCAATTTTATGCTATAATAGCTTTACGAGTAAAAGAGAGAGGTTGAACGTTGGTGAAATTGTCGGGCTAGGAGTCCGTCCAATTTCCCAAGTTCAACCTCTTTTTGCATGAGCAAAAATTCGCACCATGACAACTGAATATTTCCTCGCCGGTTCAGTGCCAGGAAAGAGAGCCAGAGTGACTAATACCACTTGCCATGCGTATTAGGGATGATTACCTATAATCGTTACAAAGTGACTGTTACCACTTACAAGTAGCAGGGGCGATAACCAAGAATCAAATATTTTGTACTTTAATTAGCAAAGAAAGGATTGGTGCATTATGTCAAAGAATATGTTTATAACTGTAGAGGTATGGAGAGCGGACGGAGAAATAGAATGGTTGAAATATGACGATGAAATATACAGGTTCGATTTATCAAAAGATGCCACGGCAGGGATGGTTGATATGATGATAGCAGCACTGGCTTCTTACAATGATATTGGCGGTAAACATAAGGAATTTGTTCTTAATACGCTTATTAAAAAAATGAAAAACAGGGAATTAGTAATTCTAGGTGGTATACATTTTCAGGACGATTCCACACATATTTTTAATGGATGTTGCTGTGGAATGGAAGAATGGTCTCTGATTGTGGACATGTTAAAAGCAAATATGTCACCTTGGATGGGACATGATCCCGATGTATGTTGCAGCGAGAAGGAAGGGATTTACTATGTCTCAAATGTTCAGCTAGTTAACACAGGTACAATTTATTACCACGAAAATGCAGATGGAGAAATAGTGGAATATGACCCGGGAATGCCTATTGAAGATGCATTAGCAGATGAGAGATACAAAGTGATTTCTTATGAAAAGGAATTATTTATGGAATTGTTGGAAAAGGTGGAAGAGGATTTTAATAATTTTGTGGAATATCCCTTAAAGGAAAGATTGTTGCAGTTAACATCAGAAAAAACAGCAAGAGCATTTATGGAAGCCTTTTGCACTTGTTTTGGTAGGGAACGGAGGCAGAAAATGAATGCATAGCGCAGTAATGTCTTCTGATGGCTTTGAAAATAACTTTTGAAAAATTTTTTTTACACAGACACATATTGTCCATCATTGTTGCTACAATAGTGGCTATAATAGAACTTAAGAACAGTATTTAAATTCAAACACCTTTCAATCTGGCATAGCATTTCGTCTGGTTAGTTCGAAACCCCTATACTAGTAACATCTCTTGAAAAAAATGAAAGAAACGGAGCCCCATAAATGAAAACAACAATCCTAGAAAGTATCTATCAAAATACCCGGGCAGATTTTCCCTTAACCCAAATAATCGAAGCTTCTATCACAGAAGAAATCCACAATATACTAAAACAACAGTATTCCGCATTACCTCAAAAAGATTTAGAGGAGCTGCGAAATCTGTTGTTTCAAGTAAGTGATATAAGCGAAAAGAAGGGATTTGTGCTTGGCTTTCGTTATGCCGTTGCTTTATTAAATGAAAATAAAAGTTAAAGCAGATCAATCATTTTTAAGATACGTTCCTTCTTTTCGTTGCTGCAAAAATTCAATTTCTTTTGTATCTGCTGGTCTATGTCAGAACCTGAAGCTTCGGATAAATGAAAAGTATATTCCTCACCAATGAAATAATCCACACTACAGTGGAGTACATTAGCAATATTAATTAATGCAGTCAGACTAGGATTGGCACGTCCACCTTCAATGTTGCTGATATGGCTTGGATTAACATTCAGCTTTGTGGCAACAAAGTCTTGTGTTAATCCAAGAGAAACTCTACGTTCCTTAATTTTTGAACCAATAGTTTTGAAATCCAAATAAAGCATATATTACTCCTTTTCTTCGATAATCTAATTTTAATTTAGTATTTCCGACAGGTTAAGGAGTTATAAAAAAAGATTATTAGCTATAGCTAATAAAAAAGGTCTATTTATCTTTTGGAAGATATTTATGTTTAACAGACAAAAGAATACGAAAATAAGAAAAAAAATTGAAAAAAGAAGAAATTGTCCTATAATTGTGGTATACTAACATTGCAGTGAACAGTTTTTAGTGGTGTTATGCCTGCAAGAACTGTCACCACTAGTTACCTATCGTTTATTCTACAAATATTTAGAAAGAAGGAATCAAAACATGGACAGATACTATCGTTTTTCTCAAAAGGCAGAAAAGTTTACACAAGAAGAAGTAGAACTAATTTTACAGGAAGTGCGCGAAATACCAGGTTTGAAGGAAACAGAAATTATAAAAGATGGCGAGGGCTATATGTACTTAGGAGTATGTGTAGAGCCAGATAAACTTTCAGAAGTTATGACAAAAATAGTTAATATTTGTAGTCGTATATCAAAATGTGAAATTTCATTTGCTGGGGTTAAGGAACAGTTTTGCAGATAAAAGGGATACCATGTCAGAAAAACTAATATTCCACATCGACGTAAACAGCGCCTTCCTATCCTGGGAGGCGGTATACAGATTAAAAGAATTAGGCGAAACCATGGACTTGCGGGAAATCACCGCCGCTATTGGGGGCGACATGTCCAAACGCCATGGCATCATTTTAGCCAAGTCCACCTCTGCCCAAAAGTACAACATCCAAACTGGTGAACCTATCGTAGATGCCTTGCGAAAATGTCCGGAATTAGTAATCGTCCCTCCCAGATACGAAATATATGAAAAAAACTCCAAAGCCTTCATGGACATCCTGAGAAAATACTCCCCAGATGTAGAAAAATACAGCATTGACGAAGCCTTTGTAGACATGACCGGAACGGAAAAATTATTTGGACAGCCCTTGGAAGCTGCCGGAAAAATAAAAAATGAAATCTACCACACCTTAGGCTTCACCGTAAATATAGGAATTTCCACTAACAAATTATTGGCGAAAATGGCAAGCGATTTTGAAAAGCCCAATCGTGTACATACATTGTTCCCTGAGGAAATTCAGGAAAAAATGTGGCCATTGCCTGTAAGAGATTTGTTCTTTGTAGGTAAATCATCGGAGAAAAAATTGCATTCTTTAGGAATCTATACAATAGGTGATTTAGCAAAAACAGACGGGGAAATGATAAAATCCATTATGAAAAAGCAGGGTGAAACCATATGGAATTTTGCCAATGGGAAAGATGTGTCCTTTGTGGAGCATAAGGAATCCTCCAATAAGGGTTACGGAAATTCTACCACAATACCTTTTGACGTTAGTGATCGGAGTACAGCCCAGATGATTTTACTATCTTTGGCAGAAACCATTGGAATCCGTTTGAGAAAAGATAATGTAAAAATAGAAGTAATTTCCGTGAATTTGCGTTTTTTCGATTTAAGTAATGTATCTCACCAGTGTGTGCTAGAGCATCCCACAAACATTACCAACGAAATTCATTCCATTGCTTGCCGCTTGTTTGACGAATTGTGGGATGGAACACCAATTCGTCTGATTGGAATCCAAACCAGCAGGGTAATGGATCAGGAAAGCGGCCGTCAGATGAATTTGTTTGACGATACAGATTACGAAAAGTTAGAAAAACTAGATAAAGCTGTGGACAGCATTCGAAAGCGTTTTGGCACGGATTCCATCAAGCGGGCATCCTTTGTACAGCAGGAGGAAATAGACCATATCAGCGGTGGCAGAGTCAAAGAAAAAATACGAAATGACTGGGACAAGGACTAAAGTGACAGAATTTAACAGGGTTTGTAATACTGGAAACAGCATTTGCAACTGGTGGAGCAATGGTTGGAGTTGCAGTTTATCAGAACATTGCAAAAAAAATTGTTGCAAAATAGAAATAAGGAATATTTTTTCTAAATTCACATATAATATACTAAAGAGAGGGGCCCACAGAAGTAACAGTTCAGTCCACGCCATTCGCAAAGTCGCACTAACGTGCTTTCCGTTGCTACGCAACTACCTTTGCTCATATACAGGCGTTCCGCTCATGATATGTGATACAAGTGCATTTTATGCGAGCATAATGCACTTGTATCACATATCATGGCT
>JAFQCM010000107.1 GCA_017399445.1 Lachnospiraceae bacterium | reverse complement strand
TTTTTGCGCTTTATAGGCTGAAAACAGATATAAATTATGCCACAAACAGGAATTGTGTACTTGAACTCGGTGTAAAACAATGGATTACATCCATTCTAATCAGTTCCTGTAAAAAAATAACTGAGTTTCACGGATTCAGGTTATTATTTATTCTAAAACTTGACAACGTGAGAGAAAAAAACTATTATGAACACATATAAAAAACGTATGTTCGTAATAAAAGATGGAGGTTTTTTCATGAATATTTTTGAGAAGTGTCCAATATTAGAAAATGAAAAGTTTTTCATTCGATTATTTCAAATTGATGATTGTGATGACTTATTGAAAGTATATAGTGACAAGAATGCATTACCATTTTTTAATAGTGATGGTTGTGATGGAGATAATTTTTATTATGCGACAAAAGAGAGAATGTCAGAGGCTCTTGGATTTTGGAAAATGGCTTATGAAAATGGGTGGTTTGTCAGACTTTCGATTGTTGATAAAGGGATATCAAGAGTAATAGGAATGGTAGAATTGTGTTTTCGTGTGTCAGAAGATGCATTTAATAATATGGGGATTATACGAGTGGATGTAAGAAGTGACTATGAAAAAGAAGATGTACTGTATTCTATTTTTTCACTTTGCATTCCTGAGTCGAAGAAGATGTTAGGATGTAATGGCATAGTTACTAAGGCTCCAATATATGCAATAGAAAGAATGAAAGCAATTCAGGCAATAGGATTTACAAAATCTGAACATTTGCTGATAGGAAAAACAGGATACGCATATGATGGGTATTGGATTATATAGTAATATATAGATGAGACTATTATAGCAGCGAACGAATGGAAAAGGAGTGAAGCGGCAGTATGAAAAAAATTGGTTTGATTGGTGGAACGGGACCGGAATCTACGCTTATGTATTATAAAGAATTAAATAATAAAATAGATGAAGCAACCGGCGGTAAAGCGATGCCGGAGTTATCCATAGAAAGTGTGAATTTCCGTAAAGCGTGGGAACTGGTTTCAGAACAACGACATAAAGAATTAGCAGATTACCTTTCTGAAAAGGTTCACAATTTAGTGAAGGGTGGAGCAGAGATTGTATCGTTGACTGCGGGGACGATGCACATTGTGTTTGATGAAATAGAAAAAAATACAAAGGTTTCATTAGTGAGTATTCCCAAAGCTGTATGCGATGAGGTTATCAAAAGAGGCTATAAAAAAGTAGGATTATTGGGAACTATTTTTACGATGGAGCGAGATTTTATGAAAAAGGATTTGCTTCAGGCAGGAATAGATGTGGTGGTTCCGGATAAGAAGGAACGAGAGCTTATTGCAAAAAGAATATTTGAAGAACTGGAATATGGTATTGTGAAGGAATCTACCTTGCAAGAGTTTAATGAGATAATAAAGAAAATGCAGGATGAACATAAAATAGAAGCAGTCATTTTAGGATGTACAGAATTACCATTGATATTAAATGATGAAAATTGCCTGCTTCCATGCTTGGATAGTGTTGCGATACATATTGAAAGACTTGTAGAACTGGCAAAAGACGGAATGTAGAAAACGGAAGAAAAACCTTGGATGCCATTTAAAGGAGAGACTGACGTATGAATAGAGAATGGTCAGAACAGAACAAATTAATGCAGTTACAGATAAAGAAAAAAGATACTTTTTTATTAGGTATCAATACGCTTATGGAACTTCGTAAGGAGCTTATGGAGCAGATTCAGCAGTTTCGAGAGGAATTATCGCAGGAGGATTATAGCGAGATTCCTTTTATGAATGCAAAAGGGTATCATAGTAAATCAATTGCCTATTCTCTTTGGCATATTTTCCGTATAGAAGATATTGTTGCACATACATTGATTGCGGAGGATGAGCAGATATTCTTCCGAGGAAACTATCAGGAGAAAATGAATTCACCAATTATTACAACAGCAAATGAGTTGGTGAAAGAAGAAATAAGAGAGTTTTCAAAGCAGATTCAGATTGAGGAATTATATC
>JAFQCM010000106.1 GCA_017399445.1 Lachnospiraceae bacterium | reverse complement strand
TTCCCAATTCCTCTAAAAATCCAAGAACATTTTCAGGAAGTTCCATTACTTTCCCTTGCTTTAGATTTTCATATTCTTTAGCACATTCTTTTTCTTCTACAATATAATTTTCTTTTACCTTCTCAAGTTCTTCTATCTTTCGCTCAAAACGTTCCAATAGTAACACTTTATTGTCCAGTTCTTCATTTGGTGCCTCTATGTATTGCATTAAAACGAGACGCTGGTTCTTTTCCTCTGCCATCCGCAGAATCTCTTTTTCCACCGTTTCCAGATGATACATTAACTGCGTATTTCGTCTTCCTAACTCTTCCTGCAAATTGCTTAATCTGGTTTTCTCTTTCTCTTCCTCCATTGTTTTTTGAGATAATCTTTCCATCTGCAGTTTATTTTCTTTTACCTGATCATCAAACTGCTTTTTGCATAATTCAAGGCTTCCTTCCTCATACTCTCCTAAAATATTTCTGCACAACTGGTTGGAGAACCGTCGGTTAAATTTTTCTTCTTCCTGGTCATAAGATGTAATTGCATTTTCTATGGCACCAATTTCCCTGGCTAACTCTCTGCTATATTTTGTTTCCTGCTGATACTGACTCTTAACTTCCTGTTTTTTCTTCTCTGCATTTTGAGTTTCTTCCTTCTTTTTTTCCAGTTCAACATTGCATTCTGTCAGTTTCTTTTCATAGTAATGATATAAGATTCCACCTAATTTGATTCTATCCTCTTCTGTATCCTTTTGCTGTTCCATGCAAACGTTAATTTTTTCCTGAAGCTCTGTTATTTTTTCTCTAAAATCCTCTGCCTCCAGATATAATCCGGCACACTGCATTCTGCATAATTCTTTATCCGCTTCATCCTTGCTGTGTTTACTTCTGAAAATCCTGTCTTCCACCAGAATTCTGTCCTGCACTTTTTCTGCCTTATCATCCTGCAGCTGGTAAAGTTCGTAAGATATCTTTTCGTACTCAATTTGATTTAAAAGCTGTTGTAATTGCTCCTGCTGCTGATTTTCCTGTATCAGTTTATCATTCTGATCTGAAATCATCTGGTTAATCTTCTGGATAAAATCTGCTATCAGACTTTTCTGCTGTTCTAATAAAACTTCTGCCTGGTTATACTCTTCCACTTTCCGTTCCATAATATCAGCATCTTCCATATATTTTTCCATGATTTCTTTTTGCTTAATTTTAGATTGGTTACTTCGGTACATTTTGATAAACTTAAATGCCAAATTTTGAAATCCTTTGATTTTGCTGTTTTCTACGTTTAATTTATTTTCAATGGCATCTAAAAACCACTTTTCTACCAGTCCTTTTTCATCTTTTGCATTGAAAAACAATTCTGACAAACCAGATTCCTTGAGATTCACTTTTCTAATGATATTTTCCCATTCTTTACAATTAATCTGATATTCATTTAATTTTGAAAAGTACATTCTTCTATGGTTTGCATTTTCCATATCGTAATAGGAAAATTCCGAATTTTTCTCTTTTTTCAGTTTTTCAAATTCAGCTTTACAGTCACCAAACCCTCGCAGTGTTTTTCCGCTGCCCCGCTGTTCAATTATAGGAAGATTATCCATATCATATTTCACAGCCTGCTTGTAAAATCCTGTGAAATTTATCATTTCCAAGTCTTCCTCTTCTTCTGGATTCTGATTTTTCCGAACCATCATTCCTGTAAGAAAATAACCCTGTCCATGGTCTAACAGCCATTCTGCCATAATAAAAGTAGGCTGATTTCCTGTAAAATAG
>JAFQCM010000105.1 GCA_017399445.1 Lachnospiraceae bacterium | reverse complement strand
CTGTTCACAGTAAACTGTAAACAGTAACGAATTTCAGCCCATTTAAAATGCATCTGCGATGCATGGGGCTGAAATTTTGCCAACACCACTTCTTGGCGCATAGCTTGACAGCAAGTGTCAAGCTTGCGAGTGAACAGTAACCAAAGTGGCACTATCGTGCTTTCCGTTGCTACGCAACCTGTAGATTTTTTTATTTATTCATGTTATAATGCAATTTATACTAATATTGAAATCATATCATTAAGGGGAATGACAATGACAAAAGATGTAATCATCAAAATTTCAGGTCTGCAGTTTATGGAGGAACAAGAACCTGATGGAGCTATCGAGCTTATTACCAAAGGAGAATACTATTACCGCAATGGAAAACATTACTTAAAGTATGAGGAAATTGTAGAAGGTGTAGATGGAATCTCTAATTGTACTGTAAAGTTTCATGAAGACAATTTTGAATTATTGAAAAAAGGCAGTACCAATGTACATATGGTCTTTGAAAGCGGCAAGAAAAACATTACTTATTATAGAACTCCTTACGGAACCATGTTAATTGGACTGGATACCAATTCTATCCTTGTTTCCGAAAAAGAAAATGAAATTCAAATTGAAGTGAACTATGGAATGGATGTAAACTATGAGTTTTTAGCAGACTGCCATATTCGTATATCTGTTTGTCCTGTAGAATCCGTAGATTTTAAACTGGTAGATTAATTTATGAGCACAAAAAAGCTTTGTTATCCTTTTCCTTATAGATGGATAACAAAGCTTTTTTTATTTTTTCTTCTTAGATTTCTTATTTTCTTTTGCTTCTTCTTCTTTTAATTTTCCCTGCATTTCAGCAGCTTTATCCTGCATTTTTGCACGGAAGCCTTTTTTCTTCTTTGGCTGCTCTAATGGTCCACGTAATCCTTTGACACTTGTTATGTAAATTCCACTAACTACCGCTTTTACTTCTTTCTTAACAGGTATAGAATCAAAGATTTTTTCATCACAAATCAATGACATAATCTTAGGTCCTACTTTTGCTTTTACAATTGGAAGCTTGGAACGACGTAATAACTTTGGTGTCTGGTCAATGACTACCTGTGGAAGTCCTGCGTCTGTTAAACGCATCCTCTTTTTATCAATAATTAACATAGACACAGTTTGGGCTGTTGCCTCTAACTGACTTTGCTGTTCTTCCTGTTTCTTCTGAGCTTTCTTTCCAAAGAAATACAAAGCCACTAATAAAGCAATCAACACTACAAGAACCACTAATGCTATAATTGTGCCTGTACTCACACTAAAACCTCCTGATCTTTTGAAATTGTAAATCTTAGTAATTGTATCATTATTTGTTACAAAGTGCAAGAATGTCTTTCAGTATTTCAACTTATCCCGTAACAGTTCAGCCATGATATGTGATACAAGTGCATTATGCTCGCATAAAATGCACTTGCATCACATATCATGAGCGGAACGCCTGTATATGAGCAAAGGTAGTTGCGTAGCAACGGAAAGCACGTTAGTGCGACTTTGCGAATGGCGTGGGCTGAACTGTTACCTTATCCCATATTTCATAGGTGTATATGTAATCCCATCTTTGAAGATTTCCTTGGAAACATCCACAAATCCCATTTTATGATAAAATTCCACTGCATAAGGAGAGGCATTTACTGTATAATTCCGCTCTTTATACTTCTGAAAAGAATACTGAAATGCACTGGAAACCAGTGCACTTCCTATTCCCATTTTATGATATTCCTTTTCTACAAACAATAGGGAAAGATGATTTTGATTTCGAATCCCTGCCATTCCTACCATTTTTTCATCTATAAATGCTCCAAAAATCAGGTAAGAACCTAACAGGAACATTTTTTCCAAAAGAGGATCATAAATAAAATCGTAAAAACTTTTCACACCCTCTTTGGTATAAATATCTGCTTCAAATTCCAAAAAGGTTTTCCATGCGATTGCCATTGCCTGGTCAAATTCTTCCCTCTTTATCTGCCGTATTTCAACCATCTTCTATTCCTCGCATCCTTTATTTTACTTCATTAGTATAAGGACCACCTTTTTCCAATTCCAATGCATTTTCAATGGTACATCTGGCAATGGCTTCCATAGCTTCTGAAGTAAAGAATCCCATATGAGAAGTAATTAGTACATTTGGGAATGTTGTCAGTCTTGCAAGAATTTCATCAGTAATAATATCGTCAGAACGGTCTTCAAAGAACACACCTGCTTCTTCTTCATACACATCAAGTCCCGCACCTGCAAACTTCTTGTTTAACAATCCTTCAATTAAAGAATTGGATTCAATCAAGGCACCACGGGAAGTATTGATTAAATACACATTATCTTTCATTAAAGATATGGTCTCCCGATTGATTAAATGCTTAGTCTCTTCCGTTAATGGACAGTGGAGGGTGATAATATCTGATTTTTTTATTAATTCTTCTAAGGTCACATAGGTAACATCCAGATTTTCATTTGGATATGGATCATAAGCTAAAATATCCATAGAAAATCCTTTTAACATCCGAATCATTGCCTGACCAATTTTTCCTGTTCCAATTACACCGGCACACTTTCCGTGTAAATTAGTTCCCATAAGTCCCTGTATGCTCATATTAAAATCTCTGGTTCTTGTATATGCTCTGTGAGTCTTACGATTTACAGTAAGCAACATTGCCATAGCATACTCTGCCACCGCTTCCGGAGAATAAGAAGGAACTCTTAAAATTACCATTTTGTCTTTTGCAGCTTTCACATCTACGTTATTAAATCCGGCACATCTAAGGAGAATTCCTTTTACACCCATTTCATGAAGCTTGTCAATCATGCCAGCAGTAATTTTGTCATTTACAAATACACAAATGGCATCTGCACCTTTTGCCAGCACAACTGACTTTTCAGCACATTTTGTTTCCACAAAATCCACATCAATCCCATATTCTTTCGCCAGTGGTTCAAACCACAATTTGTCATATGGCTTTGTTCCAAAAAATACTATTTTCATACACTACCTCCTGATAATTTTTTCTTCTATGTTATTATGTCAGCTTTCTATTAGATTATAACCCTTATCTCTCCACTCAGTATAAATGATTCTTACTTTGAAAACAACTTAAAACTGATTTTTATTTTATCGCTGGAAGTATTAAAAATGCTTTCATACTCTTCTTCTGTCAAAACATTTTGAAGCATTTCTTTCTGTTCTTCCTCCAAAACTCCATAGGCAGAATCTACAAAACAGAGATTAGGATATAGCACGCACCACCAATTTTTTCCCTGAGCTTTTCCAATTTGAATTTTTAAAGCATCATAAACTCCTGCCGGAAATACTGCTTCCCCATAGGTTTTAATAGGAAAGTAGCTTTCTGTTAATTCTACTTTTGCCTCATATGTATAACCTTCTTCTCTTATTACTTTTTCCGCTGTTTCTTTAATTTCTTCTGTATAAAGACTAAGAATATATTTGGTACTTTCTAAATCTTCTCCACAGGCGGTAAGGGTACTCACATATTTCACCACTTCTTCTTTTACTTTCATTTTTAAAGCCTGGTCTTCTTCACTGTCACTATTTGCTATTACATGAAAGCGTAAAATTTCTTCTGCCATTCCCTTTTGATAATCTACTGCTTCTGCCTGTTCTGCCATTACACTGCTACCTATGTACCATGCCATTCCCATAACTAAAATAACTGCTATAATAATATTTCTTCTTTTTTCTTTTCCTAACATAAAATAACCTCCTAATATTTTCCTATTAAGAGGTTACCCATTTTTTCAGATTATATACTTTTTATATAATTTCGAATTGCTTTTTCCTGATTGTCTATATGAACACAAATTGCCTGAACCGCTTCCTTTTCGCTTCGAGCCTTTATGGTTCTTACAATTTCTTCATGTTCTTTCATAATAGTAGGAAGAATTTTTTCATCTTTGATGTACTCTAATCGATAGCGGTACATCTGTTCCCTTAAATTATTTACAATATAAATAAGTTTGTCATTTTTGGTAGCATTATAAATTACTGCATGGAATGCTTCGTCCGCTTCTGCCATTTCCACTAAATCTTTTGTTTTGGTTGTCTTTTTAAATTCATTTGCATTGTTTTCCAATTTCATAATTTCTTCCTTGGTAATTCTGCCACAAGCAAGCTGTATGGCAAGTTCCTCCAAAGCACGTCTGACTTCTAGTACATCCTGCATGCTTTTTTCTGTAATCTTGGCTACTTCTGCACCTTTTCTTGGTATCATCACCACCAAGCCTTCCAATTCCAGCTTACGAATAGCCTCTCTGATTGGTGTTCTACTGACACCCAGTTTCTGGGCAAGCTGAATTTCCATCAATCTTTCTCCCGGCTTTAATTCCCCTTTTAAAATTGCCTCTCTTAAAGTGTTAAATACCACATCTCTTAAAGGAAGATATTCGTTCATTTTTACATTTAGTGTATCCTGCATTCCGTTCCATCTCCTGACTATTTGTTGTTAAACATTGTTGTAATATAGAGTTTCTTTACGTCCTTATCTTTTTCTAACACTGCATAAGCTTTTTTCGCTTCTTCTTCTGTTTTAAATAATCCAAATACAGTAGGTCCACTTCCGCTCATCATGGCATTGATTGCACCATTTTCTTTCATGGTATCTTTAATTTTTTCAATCACCGGATATTCTTTTATGGTTACTGTTTCTAATACATTTCCCATTTTTTCTGCTACGCCTTCTAAACTTCCCTGCTTAATTTCTTCTATCATTCCATCAATATCCGGGTGGTATGTAAGCTCATTGGCATGAAGATTTTCGTACACAAATTTTGTGGAAACACTGATGCCCGGTTTTGCAATTATCACAAAACATTCCGGTGCTGGTGGAAGTTTGGTTAATTTTTCTCCAATTCCTTCTGCCAAGGCAGTACCACGCATAATACAGTATGGTACGTCAGCACCAAGCTTTACACCACGTTCCATCAGGTCCTGCTTGGAAAGCTTTAAATTAAATAATTTATTCATACCATATAAAACCGCTGCCGCATCCGAGCTGCCTCCTGCCATACCTGCTGCTACAGGAATGTATTTATACAGATGAATAGACACGCCTTCTTCGATTCCAAATTCCTCAATCAGAAGCTTTGCCGCCTTATATACCAGATTATTTTCATTGGTTGGCAAAAAGCTGATATTTGTAGTCACATGGATGCCTTTTTCATCAGATTTTCTGATTTCCAGTTTGTCATAAAGATTGATGGTCTGCATAATCATTCGTACCTCATGATATCCATCTTCTCTTTTTCTGACTACATCCAATGAAAGATTAATTTTTGCAAGTGCCTTTAAATTAATTCCGTCCATACTTTTTCCTCTCTACTTATATTGTATTCTGTATACAGTTTATTATAACCGTTTCTTAGAAAAAATCAACGGTAATTCTTATTCCATATAATGTTTCCCCTAAATTCATCCGATATATTTCATAGAATAGGAAACCGGGTCTTTGACACTTTCTTATCTTTCAAAACCTCAACAGGCATTGTAATGCCTATATTTTTTTGTCAAATTTGAAAAAGCATGGCATTGACTACAACAGGTTGGAGACTCTCTGGTGGTGAGCCAAAGCTTACCTATGATATTTCACAGTTGGATGAAAAAAGGGATAGTGAAAAGATTTTTTATGTTAGAACGTACTCTAAAATCAGTAAAAAAAGGAGCTTCCAGCATAGAAACAAAACGAAAAAACGATCCCAAACGTTTTATTAAAGGCAGACGTATACTAATGTTTAGTGGAGAGGATAATTGCAAAATATCCTCTCCACATTTCTTATTTTTTATCACAAAGATTATCCAACTTTTTATTAATATTGATTAACAACTTGGTGGATGTAGCAATATTTTCTACAGTAGAAATAATTACCATAAATAGTGCCAACGATGTAAAACTTACAATTCCACCAATAATAATTCCTAACAATACAACAATAAAACCATTATCTGAAAATTCACTAATAAAACTATTTACTTTATTTGCTGAACTAACAATTACAACGAATTCTATTATTGCAAGCAAATACGCACTTGCTTTTAAATAGTAAGTCCATATAGCTCCCTTAGCTGTTAGATTTCCTGAGTATGTACTATAAGAATTGCTGTTTGTATAATCTGACATATGAAAATTCCCAATAGCTGAATTTGCAAAATCTCTTTCTTCTTCCGTCATTGTTTTTTGTGTGGCACCACAATGGGGACAAAATTTTGCTCCCTCTCTTACTTCTTCTCCGCAGTTTCTACATTCTCTCATTTGTTTTTCTCCCTAATATCATATTTTTGTTGTAGCATAATGGTTGATGTTTATGTATGTTTTAGTTATTAATCTAAGCCTGTATACAGATATATGAAGTGGTTATCTGGTGTATTCTCGTATATTTGCAATGGATTGTAAGGTATAACTGAAAGTGGAGCATCCTCTCCAAATTTTATTCCGGGCTCGTCATCCTTAATTTCTATTCCATTGTCAGTCAATACATAATGATATGGGTAAAGAGTATCGTCACCAAGCCAATATGCCAGTAAAGAATTATCTTCTTTTATATACAATGGAGATACATCCTGTGAAATTCTTAGCCATGAATAAAATTCAAAATTATCCCATTGAAAAATGTAATATGTGTCAACATCAATGAAATCTAGTGTAGACACAACAAGTTCTTCAAGACCATCTGCATTCATATCTACCAGACAAAAACCATCAATGGTACATTCCGTTAATATCTCCGTTCCAATAGTCCCATCTAACAATAATCGATAATCCTTATAAGCAAGAGTTTTTTTGCAATCAAGTTCCACTTTTCTTAAATCTTCTTCACAAAATGTATAGGAATCATCTACATATTCATGAAGTGATGAAAATGTATTTAATAGAACAGCTCCAGTGGAATAATAATCACTACTATCTATAGGTGCATAATGGGTAGTTGAATTGCAGTCAATATATTCTTTCGTATACATTCCTAACATATCCAAACTATTATTTGAGGAATAGGCATTCATTTGTCCATTAGAAACACTATACGCATAAACAATATTTGGAATACTACTATCCCAATAGGTATTGGATTGTTCCAAAATATCATATAATTCTGCTTCCGATTTTTCGTTTATATCATTTAGGAAAAATATCGCAAAATTACACTTCCATGCTTCACTTATTTTAGAATATTCTATTGCTAATTGTTTTTCATCCTCTTCATTCAATACGTCTGCAAAATCAAACACAAGTTGTGATGAGAATGTTTGAACAGAATCTTCAACCGTGGTTTCGGTAGTTTCGTCTTCCGTTGCTGTATATATGTCAAAATCCATATATTCTTCTGAATATTCAGTATTTGTATCCGGAATATCTTGAAAATCTTGAGCATCAGCACTAGTTTTAGAAACCTGTTTTGGTGCAGTTAGATAATTGGAAATCCAGAAAATAACACCAAATATTATGACTAAAGCTCCTGCAATTAGCAGAAGCTTTGCCGGAAACTTATATCCAGCATTTGCTTCTTTATAATTTGCACTTATAATTTCACCACAATTTTGACAATATACATCTGTATCTTCTGCTTTTGTTCCACAATGCTCGCAGTACATATAAATCCCCCTTATCCCATTGTTTTATAGTTTTAAAGTTTTTTCACTTTAACAGTTTTTGACTGACCTTTGCCTTTAAAAAGCTTTTTGTATTTAGACAGTTTTGATTTCGGAACTTTGATAACAGCTTTTTTATAAATTCCTTTTAAGGATTTTGAACCGACTTTTTTTAATTTTGTACTTTTAACAGTTATATTCTTTAAATTTTTACAGCCATAAAAGACATTATTTCCTAATACAGTTACATTTTTTCCAATGGTTACAGATTTTAATTTTTTGTTATCTTTAAATGCATCACTTGCAACACTTACTACATTATATTCAAAACCACGATATTTAATTTTTGATGGTATTGTATAGGCGGTTCTAGTTTTGCTTGTCGGTTTTACAAATTGTACTTCACCTACAAGACCATCTTTTTTTACTTTAAAGTAAGCACTTCCATACTTGAAAGTTTCGTTTAAAGCGGGTTTGGTGTTGATTTTAAAGGAGTAGGTTTCACTCGCTAAGCAACTAGGATAAATCTCCAAATAATATTTTCCAGCCGATAAACCATAGTCAAAACTTTTTACAGATTTTGTATAACCATCAGAAGAATAAAAATAATCTATTTCATTATGATTATAATCATACAGGAAAATCTTCCAGCATTTTAAGGAACTTTCAAAAAGTTCATGTGAAAAATCAATATTTATTTTTCCGTCTTTTGGTAGTGTAAAAATATAATAATCAGAAGACCCATCAGGCATACTTCCATAGTATTCATTATTTAATTGAACCGTGTCAGCAGTTAACCAATTGTTATTAAACTCCGTTTCCCAACGGCTATCTTGATTATAATTTACCTTAAAGGAGTAGGTTTCACTCGCTAAGCAACTAGGATAAATCTCCAAATAATATTTTCCAGCCGATAAACCATAGTCAAAACTTTTTACGGACTTTGTATAACCATCAGAAGAATAAAAAACATCTATTTCATTATGATTATAATCATACAGGAAAATCTTCCAGCATTTTAAGGAACTTTCAAAAAGTTCATGTGAAAAATCAATATTTATTTTTCCATTTTGAGGAAGCGTGAAAATATAATATTTTGAAGCACCATCTATCAAACTATCCACCACTTCCCTATTCAAAGATACATTCGTAGCCGAACCAAAGGAATGCCCAGTACCAATCATTTCCTTCTCTTCAACTCCCAAATCCCCCATATCACATGGCATTTCAGAAGTTACCATCTCTTCCCAAACTTGTTTTTCCTGTTCTATTTTTACAGGAGTTTCATTCGAAACTACCCTGCTCTCCTGATTTTCCATAGCTAAAGCCGGAGAACAGTTACAAAAACCTAATACTCCCACTAAAAATGCAGATATTATCTTTTTTCTCATAGTTAAGCCCCCATTCTTCTTTCTCGTCTTATTTTATTTTAAATTTTTTTACATTACTATAGTTACCATACACCTTTTGTCCATTGGAATTCTTGTATGCACAGATTCTTACATAGTATGTTTTTCCCTTTTTAAGGTTTGTAATTTTCTTTGAAGTTGTTTTGTTGCTTTTAATGTCCATACTTCTGCTATTCTTAGATTTTTGTTTGTAGAATATTGCAGAAGATAACCGTAGGCTTTGATTGTAATGGTAGTTTTACCACATCCTTTTATTGTTACTTTTCGAGTTTTATATACTGTTACGATGTTTTTATTTCCAACAACTTAAGTGAATTTTCCATCACCATTGGTTTTTACGTTTAGCTGAAATGCTTTATTGCCATATGTTTTGGTGATTTTTTTCGGTAATAATTTGAACTGTTTTGGTTGGTACTTGGGTTACTGTAGTAGTTAGTGCCAGTGTAGATGACGGCTTTCAATTACAAAATGCAGAATATCCAATGCTTATGACGCTATCTGGAATTTTAATAAATCACTATTTGCAACATCGTTATTACTATTTAATGTGTGGGTTATCTGTACGTATGCTTCTTCATTACATGCTTTAGCAGCAACACTTAATTCTGCATTTTTCCAAATCCCTTGGAGCATGCATATAATTATTCCTGCCATAAGCATGATAAATATACTCTTTTGTTTTCTTTCATTCATAAATAGTTCCCCAGTTTCTCGTATTTTGTACTATCCCATCCGCTAAAGTAATTTTCTGTAGCAGATGGGATAATTCTTTAGAAATACTTATTTTTTGATTTTAACCTTCTTCACGTTACTATAGTTACCATACACCTTCTTGCCCTTGGAATCTTTCGTATAAGCTCTTACTTTCACATAGTAAGTTTTGCCCTTTTTCAATTTGCTAATTGTTTTTGAAGTTGATTTCATGTCCACATTCTTCTTGTCTTTTGTAAATTTACTGTTTGTGGCATACGTTAATTGATAACCTTTTGCTCCGTTCACTTTTTTCTTAAGCTTTACGATAACCTTTTTTCCTTTTACATTTTTAACTGATTTGATGGAAGGCTTTGCAGGTGCTTTTACCTCAGCCGTTGGTTTTGGAGTGATTGTTGGCGTTGCGGTTGCTGCACCTGTTAGGTTTGCAGCTGCTGTAACTTTTGGTTTTGCAGTTATTACAGGGGCTTTTGTGACTGTTGGTTCAACTGTGATTTTTGCTGATGGTGTAGCCGTTGGTTTCGGAGTGGCTGTCAGTGTGGCAGTCGGTGTTGGTGTGGATGTTGGTTCTGGAACTGCCTCTATTTCACAGATGAATCCTCTTGTCCTATCTGTATCGCCAATATCGTTCCATCCTCCATTTTTACTAATTTCACATTTATTTTCTGCTCCTCCGGAGTTATTTGGTTCTCCCTCTGCCCAATTTGTGTAACTGAAATTTTCATTAGTTTCCCAATACCAATTATCATTCGTCATAGTTGCCCCTAGCCAATAACTATACCTTCCACCATTGGTAATCAGATTTTGAATCATTGCATTTTCTTCAGCAGTAGTTATAACCGCTAAATGACCGCCCAATGCGATACATTTTTGTTTTGCTTCTTCATACGAAAGATTATCATTAAATACCATATATGTATTTCCTTTGTACTTTGTAGAATTTATGGCACTGAATTGATTTTCTACATTAACATCTACTCCTGCTGATGAATAATTCCCATAAATGTCATAAGCATAAATATGGGTTCTGTAAGTGCCTTTTTCATTGTTATGGTCGGAATCATTTACTCGATAGGTTACAGTATTGCCATTGATAGTACCACGAGCCTGTTCACTTGTATCCCAATCTTGTTGAATATCATCTTGTTTGTTATTTAATGTCCATGTTGGAAACTGTACTCTGTCTATACCACTACTATCGCTTACTGTACAAGTCACGGTATAACCTAATGTAGACACATCAGAAACCACCACATTGGTGATTCTTGGTGGTTCGGTATCCGCTTCCTCTACAGTAAAATAAATTTCATTACTTTTAATTCCCATTTTCCCATTACTCCATGCCGCCATTTTACAGCGATAAGTTCCAGCAGACAGTTTTCCAATATTATGGGAATTTCCATATACAAATTGGTCGAATACTAAATTTTCATCTCCGTTATATGGCGGTTTCCATACAGAAAGTCCGTATTTATCCGCTCCGGTAACGCTGTTCCATGCGATTGTGATATCATCCGTTGTTTTGTAGGTTGCGTTGGCGGAAATAGTTAAAGTATTTAAATCGTCAGAAGATATATATATATAACCAATTACAGTGTCGCTATTTTTTGCATCATTAGGCCATCTACGTCCATATGCAGGTGCCCATCCTTCATGATAACCTTTTGTACCATTCGTATAATATCCACCTTCTGATACATAAATCTGACTTCCGTTGACGGATTCAACGTAAGCTACATGTCCAACATATGAGTTTGAGTACACTACCACCGAATCTGCTTTGGGTTCTGTTCCTACAGAATATCCTGCATTTTTAGCACTTTCATACCATGTACCGGCATTTCCCCACCCCGGCAGTTGAACTCCAATTTTATCATTTGCCCTTTGCCATACATACCATGTACAATTACTGTTTCCACCACTATATGGATTTGCTAGTGCAATGACAGGATTAATTAAAAACCCCAACATCATACAAATGATGCCTGTTTTAATCCATGATAAATTTGCTTTTTTTATTTCTCTCATAAAAAACACCTCTTCCTCATTTATATTTTATGCATTTGTCAAAATCAACCTTTCACTTTCCTACATTTCGACCAGTCCAAGTAATATCGAACGCCTTTTACTTCTTTATACGCTCTGACATTTTGACTGTGATGCTACATTTTTCTGCGAATGATACATCAAACATTCCAGTCAACATTCCTCCACATAAAAGTAGTGCCATTATTTTTTGAGACAAGTTTCTCTTTCTCATAAAATACACCTCATCTCCAGCATTATGATTTTCCCTATTTTTTTCACCCCAGTTCTTTCTAATATGCCTTTTCGTACCACCACCCCTAAAACACTTTTCAACTTGCTAAAAAAACGAAATGTCTCTTTAAATTATACAATTTTCTCCCCCAACTTTTTCCATTTTGGCAAAATAGGTATTTATTCTGTCAAAATTTGCATTATATTTCAAATTTATTGCATATAATTTTCAAAAAACTAAGGTTCTTTTTTGTATATTGTGACAATTTAGTAAATACTATTTTACAAAAAATTACTATATTTAAAACTTTTTATAACCTGCCTTAATGTATTCTAAATTTGAACTTTTTTTATGAAATAAATGAATTCTATTTACACGAATACACCTCCGTACACTCAGGTCTTTGACACTTTCTTATCTTTCAAAACCTCACCAGGCATTGTAATGTCTATATTTTTTTGTCAAATTTGAAAAAGCATGGTTTTAAATACATATATACAGGCAACTCTCTTCAAAAACAACATATTATATAGATTACGAAACTGTAAAAGAAGAAGAAAAATTTGATGGGTTTTATACTGTATGTACAAATTTGGAAGATGATGCACAAGATATTGTAAAAATAAATAAGAGAAGATGGGAAATTGAAGAATGTTTCCGTATTATGAAAAGCGAATTTGAAGCCCGTCCGGTTTATCTGCATTACATAATGCATTCGGTTTTAACACTTCTAAGGAAATAATTTCTGTAAAAAAATGAAAAATATTTGTGCACAGACAAAAATCGAATGCGTAACGTATAAAAAGAAAAAATCAACGGTAATTCTTATTCCATATAATGTTTCCGCTAAATTCATCCGATATATTTCATAGAATAGGAAACTTATGATTGTCTTTTGATCAAGGAGGATAAACTATGAATGTAAATGGAATTAGTGAAGTAACATATTCACAGACAACTAAGACAGCAGAAACTCCAAAAACTGCTGCTGAACAGACAGTTTCCCAAAAAGAAGAGGCAGCAGCTGTATATGAAGGCAGCACAAAAACTACAAAAACTACTTACAAGCAAAATACTGCAATGATTGAAAAGTTAAAAGCGGATGCAGAAGCTCGTACTTCTCAGTTAAGAAGCCTTGTAGAAAAAATGTTCACAAAACAGGGACAGACGCTTGGAACTGCAGATGATATGTGGAAATTCCTTGCAAGTGGCGACTTTGAAGTTGACCCAGCGGTAAAGGCTCAGGCTCAGGAAGATATTTCTGAAGATGGTTACTGGGGCGTAGAACAGACTTCTGAAAGAATTCTTTCCTTCGCCAAAGCATTAACTGGCGGAGACCCTGATTTAATTGATGAAATGCAGGAAGCTTTTGAAAAAGGTTTTGGAGAAGCAACTAAATCCTGGGGAAAAGAACTTCCGGAAATCAGCCAGAAAACTTACGATGCAGTAATGGAAAAATTTGAAGCATGGAGAAATGAAGCAAACGGAACTACTACCGAAACTACAGAAGCATAATTTTTCTATTCTAAATGGGGATGCCGGATGGCATCCCCTATTTTGATTATTTTAACAAATCTTTTTTATCATTCCTTTTTCCATTTCATAAACAGTATCGCATAATAAATTAATATCTTCCCCATTATGAGATGCCAAAATAATGGTTTTTCCCTGTTCCTTCAAATTAAAGAGTACTTTTCTTATATCTTCTACCCCTTCTTTATCTAATCCATTAAATGGCTCGTCCAAAATCAATAGTTGCGGATTTTCCATAATTGCCTGGGCGATACCGAGTCTTTGTCGCATCCCAAGGCTATATTTTCCCACCTTGCGGTGAGCCGCTTCTGCTATTCCTACACATTTCATTGCTTCCATAATCTCTTCTTTTCCGATTTTTCCATTAGGCTCTGCCAATATCTTCAAATTCTTATAACCACTATAATATGGAATAAATCCCGGTGTTTCTATAATAAGCCCTAAACTTTCCGGAAAATCTCTGTCTTTTCCAATTACTTTTCCCTGAACCTGAATACTTCCCTTGGTAGGCTTCACAAATCCGCAGATGCATTTCATAAGCATCGTTTTACCAGAACCGTTTCTTCCGATTAATCCATTAATTTTTCCCTGTTCAAATTCACTGGAAATTCCTTTTAATATACTGTCTTTTTTCATTTCAAGAAAAAGCTCCTGCACTTTTACCATTACTTCTGCCATTTAATCCACCTCCTGTATGGTATCAAAATTTATCTTTCTCATACCAATCACACATGCTATGAAAAGTCCTGCAATCCATACTGCATAATAAATTACACTATACCTTATCGGCATAACCATCTTTCTTTCATAATCGTTATAGTGGACCCAAATTAGGGAATGTGCCATAGGAAAAAGCCACTTGGCATCTGCATGAATCCCACAAAAAGCGGTTCCAAAAGTAATTAATGCACCACAACAGAAAAAACCAAAAATCTTCTTTTTTAATATCTGAAACAGCAACATAATTAACACCAATAGCAACATATATGCTCCTAAAAAAAGATAGGTTAAAATTGCTGCTTTCCATGGTGGCATCTGATTGTACAAATTTTTCTGCAGTAATTCTGATGCATAACTCCCTGCTTCTTCCGGAAATCTTAACTCATATTCTGTTGTTACCAGACTCCATCCATTATATATAAAGGAACAATGTGCCACTGGAAGGATTGAACCTGCCAATACAAGAATCAATATTGTATGAAAACTTGCTATAGCAAATAAAACCTGTCCAAGAAACCAGTTCCTTTTTCCAACTCTTGGAAGCAAAAATATAGTATTTCCATCTACTTTTGGAAAATCGGATATTAAAGTTAAATATATCAGTGGCAGAATTAATACAACAATCCCGGAATTTCCTATAGCAAGAAAAGGTTCTAAAATATTTAATGGTGTCTCCATCTTCTCACTTCGTGCTATCAGTGGTTCCATGACACATTCATTAAGGAATACCCAAAGAATAAGCAAAAGATACATTCTTCCATTACATATCCACTTTATATATTCTGTTTTAGTGATTGCCCAAATCTTTTTTAATGATATTTCAGACACCGATATCCTCCTTTCTTCCCATTGCAACTAAAAATACCAGTACACTTATTGCCAGTATAATGCCATAAACAATCAGTATACCAAATATTGAGTTCTTTTCCTGAAAAGCATAAAGTAAAGTATCCGGTCCCATTCCATCTATTTTATCTATGTACTGCTGCCACATATATTTCAGCATAAAAGGAATTCCTACAATAAGATATTTATTCTTTACTGCTCCTACCAATCCTAGACAGATACTGCCCCAAAATCCTCCATATAAAAATATCATAAGAAACTGGCAAAGCATTATAAGCGCAATACTATTTGTGCCATAAGGTGCCAGAATCAAATGAATGCTTTCCTTATCAAATTGTTGGACAGACGGAAAGAAAATTCCTGTCATTAGGGAAAATAGTAGCGTTCCAATTGTCAAAGTAAGAGCCCCACTGAAAAAGCATGTTAAAATTTTCACCATACAATATCGTACTTTTCCTTCCGATACAATACGAAACCGTCGATATCCGGTAGAGGTTTCATCCCTAAACAATGCTACAAAAGGAAGAGTTGCAATAATTGGAACAAATAACTTAAGCCAGCTTCCCACACCAGACTCAAATGCTGCAAAAGAACTGAAAAGCACATTTTTCTCCATATCTTCTCTGGAAAAACTAATTAATACTTCCAATATAGATAATTCCTTTCCATCACCTGTCAGATAAAATCCAGCTGTGAATTCCAATATGGTTACAATCATACAACTGACAAGAAAAGGCATACTTATAACAATCTGTTTCATTTCACATATAAAACTTCGGACTGTTTTCATACTACTTTTCCTCCTGCCCCTGTGTATTATAGGCTGCCATGGATAAATTCAAAGAAATTTCTCCTGTTAACATATCTACATTAATAAAATAATCAAGACTGCTATCATCAATTCAAAAAAAACCGATGTCCTCATAAGTACGGTCAATATAAAAACGATATACCGGCGTTCCTTTCACCTGTTTTCCTGGTGCGGAATAATCCTCACTTTCATTTTCGTTTTCATATACAGGCTGTAACATATAAATAATTTGTATCTCTGAAATGTTTACTTTCTGAAATCCAGACAGTTCTTTTTCTACAAGTCGTACTGCACTTGGTAAATCAATAAATGTTTCCTGCTTCACAGCTTCTTTTATATCGAAAGCACCCTGCCCACTAGTAAAATAGTCTATGGTGTTTTTCTCTGTCTGTGCAATATAAAACCCGGTTCCAATATTTAACAATTTTGTTTCGCCGTTGATTGTATCAATATCCATTTCTCCACCACAATTATCCAATAAGATACCCTGATATTTCTTTCCTACCTCCATGGACAGCATTTCTCCATTTTTTTCATCTTCCCTTAATATCACTGTTCTCACCTGATAGTCAAGCCTCTCTTCTTTCCACTTCCATGTGTTCTGAAACCAGTTGTTTACAAATTCCATCTGTTCTGCAATTGTAGTGGTTTCCCCGGAAAGCACACATTCTTCCTGCATATCAGCTGTTCTACCTAATCGATATACCTTCTTTACCTGTGTCTTATCTTCTTCAAAAAATCCTTCATAAACATTAGGAAGTATTGCTGCCGTAAAACCATTGTCCCCTACATTTATGAAATATTCTTCCTGATTATGGTCTAAGGACCATGTTTCATAACCTGCGGTATCTATAGTTACATTTTCCCAATCACTGCCTGTGCATCCAAATGCTTCTGCTACCTGCTCTTTGTTCTTTAGAAAATCTCCCTGAAATTCTAATGTCAGTGTATCTACTTCCTCTATTTGGCTAAAATCTACTGTTTTTGGCAAAATCATATTGTCTGGCTGCAATTTTAGTGCTTCTTCTACTGATTTTTCCAATTCCTCTACATTACAATAGGCAACTTCTGCACTTTCAATCTGCTTATTGTCCTGATATCCTTTTTGTGCTTCCTTTACTTCATCAGGAACAGCCTGACACGCTGATAGTGTCAGGCTGCTTGCGAGAAGAAGTAAGGTTATTATCCCTACCCGCTTCATAATTCTCACCTAGTATGATATATAACCACTTGGGAAATTGTTAGAGGTTCCATAGTTTGTATAATATGCTGTTGCATATATTTTTTGTCCTACAGATGCACTAGCAGATTGTGAACCTCTTGCGGTATATGTTTTTGCAAGTCCACTATTGCTTCCAGCATAAACAGTAGCTCCACCTCCAACAGTATCTACATACATTGTAGTAGTTACTTTTGTTGCAACAACATTTTTGCTCCAACTAGTTACATTTGCTGAAGTTTCAGCGTGTGCAATATATCGAAGACTCCATGAAGCATCTGCTGCCTTTGCTTCTGTACTACCTACTGTTACTACTGATGTTACCATTGCTAATGCCATGGCTAAAGATACTATTTTTTTTCTCATGTCTTTTCCTCCTTCACTTACATTTTCTACCATTTTACATTATTTTTCTATACCAATTGCAGAAAACGCCAAATTATTGCAGAAAAAGGCAGTTTTTATTCTTTTGATTACTTAATGTAATTAGATTCTTCATTTTTTATCAATATTGAAAAACAGAATTCTTTATCATTATGCCTAATCACACAATCCCCCTTATACTTTTCAACTGTTTCCTTAATATTCTCGATTCCAATTCCATGTTTTTCCCCCACCACTACTTTACTTGTCTGATACTTTCCATCTTGCATTCTAAAATTATTATTATGAGAATTTGCAACAGAAATAATTGTTTCTTTTTCATTTTGTATAAACTTCAATTTTATATATTTCTTCTCACATTGCTCACACGCTTCAATAGCATTATTCAATAAGTTTGATAGAATCACAACAATATCTTCATCTTCTATATGTAATTCTGATAAATCATTGATTTTTACAATAAATAAAATATTTTTTCTTCTAGTTTCCTGATACTTAGAGTTAAGTATTGCATTAACAATCACATTATTAGTATCTATAGAATTGATTTTATTATTAATTTCCTGGTCAAACTTCTCTATATACCTGCTCAATTCCTGAATTTTCCCCTCCCGAGTAAGTGCTACAATGCATGATAATTGATTCTTATATTCGTGTTCTCTTTTACACTGCTTGTCATAATTTTCAGAGATAGAATGATACATCTTTGTTTCATTTTCCACTCGCGCTTTAAACAATTTATCTTCTTGTATCTGTTTTTCGCGTTCTAAAATACCTCTGATTAAATAAAAAACGAGCAGATTCATAACAACCAGTCCTAGTGCAATACACAAAAGAACATTACCCTGTTTTCTATTTTGAATTATCTCAAAATTCATAACAATCAATGTAATGGATATGATAGTAAAAAATGGAAATATGGAAAAATACATCCAATCTTTTGAAGACAACACCTCTCCCCATTCTTTTAAAAAAAACTTTCTAAGTGCCATTACAAAACAAAAAATTATAACTTGACTTACCAGTCCCAACATAGAAGCTATCAATGTTTCGGACAATGTTTGCTGTATTAGTGTTGGAAAAATTTTAATCATCAAATTTAACACTGTATAATCAACTACAAAATTGCAACCTTGATACAAGCACGCCAAAACTAGCATTTTTATGTAATCCTGCTTAAAATATAAATATAATACAATGCTTCCTATCAATATAACTATGAGCGATTTTAGAAATAATTGTTTTTTCAAAATAATTGTAATACCATAATTTAAAATGCACCAAATAACAATCCATATGTAGTTCCACTTTTTACGAACTGACTTACCTACAAAAGTTTCGGTAAAAATTTCACATAAAATCACATACCAAACAGTGGAGAAAATACCATAAATATACTCTCCTCCCATTACATACTCCCCCTATAATATATAAACTCACTTTTAACTTCTGAGTATCTTTTTTTTGCAATATTGAGTGTTTTTTTATTCCAAAGTTCTACTTTATATCTTTCTACTTTCTCTACATATTTTAGATTTACAAGAAAACTTTGATGTATCCTACAAAATCCACACTCTTTTAAACTCTCATTTATCGAATTCAATTTAGCATACATAGTATATTTTCGAATTTTTCCTTTTGTTAAATGAAATATCAATTTATGAAGATCGCTTTCAATATATATAATATCTTTTAATGAAATTTCTTTCTCCCCTTCCTGAAATTCAAAAAACTGCTTTTTTTCCCTATAATTCATCTTATTCAGAATAGTTTCAAAGCATTCAATAATTGCTTCATTAAAACATTTATCATCTTTTAACAAGTATCTTACTGCTTCTACTTTATATCCTTCAATTGCATATGTAATAAAAGCAGTTACAAAAACCAGATATGTATCTATGCTGTATTTTCTAATCACTTCTGCTGTTTTCATCCCATCAATTTCTTCCATGTTTATATCCAAAAAAATGATCTG
Source organism: Lachnospiraceae bacterium (assembly GCA_017399445.1). GTDB lineage: Bacteria > Bacillota > Clostridia > Lachnospirales > Lachnospiraceae > RUG11237. The sequence continues at coordinate 53,298 of JAFQCM010000105.1, read as the reverse complement.
GTATTCTGTAATTTTTTCTTTTTCTTCTAATAATTTTTTTCCTGATGTATAAGTGAATATTTCATAATCATACTCATTTTTTTCCAAGTATTTTTTTATTAAAGCTCTTTCTTTTTTAAGAAAATACTCATCGTCATCACAAATTGCTATTTTTAACATTTTCTCTCCTTTTTTCATAAAACTCATAATATATTGTTTTAAAACTACCTCCTATTTATTTTAATATTTTTATATAGAATATTCAATATTTTATCGTTAATATTCCCATACATATTTGTTCTCAACTTGTAAAAAGGAGCTGTCTTAGTTTGACAGCCCCCCCACTTTTAAATATTTTGTTTATTATCTATTATTTGTTTATATTTCTGCATTTTTTGCATATTTCGAATACAACTCTTGCAATCGTTTGCCTTTCACAAATAAATCAAGAATCTCTGTATCTTTAGAGTTTTTTAGTGACTCACATACCTGATTACACAACTCTACCCAATTTACTTTTTCATTTTGAAATTGTTCCCATGAAGAATCATATTCTTTTATCTGTTTGGTACATCCATTCTGAGAGGCAAGTTCTTCATACACTCGAAACGTGTGAAAAGAACCAAAGGTACTGCCTGTGCCTTCTCCGAACTTATCTTCGTAACTGCACAAAGCAAACATTTCCATTCTTGTAGCATTTTCCGGATCTATTTTGTTAATTTCAATGTTATATACTTCATATTTTCCTTCCAGATTCGATACTACTTGAACAATAGGATTGCTGGCTGTAGATTCTTTTGGTAGCATTGCCCGCATCCCATAAACCATTGACTGCCCTTCCTCTGGAATCATGGTGATACCGAGAAACTCACCTTCTGTTTCACAGTCAATTTTTTCTATTGATGCTGACATTTCAAATGAACATTCTGTTTTACTTTGTACTGCACTTCCTGTTTGATATAAATAGTTTGTATTTGTTATATTTCCTACTTGCATTCGTTGCCCCTCCTGTAAGTTATATAAAAATTGTTTTACGCTTATTTTAATACTTAATTTTCAAAAGTGCAATAAGCTATGTTTATATCCGACACTTTACCTTTATAAAAACTCTCCGTATAAATCATTATGGTAAAGTAAAAGTTTTCGAAGTTGATATAGTGTTCCATGGATTCATTGCATTGATTGCCTGTGCTTGTACTGAATGCACTGTTTGTGATACGTCTTCAGAATAATAACATCCAGTATGGAAATATCTATAAGCACCCACAATAATATTATCAGACCCAACAATATTTATAGTTTCATTATTATTTTCTTTGCACTGTATGTTATCCCACCATACTAACAAGCTTTTTGCTGTTCCCATAACCTTAACTTCCACATGAATTTCGTTGTTCTCATCTAATGCTAAATCTGTAATCTGCACTGAAGAAAGTCCTGGTGCTGCTGCCATTGGTTGAATACTATTATTTATTTCTTCTATCTGTTCCTTTGATAATTCATTTAACCCCAAGCTTTTCCAACCTTCTGGCAAATGACTATTATTTGTACTTGCCTTTGCCTGATTGGTAAATCCACAACATACTATAACTGCTAATGCAAATGATATAATTGTTTTAATAATTCTACTTTTACTCATGATTTATTCCTCCTAGATTTTGTATTTTGTTCTACTTCTTAATTTTCGATTTTTTTCTTCTAGCTCTTTCCTTATGCAATCTGGCAGCTCTGTTTCACCCCAGATAGTAAAAATACATCCCGTACTTTCTGCTAATTCAAGTGATGCTTTTTCCAAGATCTCACCCACCTTAACAATCATATGTTCTTTCAGCATTACTGCTTCCTCCTTTCTTTTCGATAGTACATAATAGAACCTATCACTATCTCTATATTTATTAGCAAAAGTGTCCATACTATATACTGCTCTGTGACCCCTCCAACAATCGCACCAAAAATTCCCATCATGAATGCTGCACATATTCCTTTGATTTTTACTTTCTTTCTATTTGTTATTACACGATTTTCTGAATACATCGGTGCAAAAAAGTACATAAGAAGTATACTCAGTATATAAATAAACATCTTTTGTTCACTTTGAAAAATAAATTTTTCGCCCATAAAAATGATAACTGCTATTGCAATCAATGAAGCTATAAAACAAGTAGCAACTGTTTTCATGTGAATTCCCCCTACATAGTGTTTACTACAAAATAGTGCCACCATAATAATAAAAAACGCATATCCTTTCCCGACAATACTAAATATAATAATCAGTAAAAGTAGCTTTTCCATTTCCCCTGCTAATACACAAAAAGCATATGTTATCTTAATCATCTGATTCTCATTATAATTTTTATAGTTATTCAGTTTTTCTATAAAATGTTTTGCTAAGTATCCATTTATCCTTTCCATATGCAACAGTATACTAATTTATTTCTTTTTGTCTATACATTATTTCCACCTTAATCGCGAACGGCAACATTTCATTCTTGAACAACATTTTATCTAATTGACATCAACCTTTTTCTTATCTTATACTTATATTATCTTTTTTATTAGATTAGGAGAATATTATGTATAACATATTAGTCGTGGAAGATGAAGAGGAACAGCTATCTGCTCTTTACCATATTTTAGAAAACTATAATGAAAATTTTGTCATACAAACTGCAGACAACTATCATACTGCATTAACATTTATTACAACTGAAAAATTTGATTTATTCTTTTTAGATTTAAAATTAGAAGAAACGTGGAATCCTGCTGAAGATGGATTACAACTTGGTATCAAAATACGTTCTATTCCAACTTATCTATATACACCTATCGTTTTTATTACTTCTGTTCCTGAAATGGTACAACAGGCACTATCTGACACCAACTGCTTTCGTTATATTTTAAAACCCTACTCAGCATTAGATATTGAAAACTGTTTGAATTTATTACTCCACTCTCCATTAATGGAACCACCATCTTTTACTTTTACCAATTATTGGGGGGGAACATTGCGTATTCCAGAAAATAACATTTGTTACTTTTGCCCATATAAAAACCATCGACTTTATATCGTAACCGACAATGGTCCTTATGAAACTTTAGATTATACTATGGAGCAACTAGAACATGCCTTACGGCACAGTTTCTTTCGATGCCATCGCAAATACCTAATTAATATTAATAAGATCACTTCTTACGACCGCACACACCATACTATTTATCTTGATACCCAAGCTATCCCTCTTGGTCGGAGTCACAAAACAAAGTTTGAAGAGATGTGGAGGATGCATACATGTTTTTAGAGTTTATCAATACCTTTTTACAATCTGCTATAGAAATTGTAAGTTTTTATATTTTAACTTGTGGCTTTTTAGATTATTCACTTTTTCCTAAAATTCAAACCATACTTTATGGAATATTGACTTTGATATTATGTATTTCTATAAACTATAGCATTACAAGTTACCCTATTTCTTTTTTGCTTAGCTCTCTACTCATTATTGCTTACTTCTGCATAACTACTAAAGTTTCTTTTCTTCATATGTCTTTTCTTTATCTTATAGAATATTCTTTGTTAATAATATTGGAATTACTACTTCTTCCACTATTTGGATTGAATGCTGCTTCTGTTCACCACAGCCTGTTTCAATATATAGGTTTGTTTTTTGTACTTTTGATTACACTTATAGCATATCACATTCTTCCACTATCAACCTTTTATGAACTTCTGTCACAGCGAAATAACACTTTTTTAGTTATTATACTAAATTCATTCCTTCTAATTTGGGGATGTGCCTCTTTTGTTTTATTTAAAACTGAAAATTTTTTTCAAAATTATCTTATGGTATTTTTAGTTATAATTGTTTTAGTATTTCTAAATGGTGAAGTTTTTACTAATCACAAAAAATCCTTAGAACGTCAAAAACAGTTGGAAGCTTATCAAACCTATCTTCCTATTATTGAAAATCTAATTGAACAGGTACGCTTTCGCCAACATGATTATCACAATAATATTCAAAGTATACGTTCTTTAGGATATTCCTGTACTGATTATGAATCTCTAAAAAATTCTCTTTTAGACACTACAGAGCATTATCTGCTGCCGGATATTCAGTCTTTACTATTAAAATTAAACATGCATCTTGTCGCAGGTTTCCTTGTTAGTAAAAGCTTAGAAGCTCAACACAATCATAAATCTCTTCACATTGAAATTGGCAGTTATTATCTCCAAACACAATGTACAGAATATGAAATCATTGAATATATTGGTATATTAATTGATAATGCATTAGATGCCACGCCTATTCATGGCAATATTTATGCCAAAATTTCTTCCAAACATAATAAATTGATTTTTCAAATCCAAAATCCAGGAACTACTCTTACACCTGAATTCTGCAAAAACATTTTTAGCCGAAACTATACCACAAAATGCACCAATCCTACTTGTCATGGTATAGGATTGTATAAATTAAATAAATATGTTCAGGAATTGCGTGGTGAGCTCTATTTGGAAAACACTGAAATAAATCAGCAAACCTATATCAAATTTCAACTTATTATTTGACAAATATCAATAATATTCTTATCACTTATCTTTATTTGCTATATACTTTAAAACATATTTTCATTTATTATTCAATGGCAAAAGGGGCTGTCACTTTAACGATTAAAAATCGTTGAGGCACAGCCTCTTCTTTTGCTTTTTTCTAATTTTTTGCTTATTTCATATTAATTTTTTTAATATCAGGTAAAAAAGGGTACACTTAACCAGGCATCTTCCAATGCCTAAATACTCCGGTTCATTCGATACAGGATACCTTCCTCTGACAGAATCCGTTCCAGTTCTGCCTGCCGTTGCTTCATAAAATTTTTGGCTACCTGCAGATTTTTTGTACTTGAATTTCAAATTTTCCTCTGCTTCTTTGAGGAACGGAATCAGTGTGGTAGTATCTGTAGGCTGGGGGCCTATCTTCAGCCATGTAATATATTCCGCATCCACTCCATGCTGAAGATTAAAAGCCGGCTTTAACTGACCATTTCCCATGGCATCCTCTTCCATTCTCATAAAAGTGGCATCATGATCTGTTTTGCAAAAAACTGTTTCTTTTTCCACATATATAAAGCTTCTGATTGTATTATTTCAGTTTGCTTAAATATGTTTCCAAGGTCTCGATGCTTTTCTGAAGAAGAAATTTCCGTTTTCCAATACCATGGACAAACACCAGATTTTCAGGTTCTTTTAAAGCATAAAGTTTCTTGCGGAGCCTTTTCACATGCTTCATTTTTACGATATTGCCATAAACGATTTTAATATCATAGCGCTGCTCACACTCCGCTATCAGATTTGCTATTTTAAGCAGTAGTTTCTCCTGATTTTTAGTAACCGCTTTCGTCCTTGGCGATAGAGAATTTATTCTTGAAATCTAGCCTACCCCATCATCTGTCTCCCCACATTCTTACAAAGAATCAGCCTATCCCCTTTCTTCACCACATCCGATTCTAACCCGTTCAACTCCTTAATATCTCCCACACTTAACAAATAATTCTTCCCAATACTCCAGAGACTATCTCCCTCTTTCACCATATAAACTACAATCCCTGCAATATCTTCTATTCGTTCAAAATCCAAAGGTTCTTCACTAATCTGGCAAATGATTTCTTTTTCAAATTCTTCCACTGCCATTACCGTCAAATCAAGAACTGCTTTTACTTCCATCTCTTCACTATCAATCATAGTTGTGTTAATCTGAAGTGTTCCAGGTTCTACTTTATACACTGCATTTTCTTTCATATGATTCATATCAATATGCTGGCTAAAAGGTATCTGAATCATTTTAGAGAAAAATGGTACATTATCATCCACACTTACATACAATACCTGAATTTCCAATGTACCTTCAATGGCAAGACCATTTTCTTCTGCTTCCACATTATCAATTCGTGCTTTTCCGCTGCCATTGCAAATTTGCAGAATTCTTGGTTCTTCTCCCTTAATTCGCATTCTTCCACTGATTCTGCACTTTGCCATATTATTTCCTATCAAACGGTTGAATCGACATTTATTCATAAGAGGCTTTAATTCCTTACTGGTGCTGTAAATATCTTCTACAATTTCTACCTCTTCTTCCTCATAAAGTTTCATATCCACATCTAATACAGCATCTAATCCGATGATTCTTTCTTCTCCATCATAATCTGCTTTGATTTCCATATCACAATTTTTCAATTTAATTTTAATATCCGGTATCATACTTTCACTGCTGCCTACACATTCTAATTCTTTTGTAAAAGCAATTTCTTCTCCCAGCCATTCCAGCTTATTTTCGTCTCCTTCTCCTCGATAGAGAACAAAAACTGCCAAACTGCCGCACACATTAATTTTATTTGACAACAATTTGATTTCTTTTAAATTCAAAGCAATATCTTTCCAGACAATTTCATAAATATTATTTTTTCCATTGGGAAGTGCAATTTCATCTTTGATGCGAAGCATATCTTTTTTGTTCATACGAAGCTCCATAATTTCCATAGGATTTTTCCAAAATTCTGCTCCGTCTTTTTCTGCTACATCTACGCTGACTTCTTCTTCCAGCATTTCTTCTGACATTCCTTCAATAGTTACAATTGCCTGAATACTCATTTTTCTGGAATTAATAATGCCGATTCTTAAATCCTCCAGATCAGCATTGGCTTTTAGTAAATCTCCACTTTTTAAATCTTCTATATGAATATATTCTTCCAAAGGAATTTTCCCTTCGATACTTTGTATTCTTCGTTCTTCACTGTCCCCTACATACATTACTAAGAAATTTAAATTTCCCTTTACCAATGCCTGGTTGTCATTGGCTTTTACTTCATCAATGGTAATATCACCTTTTGTTTCTATGATATTTATCATATCCGGTCGGTTATCCGGTACATTCATGTCATCATCTAATGTAATCTGTGTAATAGTTTTCTTATCATTTACCATCATATGAATATTTTTTTTAATCAGTTCCATTTCTTCCTCCTACTCAAACACCACATTTTTATCAGTTAATTCCATTTTTACAACTACATATGGAAAACTTTCACTATTCTCCACCTGCTCTGATGGGGATGGTCCTATCAGACTCGTATGAATGAAAACAGCATTTTCTGTGAAATATAATTCATCTACGGAAATACTGTAACCACCACTTTCCTGTTTTCCATATCCTCTTGCAATGTACAGATTAGCATCATCACTATATGTAAGTTTAAATTCCTCCTGCTTCTTTTCTTCTATTTGTGTCTTTAATTCTTCTGGAATCTCGTCCTCACTTAACACTGTAAACTTGATATCTTCTAATTTCTTATTATCATCTGACTGCATGCTGCAACCACTTAGGAGCACCATTGACATAAACAATAGAATCCATTTTTTCAATTTTTTTACCACCTGTACCTTTTTAACTATTCTATGAAACTTTGCATTTCCTTATTACTAAAATTTACTGTACAGATTTCATAGTTTGACGTATAATTATTATTAACATGCTATTTGGGAAATTATTACACTAAATTATTTTCCATATGTTGCATCAGTAGTCAGAACAAGGAGAAAAATGTTATGATTCGCTTTTTAATTGTATGTATTACAGTAGTTGGTTTTTTAATTGTTGCCATTCCTACCATGTTGGTTGAATGGATTATCGGAAAATTTAATGAAGATTTAAAATCACGCAGTTCTTTGAAAATTGTAAATGGGGTTTTCTCCCTGATTCTTTGGGAAGCTGGAGTAAAAGTAACTGCACTTGGAGAAGAAAATGTTCCAAAAGATTCTGCTGTGCTTTACGTTGCTAACCACAGAAGTTTTTTCGATATTTTAGTTACTTATGTACGAGTGCCACGTCCTACCGGATATATTGCCAAAAAGGAAATGGAAAAAATTCCTCTTTTAAGTACCTGGATGCGTTATTTGCATTGTCTGTTTATGGATAGAACCGATGTGAAAAAGGGACTGCAAACGATTTTAGATGGGGTGGAAAAGCTGAAAAATGGTATTTCTATCTGCATTTTCCCGGAAGGAACCCGTAATAAAGAAAACGAATTAGAACTGATACCTTTTAAAGAAGGTAGTTTTAAGATGGCATCTAAATCAGGATATCCTATTATTCCAGTAGCAATTAGCAATTCAGCAAATGTATGGGAAGCTCATTTTCCTTATATAAGAAAAACTCATGTAATTATTGAATATGGGAAACCTGTCTATGCGAAAGAGTTGCCTAAGGAAGAACAAAAGTTTATTGGAAACCATTGTCAGAAACTCATTGAAGATATGTTGAGGAAGAATGTGGATTTCATTTAAAGTCAAATTTAATAAAGTAGACAATGAAACTCTTACTAAAGTGCAGAGAAACAACCACACCTATTTGTGTGGTTGTTTCTCTGTGTACACTATTTTTTATTTTAGAACACACTGTGCTCCATCATGTTCCATAATTAAATTAGAAATCTGACAATATTATTCTTCCAAATATTTCACAATCTTATCAAATCCCATTCCATGAGATGCCTTTACCAAAATAGTATCGCCCTTTTTCAAAAGACTTCCAATCTTACCAATTACTTCTTCCCGATCCTGATAATGAAGTACTACTTTATCACTGTATTTTCTGGCTTCTTCAGCCATTCTTTCGGAAAGTTCACCTACACAGATTAATAAATCAATCGGGCTTTTTCCAGCATGTTCTCCCACTTCTCCATGAAGTTTTAATTCATCTGCCCCCAATTCAAACATGTCTCCAAGAACAGCCACTTTTCTTCCCTTGGATTTGGAAATAATATCAATGGCAGCTTTCATTGACATCGGATTGGCATTGTAGCAGTCATCTAATATGGTAAAGTTTTCTGTACGAATGGTATGATTTCTTCCGGCAATGGACTGGTAACCTTCAATACCTGCCCGAATTTCTTCCTTTGTAAGTCCTAATACTTTTCCGGCAATTGCTCCTGCCAAAGCATTATACACCATGTGATTTCCAGCAACCGGAATCAAGGTCTCTATACTTTCTCCATCCTGAAAAGCAATAGTAAGTTCTGTACCTTCCATACCTTTATCCACAATATTTTTTGCCACTGCAAAGTTTTCCCCATTTTCTTTTAATCCAAAGAATTTTGGAGTCACACCTTTTATTTCTTTTATGGTGGTTAATTTATCATCTTCTCCATTTAAAATAATGGTTCCATTTTCCTGCATACATTCAAAAATTTCGCTTTTGGCTTTCAGTACACCGTCTCTGTCGCCTAAATTTTCTAAATGACATTGTCCTATATTAGTAATCATACATATATCTGGTCTGGCAATCTTAGTAAGACGGCTCATTTCGCCAAAGTCACTGATTCCCATCTCCAGAATGGCAATATCATCATCTTCCTGAATCCGAAATACTGTCAGTGGAAGTCCGATTTCGTTATTAAAATTTCCTAAGGTTTTTGTGACCTTATATTTTTGTTCTAATATAGAAGCTACCATTTCTTTAGTACTAGTTTTTCCTACACTTCCGGTAATTCCTACTACTTTTGCCTTTAAGGTTTTCCGGTATGCTTCTGCAATCTCTTTGATTGCTTGCAAGGTAGACTCTACTACTATATAAGTTCCTTCTGTTTCCGGCATCTTTTCAACTAATGCACAAACAGCTCCCTGTTCTAAAGTGCTTTGAACAAACTTATGTCCATCTACCCGTTCCCCTTTTACTGCCACGAACATGCAACCTTCTGCTACTTTTCGACTGTCCAATGTGATGTTAGTTACAATTCCGTTTTTATTTCCTATTACTTTTCCGTTGCAATATTCTCCAAGTTTTTCCACTGTAAGATGCATACTTTTTCTCCTTTTATTTCTCTTTTATCGTTCCACCTTCATAGAATCCAACACAATCGTCTCGCACAATTCTTCAAAAGACACCCCTTCTGCCGCTGCTTCCTGTGGCAACAAACTAGTAGCTGTCATTCCAGGCAATGTATTGGCTTCCAAACAGTAAATATTATCTTCTGCATCCAATAAGAAGTCGATTCTTGCATACACTTCCAGTTTCAAGGCTCTATAAGCATGTTCTGCCTCCTTTTGAAGTTTCTTAGTAATTTCTTCAGAAAGGTTTGCCGGACAGGTTTCTTTTGTTTTTCCTGCCTGATATTTATTGGTATAATCATAAAATCCTTCCAATGGCTCAATTTCAATCACCGGTAATGCTCTTCCATTCATTACTCCAATAGAAAATTCCCTGCCGCTTACATATTCTTCTACCAACACTTCTTCTTCCAAAGCAAAAGCTGCATCTAATGCTTTTTCATATTCTTCCTGAGTATGGGCAATGGTGACACCTACACTAGAACCGCCGCAACAAGGTTTTACTACTGCGCCTTTAAACGGCATTTCCTTGATTGAAGCTGCTTTTGTAAATAATACAGACTTTGGAGTAGGTACCTGATAATGAATAAAAATCTGTTTGGATAAGCCCTTATCCATTGCCAGTGCACTTCCTAAATATCCTGCACCAGTATATGTAATTCCTAATAATTCAAACACTGCCTGAATTTTTCCATCTTCTCCATTTTGTCCATGAAGTGCCATAAATACCACATCTGCATCCTTGCAAAGAGTTAGTACATTTGGTCCGAAAAATCCCTGTTTTTCTTTTTTACGAAGCTTTACTAACTCTTCTACTTCTTCCATTCTGCCACTTAATTCTGCTGCTGCCTGGTCTGCATCCGTCTGTGTTTTATATAAATCAAACGGTGTTTCGCTTTCATATCCCATAAATACATCTAATAAAACTGCTTCATGACCTTTGCTTTTTAAAGCTTTACATACCATTTTTCCTGAATTTAAGGATACTTCTCTTTCTGTACTGGTTCCTCCCGCTAATACTACTATTTTCATTGTTTTCTTCCTTTCCCTTCTATATAAATTTTTCACTTTCTTCATTTTACTCTTTATCATACCATACTATTCTCTGATATGCGATAACTATTCGTTACTGTTCATAGCATACTGTAAACAGTAACAACTATTCCTGTCTGCCTCCTATCATACACCACATTATTTTGAATAAATACTGATTTTATGCTATAATTCTTTCAAATAGTGCTTTTTCATAAAAGTATAAAAAGGAGTAACCATATGAGACCAATGGAAGATTACCAAAAAACCGGATATTTAACTGAACCGTTTCAGATATTTTATTTACAGGATAGCAGCAAAAAAGATTTCCAACTTCACTACCATGATTTTCATAAAATTCTTATTTTCCTGAAAGGAAATGTGACCTATTTTATAGAAGGAAAAAATTATTTGCTTTCCCCATATGATGTAGTCCTTGTAAAAGCAGGTGAGATCCACAAACCGGTAATTCATGATGATTCTCCTTATGAACGGTTAATTATATACCTTTCCCCTGCCTTTTTCCAGATTCCTGAATATGCACCGTTGGAGGACTGTTTTCAAAATAGTGCTTTATTAAATTCCAATGTAATACATTTAGTTAATACTTCTACATATCCAACTCTAGCCACAAAACAGCAAGAATCTGTATTACATTCCATTTCCAGCTTAAAAATGCTTTTTGATACTTCTGTCCACGAAACTACCTGGAAATTTTTCGAAACTATTTCCACAGAGACCGATTCAAAGCTATTTGAAAATGCTGCCCCTAACACCGCTTCCAGTCTTTTAGCACTACATAAAAAAATCCATTTGCTGGACTTCTTGTTCCACCTGAATATCTACATCCAGACAGACAAAAACACCTTTGAACCGGAATATATCTCCAATCCGAAGGTGCTTCAGACCATTAATTTTATTAATCATCATATTACCGAAGAACTTTCCATTGACCGAATTGCCAATGCCATGTTCTTACACCGCTCTTATCTAATGCATTTATTTAAAGAAGAAACTGGTTACAGTATTATGAAATATATTGAACGGAAGCGACTCTTCTTAGCCACCAGCCTAATTCAGAGCGGACTTTCCAAAACAGAAGCCTGCTATCAGAGTGGATTTAAAAATTATGCCGCTTACTATTACGCTTCTAAAAATACTTCTAAAACAAGTGACTAGATATCCTCCTGTAGCATTGCAAAATCCACTGCATTATTTAAGATAACTATCTCATTGCTTCTACTGGAATCTCAACGCTTCAATCGGGCTCATTTTTGCTGCCTTCTTTGCCGGATAAATTCCAAAGAAAATACCTACCCCGGAAGAGAACAACGTTGCAATTACAACCGTAGAAACGCTTAATCTTGGTGAAATTGGTGCCACCAAACAAATCAGCTCTGCCCCACCAATTCCCAGTACAATTCCAATGGCTCCACCAATCAGGGTAATAATTGCTGACTCTGCCAAAAACTGCATCATAATGGAACGTGTTCTGGCACCAAGAGCTTTTCGAATCCCAATTTCTCTGGTTCGTTCTGTTACGGACACCAACATAATGTTCATAACACCAATACCACCTACCAGCAGAGAAATAGCTGCTACAAATACAATAAAGTAAGTTACCAAATCAAGAACCTGCATAATGGACCCCATCTCATCTTCGAAGCTTTGTACCAAATAGGCATCCTGTCCTGCACATTTATTACGCTTTTCCAGTAATCTAATGGCATCTTCTGCAACCTGTTTGGAATACTTTGGTTCCTCTGCCACCACATAAACAGCTTCAAATTCATCTCTGGTATATCCAATAATTGCATCTGCAGTAGTATATGGAATTTCAAGTGTTATAATATCACTTCCATAACTCATGGAAAAGAAATCTCCATCCTCCACCTTAGATACACCTACGATTCGGAAACTTCTTGTATATCCATACAAAGTAACATCAATATCCATTCCTACTACATCACTGGTACCAAATAATGTAACTGCACTTGTTTCATCAATGACACACACATTATTGGCAGAAACTACATCACTGTTTGTAAAATAGCTTCCATATTTCAACTCCGAATTCATAACATACTTTAAATCCTCAGTTCCCATATCACAGTAAACTTCAAATTCACCTTTACTGCTGGATGTATTACCAAACATCATTTCATCTATGGTAATTGCCTTTACATGTTCAACCTGCTCTTTAATTGCCATCATGTCATCATATGTAATAGGATTTTCAAGGCTTTCGTCTCTGGTATTTGCATATAAATAAACCTGACCTCCTGCAATTCCATTTAACTCATCTGAAATCTGCCCCTTCGCTCCATTTCCCAAGGAAATAATCATAATAACCGAGGAGATACCAATGATAATACCCAGCATGGTAAGAACGGAGCGTCCTTTATTGGCTCTTATATTGTCCAAAGCCATTTTCACATATTCTTTCAATTGTGTCATAGCTGTCTCCCTTCTTATTCTGCTGTTTCTTCAGAATCTACTTCTTCTGAACTTTCCTCTTCTACTACTTCTTCCTCATCACTTTCGCCTTCAGACTCTTCCTCTAGGATTTCTTCGTCATCTGTTTCCTCGTCATATTCTTCCTCTGCTACTTCTTCGTCATCTGTTTCCTCGTCATACTCTTCCTCGGTTCCATCTTCCTCCTCTGTTTCATCCTCAGATACCTCTTCTGATTCATCCTCTAATTCATCATCTTCATCACCATACATAGTGCTAACTTCCATACCATCTTCAATTTCACTATTTACAACAGTAATAACGTCTTCCCCTTCTTCTACACCTTCTAAAATCTCAATATATTCTCCATCATTCACTCCAATGATAACATCTCTTTTTTCTACAAATCCATCTACTACTACATAGCAGAATTCACCATCTTTTCCGGTATTTAAAGCCTGTGCCGGAATGGTTACAGCGTCTGTAGCACTGGCTGTATGTATTACAACTGCTGCTTCTATTCCAAGATAAATATTATCATCTGTTTCATTTACTGTAATCTCTGCCGTAATTACAGGCGTTCCTGACTGGTTTGTAGTTGCCTGACGATTAATTCTAGAAACTGTTCCTGGATATTCCTGTCCTGCAATGGTAACTTCTGCACTTTGTCCTTCTGCCAGACGTTCTAAATCGTTTTTAGAAACATTTACAGACACCTTGACACTGCTGATATCCGCAATGGTAAATAATGCAGTACCTTCTGCCGCCATAGCACCTTTTACTGCCTGAACATCTGTAGCAATTCCTTTAAATTCAGAAGTAACTCCTGCTTTTGCTGTTTCTAAATCCTTTTGTGCCATTTCCTTTGTAAAAGTAGATAATTCTTTCTCCGCTTCAATCTGGGCTTTTGTTTCACTGTTTAATTTTCCTGCTTCTGCTCCTGACTTAATTCCTTCATATTCTGCCAGTTCTGTACTATACTTTGTCAAATCACTTTGCATATTTGTTAATCTCTGCTGATGTACCAAAATAGCATCTTCCAGTTCCCCTTTTCTCTTTAAGGCTGCAGCGTCTGGATTTGTTGCATCTAAAGATTGAGTAATCTGTGAAAGTTCACGATTAAATTCTGCAATTTTATTATTCAGATATTTCACATCTTCTTCTGCTTTTGCAACCAAATCTTCATATTTGGTAACATTTTCTGTAGAATCTGCAAGTTTCGCTTCACTATCACTTCCTGCTTTTAAAGTGCTGGCATAACCATTTTGTGCTGCCTTATCTGTAAGTTCTGCCTGTTTTGCAGCTGTTTCTAAATCGGTTATATCATAGCTTACCAATAATGCTCCTGCTTCTACATAAGAACCTTTCGTAACATTACATTCATTAATAACGGCATTCACCGGTGAAAAATATGTTTTTTCCTGACTGCTTTCAATAAATCCACTGGTATCAATGGTTTCTTCTAAGTCTCTTATTTCCGCAGTTGCTACTTCTACCATCTGTAATGGCTCTGGTGTTATAGCTTTCACCACATTAGAAAGAACAACAATTCCTACTACAGTAACTGCAACAGCTATTCCTATTACTTTTCCTGGTTTCATCTTTTTCTTTGGAGCCTGCATTACGGGACTGCCTACAGGTACTGAAACCGTTGTTACCTCTGGTGTTGCATCCATCTGCTTCTTTTTCTTTCCTAACTTCATTTCTTTATTCCTCCCTGACACTTGTGCTTTCATTTAAATAATCTTTTTCAATTTTTCCATCTCTTATTCGAATCACACGCTTTGCCTGATCGGCAATATCATTGTCGTGTGTAATTAATATTACGGTTCTTCCATCTTTATGTAAGCCTTTTAAAATCTCTAAAATCTCTTTACTAGAACGGGAATCCAAATTACCGGTTGGCTCATCTGCCAGTATTACCGGCGGCTTTGCTGCTATGGCTCTTGCTATGGCAACTCTTTGCTGCTGTCCACCTGACATTTCTGATGGTTTATGGTCTAGTCGATGAGACAATCCAACCATTTCTAAGGCTTTTAAAGCCAGTTCTCTTCTTTCCTTTTTTCCAATTCCTCTGTAAATCAATGGCAATTCTACATTTTCCACTGCTGTCAGATTTTGAATCAGGTTAAATCCCTGGAAAATAAATCCGATTTCTTTATTTCTAATATCTGAAAGGTCGTCATCTCTCATATGGGACACATCCGCCCCATTTAGAAAGTACTGACCTGCAGTAGGAACATCTAGACATCCCAGCATATTCATAAGTGTAGACTTCCCGGAACCTGATTGTCCGATAATGGCAACAAATTCACCATGATGAATAGATAAATTAATTCCGTCCAACGCCCTTACTTCATTTTCGCCAGGATTATATATTTTGTAAATATTCCGAATGTCAATTAATGCACTCATAAAATCCTCCTCAAACTAACTGTTGTTTGTGTTGTAAATAATTTTCTGTTCTTATTTGTATTAGTCAATTAGTACAATAGTACATATAAAGCAATTTGTCAAGTATATTTTCCTTAAGATTTCTAAAATTTTCCTTTAGATTCTATAGAAAAAACGGGAAATCGCTCCCGTTTTATTCTCTAATCTACTTCCACATTTCTCTTAAAACAAAGATAAGTTACACTAAAATATATACTATACACCAGTAAAAATAATGCTAATGCAATTCCAAAAAAGGTATAATTACCGGAATAAATCTGGGTTCCTGTTAAGAGAATATCATTGAACTTAAAAGAAATTATCATGCTAATAATCACAGGCATCAATATTGGGCACCCAAAATAAATAAGCAGTTGTTTCCAAATAAGCTTTGCTCTCTGTTTTTCACTTACTCCCATGTTATGTAACACACGATAACGATATTTATACTTCACAGAATCACTTAACTGCTGTACTGCAAGTATGGTTAAAGCTACACAAATAAATACCAGTGCTACATAAAAGATAGAAGATACCACTGTAATAATTGCCGCTTCTATATCAGAAACCAGACCTCCATTTTTCACCATAATATTATCGAAAATTACATACATACTATCCAATCCCATACCATGATCCAATTCCCCTTCTCTTGCTGCAGAGGTTGTCCAGTATTCTGCATCCTGAGACACATATTCTGTAAGCTGTACATAAAGCTCATCATTGGTTTCTTTTAATGTATCACACACATACTGGGAATAATATACTTCCATCTGTTCTGCTACAACATCTGGCACAACTACCACATAACCTGCACCGTTTTGTCCATTCTGTGCAAAATCTTCATCATAAATTCCCAAACATTCACATTCCTGTCCCTGGATTTCTATGATTGGTGTTTCTTTCCGCCATGCTTCATAATATTTTGAAACAGAACCAACACAATGAAGCAAATATTCTCTTTCCTTTAAAGTAATTTCCTCTAATCCAAGATAACTTCTTAACACATTGTAATCGCTAACTTTCATATAAGTATCATATTGAAAATATCCCCCGGAAACCTGATTTTCTTTTAGAACTTCTCCAAAGACAGCCTCATCTCCACGATAAATGCTGTATACCAGGTCATTTTTTACCCAGCCATCCTGTTTTAACATTTCTCTTACTTCTTCAAAATTTTCATTCTGATCTAAATCCGTAAGACAAACATCAAATGGTGCATACTTTTCAATTTCTCCTTTGAAACTGCTTAATCCAATGGCATAATTACTGCTTAATAAAGCTAACGTAAATAGCATGGCAATGGTTCCCATAGTAAATCCCATGGTATTAATTTTAGAAGAAAGCTGACGGAATACAAACACATGCATTTTCTTATATTTAAATCTATTGGTTTTGCTGATTAATAATGCCAATATTCCGGATATTCCCATATAAAATCCATAAATACAAAAAATGATACAAATAATTACCACAATAACCGGTGCCTTACTGCATGCAATCACTCCCGCTACAATAGATAATACAAATAAAATTACATTTCTTGTAACATGCTTTACCTGAACCTGTTCGTTTACTTTTTCAGCCTTCATTAAATCGTGGATTTTCAACTTTTTTAAATACTTGTTATTGCGAAATACCACCAGAATCTGAATAATAAAATAATAAAAAACAGTCAACAACATGGCAGCTATACTAAACTCTGCCTTCAAACGGTATTCTTCTCCAAAGAATGCTGTAATAATAATCAATAATCCCTGAAAAACAAAACTTCCAATGAAACAGCCTAATACCAGTGCTATCACACCAAATATGATATTTTCATAAAAAAACAATTTAGAAACATCTTTATTTTCCATTCCTAAGATTAAATAGGTTCCAAATTCCTTACTTCGCCGTTCCAGCATAAATTTTGTCATATAATTAACTAACCATGCAACTACCACAAGGACAATAATGGAAAATAACACTAATAATGTCTTGTAATCTGCCATATGGACGTTCATTCCAAGTATCAAATCCGAAAACATCATGGAATTAAATGCAAACATCAAAGAAATTATCAAAGTAATTGTGATCACATATAAAATATAGTCATTTATGGAACGTTTTATATTTCGAAGTGCCAATTTAGTAAGCATTGTTTGTTTCACCTCCTAGCAGAACAAGCACATTTAGAATTTCATTGTAAAATTCTCTCCTGCTTTTTTCCTGTCCACTAAGTTCCTTAAACAAACTTCCGTCTTTTAAAAATAGAATCCTCTGTGCATAGCTAGCTGAAAATGCATCATGAGTTACCATTAAGATAGTTGCCCCTAACTGGATATTCATTTTTTCCATAGTTTCTAACAAAAGCTGTGCAGATTTGGAATCTAGGGCTCCTGTTGGCTCGTCTGCAAGAATTAATTTTGGATGATTAATTAATGCTCTTGCACAGGCACATCTTTGCTTTTGTCCCCCGGATATTTCATATGGAAAACGTTTCAAAATATGTCCGATGCCTAACACCTCTGCTATCTCTTCTACCCGTTTTGGAATATCCTTTGCATCTGCATGATTGATGGTTAAGGCAAGGGAAATATTTTCCTCTACCGTTAAAGTATCCAGCAAATTGAAATCCTGAAAAACGAATCCTAAATTCTTTCTTCGAAATTCTGCCAATTGTGTATTTTTCATCTCTGTAATATCTGTCTGGTCATAAAAAATATGACCGGATGTTACCGTATCAATGGTGGAAATGCAGTTTAACATGGTAGTCTTCCCGGAACCGGAAGCCCCCATAATTCCCACAAATTCCCCTTCTTGAATTTCAAAATTCACTTTATCCAGTGCTTTCGTTACATTGGACTCATTTCCATAGTATTTACAAACGTCTTTGATTTTTAACAGCGACATGTTCATTCCTCCTGGTTATTTTCTTTTTTTATCATAACCAACTTTTTTACTCTTTCCTATACTGGAGGATTACAATAATCTTACATTTTTGTAACTTTCAGAAAGCAGCCATTCAGAACTTGTAAAAGCTTCCTTCTCCAAACACAAGAATCATTTTGGTATATTTCCCATATTCCGAAACTGCATGAAGCCCAATATCTAACTTTTTGCAAAGCTTACTGCAAATATACATTCCCATACCACTGGATCTTTCATTTTTTCTTCCATTGGTTCCCACATAACCTTTTTCAAAAATGTGGTCAATTTCCTCCGGCTTAATTCCCAAACCGTTATCTTCAATGATAAGACTGGTGCTCTCTTTTTCCTTCTTTGCATAAATGCGGATAGATAAGGTTTCTTCTCCCTTATACTGGACACAATTTAACAATATCTGAGTGATAATAAAAGAACTCCATTTTGCATCTGTATACACAAGTTCTTCTTCCACATTTACATCAATTTTTACACCATTATAGATAAAAATCTGATACACATTCATAATGGAACTTTCTACAATATCCCTAAGAGAATGACGTGTAATCACATAATCCTTCCACGTTTCTGATGATTTGGAATAATAAAGCATACGCTCAATATCCATTTCCACCTTTTTGGTTTCCAGCTTAATCCGGTCTGTTAATGTATTTCTTTCATTGTCACACATGAGCTGAATGGCAGTAATGGGAGTCTTTACCTCATGTATCCAGCTGTCTATATATTCCTTGTACTCTAAATTTTGCTGTTCCTGTTCGTTTAATTCATCCATCATGGATTTACAGGCTCTTCGCACCAGTTCCATATAAAACTGTTGCTGGTAATTTCCTCTTTTCTTTACCACTTCGGAAATCAGATATTTTTTATCCAGCAAATCCATGGTCTGCTCCAGATTTTTACATTTCTTCTTCGTATACAGAAAATGGGATAAAAAATACACCACAAATACAGCTGGATATACCATGGCAAGAAATATTACAATGTCTTTATTAATTCCTGCCAGTAATAAAAAGATAAGAAAAAATGCAAAGGAAAATATCATTACTAACAGCAGCGATATTCGATCCAGAATATAATTTTTCAACTTCAAATCCGATACCCCACCCCTCGTTTTGTTTCAATAAAATCTTCTAATCCATATTCACTCAGTTTTTTTCGTATTCGGGTTACATTCACACTTAATGTATTATCGTCAATATAAAGCTTATTTTCCCATAAATACTCAATAAGACTGACTCTGGAAACAAAGGTTCCTTTCTTTTTAAACAAGCAGGTTAATATTTTCAATTCGCTCCAGGTCAGTTCAATACTTTGCTCCATATAGGCCAATTCTCCTGTTTCCAGGTTTAGTACAACACCTTTATGGGAGATAAGGTTAGATTCCTTTTCATTTCCATAAGTCCGTCTCAGCACATTGGCAATTCTTCCCAGCAAAATAGGTACATTATATGGTTTTGCAACGAAATCATCCCCACCCATGGTAATACACCTCATCTCATCTTCTGTTGTATTACAGTTGGTTACAAACAAAACAGGCACTTGGGAAAAGCTTCGAATTTTCATACACAGTTCTAATCCTGACTGTATTGGCAGCATCACATCCATTAAAATCATGTGCGGCTGCACCTTTTTTACCTGTTCTATCACATCTTCAAATGTTTCTACTGCATATACTTCATATCCTGCATTTTTCAGCAGGACTTGAAGCTCTAAGCGTATTGTTTTGTCGTCTTCTACTATCATTATGGTATAAATTGTAATCACCGTCTTTCTGCCGACTTTTTATCTATTCTTTTCTATTGCATTATATCCTATTTTTTCTTTCTTCTCATTTTATTTCTCTATCGATTTGCTTTTTCTTCTGTCATATTCACCATCCAGCGTTTTGACTTAAATATAATTACACACAGAATCACTCTTACATACTCTTCCATAGATAAAATCAAATACACCCAGTAAATCGGCAGTTTCCATACATAGGCTGCCAGCAGTCCCAAAGGCACTCCAAATATCCAGGTTCCAATCATATCCACTGCCATAATATATTTTGTCTTTCCACCACTTCGAAGGATTCCTCCTCCCAGCACCATATTGACAACTTTCGCCGGGAACACCGCTGCATATGCCAGCAAAATATATACTGTCATCTGTCTGGTAGCTTCTTCTACCTGATACAACTTCACATAAAAACTGCCAAGCAATGCAATCAACAGAGAAATTCCTAAGGCAATTCCAATGGTCACTTTAATAAAACTTTTAGAATCTTCATAAGCCTTACCGTTACTACCTTCTCCAAGTAAATTTCCAATCATGACTCCCGCTGCCGCAGATACCCCTGACAAGGCTCCTATGGCTAATGTCTGCAATGGATAGGTCAAAGTCATGGCTGCACAACTTTCTGTGCCAATACGCCCATAAATCACCGCATACACATTTTCTCCCAGGCTCCACAAGAATTCACAGAGTAGAATTGGTGCCAGTACTGTTATGATTTTCTTTAAAAATTCTTTCGGATAAGAAAAGGTTGCCTTTAGCTGAATTTGTTTCTTTTTCTTTACCTTTAGAAACAACCCGAAAATAATTAGCAGTTCTAAAATTCTGGATATCCCCGTTGCCAGAGCTGCACCAGCTACACCCATGGCAGGAATTCCTCCTATACCAAATATCAACAGATAATTTAGCACCGTATTAGAAGCTACAGAAACTCCTCCGGCTATCATAGGAATCTTTGCTGCCTCCAAATTTCGCAGCAGTGCTGATAACATTAAAGTCAATGTTTGTGGCAGAAACCCCATGGTCATAATCCTTAAATAAATCACTGATTCCTTAATAGTCTCTGCATCTTCTGAATACAATCCCATAATCTGCTTTGGAAAACTCAATGACAATGCTGCAAAAATTAACGCTACCAGTAACGCAAAATACAGGTTAGCAAAAAAGCTGTCACTAACTCCCTTTTCATTTTTGTTGCCGCAATATTGCGCAATTAAGATTCCTGCTACTGTGACAATTGCTGTCATGGTTACTGTAAACAGGGAAATGAATTTTGCTCCTAATCCTACACCGGCAATACTGGCATTGCCAAGACTTCCGATCATAATCTGGTCGATAAGACTTAAGGATGCCTGGAGTAATCCCTGTATGGTAACAGGCAGAGCAATCTGGTACATATTTTTATAAAAATCCCTTTTCATTTTGTCTTGCCCCCTTTGTTTCTTTACTTACAGTATAGAAACATTTTGTATGAGGTTCAACGAGGATATTGGCAAATTTTAACACGATACTGCTATTTTAAATTTTTCTAAACATTTCTTTAGCCTTCATTCCCTGGAATTTTTATTATATATTCCATAAAATCTTCTAATGCCTTCTTCTTTTTCTTACTTCTACTTGTGTATTTAGAAGCTAAAAAAGTAAGAACGGCAACACATATATACCAAAGGATTCCAATAAAGGCTGATTCCCCTATCGAAAGTCCACCCAAATTTAAAATTAGAACCGTTCCAAAATAAACTAACAAAAAAGACAACGGATCTGTAAGTCCCGGAAATAGAATATAATGAATATTCCTTCCATCTCTGCCTTCTCTACACATCCCAAGTATACTATAAGAAACAGGATTACAGCGAACAAACTTCTTCCCATCACAATAAACAACAAAGAAAAGAGCACCTTTACAAAATCCTAAATATCTTTCCTGTCCAAATTGTGTGATCTCTCCAAAACTATCTTTTATTTTTTCTAATGTACTACTTTTCGCCCTACCCATTCACTTCTCTCTCCTTTTCTTGTTTCTAATATCTCATTGCGCTATCCTTACAGATTACCATTCCCTTTCTGTTGTTGCATCTTTTTTGTTATAAATGGTATGTTTTCTAGTCACATAGTTGTTGTTGTCATTTAACACGTTGATACTATTTAGACTCTTCTAAAATTCTTTGCCTTGTTTTCTCTATCTTTTCTTTTAAAGAAAGTTCTTCTCTTTGAATATCATCCGGAATAATATATTGATATTTTTCTATATATGTAATCTTATTTTCTTCAGTGCTATATTTCAATTCTCCCTGATAAGTATTTAACAGAAGGAAGCTGTTTGATAAAGATACGTTTACACTATCCGCAAAAGAAAGCATATCTTCTATTGGAAATTCTAATACATTTTCTTCTAATGCATGAGTTTGAAATTCCACTTCTTTTGCTTCTATCAGCTGCTCGCCTTTCTCACTTAATGTAAATCTTTCATATGAATATGTTCCTATTCCCTGTGTAGCATACGGATTATATCTGACAATAGAGTATTCTCCATCTATGCAGCAGAGATAGTAGGATCTCCATGCCATATGAGGCAGACCAGCTTCCTCGCTCCATAATTCCTTTCCAGTGGAGTCTGTTACTGAAATGATTGCCATTTCTTGTCCATCTTTTTTAATTTTTGATGCATCTACTATAATTATTTCGTTTTCTCCATCTCCTGTGAGATCTGCTTCGTATTTTATTACATCATTGTTGATTTCTTCTGGTGGAATTGTTGCCATTTCTTCCTGTGTTATATTTGTATCTTGTATTTCATTTTCTTTTTTAGTACTACAAGCACTAAAAGAACTTGCAACTAATAACCCCACTAAACATAGCTTGCTAACATTTTTCTTGTTTCTTTTCATTTTTGTTTCACTCCACTAATAAGTTTTAATTTATCATTGTCATCTTACCATATTTTTTTCACTGTTTAATTTTTTTATAATTTTTCACTTATATTTTGTCAAGATTTACAGTTAACACGCTTCCTATTTCCTATTATTAGTTCTTCCGCAATATAGATCAAACAGAGCCGTACACTAATTGTCTAATGTGTACAGCTCTAAAATATTACTCTTTTATCTTTTCTTCCAGCCCATAACTTCCAAATCTATTCATTATATCATTGGTCATAACATATCACCTTACTATTTTTGTTTTGTTACTGAGATTTTGTAATCCTGCAAAACATTTGCATCACTTTTTTTCAATTCAATAAAATATTCCTGATAAGATACCACTGTTGTAGATGCCATACCTGATGGTGCCTTTGAGTATGTAATATCCAACTGCCCATACACTTTTCCTTTTGAACTTTGCTTTCTAGTAAACTTTCCTATTTCCGTTGACTGACCACTATATGGAAGCATATGTTCTGTAATACATAAGGCTTTTGTCTTGAAAAATGATTTTTTATAACTGGATAATTGCTTATAAAATGCTGTCTTTTTACATTCTTCTTTT
The DNA here is from genome assembly GCA_017399445.1 of Lachnospiraceae bacterium. Lineage (GTDB taxonomy): Bacteria > Bacillota > Clostridia > Lachnospirales > Lachnospiraceae > RUG11237. The sequence continues at coordinate 29,339 of JAFQCM010000105.1, read as the reverse complement.
GTTCCATACCCGACTTTTACATATTGCGTGCAAATATCCTTCTTTAACTGCTCCAATTCTGCTTTTGAATTTACTACACAATATTTCTTTCCCAGCATTTCCATAGCTTGCATAGAATAATCCGATACCACTGTTATCTTGCTTTTTATTTCTTTTTCACTAAAAGCTTTTACCGTTATTTTATAAGTAGCTAATGCTTTTTTTGTTGTCTTATGAACAGCTTTCACAGTTGCTGTTCCCTTCTTTATACCTGTTATTTTTCCTGCTGAAGTTACACGAACTACTTTTTTATTACTAGATGTCCACTTTATTTGTTTTTTACTAACATTTTCCACCTTGTCCAGGCTTATGGTTTGCTTAGTATACAATACTTTTTTCTGCACGTTACTGCTTTTTGCTTCTACATGAAATGGTGTATACAAAGAAAACACCATACATATCAATAATAGACTTGTTACTATTTTTTTTATGTATTTCATACTTTTCCTCCATTACTTTGCCGTTGCAGATTTAACAGTTGAATATTGGCAATATTTCTTACCATCATTATACTTCATATAACCTCGAACTTTATAGTAATATGTCTTTCCAGATTTTAACCCTGTATCGGTATAGGACGTAGTATCATTGTTAGTTATCGTTTTTATTCTTTTATAAGTACCATCTTTACTTGTGGAACGATATATAACAAAACCTTCCGATGAAGTATTGCCTCTCCACCCTATTTTTATTCCTCCTTTTGTACTTGTACTTTTTATGCTATTTATTACTTCCTTTTCACTCTTAAAAGACAAATATTTTGTATGCTGTATTGCTAAACCACTATTAATTAATCCAGCTCCCATATTACTTGTACCTATATCTGTAGCTGTATTCTTAATAATCTTTTCTATTTCATCAACAGAAAGAGCACCATATGCTTTCATGATAGCAATTGTTCCAGATACAATAGGTGCCGAAAAAGATGTCCCAATAGCCCATGTATAACTACTTCCAACATCACATGTATATATAAAGTCTCCTGGTGCTGAAATATCAATATAATTCCCGTAATTTGAAAAATCTGCTTTTTTATTATTACTCTTAGTTGCCCCTACAGAAATCACATGCTCACTACTTGCCGGATACATTGGTTGGCTAGTATTATCGTTTCCTGCTGCAGCTACTACAACAACATCATTTTGATAAGCATAATTAATTGCTGCCTGTTCAGCATCCGTTGTTTCATATCCGCCTGCACTAATATTAATAACATCAGCCCCATGATCTACGGCATAATAAATTCCATTAATTATAGCATTAGTATCCAAATAATCTGCCTTTGTGCTACATTTAATTGCCATAATTCTTGCCATCTCGTTATCCACACCTGTTCCAACACCTGCAATACCTTTTCTATTATTAGCTTCTGCAGAAATAATACCCGCTACTGCTGTTCCATGAAAATCTGTATATTGAGTGCTTAAAGATGATAATAATGGATAACCACTTTGCGTAGCATCCACACAATATTTTTTTATGTATACATTCTTCAAATCCGGATGATCCATTTGAGCTCCTGTATCAATAACTGCTACAAAGGTCTGATAAAAGCCAAAATCTTCAACCGCATTCCATCCATCTGATATATTAATATTATCTAAATAATATTGCTCCTCACTGTATGTATCATCTGTCAAACTACTTACAGGAATTTTGTAATTTGGCTGTACATATTCCACATTCGCATACTGGCTATACTCTTCAATTGCCTGTTCAACTGTTTGTCCCTTTGAGATTTCAACTTTAGCAACTACATCTTTTGCCTCTGTATCTATATTTCTAATTTGTTCCACTTTTTTCTGTGTAAGACCACTTACATCAATATTTTCTTCTGTTTTTGCAACTTGTTCTACATTTCCAAATTGCTCTTCTGCAACGCTGTCAAGATATTCTTCTTCTGTTTTTGGACTATATCCAATAATAATGCTGTTTACATCATATGTCAAATTTTCTGCATTTTCTCTTTCTTCTTTTGCTTTTTGGTAATCCTCAATCACTTCTTCTGCTATTGGATTACTTTCAACTGTATCAATAAATTCTTCTAATTCACTGTTATTATCATCTGTATATAACTCTTCCAATGTATTTTTCAAAGCATATTCATATACTTCTTCATCATCTACTTCATTTAAGAATTCGGCGGCTGTTTTCCCTTCTTTCATGGAGGTGTCTTTAATTTTATCCACTAATTTCTTTTCTTTTTTAGAAAATTCTCTTTCATGCGGAACTCTTCTTTCAACAGAATTTTTTGCTTTTTGCGGTTTCTCTGCTGCATTTAATGTTAAACTATTTCCTAATGTTTGTTGGCTCATAATTGTCACTGCAACCAATAAACTTGTTAATATCTTTTTACGTTTCATTTTATATTCTTTCAAATTTGTACTTTTAACTTTTTAACTTTTTCACATTTGCAACCACCAATGACATACTTGTACAGATAACTGCTAACAAAATGCTCTCATACATGGATATCCAATTACAAGCAAGGCTTACTAAAAAACATATTGTTTCCATAAGGAATATTAGTTTTGCCTTTTTCCCATAGATTCTTATTTCTATTTCATCTAACGGCTTGTTCTCCGCCTCTACTGGTGACCATAGAAAAATTATCACACCTGAAAGCATCCACAATGCTACACTTACTATCATACTTACATTAATATACTTGATTATCGAAAGTGCAGTAACAATTGTAAACATGGTAAGAAAATAGCAGTGCCATTGTGTTTTTGCATGATAGCCACCCGCATAACTGCGTAGTAGCCGAAATGCTATAATAAAAACAACTGCTTCTAATAGTTGTCCAAAGAAAAGACTTATTAGGATGAGAGATATAATATTAATTCCATCCACAAATCCCCTATGAAATCCATAAAAATAAATCTCTCTTTGTTCACTTTCTATTACGCCTTGTTGTACCAAATATGTCACTATATGCTCTGTAACTCGATTAAGCATTACCATTTTCTTAGGCTTTTTACTTTTTCTGGAAGCTTAGGCTGACAAAAAAATCCATAGCATACAGAATTTGCTTCTTTTTTGGCTGTTGTATATGCCCAATTAGCCATTTCTTTTAAAATTATTTTTTTTCCTTTTTTCATTATAATCTCCTCTCTCACTTTCGACGCCATTATCCTATCACATTTTTTTCTATTGTGCCGAATGTTGTCATTTTTTATATATGGTTTTGTAAAAAACTAAAGTTTAATTTTTTTATCGCACCTGCCATATTCTTCTCTAGGATATATTACGACTCCTACAGAAAACATTTTCTCTTTATATGTAAGTTTCAACTCTCCCTGATATTTGTCCACAACATTTTGCACGCTCTGTAATCCTATTCCATGGAATTCTTGTTTTCCTTTTCTGGTTTGTAACTTTCCTTTTTTCACTATCACATGACTGTCAAAACTATTTACTACTTTTACAAGTAAACATCCTCTGTCATATTTTATTTTTACTTGAATATATTTATTTTCTTTTAACTTTTCAATTGCCTCAATGGCATTATCCAGCAAATTTCCTATAACAACTATCAAATCATCTTCTTCTATTAAAATTTTACTTGGCAAAAAAATCTCTGTCTGTATACGACATCCTTGCTTTTCTGCCTGACTTAATTTGTAGTTTATAATACTATCTATTACAACATTTCCCGATTGGCTATAAGTCTGTACTAGTTCTATTCTTTCTGCCAATTTCCGAAGATAATTAACTGCTTCTCTTGTTTCATTTTTCTCTAGCAGTTCATATAACACTAGCATTTTATTTTTAAGATCGTGTCTGAACTCTCTTAATTCTTCACTATTATTTTGTAATAATTCTGCTTGTTTGTGATAATAATCTTTCTCTCTTTTTATCATCTGATTTTTTGTCTGTTCCTCTGCAATAGTCGCTAATGAAGCATACAAATAAATTATTATCAGAAAAATAAATGTAACAACCATTACAGATGCTATTCGAATAGTACTATTAATTCCGTTTTGTTGAAAAATCAAAAATTCTAAGATAATAATCATCACCATCTCTCCCACAATAGCAATTGCAAAAGAAACAGGTATATTTTCTCTTTTTTGAACATGTTTTAAAAAATTATCAATCACCAAAACAATAATCCAAATAATGCATTGTATTACAATTGTAATATATGCATCGAAATGTCGTTTCTCCATGGGTAGAATGCTTTCTTTACTTATCAAAAACATTACAAAAAGTTCTACCATAAATCCAGTTAAATAACCAATTGCTACAACAGTTATTTTTTTCCAAAAAGTTCCCTCATAACACCATGTAATAATTCCATAGCAAAGAAGTGCAATAAACACATTTACTATTGGATATGTAACCCAGACAAGTCCAATAGCAGATATTACATACTGCACCACATACGCCAATACCGCCACTTTCTTATCCACCGCACGCTTTTCAAAAAACACATGCATAAACCGATATATAATATACGTTGCCAACCCATTTGATAATAACAACGTAAAATTATTCAAAACTTCTTCCACTACATTTCAGCCTCCTCTAATTCTAAGTACCTAGTCCGAATTGTCGGTCTTCGGGACTGGCTGACAGGCAGTTCCTTTCCATTCACTAATTCCACAAATTCATACTTATATCTGCTGATATATCGAAAATTAACTATAAATGACTGATTTATAAACAAAAATTGATTTCTCTTTATTTTGGAATAAACATCCTCCATAGAACCATAAAATTCATCATCCTGTTTTCCATCCAGTGTATGAATATGAATTTTTCGTCCCTTATTTTCAAAATACAAAACGTCCTCCAAAGAAATTTTATAATACTGGAACTTTTTCTTATATGTAAATAACTGCATTCCATTTTCCGCCAGAACCAGATATTTATCTATCACCTTTTTCACTTTTTCCCAGTCTAATGGTTTTACCAGAAAATTGATAGGACGAAAGTCGAAAAGTCTTAATGCATATTCTCCCTTCATAGAGATATATGCAATCTGTACCCGCTCATCATGCAACGTTTCTCTTATATAATTTCCTATAGCAATTCCGTCCATATCCGGCAGCTCAATATCCAGAAATATTAAATCATATTTCATTTCTTTCATACTTTCACACAAACTTTTACCTGTCCAGAACACCTCTATTTCATATTCCACTTTTTCTTTTGTAAGTATTTCTGCTAATGTTTCTTCTAATTGTGTACATAGCACTTTTTCATCATCACATATTCCTATATTTATCTGCATATAATCCCCCCTTAAATCCTCTTGAAGTTTGATATTATTTTTTTATCTTTATTCCAATTTCATATTTCACTATATCCAACATATGTTTTCAATATTTCTTTTCATTTTGAAACAATTCTAATATTTTTAGTACACTTTCCCTCCACTGTTTTAGCATAGCTATATTGTAACACAATACTACTTAAAAATCAAAAAAATACCCACAAAATACTGCTTTTCACAGCATTCTGCGGGAATCTTTCATCACATATTATAAAATTTAATCCTCGAAAGCCTCTTTCACCTTATCCATAAAGCCTTTCTTCTTTGGCTTTTCTGCCCCGGTTCCATCTGCTTTTGCAAGGCTGTTACCTGTTACTGCATCAAATTTACGAAGTAAATCTTTTGCTTCTTCATTTAATTTTTCTGGTACCTGTACTACTAAAGTTACATAATGGTCACCACGTACATTTTTATTTCTAAGGGAAGGAACACCCTTTCCTTTTAAGCGTACCTTGGTATCTGTCTGAGTACCCGGTTTCACATCATACATTACATCACCATCTACAGTGCTAATTCTTACTTCTCCACCTAATGCTGCCTGTGCAAAGGAAATTGGAGCTGTAGAGAAAATATTGGTATCCTGTCTCTGGAAGATTGGATGACGGGAAACTACTACTTCTACCAGCAAGTCTCCTCTTGGTCCACCATTAACACCTGGTTCTCCTTTTTCTCTGATACGGATGCTCTGTCCGTTATCAATACCTGCAGGGATAGATACCTGGATTTTCTTCTTTCTGGTAATGTAACCACTTCCGTAACAATCCGGACATTTTTCTTTTACCACTTTACCTTTACCGCCACAATCCGGACAGGTCTGTACATTACGAACCATACCAAATAAAGACTGCTGGGTAAATACCACCTGACCTTTACCACCACACTTGCTACAAGTCTGTGGACTTGTGCCTGGTTTTGCACCGGTTCCTTTACAGGTACCACATTCATCTTTCAGATTCAATTCAATTTCTTTTTCACAGCCAAAAACTGCTTCTTCAAAGGTAACCCTTACACTGGTTCTGATATTGGCACCCTTCATTGGTCCATTATTTGAAGACTGACGTCTTCCACCGCCAAATAAGTCACCAAAAATATCACCAAAGATATCACCCATATCTGCACCGTTGAAATCGAATCCTCCGAATCCACCAGCGCCGCCGGCACCACCATCAAATGCAGAATGACCAAACTGATCATACTGTCTTCTTTTATCCGGATCACTAAGTATTGCATATGCCTCAGAAGCTTCTTTAAATTTCTTTTCTGCTTCTGCATCTCCCGGGTTCATATCCGGATGATACTTTTTCGCAAGCTGACGATATGCTTTTTTAATTGTGGCATCATCGGCGCCTCTGTCAACGCCTAAGACTTCATAACAATCTCTTTTACTCTCTGCCATATTTTTATCCCTTCCATACTACTACATTAGGGACACAGAAATCTATGTCCCTAAGATAACAATTATTTAAGTCCTTTGGTATATTATACTTCTCTGTAATCTCCATCTACAACATCATCTGCTGTATAATCCGCACCTGCGTCAGCACCTGCTGCGCCACCCATATCTGGACCTGCTCCAGCAGCCTGAGCCTGTTCGTAAACTTTAGCGAATAACTTCTGTGCACTTTCCATTAATTTTTCTTTTGCAGCTTTCATTTCATCTACCTGAGCATCTGTCATTTCTTCTGGATTTGACTTTTCTACTAATTCTTTTAATGCTGCAAGGTCAGCTTCTACTGCTGTCTTATCATTTGCATCAATTTTATCGCCAACTTCTTCTAAAGCTTTTTCAGTCTGGAATACGAAAGAGTCTGCATCGTTTCTTGTATCAATTGCTTCTTTACGTTTCTTATCCTGAGCTTCATATTCAGCAGCTTCTTTTACAGCTTTTTCGATATCATCATCTGACATGTTAGATCCTGCTGTAATTGTAATGTGCTGTTCTTTACCTGTACCTAAATCTTTTGCAGATACGTTTACAATACCGTTTGCATCAATATCGAAAGTAACTTCGATCTGTGGAACTCCACGTCTTGCTGGTGGGATACCATCTAATCTGAATTGTCCAAGAGACTTGTTGTCTTTTGCAAACTGACGTTCACCCTGTACTACGTTGATATCAACGGCTGTCTGATTATCTGCTGCTGTTGAGAAGATCTGGCTCTTCTTTGTAGGAATTGTTGTATTTCTTTCGATTAATCTTGTAGCTACACCACCCATTGTTTCGATAGATAATGATAATGGTGTTACGTCAAGAAGAAGGATTTCTCCTGCACCAGCATCACCTGCTAATTTACCACCCTGGATAGAAGCACCTAATGCTACACATTCGTCTGGATTCAATGTTTTAGAAGGTTCCTGACCTGTTAACTTCTGTACTTTATCCTGTACTGCTGGGATACGTGTAGAACCACCTACTAATAATACTTTTCCAAGTTCAGAAGCTGTTAAGCCAGCATCCTTTAATGCACGATTTACTGGTTCTGCTGTTCTTTCTACTAAGTCATGTGTTAATTCATCAAATTTAGCTCTTGTAAGGTTCATATCGAAGTGTTTTGGACCTTCTGCTGTAGCTGTGATGAATGGAAGGTTAATATTTGTTGTGGTAGCAGAAGATAATTCTTTCTTTGCTTTTTCTGCTGCTTCTTTAAATCTCTGTAAAGCTACTTTATCAGCAGATAAATCCACACCTTCTGTATTCTTAAATTCCTGAATCATGTAATCTGTAATCTTCTGGTCAAAGTCATCTCCACCAAGTCTGTTATTACCTGCTGTTGCAAGTACTTCGATAACACCGTCACCGATTTCAATGATAGATACGTCGAATGTACCACCACCTAAATCGTATACCATGATTTTCTGTTCTTTTTCATTATCAAGACCATATGCTAATGCTGCTGCTGTTGGTTCGTTGATGATACGTTTTACATCAAGACCTGCAATCTTACCAGCATCTTTTGTTGCCTGACGTTCTGCATCGTTGAAGTAAGCAGGAACTGTAATAACTGCTTCTGTTACTTTTTCACCTAAGTAATTTTCTGCATCTGCTTTTAATTTCTGTAAAATCATAGCAGAAATTTCCTGTGGAGAATATTTCTTATCATCAATGGCTACCTTGTAATCTGTACCCATATGTCTTTTAATAGATGAAATTGTCTTTTCTGCATTAGTTACTGCCTGACGTTTTGCAGGTTCACCAACTAATCTTTCGCCTGTTTTTGTGAATGCTACTACAGATGGTGTAGTTCTTGCACCTTCTGTGTTAGCGATAACTACTGGTTTTCCACCTTCCATAACTGCTACACAAGAGTTTGTTGTTCCTAAATCAATACCGATAATCTTACTCATTATTTTTAAACCTCCTAGATTCTAATTTTTCTATAATATTCTTGTTTGGCTCCATAGTTCCGTGGGCTACGGCTCGAAAACACCTGGCTAAGTGTTCAATGTATCGCTAAGTACTCAAAGTCTAATTCGCGACTTTTACCATACTATGTCTTACTACTGTTTCTTTATATAGATATCCTTTTTGGAATTCTTCTACAATTACATTTTCTCCTGCTTCTTCATCTTCCACATGCATTACTGCGTTATGGAAATCAGGATTAAACTCTTCGCCTAATGCCTCGATTGGTGTAACACCAATTTCATTTAAGGTTGTCATCATCTGCTTGTAAACCTTATCCATACCTTCTACAAATGGATCTGCTTTTCCTTCTTCTGTTACTGTTGCAAATCCTCTTTCAAAGTTATCTATCACAGGGAGAATTTTTTCAATAACACTTTTTGCTCCGATTTCGTACATTTGTGTTTTTTCTTTTTCTGTACGTTTACGGAAGTTATCAAATTCTGCCATCTGTCTTTTTAATCTGTCTGTAAGCTCTTCTATCTGTTCATCCTTTTTGTCTTTTTTCTTCTTTCCAAATAAAGACTTCTTGGTTCCTTCTTCCTTGGTTCCCTCTTCTTCAGTACCTTCTTCTAAAACCTCTTCTGTTTCTTCTACGGTACCTTCCAAAGTTTCCTCTGCTTCTTCATTATTTTCATTTTCTTCTGCGATTTCTTCTTCCAGTATCTCTTTTTTCTGTTCTGCCACTATATCTTCCACCTTTCCTTATGTTTTCTTAAATATATTGTCTAACTGTGCCATAAGAGTTTTCATGGCATTTAAGGATTTTTCGTAATCCATTCTCTTTGGACCAATAATTCCTATGGTTCCCTGCATTCCTTCTTCCAATTCATAAGTTGCAGTAATTACACTGCAGTCTTTCATTGCCTGAACCGGTGTCTCATTTCCAATGTAAACCTGAATTCCTGTGTTGTTTTCATCTGACAATGTTTCCTGTACCAGTTCAGATAATGGTTTCTTTTCTTCAAAGGTATTAATCAGTTCACTGGCTTTTTCACTATCACTTAATTCAGGATATTTGAAAATATTGGTTGCTCCACTGGTGTAAATTTCAAGGTCATCATCAATTCTGATTGCCTCTGCTACCGCATCTAGCACTTCACTGACAATGTCACTGTGAATGCCTGCCTGCTCTTTTAACTTGGAAATCATTCCAAGATTAATTTCTTCCAGACTCAAGCCATTTAGGTTGGTATTCAGAAGCATATTCAATTTTAAAATCGTTTCATTATCAAGATTTTCTCTTACATCAATGATTTTATTCTTTACAATATTCCCTTCTACTACTACCACTGCTAAAATCTGTTCTGTATCCACTTGAGAAAGCTGAATAAATTTAAGCTTATTTCTATGATAGGAAGGGGCAGAAACCATTGCTGCATAGTTGGTATTATTTGCCAGCACTTTTACTACCTGCTTTAATACCAGCTCCATTTTATCTGCTTTTTCAATCATCAGATCTTTCATTTCTGAAACGGTCTTTTCCTTGTCTTCCATAATACGGTCCACATAGAAACGATAACCTTTATCGGAAGGAATTCTTCCGGCTGATGTATGAGGCTGAATAATGTAACCCATTTCCTCTAAATCAGACATTTCATTTCGAATGGTTGCAGAACTTAAATTCAAATCTGTATATTTTGAAATTGTTCTTGAGCCAACAGGTTCTCCTGTTTCTAAATAGTTACCAATAATAGCTTCTAATATTTTCGTTTTTCTTTCATCCAGCTCCAATCCATTCACTTCCTTCCTGCTTGTTAGCACTCGTTTATGTGGAGTGCTAACACTCATGTACTTAACATAGCACTGCGTGGGGGAAAAGTCAACCCTCTTTTCATTATTTTATAAAATTTATTTTCTTTTTATACTTTTCCGCTTGTTTAAAGGGTTGGCTGAGGGGACGACTAGGAGAGGGAGCCAGGGTGGGAGAAGCAGGCTGAGACAACGCTGCGACGAACTAACTATTTACGGAGACTTAGGCTCGAGGTCTTGATCCGAGAGTCTTAGTCGTAGTTAATAGTTAGTTCGGCGGAGCGTTGTCTCGTCTTCTTAGAAAGCATTGGCGCTGCTTCCCAACCTCCGTCATTGAATCTCCACGCAAAAAAAGACACATACAAAACTAGTATATGTCTCTTTCATATATAATAAATAAAGGAGTGGCTATATTACATTAATTTCCATATAATCTGTTTTATTGACTCCTCCAGCGGCCCTAACAACCACTGCGGTGAATCCTTTTTTCAGTGCTTTGATTACTCCATCTTTTGAAATTTCCACAATTCCTTCTTTTTCACATTCCCAACAGACATTCTGATCGGTTGCATCTGATGACACTTTAACATTTACTGAAATTTCTGTTCCTTCCGAGATATTTAATTTCTTTATATTTTCTTTATCCAGTGTTATGTCTGTTCCTGAAAGTTCTATGGATGACACAAGAATTTCTTCGGATACTGGTTGGAAGCTTATATCCTTTTTCTTAGCATAATCGTACGCAAGCGAATTGATGGTGCCTTTTATTGTTACATTTGAATTTCCTGTTAAAACTGCTTGTCCAAATTCTGTAACTCTTGCCGGAATAGTAATTGTCTGAAGTTGTATGCAATTAGCAAAAGCTCCATTAGATATTCTTGTGACACTTTCCGGTAACACAACATTTGTTAAGGAAATACAATTTCCAAATGCTCCACTTCCAATTCTGCCTAAGCTCTGCAGGTTTTCCATGTTAATATCTGCAAGCTGACCGCACCCCATAAAAGCATCTGCTTCTATAGAAAGAAGTCCCTCTGGCAAAATTACTTTCTTTAAATTTTTACAGTTTTTAAATGTACCTTCTGCTATTTTTGTAATAGAAGTTTTTGATAAATCAATTTCTTCTAAGCTTTCACAATTTTGAAAAGCTTCTCTTTCAATTTCTGTAACTGTAGATGGTACTACTACATATTTTAAGGCTTTGCAATTAAAAAATGCATCTTGTCCAATTTTTGTAATTCCTTCTGAAATTACTACTGAGTGAATGTTTTGCTGATTCTGAAATACCCCCTGTACGATTTCTTGAATCTGCCTTCCATTCTTTTTATTTGGAATAAAAACATTCTCTTCTGTTCCATTATACTTTGTAACTTTTCCATTTTCATCTACATCATACTTTTTTGCTACTGTACTTACTTCTAACCCGTTTTCTCTTAATGTTTCTTCATTTACTTCCCTCTTCATGCCAGGCTGTGCTGCATCTGCATGGATTGGTACTCCATTTACACCTACTGTGGTAGCTGTAAGGGATACAGCCATAAGCCACGCATTCATTTTCTTAAAATTCATGAAACATTCTCTCCTTAAAAAATACCTTCTTTTATATAATTTGCACATTTTTTTCTTCTCACTTTTTTATTGTATAGCAATTATAACGGTTTTTCAATAGATTTGTTACATATTCTTTACATTTTTATAACATATACAATTTTGCACTATTGTTTTTGTTACTTTTCTACGTATTTTTTCTGTATAAAATGCACAAAAATGGGAAGAAACTTTTAGCTCCTTCCCATTAATTACTATCTGTATAAATTTTCTTTTGTTCGTTCTATTAACTGTTTCTGTACATGTCGTGCTTGTTCCCTTTGACGTTGTGCGATATATTCCTCTATACCCTTATGCGCTGCATCCAGTTGGCAACCACATAGAATACGTCCATCCTCTTCTTCTATTGTTCTTACCAGTTTTCCATCCAAAGTAAATCGCACATGATGAGTACGGTCCTCGAAGGAAAGACTTACTTCCTCGCCTGGTTTTCCGCTTTCACCCTGCTCACACAGAAAGGAAAATCCATTGGCACTAACATCCTTCACCGTAACTTTGAGAGTTTTTCTGGTTCCTCCCATTAGTACGCTTCCTGGTTCTCCTACAAAAATCCTTAAACAGCCCCTTCTATTTACTTCTACTCCTACATTTTTACAAACAATGGCATGATAATGTTTCCCTTTGTATTCTATAGCTTTGATATAACATCCTCGCCACTCAATTGGTTTTTCCCCACTTCTTGAATAAATTACATTAATAAGCATATCAGAATGCATAAAATCAATGATTTGATTCTTATAGCGTATAGGTTCAATAAAGGTTGCTCCAGCTTCTGAAAATAAAGTTTCTACTTCGTATTCCAATCTCCCACCTTTTGCAATCACCTCAATGCTAAGCTTCTGCTTTTCTTCTAAGTCGCCAATCTTCATTACCCCCATGCAGCCAACTCCTTTGTATAAAATTTCAGTGTATGCTAGTTTTACACCATTTTATATAGTATACCATATACTTAAAGTTATTCACAACAAGTTTGTACTTAAATTCCACTTATTAAATATCAATTGATTACTGCGAACTATCAATTCAGCCAAGTGTCTAAACTGTTACAGAATTAGGGAAGCTTGCAAATGAACAGTAACGGGAAAGCCCCCAAGTGGTGGAAGCACTTGGGGGCTCTCTCAATATATGTCATAAACTATACGGGGGATAAGATAAACGCTAATTTATATATATTACTTGTAGTTTGCCTTCTGGAAATCTGGATAAGATGATTCCAAACCATGTTCGGTTGGATCCAACCCCTGAAGTTCCTCTTCCTTAGAAGCACGAAGACCAATTGTTTTATTAATAACGAAGAATACAATCGTCATTGTGATAATTGTCCATGCAGCTACTACTACAATACCAAGTAACTGAATTAATAATAAATGAACACCACCACCATAGAAAAGACCATTTGTATAATCGAATAAACCTACTGCAAATGTTCCCCAGATACCACATGCACCATGAACTGCAACAGCACCTACCGGGTCATCTACTTTTAATACATTTTCAACGAAAAGTACTACAACACATACAATAATACCTGCTACAATACCAATAGCAAAGGAGCCTATGGCATCTACATTAGAACACCCTGCTGTCACACCTACCAAACCTGCTAATGCACCATTTAATGACATAGATACATCTGGTTTTCCATTCTTAACCCATGTAAAAATCATAGCAGAAAGAGTACCCATAGCAGGTGCAATTGTAGTTGTTACAAAAATCTGTGCCAACTGATCTACACTGGTTGCAGCCGCACCATTGAATCCATACCATCCAAACCAAAGAATAAAGCATCCAAGAGCACCTGCTAACAGGTTATGTCCAAGAATTGGTTTACTCTTTCCATTTGCATCATATTTGCCAATACGAGGTCCTAAGAAAGCGGCACCGATAAATGCGGAGATACCACCTACCATATGAATAGCACAAGAACCTGCGAAATCTACAAATCCTAAATCTGTTAACCATGCTGTTCCACCCCAAATCCAATGAGCTTCGATTGGATAAATCACAAGGCTGATAACAAAACTGTATATACAATACGATATAAATTTCGTACGTTCTGCCATAGCACCTGAAACAATGGTAGCTGCTGTTGCACAGAACACTAAGTTAAATACAAAACCTGACCAATCCATTTCAGTAAAGCTACCAAAAGGATTTAATCCAAATCCAATAAATTTATTTCCTTCTCCACATAATAAATTATATCCTAATAAAAAGAAAGCTACCGTACCTAAACAAAAATCTATTAAATTCTTCATAATAATATTTGCTGTATTTTTTGCTCTTGTAAAACCAGCCTCTACCATTGCAAAACCACACTGCATAAAAAATACCAATGCCGCACCAATCAAAAACCAAACACTAAACACCTCTGACTGTACAGCCTCCAAAATTTCCGGTGCTAACTCACTCGTTAATATCATCATAATATCTTCCTCCTATCTATATAAATCAGACTCCTGCCATAATTATAAATTCCATATAAAAAGGGACAACACTGCACTGATAAAAACTATCCTGCATGTGTTATCCCCATTGATAACGGAATCTATATGTATTTTCCACATCTAACTGTGGTTTTTTATACAGCGCCTTCTCCACGCTCTCCGGTACGTACTCTAACAACATCTTCAATGTTTGAAATAAATATTTTACCATCTCCGTAATTACCGGTATTTATCTCTTTTACAACCATTTCAATTAATTTTTCTGCCACATCTTCAGCCACAACTGTTTCCACCTTAATCTTTGGTAAAAGATTTACATTGTACTCACTACCCCGATATGTCTGCTTGTAACCTTTCTGGTTACCATAACCCATTACGTTAGTTATCATAACCCCTGTAACCTTACAAGTATCAAGAATATCCTTGAGCTCCTCCAATTTTTCTGGTCTGATAACAATTTCTAATTTTTTCATATAGAAACCTCCTTATCTTGCTATGTTCTTTATCTCACAGCACTTGTTTAGACTTTAAGAAACCTTTTCCACTGTTTCTTACAAAACAAAAAGAGAGTCTCGACAGACTTTACGTCTTTCGAAACTCCCTTGTTTCTGAAATACATTATACACCTTGACAATCATTTGTCAACCACTTTTCGAAAAATATCACATTTTGTGTAACAGTTCAGCCATGATATATGATACAAGTGCATTATGCTGACATAAAATGGGCTTGTATCACATATCATGAGCGGAACGCCTGTATATGAGCAAAGGTAGTTGCGTAGCAACGGAAAGCACGATAGTGCGACTTTGCGAATGGCGTGGGCTGAACTGTTACCATTTTGTAACTTTATGGCATTTTCCCTTACAAAATTTCTTGAATCTTATTATCAGAAACTCAGTATGTCCCCCCTCTTTTGCTGGCACTGCCAAACCCTCCCATTAACAGCATTACTGCCGCTTATGGGCATCCGCGTAGCCACATCCTTAGAATTTCATAGTCAGTTTAATCTGCTTTCTTTCCATATCCACACTCAAGACCTTCACCTCAACCACATCTCCAATAGCCAAAACTTCCATTGGATGCTTAATAAACCGGTTGGTGATCTGTGAGATATGAAGTAATCCATCCTGATGAACCCCGATATCCACAAAGGCACCAAAATCAATTACATTTCGCACAGTTCCTTTTAAAATCATGCCTTCTTTCAAGTCCTTCATATCCAATACATCTGTTCTTAACACAGGCTTCGGCATTTCATCACGAGGGTCTCTGGCAGGCTTTTCTAATTCCTTTACGATATCTCTTAAGGTAATTTCACCAATTTCCAATTCCTCTGCCAGCTTTTTATAATCTTTTACTTTCTTAGATAATCCATTTAAGTTTCCTGCAATAACATCTTCTGGTGTATAATCTAACTTCTTTAATAATTCTTTTGCGGCTTCATAACTTTCCGGATGCACACTGGTAGCATCCAAAGGATTGCTTCCCCCACTGATTCTTAAGAAACCTGCACACTGTTCAAATGCCTTAGGTCCTAACTTTCCTACCTTTAACAATTCTTTTCTGTCTTTAAATCTTCCATTATCCTCACGGTATGCCACAATATTTTTAGCAATTACTTTTGACACACCAGAAATATATTCTAACAGTGAAGCAGATGCTGTATTCAAATCTACTCCCACCTTATTTACGCAGTCTTCTACTACACCACCCAAAGCTTCACTTAATTTTTTCTGATTCATATCATGCTGGTACTGACCTACTCCAATGGATTTTGGGTCAATCTTTACCAATTCTGCCAATGGATCCTGAAGTCTTCTTGCAATCGATGTGGCACTACGCTGTCCCACATCAAAATTCGGAAATTCTTCTGTTGCCAGTTTACTTGCAGAATATACGGAAGCACCTGCTTCATTTACAATGACATACTGCACCTGAGAATCCAATTCTTTTAGTAGGTCTACAATTATCTGTTCTGATTCTCTAGAAGCCGTACCATTTCCAACAGAAATCAGGCTGATATTGTACTTTTTAATTAACTGCTTTAATACTTTTTTTGATTCCTCTACCTTCTTTTGAGGTTCTGTTGGATATATTACTGTAGTATCCAGTACTTTTCCTGTTTCATCTACTACAGCCAGCTTACAACCGGTACGGAATGCAGGATCCCATCCAAGGACCACATGTCCCACAATTGGAGGCTGCATTAACAGCTGAGTTAAGTTTTTACCAAATACTACAATGGCACTGTCCTCTGCTTTTTCTGTTAATTCATTTCGAATTTCACGTTCAATAGCCGGTGCAATTAATCTTTTATAACTATCCAATACCACATCTTTTAAAATTGGTGTAGTATATGGATTTTCCTTTACAATGATTTTACTGTTTAAGTAAGTAATAATCCCATCTTCAGGAGCTTCAATCTTTACATTTAAGATTTTATCTGCTTCCCCACGATTCATTGCAAGCACTCTGTACCCTGGCACCTTACTGACAGGCTGGGTAAAGTTGTAGTAAGTTTCATATACTGATTTTTCCTCTTCACTTTTTGCAGAAGATGTCATGTTTCCTTCTTTTATAGTAAGATTTCTAATGTAAATTCTGTAATCTGCTTCTTCTGAAATAGATTCTGCAATAATGTCCTTTGCACCTTCAATGGCTTCTTTTTCATCTGCCACTTCTTTTTCAGCGGATACATATTTTAATGCTTCCTGTTCCACTGGTTCATTACACATCTGTAACAGAATATAATTTGCCAGGCCTTCCAAGCCTTTTTCCTTGGCAATGGTAGCTCTGGTTCTTCTTTTTGGTCGATAAGGACGATATAAATCATCTACCAGTGCCAGCGTCTCTGCTTCTATGATTCTTTCCTTTAATTCTTCTGTTAATTTTCCCTGTTCTTCAATGCTGGCAAGAACCTGTTCCTTCTTTTCTTCTAAATTTCTTAAATAAGTCAGTCTTTCATGCAATTTTCGCAATTGCTCATCATTTAAAGTACCGGTAGCTTCTTTTCTGTATCGTGAGATAAAAGGAATGGTATTTCCTTCATCCATTAATTTTACAGCAGCTTCCACCTGCCATTTTTTCACTTCCAGTTCTTCTGCAAGAGCTTTTATAATGTCCATTGTTTCAAATCCTTTCTATATAAATATTGTAATAATTCTGCTCATGGTATGATGTTCAAGTGCATTCTATGCCAGCATAATGTACTTGAACATCATACCATGGCTGAACTGTTACTAAATATTACTTTTATTTTGATAAGAGAATATATATATTTTGAACGATCCAGTTTACTATAATTACCACAATTCCACCATAAAGATAACCATGTCTATATTTTAGACCAACCTTCAACCCATTTCTACTAAGAAGCTGGATGGTATTTGTAATCATAAAAACCGTCATAATTATAACACAATATATCACAAAGGGGTGATAAAAAAAAGAAGTGATAAATTTTCCCGCAAAAAATGCTCTGACTGCTCTGGTACCACCACACCCCGGACAATAATACCCGGTTATCACTCGAAATCCACAAGGTGGAATCATGTCCAAAAAATCAAAATTCAATTTTTTACAAATCAATAAAAAAATAATCAGTAATGTAATACTTATAAGCCCAAGTATATATAATCGTTTTTCTGTTTTTTCCATATCTACTCCACTGTCTAAAAAAGCTATAAGGCTTTCACCTTATAGCTTTTTTTAATTCATTAATAGTATGAATTCATTAATTCGTTGTAAAATTCCTGATATTCCGGTGTACCAGCTAATGCTGCTGATCCAATTACTACAACAATAGCAATTACAACACCTATAATAGAAAGTATCATACCTACTACTGCAGTTGTTTCCATCTTACCTGTAACAGACTTGTTCTTTGAAAGGATTGCCAATACAACACCAACAATACCCAAAATCAAAGCAAGCCACCAGCAACAACAGGAAAGGATTGATAATGCACCAACCACGATAGAAGCAATTGCCATACCATTGCTTCCTTGCTGTGGCTGCTGAGAGCCATAATTGTTGTAACTTCCATTATTGAAGTTATCACTACCCTGGCTTACAAAGCTACCATTCTGGTTAAAGCTGTCATACTGATTGTATCCATTGTTTTGATTAAGGCTTCCATCCTGGCTGTATCCACCGTTCTGATTAAAGCTACCATTCTGGCCATATCCACTATTTGACTGATTAAACTCATTACCATTTGGATTATTATCGTAACCTTTGTTTAAGTCATAACCACTACCGGAATTTCCAGCATTATTATTTCCAAAGCCGTTATTTCCATTATTGAAATTGTTATCCATTTTTCTTCTCCCCTTTTCTTTCTATATTCATTCATTTTCTAATACGAACGTCATTTTGTAGTTTAACATAGATAAACATTTTTTTCAATCTTTTTTAATATTCTTGAAATAAATCAACGTAACAGTTCAGCCCACGCCATTCGCAAAGTCGCACTAACGTGCTTTCCGTCGCTACGCAACTACAGATTCAAAAAATAATCTATCATTTCATGTCCCTGTGCCACATAATTTCCGCTTGCCTTTGCTTCTTTCTCATTATAATGCCATGTATTTTTCTTCACATCTGTACTGTCATATAAAAGATATGGTACTGGTGAAGAAGTATGGGTCCGCACACGAATTGGCGTTGGATGGTCTGGAAGAACTAAAATACGGAAATCTTCTCCGGAAGCTTCTAAACCTTCTAATACTTTCTTAATTACTCTTCCATCCAAATTCTCAATTGCCTGTACTTTTCGTTCCACGCTTCCCTGGTGTCCCATTTCATCTGGAGCTTCTACATGAACATAAGCAAAATCATAGCCATCCTTTGTAAGAGCATCTACTGCTGCCTGTGCTTTTCCTTCATAATTAGTATGAAGCCCACCATTGGCACCTTCTACTTCAATATTATGCATGGAAGCGCCTACTGCAATACCTTTTAACAAATCTACTGCAGAAATCATGACACCTTTCTTTCCTGTTTTTTCTTGGAAAGAAGATAAGGCAGGTCTGGTACCTGCACCCCAGAACCAAAGGGAGTTTGCTTTGTTTAATCCCGCTTCCGCTCTTTTTACATTAATAGGATGTGTATTTAAAATATCATAGCTTTTCTTCATCATATCTTTTAAGACTTCATCTTGTGGAAGATACTGTCCTATGGTCTGACCAAGTACATCATGAGGTGCTGTTAAGTCCACAACTTCTCCCTTATCCCAGATTAACAGATGTCTGTAACTGGTTCCTAAGTAAAATTCATAGCCCTCTCTCTTTAAGCCTTCTTTTACTGCCTCTAATAAAACAGCTGCATCTTCTGTACTGATTTCTCCTGAGCTATGGTCAATAATGGTCTTTTCTTCATAAGGAACATCTTCCTCAGAGATAGTAACCATATTGGTACGAAGTGCTACATCTGTAGTCTTCATATCTACCCCAATGCTTAAAGCTTCTAATGGTGAACGTCCTGTATAATATTTCTTTGGATCATAACCAATTACAGATAAATTGGCTGTATCACTTCCTGGTTTCATGCCCTCTGGAATAGTGTGTACCAGCCCTATTTCTGACTTAGCAGCCAGCATATCCATAACTGGTGTTTTTGCATATTCCAAAGGTGTTTTTTCTCCTAATTCTTGAATTGGCTCATCTGCCATACCATCGCCTAATACAATGACATATTTCATTTTAATTAGTCCTCCATACGAATACGGTTAATTAAACCATCTGCCTTTTCAGCTTTTTCTGAAAATTCTGCTTCTGTCATAACTTCTGTAACAAATCCGATTTCTCCGGAAACTCCTCCATCTACTACAGTAAGTTTTCCAAATAGGTTTTCCATTTCTGTAACCTTAGAATCGTCTCCCTGTACTCTTACGAAGAAACGTCTTTTAGCATTCTTAATATCTGTTAACTCCAGTTTCTTGCTGCTCCAGAATGTCATAATATTACGATGCAAATGTTTTGCTGCATCTACTACGTCTGCTACTACTGCACTGGCTGTAGGTAATTTTCCTGCACCACTTCCGTAGAACATAACATCACCTAATACATTACCATGAGCAAAGATTGCATTAAATACATTGCTTACACTAAATAAAGGATGACTTGGAGCTACCATACATGGAGCTACCATTGCATAAAAGCTGTCATCTACTTTTTTACTGGAAGCTAAAAGCTTAATGGATCTTCCCATTGCTTTTGCATATTTAATATCTTCTGCAGTAATCTTTGTAATTCCTTCTGTATAAATATCTTCATAATCTACCTGATTTCCAAATGCAAGAGAAGAAAGAATTGCAATTTTTCTACATGCATCATATCCTTCTACGTCAGCTTCCGGATTACGTTCTGCATAACCCTTATCCTGTGCATCTTTTAAAACGCTGTCAAAGTCTAAACCTTCATCTGACATTTTAGAAAGAATATAGTTTGTAGTACCATTTAAGATACCTGTGATTACATCAATTTCATCTGCTGTCAATGAAGAATTTAAAGGACGGATAATTGGAATACCGCCACCTACACTTGCTTCAAATAAGAAGTTAATGTTCTTTTCTTTTGCAATTTCTAAAAGTTCTGCACCATGTTTTGCTACTAATTCTTTATTTGAGGTACATACACTTTTTCCACTAAGCAATGCACGCTTTACAAAAGTATATGCTGGTTCTACACCACCCATAACTTCAATTACAATCTGAACTTCAGGATCGTTTGCAATTACTTCATAATCATGAACGATTTTTTCCTGAATTGGATCACCTGGAAAATCTCTTAAATCAAGAACATATTTTAGATTTAATTCTTCTCCGGCTCTTTTATTAATACTGTCCTGGTTTGTCTGAAGTACTTCTACTACTCCTGAACCTACTGTTCCGTATCCTAATAATGCAATGTTTATCATTTCTTTCACTCCCTGGCTAATATTTTTATGGAATGGATTCCTTTTGGATTTTCCATTTCTTCTATCATCTGCGAAATATCATCCGTAGATGGTAAGACCTCAACACTTAAGGTTAAAGTTGCAACTCCGTTCACAGGAATACTTTGATGAATGGTAAGAATATTGGCATGATATTCCGCCACTATTTTTAATACATCTGACAAAAGTCCCGGCTCATCATCTAACTGAAGTACCATAGTAATGGTTCTTCCCTTGACATTTTCATGAAAAGGAAAAATATCATCTTTATATTTATAAAATGAACTTCTGCTGATTCCAACCCGATCCGTTGCTTCCTGAATGGTGATTGCCTTCTCTGATTCGAGAAGTCGTTTGGCCTCCACGACCTTTAGAAGAACTTCTGGAACTGCTTTTTGTTTAACGACAAAATACTTATTTACTTCTGCCATCTTCCTTATCTCCTAAACGTTTAATTGGCAAGAATATCTTCCTGCTGAGCTTGCATGTTTGTTTGAGGAAAACACTTGTTTTCACTAGAAAGATATTAGCACAATTGGGAAGGATTGGCAACAACTATTTTCATTTATGCGGAAAAGCATTGGATATACGGATGCCGAGAACCGGCACCAGGACTGCCTTCAAAGACAGGGACAACGCTGCGATGAACTAACTATTAACTGCGACTAAGGCTCTCGGCTGTTTTTCTAAATTCTAAAACAAAAAATGTTATGGATTTATATATAGTATTAATTTTGTATAAAATGTTCTTTCCTTTTGTTCCATACTAATTGTTCCATACTAATAATTCCGTTGTATTTTTCTACAATTTTTTTTACGCTTTTTAGACCATTTCCATGATTATTACTATCTCTCTTTGTAGAGAGATAGCCTTGTATTCCTTTTTTTATTTTCCCCTGACAACTGTTATGTACTTCCACTTTAAATACACCTTGTTTTAGATAAGCGGATATGTACAATTTTTTTTCTTCGGTTTTTTCTGATGCTTCTATGGCATTCTCCAACAAATTGCCAAATATTATATTTATATCAAAAGAATGGCTCATTTTTTCCGGTATCTTTATATCTATTTTTACCTCTTTCAATTTCTGTTTTGCCTTTTTTAACATATAATTCAATACACTATCAATTTCTTGATTACCCGATGCTATAATTTCGTCAGGGTTTTTTATATACTCTGTCATATCATCAATATAACTTTCTATACCTGAAGTATCTCCTTTTCTAGCTAATATCTTTAACTCATTCATATGATGTTTCATATCATGCCTTAAAGATTTTATACTTTGTTCAGAGGTTAAAATTTGGTCTATTTGATTGGAATAATTTAAAACTTGTTGTGAAAGTATTTCATTTTCACACTTTGTCTGATAGTATTTCACTAGCTCATTATACAGATAAAACATCAAAAAATTAATTATTAGTATCCCTATTTCTACTATAACTAGATTAGTTTTTGATAGCTCCTGACTAAAAGCTAGAAATAGTAAGATACTAATACTAATCACAGGTACTAAAATGAAAAACGCACTTTTTCTTTCTTCCTGACATTCTTTTACTTCAATAATTTTATCCACTATTGCAACACAAAGGAAAAATAATAAAATAGTCAACACTTCGCACATTTGATTAAATTCTTTGCCTGCCTGATAATTCACAAATAAAAAAACTGCTGTTGTGTCACAAACCATATTGACCAAATATATTGATACTGTAACAAATATGTTCATCCTGTATTTTCTGGAAT
Organism: Lachnospiraceae bacterium; assembly: GCA_017399445.1. GTDB lineage: Bacteria > Bacillota > Clostridia > Lachnospirales > Lachnospiraceae > RUG11237. The sequence goes on along the minus strand of JAFQCM010000105.1, from coordinate 6,120 downwards.
AAAGTAATGTGATACCAAAAATTCCTACTATACTGGTAGTGAAATTCACCCATGGTTGGTGAAACACAAGATACAATCCTGTATTTATAATATAAACCAAAGAATACGTAAGAATTTCCAACTTTCTTCCCACAATGGTCTCTTTGAAAAAATTTCTCACAAAGATTCCAACAATATAAAATCGAAACAAATTAGTGACACAACACAAAAAAGTATTTAACATTGTTCTAGCCTTTCTCTAAAATTTTCTGACGAATTTTTTTCCGGTTTGCTTTGCTAATATTTATTTTTGTCCCATCTTCCATCTCAACCATCTCATAAGCATACAAAAAAACATGAGCTCTATTGATGATAAAAGACTGATGAATCAACATGAAATTTTCTGGTAACTTTTCAAGAATCTCTTTTAATTTCCCATAAAAAACCCACTTTTCTCTTCTTGTTTTCAAAGTAATCTTTTTCCCATCACTGTTAAAGTAAAAAATATCAGAAAGTGGTACGTAATAATACTCTTTTCCTACTTGAAATTCAAATTTTTGTCTTCCTCTTGCAGGCATTTTTTCGGCTAATTGAAAAATCTCATCTATTTGGATTTGTGTAATAGGTTTTACCAAAAAATCCATCGGTTGTGTTTTGAATAATTGTGGTGCATAAGATTGTTTTCCTGAAATATAGATAATTTGCATTCCCCTGTCTTCCAACTGATTGCGAATAAAATTCCCAACCTGAATACCAGACATTTTCCAAAGTTCAATATCCAAAAACAAAATATCCAGATTGTTTCCCTTTGTCAAATATTCACACAATGCCTCTCCAGTATACCATATTTCTACACAAACTTTTTCTCTTGACCTTTCACTAAAGTCCAAAATCATAGTTTCTATATCTGAACAGGTATTTACCCCATCATCACATATTCCAATGTTCCACATAAACTCCCTCATTTCTAATTTATGCTGATGCCATCATATTTTAATTTTTATATATATCCATAAGATAATTCCTTCTATGACATTTCCAAAATATGCTCCTAAAATCGCTAACAAAATAAATCCTAAGGCATTGCTAACAAGACTTTTCAAACCATATCTTATAACTTCAACTTCTGAATCTTGTATAATGTTATCTCGAATACAATTTTCCACTATTTTATTTATCATTTTTAAACCTGCACAGTTTTTCAACTTCTTTTGGTTCTTTAGGCTGATATCCCCATAAAGTACATGCTGAATTTGCCTCAATAATCGCTTTTTTCTTAGCAAGAATTACAATTGCTTTTTCTATTTTTTTTATTAAATTCATTTTTTCACCTTCCTATATCTATTAATTTTCTTTTGAAATCCAACGATAGCTATACCAATTTTTCCCTTTTTCTTCCTCTTTCTGTTCAAACACTTCCAACCAATTCTCTAACTTTTCCAAACTTCCACTAGCAGCTTGTCTTTCAATTGCTTCTGTTATCATTTTAAGCACATCAAGGTTTCCTTCTTGAAATCCTTCTTCCACCCGAATACTCCAATTTCTATTTGAATTTGTTTCATCTTCATATATTAATGCATTTCCACCAAGCAAAAGAATTCCATTGGTAGTAGACCAACATCGACCTTGCACCTCTGCCATAGCATATGTTTTTGCCCCCTCAAAATCCTTCACTATATTGGGATATGCCTCTAAATATTTTTGGGCTAACATCTCTAATCTTTCACTTTGCTCATCAGTTTCAATAAAACTTATTCCTTGAAGTACATTTCCCTTAGGCATTAAAGTTTCTATTCCTGTAAATTCATCTTTTCTTATCTCATATCCTGCATTTAAGGAACTTTCCTTTATTTCTTCAATACCCATAAATTCTTGTAATACTTCTTCTAATTCCTCATCTATCTTTACAGCATCTCCCACATATCCCCACATTGCCCATATTATATATTTTTCACCAGTATTCAAATCTGTTTGTACCGATGAATAAGCTGGATAAAAGTAACTTTTTTTGCCAGAATTTTTATTATATATGCTCCAAAACTCATCACTCTGTCCCTCTTTAGATACTATATATTTATCATTCTCCGCCTTGTCTTTCACTGCAGAAGTTTGTTCTAAAAGACTGACTATATTCTGTTCCAGATTTTCATTTAAAATACAGCCTTTATTTCCTCCCATTACCTTATAAGCATCTAACATTGCCTGCTGATTGTTCTGGCTTTGTTGCTTCACCATTTCCATATTCTCATTTAATACTTTTTTTTCTAAATACTTTTCTTGGGTTTTCTCTTTCTTCCATGTAGAATTACTATAATTTATTTGCTCCATTCTTGATATATTATTGGTTATATAACTCATTTATTTTCCCCCTTTGCTATCATTCTTTTATTACTTATTAACTGGAAAACCCTTACTCTCTCTACTGTATTAATTAATTGCACATGTTACTTTTGCATAATCTGATGTTCCTACGGCCACACCACCAATTTTTATCATGTATCCTCCTTCAGGAACACTAGATAAATTTACATTATAGGTTTCCGTTGCATAATTTCCATAGCTCAAGTTTACAGAAGTGCCACCATTAAGCGGAACAAAATAAATTGTTCCCTGTACTAAATCCTTATCATTATTAGAAGGCATTTCTAATGTTAATGTTGTTGAAGATGTAACATAAAATAATCCCAATTAATATGTTGTCCATGTACTTCCAAATTCATAAGGTCCTAATGTACTTGTTGTCAAAGTTGTACTTGCCGTATTCATGTTTTTTTCATTGTCACTTGCCTGCACACAAGTTGCATTTCCACAAAGGATAGATATAACTAATGCTAATGTTACTATTTCTTTTATTCTCTTCATATTTTCTCCTTGTCTGATTGTAAGAGTTTTCCACTCTTAACTTTAGCACATTTTAGAACATTGTGCCGTATCATGGAAAAAATAGCATATAATATTGGTAAAATTAGACTTTATATTTAACAAACTACATTTATATACTATATACTTTTTCTCATTTATCTTTTCTATCTCTTCTTCATTTCCTTCTCTGCTTTCCACATCTTTCATGTAATATTATTTCACAAAATAAGGTATCATTGCCTACTTTTTCGCAATGACACCTTATTCTCTCTAGTTTATTACTGACTACTCAGCTTTATTTTTGTACTTTTCAAACTCTTCTACAAGTTCTCCAACTTCACTTAATAACTGTTTTGCTTTTTCTGCTTCCATCTGGTTTCTGGAGCTGTGTGCTTCTACTTCCTCTGCACTGGCTGATACTTGTTCTGTGGAAGCAGAAAGCTGATGAATATTATCAATAATACCATTATTGGATTCCACAAGATTTTCAATCTTCTGATTAATGTCTTCTACACGCTGTGTTAATACATCAATATTATCACGAACATTTCCAAAGTTACCGGCAACTGCTTCTACCATATCATTTTGTTTGTTCATTGCCTCAATCGAACTTGCTACAATTTCTGTAGCATCCTGAGCATGTTGTCCTAATTCCTGGACGATTCCGGCAATCTTTTCGGTAGACTGCCTGGTTTCTTCTGATAACTTTCTAATCTCATCTGCTACTACCGCAAACCCTCTTCCTGCTTCTCCTGCTCTTGCACTTTCAATAGATGCATTTAATGCCAGCAAGTTTGTCTGACTGGATATGGTAAAAATAACTTCTGTAATCTGTTGTACTTCTTTTGCCTTCTTTTGAAGTTCTTCCATTGTTTCTGCCACATGAGAATTGGTCTGTCCAATCGCTTCTGCACTTTTTTGAATATTTTGAATAGACTCCATACTTTGTTCCATCATATGGGCTGAATCAGTAGCTGCTTCTACCATTATTTTCGCATTTTCTGCTGTTTCGCTGATGGCACTATTAATCTTTTCGGTCATCTTACTTTGTTCCTGAACACTTTCAACTGTTTCCTGAGTTCTTTCTGTAATTTCCTGCATGGAAGAGTGAACCACATTCGAAGATTCCCTTAAACTCTCAATCAGAGTATCTGTATCTGCCACTTCTTCTTTTACAGAATCTGAAATTCGTAGAATATCCTCTACCATTTTACTTTGCATTATCTGTTCATCTCTTACAAACTGGGTCATATCATAAGTAAAGCGTTCTGAAAGTCTTGCAACCACATGAACAACGATTACCAACTCAAAATTGATAATCAAACTGATAAATGCAACATTATCGCCTCCAAACAGAAGATTCTTAGACTGCCAGACAATCACACGTAAAATGTCAATTACTATTACAAGCCAAAATGTAGTTTTTTCGAATTTTTTATCATGGTACAGGATAGTTGCTATTAAAATTGGATAAATATAAAATGTAACCATTACATTCTCTCCAGTAATCATAATGTATCCCCATCCAATAGCAATACTTGCCAAAATAATATATTTCAGCTTTTCACTAGCTCTGTTTTTTTTGTATGCTATCCAGTTTACTACTACTCCAACCAATAATATGATTGACGGAATAATCCCCATTTTCCCATAACTTGTTTCCACTGCAAAGGTCTGAACAAACAATGCAAAAATCAATAATACTTCTATAATAGTAATACTAATTAATGCGGTTTGGTTAACCTTGGTTCTGCGGGCACTTGCATCACTATACTTTCTTACAGTACCTTCCCATTCTTTTTCTTTTTGGTTCATGTCGTTTCCCCCATTCGCTGTTAGATTATATTTACTTTTCACTGTTTGCTGTTTTGCAACATGTAAAATTATACCATTTTTATCTGATTTTTTCCACTATTTTTGATATTTTTCCACAATTTCGGTAACAGTTCAGCCATGATATGTGATACAAGTGCATTATGCTCGCATAAAATGCACTTGTATCACATATCATGAGCGGAACGCCTGTATATGAGCAACGGAAAGCACGTTAGTGCGACTTTGCGAATGGCGTAGGCTGAACTGTTACAAATTTGCATAACAATTCAGCACAATCGTGCCAGAATCTATCTGTATGTCTTGTGCATGGCAGGAAAATTTCCAGTTTTTTGTACATACATGGTGCGTAGTAAAAAGGGTAGCAAAACATTCGTTAATCTAATTACTAAAAGTGGAAGGAATGGTTAGACGATAAATAGGATAATGAATGAGTACAAGAGTGCTATCATGGTGTAGCACTCTTGCTTAGATAAAAGAAAATTTTTGAATCAGGAGAAACTTTCTCCGAATTGATTTAATATTTGCGTATTCAGTGTATATAATAATCTAAAACACTATTATTCCCCAATAGCTGCAAAAATACCACTAACTACATTTGTATAAGCCAAATCATATTCTAAAGTCTCGTCCATTTTTTGTGCTGTTGAAGTTACTGTTTCAAAACATCCACTAAATTCAGAACGGATATCTTTACCTTCTGTTTCTTCCATTGTCTGAAACCAATCGTTTGCCATAGCTTCAAAAACCGTGGAAGAACTAGGTGCACCATTAGCAAATGCATAATTTTTGAATTTTTCTGCAACCGCCTCTGCACTTGCAGCATCAGTACTTACTCCATAGATTTCTGTCATAAGTGATGAAAATTCTGCATTAGAATCAACACCTGTTTCAGCAGTTTCCTGTGTTTCTGTTGCTTCTTCTGTTTCTGTTACTTCTTCTGCTTCTGTTGCTTCTTCTGTTTCTGTTGCTTCTTCTGTTTCTGTTACTTCTTCTGCTTCTGTTGCTTCTTCTGTTTCTGTTGCTTCTTCTGTTTCTGTTGCTTCTTCTGTTTCTGTTGCTTCTTCTGCTCCTGTTGTTTCTTCTGCTTCTGTTGTTTCTTCTGTTTCTGTTGCTTCTTCTGTTTCTGTTGTTTCTTCTGTTTCTGTTGTTTCTTCTGTTTCTGTTGTTTCTTCTACTTCTTGTGTAACAGCTGTGTTATTTTCTTCTGGAGTTGTGCTCCCACATCCACCTAACATTGCCATAGATAAAATTCCTGCGCATAAAATAAGATTTTTCTTTCTCATAAAATCCTCCTTAGAATCTTTTTTGATTAACTTTCCTATGGATTATAACAAAAATCTACTGTAATGTACAGATAGAATATTAATTTCTACTGTAACAGTTCAGCTAAGGTAGCTGCAAAGCAGTGGAAAGCACGTTAATGGGACTTTGCCACACCGAAGG
>JAFQCM010000104.1 GCA_017399445.1 Lachnospiraceae bacterium | reverse complement strand
TGTTGGTGTTGATGGTGACTGTTCACCTGGTGTTGACGGTGACTGTTCACCTGGTGTTGGTGTTGCTGTTGCTCCAACTGTTGGTTTTGCTGTTGGTGTTGGTTCAGCTGTTGGTGTTGGTTCAGCTGTTGGAATTGTCAACTGAATTGTTTCTCCCACCTTAATTGTAACGTCCTTTGCGTCAGCTGCTGATGCTGCAACTGGTACCTGAATACCTGTTAAAACAAGTGCTGCAACCAACATTACGCTAACATAACGTTTGATTAAACTCATAGTTACTCTGTTTTCTCCCATACTTTTTTCCTCCTTAAAATCTTTTGGTTGTTAAGCTCATCACACAAAATAATATTATGTAAATCACTTATATACTTTCTCGTTTCTCTGATTATGCATATTTCAATGGGTACAAAATCACATAAAACAAGCCATGGTTACAGTATATTGTTTTTCCTCTTAATTGTCAATATTTTATCAAAAAATTTGGAGCTAAAATTTCCAAAAAATTTTGTGCAATTTAACGGTTTCGTGTATTTTTTTCACTTTTTCGCAAGAATATCTGTATTTCTCTATAGGATATTCCGATACATTTCAATAGTGTATTTTTTGTCTTCACTTTTATCTTTATAAACTAATTCCAACCAGTTACCACCCGAAACATATTATGCACGCTCTAGCAAAGATATACGGTAAAATAAAATTCTTTCACATAATTTCCACACCATTTATATAGAAGAAACTCTTTCACTTGACACCTATTTCTTCTATATATAATGTAATGCTACTTCTCTCCTACACAATAAAAGAAACCACTCACTCTTTCAATCCCAATACTTCATTTATATGTTTAATGAATTGTTCTTGAACTTCAACAAATTCTCCTAATCCCCTCATCTGACACTGTACCTGATACCCTTTCTTTTTCAGTTCACTTTTCCAGGAATTTTCTTTTCCTGCCATATCTTTTTTCACATGCTCTCCTGCTACAATCATTAAAGGCTTTAAAATTACTTTTTTTACCTTCAAATGTTCTAATTGTCTTTGAGCTTCTTGAAAGGAAGGTTCTCCCTTCATGGCAGCAATCAGAATATTTTTATACCCCATATTCTGAAATACTTCATTCAATTTATGATACATCAAATTACCAAAAGCCGAAGTTCCATGACCCATAAGCAGAAGTACTTCATTTTCTTCTACCACACACTGGTTTGCTATGACTTCTGCCAGTTTCTTGGAGTCTCCTTCATCATTTAACAGCGGCTTTCCAATTGCAATACGCTGAAACTCTCCACTAACAGCTTTTATTTTTCCTATCATATTATCATTTTCAGTGCCATTTGTTACATAAGTAGGCTGAACTATAAGCTCTTGTATACCATCATTTTTAAGTTTTTCTAGTGCCTCCGCTAATATCATAACACGAGTTCCTGTTTGTTCCATTTTTTTTACGACTCTTTTTCCAGTAAAGGCTCTATAAATTTTATATCCCTGAAATTCTTCCTTAATTCTTTTTTCAATTGCATCAATTGACTTTTCTCTTGCCTCTTTATGACTCGTTCCATAACTTACCACAAGAATTGCTTTTTTCCTCACACTTTTTCCTCCTGGCAATCACAGTTTTCTATGATTACAGTATTTTTTTGCATTTATCGGTTAATGCTTTTGCAAGCTTATGATTTCTGCCGCTGCTACAGACACCAATGACCGCACCACTTTCCTGATTTGCCACAATGCCTGGAAAAAGAAAGTTACATTCTTCCCTGTTATCTGCCACTGAAACCAAAGCACCTGCTGCTTTTCCTTCTTCCCCGGCCTGCTTATTAACCCATCTGTTATCAGTAGCCACTACTACTAAAAAGGCTTCCTTACAATCACCAGACTGATAACTTCTTTGATAATAAGAAAACTCATTTTTTTCTATAAGTTTTTTCATTTTCTCACAAATTTCCGGAGCAATCACCGTAATATTCTCACAAAAATTCAAAAGTGTTTCAACTCTCCTGGCAGCAATTTCTCCACCACCTATCACAACACATTTCTTTTCTTCCAAAGAAATAAACACCGGAAAATACATCTTCTCTTTTTTCATGGTTTTCCTCTTTTATTTTATGTTAAAGTTCCTTAGTATTAATGTTCTTTCATGTACTGCTGAACTAATTCTACTACTCTGTCCAGTTCTTCTTTCTTATGTGATGCAGATAAAAACATGGCTTCAAACTGTGCTGGTGCCAAATACACTCCATGTTCCAGCATAAACTTAAAATAATCCGCATATTTAGTCGTATCTGAAGTTTTCGCTGAAGCGTAATCTATCACTTTTTCCTTGGTGAAAAAAATACATCCTAAAGAACCTATATGATTAATACTACAGAAACCCTCTGCTTCTTTGATTACTTCTTCTAACCTTCCATAGAAATAATCGCCTAGCTGGTTTAAATGGGTGTAAATTTCCGGATGTTCTTTTAAAATAGTAAGCTGTGTAATGCCCGCCGCCATTGCTACCGGGTTTCCACTTAGAGTCCCTGCCTGGTATACCGGCCCTAAAGGTGATATCAGTTCCATAATCTGACGTTTTCCTCCATAAGCTCCTACCGGCATTCCTGCCCCTATAATCTTTCCAAAAGTAATTAAATCCGGCTGAATCCCAAAATATCCACTGGCTCCATCTGTCCCTAACCGAAATCCCGTAATTACCTCATCAAAAATAAGTATACTGCCATATTTTGTACAAAGCTTTCGTAATCCTTCCAAGAAACCTTCTTGTGGCAGAACCACCCCCATATTTGCCCCTACCGGCTCTACAATTACCGCTGCAATTTCTTCTCCCATCTTTGTAAATATTTCTTTTACACCTTCTAAATCATTATAAACTGCACTTATAGTATCCTCTGTACAACCCTTTGTGACTCCTGCACTGTCCGGCACACCACTTGACATAACACCAGATCCTGCTGCAATCAGCATGGAATCTGAATGTCCATGGTAACAGCCGGAAAATTTAATTATCTTATTTCTTTTGGTATAACCTCTTGCCACACGCAAAGCACTCATTACTGCTTCTGTTCCGGAATTTACCATTCGCACCATTTCCACTGCCGGAACCATTTCTGTAATCAGCTTTGCCATTACCACTTCTTTTTCTGTGGCTGCTCCAAAACTTAATCCTTGCTTACATGCTTCTGTGACACTTTCCAATACCTCTTTCTGGTTATGCCCTAAAATCATTGGTCCCCAGGATCCTATAAAATCCAGATATTTATTTCCATCCACATCATAAACATAAGCTCCATCTGCCCGCTGTATAAAACGAGGAGTACTTCCAATATTTCCAAAAGCCCGCACCGGACTATTCACTCCACCTGGAATATACTGGCGTGCTTCTTTAAATAATTCCTCTGATTTTCCCATTATCCTATTCTTCCTTCCTGAATAAATCCTGCCAGTTCTTTTGCAAAATAAGTAAGATAAATACCAGCACCTGCCCGATAGGTGCTTACTGCCATTTCACAAATAATATTATCTTCTTCTATGTAACCAAGCTTTCCTGCTGCTTTAACCATAGCATATTCTCCACTTACGCTATATGCTGCCACTGGAAGTGGAATTTCTTCAGAAACTCGTCTGATTACATCTAAATAGGAAAGAGCTGGTTTTACCATAATAATATCTGCTCCCTCTTCAATATCCAGAAATGCTTCTTTTAAACCTTCCTTTATATTGTGGAAATCCATCTGGTAAGATTTCCGGTCCCCAAAGGAAGGGGCAGAACCTGCTGCTTCCCGAAATGGTCCATAGAAAGAGGAAGCATATTTTACTGCATAAGACATAATAGGTGTTTCCACAAAACCATTGTTATCCAAAGTAGTTCTAATAGTTCCGATTCTTCCATCCATCATATCAGAAGGCGCCACCATATCTGCACCAGCTTGTACATGAGATAATGCTGTTTTTGCCAGTAAATCCAAAGTACTGTCATTATCCACATAATTTCCATTTAAACATCCACAATGACCATGGGAAGTATACTCACACATACATACATCGGTAATCACATACATTTCCGGAAATCGTTCTTTCATTCCTGCTACTGCTTTTTGAATAATTCCATCCTCCGCATAGGCACTGCTACCTAATTCATCCTTATGACTTGGAATTCCAAAAAGCATCACACTACTAACTCCTGCTTTCAATAAATCTTCCACCATAAAATTCATGGCATCTAAGCCATAACGGTACTGCCCCGGCATAGAAGGAATTTCTTCTTTTCCCTCTTTTCCTTCCATTACAAACATAGGATAAATCAACGAAGATTTATCTACTCTGGTTTCTCTTACCATACGTCTGATGGTTTCATTCCCTCTGATTCTTCTTGGTCTTTTTAACATCTTTCTGCTGCTCCTTCCGGTCATTTCTTCTGCTGTCTATTACTTTTGTTCTTTTTCACTATATTTTACTCTCTGTTTTTTGATAATTCTACTATTTTTTCTACCATACTATCTATGGTCGCTTCTTGAGATACAAAAATTTCCATTCCATACTGCTTTGCAGCTTCTGCAGTCTTTTTTCCAATACAGACTCCCTTTACTTTTTCATAAGGTATCTGTCCTGCCATTTCTACAAAGCTTTTCACAGTAGAAGCACTAGTAAATGCCACATAATCTATGTTACCTTCCTGAATTTCTTGTCCTATAGAAATCACAGTACTCTTTTCATATACCGTTCGGTATATTGGAATATCATGGATTAGAGCTCCTGATTTTACCGCTTCTTCTACTAATTCCCGGTTTCCTTCTTTTGCCCTTGGAAGAAAAATGGTGTCTTTTCCGGTGCAAACCTGTGCCAGAAGTTTTCCTAAAGCTTTCCCCTCATATTCTTCTGGCATATAATCCACCAGAATTCCTCTCTCTTCCAGTTCTTTTCCAGTGCCCTTTCCAATGGCAGCAATTTTTAAATGAGCAAGCTTTCGAATATCTGTCTTTTCTTCTTTTAATTTATCAAAAAATACCTGTACACCGCTTGGACTGGTGAAAGCTAATACCGTGTAATTTGAAAGGTTTTTCAAAGATTCTTTTAACTTTTTATTTTCTTTTATTGGAACAATGGAAACTGCCGGAACCTCTAACACTTCTGCGCCTTTTTCCCTTAAGCTTTCTGCCATTTTAGAAATCAATTTTCTTGGTCTGGTGACTAAAATACGCTTTCCAAATAATTCTACCTTTTCATACCATGAAAATTTTTCAGAAAACCCACAAACTTTTCCTACCACAATAATGGCCGGTGACTGAATACATGCGTTTTCCGCCTCTCTCTTTAAGGTTGCAACAGTAGCTATAACCTTTCTCTGCCTTGCTGTGGTGCCTTGTTCCAATATGGCAGCTTCGGTTTCTCCTGCCATTCCCGCTTCCATAAGACCATTACAAATATCCTCCAAGGCACTTACTCCCATTAAAAATACATAAGTGCCTTTTAATTTTACTAAAGAAAGAAAATCAATATCTAAAGGTTCATTTTTCTTCTTGTGGGCAGTGATAATATGAAGTGAGGAACTATATTCTCTATGGGTCACAGGAATTCCATTGTATGCAGGTACAGAAATAGCAGAAGTAACTCCCGGAACCACTTCGTAAGTCACCCCTGCTTCCAATAAAGCTTCAATTTCTTCCCCGCCTCTTCCAAACAAAAAAGGATCTCCACCTTTTAAACGTACCACATGCTTGCCTTCCAGAGCTTTTTCTGCTAAAAGCTTACTGATTTCTTCCTGTTTCATGGTGTGATTGCCAGAACGTTTTCCTACATTGATAGTTTCTGCATTTTCAGGTATGGTACTTAAAATACCTTTTCCTACCAATGCATCATAAACTACCACCTGGGCATTTTCTAAAACTTCTTTCCCTTTTACTGTCATAAGTCCTATATCAGACGGTCCGGCACCTACCAGCCATACTTTTCCTGCCATGTTTTTGTTCCTTTCTGCTACTTTTCTTTGTTCAGCTTTATCAACTGCTTTTTCTCTACTATTTTTTTACTGATTTTATTACCTTTTCTACTACTTCTTCTTACTACGGATTTTCTTGATGTTTATGTTGTTCTCGCAACCTTTTTGCCAGTTCTATTCCCAAAGTTTCTGCTGCTTCTTTTCTTCCCTGAATACTTCCTATATTATAGGTAGTTTCTCCTTCTTCATAATAAAGCCCCAGTAATGTAAGCATATCATTTTCTATCTTTCCATAAGCCGCCACTGGGGAACTGCAGCCTCCATTTAATTCTTTCACAAAGGCTCTTTCTCCTTTTGCCACAAACATCACATCTTCATGATGAAATCCTGACAAATATTTGTAATCTTCTCCCTGTCTTCCCTGAACAGCAAGAATTCCCTGTCCTGCAGCAGGAATCACTTCTTCTGGTTCAAAGTAACGGCTGATTCTGGACTCTAGTCCTAAACGCTTTAATCCTGCCGCTGCCAGTATAACGGCACTATATTCCCCTTCATCTAATTTTCGTAATCTGGAAACCACATTTCCCCGAATGCTTTTAAATTCTGCTTGTGGATAAAGTTTTTTCAGCTGTAACGTTCTTCGTAAACTGGAAGTACCAATGGGCTTAGAAAAATCAATTTCCTCTACACCTTTTGGCAATACCAGCACGTCTCTGGGATCTTCCCGTTGGGAGCAGGCTACAATAGGAAGCATTTCAGACACTTCCATAGGCATGTCTTTCAAACTATGTACAGATAAATCACTTCTTCCATCCAACAATGCCTTATCCAGTTCTTTTACAAAGAGTCCTTTCCCACCGATTTTATCTAATGTTTTATCTAAAATCTTATCACCGGTAGTTTTCATGGTAAGAAGTTCAACTTCTATTTCTCTCCGATTTTCTCGAATGTAATCTGCCACTATTTCTGACTGAATTACTGCAAGCTTACTTTCCCTGCTTCCAATCACAACCTTTTTCATAACACTCTCCTGCTAAATTTCTGTCTAATTTCTTCTAATTGTTACCTAATCTTTACTAAATAAATATCTTTTCCATAGCACCAATACATTCCCGATAAGTTTCTTCACTTATCTGGTCTTTTAATTCAAACAATAATTTTCCCATGGTTTTTTCCATAGCCTGATGAATTTCCGAAGTAAGCTTTTCTTTTTCTTTGGGTTCTAAAGAGGCTTTTTTCATTACTTTTGTCAAGCGGAGACTTGCATCATCTGCTATATTTTTCTTTATTTCTTCAATCACTGGGATCAACTCTCTGCCTTCATACCAGTCATAAAATTCCTTTTTATATACTCTTAAAATTTCTTTTGCCTGTTTTATTTCTTTCTGTTGAACAGAATCTAAACTTTCCGCTTGAAAACTATCTACGTTATAAAGAGTAACTCCTGGCACTTCTGATACCTTTGGGTGAATGTCTCTTGGAACTGCTAAATCAATTAAAAGCAATTCTTTTTCTATTGGCAGTTCCTGGAACATTTCAGGAATAAAGGTAAAATTCGGACTAGCTGTAGCACTTACTACCATTTGGCATTTTTTCAAAAATTCTACCCGGTCTCCATAATTAATCCTTTTGCAATCCTTCGGAATATTCACCATACCACTTCGATACTGCCGCACTGTAACTGTTACATCAGCCCCTTGCTCCATGAGAACTTCTGCTGTTAATCTTCCCATTTCTCCATTTCCAATGACCATACAGGTTTTCCCTTCCAATGTAATCCCTTTTTCTTGTAAAACCTCCACTGCCCTATGGATAACAGAATAATTTGCTTTGGAAAGGATTACTTCTGTCTTTACCTTTTTTGCTGCTGTAATTGCCTTCCGAAACAGTACTTCTAATACCTGGTCTGTGCAATAATTTTCCCTGGCAAACGTCAGGGCATCTTTTACCTGAGTCAGTATCTGGTCCTCCCCTAAAATCTGGGATTTTAAGCCGGCACTTAAGGAAAATAAATGCTTTACCGCCTCTTTTCCCTGTCTTTTTCGAAATAGATTCTGATACTTTTCTCCCTGAATTTCTTTTATTCCACATAATATTCCATATAAATCATCCTGAAATTTTTCGTTTATACTTACCCAGATTTCCATTCGATTGCAAGTGGAAAGAATTACAACCCCCAGAATGCCTGAGTTTTGCCTTATGTTTTCCATTGCCTGCTGCATATTCTTTTTGGTAAAGGAAAACAATGCTCTCTCATCCAGGGATGCTGTCTTATGGTCGATTCCTAACATTTGAATGTTAATTTTCTTCTCCATGGTAAGTCCTTTCTCTCATAATGTACTATAATTCTTTTTCCATACAATAATGTTTCTTTTCCCTCTCATTTTCCCATATTATAGCAACACTTTTTCCACTCATTTTCTTGTATACAACAATATTTTTCAACCCTCACACCTGGCGAATTCCACAAACGACCGAGAACCGGCACCACTACTTCTTCATAAGACAATTAAGAGACGTTCTTAGCAGAGGTAAAATCCACTATTTACAAAGACTTAGATTCTAGGTCATTACCCGAGAGCCTTAGTCATAGTTAATAGTTAGTTCACCGTAGCGTTGTCTCTGTCTTCTGAAGCAGTAGTGGTGCCGGTTCCCGGCGTCCGTGTATCCAACCAACTTACTTATATTTACTTGTAGCCTTCAATCGTGACATAGCCCTTGCCAACGAAGCCTGGGAATGATAATACTCCTGAATACTTTGTTTCTGTCTTAACTGTTCTTCCGCTCTTTCCTTCGCTTCCCTAGCTCGTCTAATATCAATTTCTTCCGGCAATTCTGCTGTATCCACCAGCACAGTAACACGATTATTCATCATCTGAGCAAACCCAGTACCTACTACTACATTGATTTTCTTTCCCTCTTCGTCAGTGATACGCATTTCACCCATTGCAATTGCCATAACCATATTTTCATGGTGAGCCATAATACCTACTTCACCATCCAGTGCCGGAACCGTAAGAGCCTGACATCTTCCTGCAAAAAAGGTTCTGTCACTGGCGATTACTTTCAAATAGAATGTATTCATAGACCTTCACTCCTTATTCTGCAGAGTCACTTCCGGCATTTGCTTTTTCTATTACTTCATCAATGGTTCCTACATTGAAAAATGCCCATTCTGGATATTCGTCCATTTCACCATTAATAATTGACCTAAAACCACGAATTGTTTCTTTCAATGGCACAT
The DNA here is from genome assembly GCA_017399445.1 of Lachnospiraceae bacterium. Taxonomy (GTDB): domain Bacteria; phylum Bacillota; class Clostridia; order Lachnospirales; family Lachnospiraceae; genus RUG11237. Next base: position 32,644 of record JAFQCM010000104.1, on the reverse strand, counting down.
ACTTTCCTGGTACATTAGTAAAGTTTTCTGCCACGAAGAATGGCTGTGACAGGAATCTTTGCACCTTTCTGGCTCTTTGCACCGTAAGTTTATCTTCTTCAGATAATTCTTCCATACCAAGAATCGCAATAATATCCTGTAATTCTTTGTATTTTTGGAGAATTTCCTGTACTTTTCTGGCTGTTTCGTAATGTTCTTCTCCTACCACATCAATTTCCAAAATTCTGGAAGTAGATTCCAATGGATCTACCGCCGGATAAATCCCCTGTTCTACAATCTTTCTGGAAAGAACTGTAGTTGCATCCAAATGGGCAAAGGTAGTAGCCGGAGCCGGGTCAGTAAGGTCATCGGCTGGTACATAGACTGCCTGTACCGAAGTTACAGAACCATTCTTGGTAGAAGCAATTCGTTCCTGTAATTCACCTACTTCTGTAGCAAGAGTTGGCTGGTAACCTACTGCAGATGGCATACGTCCCAGCAATGCAGACACTTCAGAACCTGCCTGTACGAAACGGAAAATATTATCAATAAATAACAGCACATTCTGATGCTCTTCATCTCTAAAATATTCTGCCATAGTAAGACCGGTTTCTGCTACTCGCATACGAGCTCCAGGCGGTTCATTCATCTGTCCGAACACTAAGGCTGTTTTATCTAAAACTCCGGATTCTTTCATTTCACTCCAAAGGTCATTACCTTCTCTGGAACGTTCTCCTACACCAGTAAAAATAGAGTATCCGCCATGTTCTGTGGCAATGTTACGAATAAGTTCCTGAATTAATACAGTTTTACCAACACCGGCACCACCAAACAAACCGATTTTACCACCCTTGGAATATGGTGCTAACAAATCGATTACCTTGATTCCGGTTTCTAATACTTCTACTACAGGACTCTGATCTTCAAATGTAGGTGGTTCTCTGTGAATTACCCAATGTTTTTCATTTTCCAGACTTTCACCGCCATCAATGGTATCACCAAGTACGTTAAATAAACGTCCCAGTGTTTTTTCACCTACAGGAACCTGAATTCCTGCTCCTGTGGCAGTAACTTCCATATCTTTACAAAGACCATCACTTGAGGCAAGCATAATACAACGTACCGTATTATTTCCAATATGCTGTGCCACTTCCATAACAACACGTTTTCCGTTGTTATCTACTTCCAGTGCATCTTTAATGAAAGGAAGATCGTTATTTTCAAATTCTACGTCTACTACAGGTCCTAAAACCTGTACAATTTTTCCTTTATTCATCATAACCTGTTCTCACTGTAGTGAGGAAGCCTCCTCTCTTAGGATTTCTTTTTATGTTTTTGTGCCTTTGCACCGGCAATTACTTCTGTAATTTCTTGAGTAATTGCTGCCTGACGGACACGATTAAATTCTATTTCCAGTTCCCTAAGCATATCTTTAGCACTTTTCGTTGCCGTTTCCATAGCCATCATTCGGGAATTATGTTCACTTGCAAAAGATTCTACCAAAGCACCATATATAAAACCTGACACATAGTTTGGAGCAATGTTTTCCATTACTGCTTCTGGAGATGGATTCATAGCGATTTCTTCTAATGGCACTCCTATAGGTGCGGAACCAAACTCACTGTGCTTTAATGGCAGGAGTTGCAGCATTTCTGTTTCCACCTGAACCGCTCCTGTCATTTTGGTATAAATGATATACACATCATCCAATTTTCCTTCCTTATACAATTCCAATACACGTTCCGCAATATTTCTGGCACGGTTCATAGATGGATTCTGTACAGTATAGTGAAAGGTTTCTTCAATCGGCACATGCCGCTTTGTAAAATAATGCCTTCCCAATTCACCTACCGCAAACAACAAAGGACTATCGCTTTCGTCTAAATGTTCTTCTGCAAGTTTAATTACGTTATGATTGTATGCACCGGCAAGCCCCTTGTCTGCAGTAACCACAATATAACCTTTTTTTCTGTGTATCTCTTCAATATGCTTTCTTTCATCAAAATAAACATTATGCACATCCGGCATATGTCTTAAAATTCGACCAATGGTCATCTGGAGAGTAAAGAAATAAGGTTCAGTTGCTGCAAGGGCATCTTTTGCCTTCTTTAGCTTAGAAGAGGAAATCATATACATAGCATTTGTAATTTTCATCGTATCCTGGATACTTTTCATTCTGCTTTGGATTTCTCTTGCATTTGCCATATTAACACCTACTACTCTTATATTCCTTTGCTGTTTCTATAATCTTAGCAATCATTTCCTCTGTAAGGACTTTGGTTTCTTCAATTTCTTTTCCAATTTCCGGATGAACAGAATCAAAATATTTCAGCATGTCCATCTGGAATTCTTTCACTTTGCGTTTTTCCACATCTAGCATAATCTTATTGGTTGCAGTACAAAGAGTAATTACCTGTTCATGAAGACTTAATGGATTACAAAGTGGCTGCTTTAATAATTCCATTAATCCTGTACCATATTGAAGCTGTTCTTTGGTAGCCGCATCCAAGTCGGAACTGAACTGAGTAAATACTTCCATTTCTCTAAACTGAGCCAAATCAATACGAATAGAACCCGCTGCTTTTTTCATTGCTTTTGTTTGAGCAGCACCACCTACACGAGATACAGAAAGACCCACATTTACTGCCGGGCGCATACCTGAGAAGAATAAATCACTTTCCAGGAAAATCTGACCATCGGTAATGGAAATTACGTTGGTTGGAATATAAGCAGATACATCTCCTGCCTGCGTTTCAATAATCGGAAGTGCTGTAATAGAGCCTCCACCAAATTCATCACTAAGACGACTGGAACGTTCCAGTAATCTGGAATGAAGATAGAATACATCTCCCGGATAAGCTTCACGTCCCGGAGAACGTTCTAACAACAGTGATAATGCACGATATGCCACTGCATGCTTTGATAAATCATCATATACAATTAGTACATCTTTTCCTTTATACATAAAGTATTCTGCCAATGCGGTTGCAGAATATGGAGCTATGTACTGCAATGGTGCAGAATCACTAGCGGTTGCAGATACTACAATGGAATAATTCATAGCATCATGTTTATTTAAAGTTGACACAATTTTTGCAACTGTTGATGCTTTTTGTCCAATTGCCACATAAATACAAATAACATCTTTTCCCTTCTGGTTTAAGATAGCATCAATAGCAATGGAAGTTTTACCAGTTTGTCTGTCTCCGATAATCAATTCTCTCTGTCCACGTCCAATTGGGAACATAGAGTCGATAGCAAGAATACCTGTTTCCAGTGGTACAGTTACTGATTTACGTTCTACAATACCTGGAGCCTCCTGCTCAATTGGGCGATATTCATCGGATGGAATGTCTCCCTTTCCATCAATTGGAGCACCTAAGGCATCTACAATTCTTCCAAGAAAAGCATCCCCCACCGGAATTCCTGCTCTCTTTCCTGTGCGTTTTACCTTGGTTCCTTCCTTAATTCCTGTGTCCTTTCCAAATAAGATACAACCAATTTCATTACGGCGAATATCCTGTACCATACCTTTAACACCAGTGTCGAAAATAACAATTTCGCCATACATTGCATGGTCTATTCCGTATACCATAGCAATTCCGTCACCTACCCAGATGACATTTCCAACTTCCTGTTCACCTGTTTCCAAATCATAATTTTCGATTTCACTTTTCAGTATGGATATAATTTCTTCTGAACTGATTGTGCTCACACTTCTCACCTCCGGTTTATTTTTTCACTAATTTTTGCTGCAAGGCTTTCAAACGTCCTGCATAACTCCAGTCAAACTCATAGTTTCCTGTTCGGATGACAAATCCACCAAGTAATTCCGGAGTCTGTTTCATCTGCAATTCTACAGATTTTTTATTATATTTCTTACATAAAAACGCCTTGATTTCCTGAAGCTGGGTTTCCGTTGGAGGAGCCACATAAAGAAGTTCTCCTTCTAACTTTCCCTCTATTTCATTTTTATGTAAATCATAGGCTTTTAAAATCTCATGGATATAACTCATGCTGTTATAATCGCACAATTTCTTTAGAAAATTTTTAAATTTTCCTTTGAAGATTTTATCAATCACATTATGTTTTGCTTTTATGGAAACAATTGGACTGGTAAGACATGCAATCAGTTCTTCTGTTTCATGCAAAATTTTTCTTTGTGTATTTAATTCTTCTTTTGGAATATTTAATTCATATAATACGATTCCATAATTAATTGCCAGCTGCGTCATTGGCATCACCTGCTTTTGCTAAAAACTTATTATAAAGTGCTGTGTTATCATCCTGCTTGTCGTTCATAATCTTGGCTGCTGCTGCCAGTGCAAGACCTGCAATTTCGCTTTCCATATCTTGCAAAGTTTTCTGTCTTTCCAATTCAATGGTTTTATTTGCTTTACTGATAATTTCAGAAGCTTTTTCGTCTGCTTCTTTTACAATTCGGTCATATTCTGCTTTTCCGTCATTACGGGCTTTTTCAACAATTGCTCTGGATTCTTCTTTGGCAGAACTTAAATCTTTTTCATAATCAGCCTTAAGCTGCAGCGCTTCTTCTTCCGTTTTCGCTGCATGTTCCAGCTGTCCATCAATAAGTTCTTTTCTTTTCTCCATAATTGCTGTTACCGGACCAATTAGAAACTTGCTCATTGCAATGTATAAAACAAGAAGGTTAATAACGGTAAAGACTATATTCCATAAATCAAGTTTTAACACCTTTACCCACCTGCTTTCTTAAATTATTTCAATAATAAAACGATAAGGATTGCAACAACAAGACCATAAACAGCAGTTGCTTCTGCCAAAGCACAACCAAGTAATAATGATTTAGAAATTTTGCTTTCTGCTTCTGGCTGTCTTGCAATAGCATCTACTGCCTTTGAAGTTGCGATTCCAATTCCGATTCCTGCTCCTGCTCCTGTTAATACTGCAATACCTGCTCCTAATGCTACTAATGATGTCATAACAATTCTCTCCTTTTCATTCCGTTTATTTTCTTATTTTTTCATTTAAAGCCACTAGCTTTTCTTCTATTCTATTGCCTCTTTGATAAATAATGAGGTCAAGAATACAAACACATAGGCCTGAATCAGGCCGTCAAAAATATCAAAATAACAGCTGAATACTGCCGGTACAAATACCGGGATACATAATTTAATTAATTCCATTACTACGAATGCACCAAGTACATTACCAAAAAGTCGCATACATAAAGATAATGGACGAATAAATAACTCTAATACATTAATAGGTGCCACAATTGCCACCGGCTCTGCAAAACCTTTTATCCAGCCTTTTACACCTTTTTTATGAATTCCTGCATATTCAACCACAACAATACTCATAACAGATAATGCTATCGTAACATTCATATCCTTGGTAGGGGGCTTCATTCCAAACAAACCTATAACGTTAGCAAATCCTATGTACACAATTACTGTTATCATATATGGTATATAACGTTTCCCATGTTCTCCAAGAATGTCATAAAAGAAATTATATATCCAACTTATTGCTGACTCTAATAACAACTGTTTTTTATCTACATGATCAATTTTTAAATTTCTCACCAAAACTTTAGACAAAATAATTAGTACAGCCATAATAATCCAGGTGACAACCACTGATTCTAACACTGGGATTTTCATACCATTCCAGAGAGGAATTTCAAAGACCACATTACATTCTAGTTCTTCTAACAGTTCTTCTACAAAGGCTTCCATTTCTTCACTTCCTTTCATTCATGTAAAAGTGTTTGTTAATAACTTCACATTACTGCTTTCATCTTCAAATGTCAATCTTTTTCATTCTACAAATACTCCTCTATAATTCCTTTCATAAACCCCCATTTTCTTGTGCACATTTAATATTTTCTTGTCATTATTTTTCTATTTTTCGGCACTTTTTCCACTTTGTGTTTCATCCAAAACTTTACATCTTATCCATAAATCAAAATTAATGAATTTTTTTTTAAATTTTCATCATTTTTAAACTTTTTTTATGTAATATATATAATTCATATTTTGTTGTTGTCTATCATAAGATATTAGAAATTTCTATTTTCAAGGTACCTTTTATGCCAGAATCTAACCTTCCAATTTCACCTGCCATGGATGAAAATTATGCAGACCTGATTTTCAATTACAGTGCTTCCCGTCCCCTTTTAGAAGAATTACTTACCAATTATAATGTAACAATTATCAATAACAATTTTGCTGTTATCCACATTCCATTAGAAGAATTTTCCCAATTACAATTAAACAGTTCTAATTATGTAAGCATTCCTAAATGCCTGGCTCCTATGGACACTCAAAGTCTTAATGCCTCAGGAATCACCAGACTTCACAATCATCCTTATATTCCTTTGCGCGGAAATAATGTGGCTGTGGCTATTATCGATTCCGGTATTGATTATACTAATGAACTTTTTCGCAATCCTGATGGCAGTTCCCGAATCGCTTATCTTTGGGATCAGACTATTGTCAGTGACCATCCCCCTACTCAGTTTAATTATGGTGCCGAATACACAAAAGAAGACATTGATAACGCCTTAGCCAGTGATACTCCTTTGGAACTAGTTTCTTCTGTGGATACAGATGGTCATGGTACTTTTATCAGCGGTATTGCCGCCGGCGGTGAAAATATTGCTGAACAGTTTATGGGCGCTGCTCCTGAATCAACTTTAATTGTTGTAAAACTCAAACCTGCGAAACAGTATCTTCGCCAATATTTTGTCATCCCTGAAGATGCAGTTGCCTATCAGGAAGATGATATTATGACAGCTTTAAGTTATGTAAGAAGGTGTGCCATTGACTTAGGAGAAATGCCTGTTTCTATTTGTATCCCTTTAGGTACAAGTATGGGAGCACATATAGGAGGTATGCCTCTATCCCAATATATCAACAGGCTAAATACTTTTTCCCAAACTGCTGTTACTGTTGCAGCAGGAAATGAAGGAAATTCCAGACACCATTATTCCGCTGGCATTGATCCTACCCTTGGTTTCGATGAGGTAGAATTAAGGGTAGGAGAAAATGAAGCCGGCTTTACCATGGAATTTTGGGGAAATTCCCCCTCCTCTTACACAGTAACTCTACTATCTCCTTCCGGTGAAGAGGAAGAACTTCTTTTGTTACCAACCTCATCTGCACAGACGTTGCGTTTTGTATTTTTAAAAACTATAATATTTGTCAACTTTATTTTAATTGAAAATCAGTCCGGACGACAGCTTATCATGTTTCGTTTCGTAAACCCGGCTCCCGGAATCTGGAAATTCACCATTCAAAGTAGCAATATCCAAACTGATACCTTTCATATGTGGCTTCCGGTTACTTCCTTTTTATCAGAAGAAACTTATTTTCTTCGTCCCTCACCTTTCACCACAGTTACTTCTCCAGGAAATGCAAACAATGCAATCACTGCTACTGCTTATGATTATCGGGACGACAGTATCTATTTAAATGCCAGTCGAGGATTTAATGCCAATAATGTTGTTACCCCTAGCTTTGCAGCTCCTGGTGTTAATATCATTGGGCCTCTTCCAAACGGTAGATTTACCACTCGCTCCGGTACCAGTATTGCCGCTGCCCATACCTGCGGTGCCATAGCACTTTTTTTGGAATGGGCTATCGTCGAGAAAAATGTTCCTTACCTCAATGGGATTGGACTTAAAAACTACCTAATCCGAGGTGCTCGCCGTCCTCGCCTCTTAGAACACCCAAATCAAGAGTGGGGATATGGAATTTTGGATCTATACAATGTATTCGAAAGTTTGACATAATTTGTTACCTCTCCAGGTAAGCCATTTTTGTGGCTTCCTCTATTTTTTTCGTTAATCAATACACAGCTCAGGGCAGGCACAGAAGCTTCTGTGCCTGCCCAGAGCGTCTCTCCATAGTTCCCCCCTCAAAAAGAGAACGCCACATAATTTTGTGGCGTTCTCTCACTTTTATACTTCTTCCGGCTCTTCCAAAGCCTTTTCATATTCTTCCAAAATAATCTTCTGAATTCTATCTCTAGTTTCAGAATTGATAGGATGAGCAATATCTCTATATTCTCCATCAGACGCTTTTCTGCTTGGCATTGCTATAAACAATCCCTTTTCCCCATCAATTACCTTAATGTCATGTACAACAAATTCGTCATCAATTGTAATAGATACAACAGCCTTCATTTTTCCTTCTTTTGTCATTTTTCTTACGCGTACATCTGTAATGTTCATCTAAAAATTCCCCTTTCTCGCCTCAACGAGTCTTTCCCTTTTCTATTAGTTATAAAACATATCTCTCGTTCTTTTCCACAACAACCTTAATACCATTTTCACCTTTATGGTATGTATTAGCACGAATTGTATCCCTACTTTCTACAATACAATTTTCTATGGTTGTGTTATCACCAATATAAACATCATTTAAAATAATTGAGTTTCTAATGGTACAATTATTTCCAACAAATACCTTTTTGAATAAAACGGAATTTTCCACTGTTCCATTTACAATACATCCACTAGAAACAAGACTATTTTTTACAACAGCTCCAGTATTATATTTTGCTGGCGGCAAATCTTCCACCTTAGAATACACATCCGGGTATTGTTTGAAGAAATAATCTCTTACTTCTGGTTTTAGGAATGACATATTTGTTTCATAATATGATTCCACCGTAGAAATATTACTCCAATAGTCATCCATTTTATATCCATAAATACGCTTAATTCCTTTGTAACGAATCAGAATATCCTTTACAAAATCATGTCTGTCTTCCTTATTACTCTTTTCAATTAACTCAATTAATTGTCTTCTTCTGATTACATAAATACCACAGGAAACTGTATTGGAATTTGCCACCATAGGCTTTTCTTCAAATTCCTGTATTCTTCCATCATCATCCATTTTGACAATTCCAAAACGATCCATATCATTGCTTGCCGGCATGTCCTTACATACCACTGTAACGTCCGCCTTTTTGGCTATGTGGTATTCTAGTACCTTATTATAATCCATCTTATAAATTCCATCTCCAGCTGCAATTACAACATATGGCTCATGGCTGTTTTTCAAAAATGTCAGGTTCTGGTAAATAGCATCTGCAGTTCCACGATACCAGAAACTGTTGTCATTTGTAATAGTCGGAGTAAATACAAAAAGTCCTCCTTGTTTACGTCCAAAGTCCCACCACTTAGATGAACTTAAATGTTCATTCAAACTTCTGGCATTATACTGTGTTAAAACAGCAACCTTTTGAATATGTGAATTTGTCATGTTACTTAATGCAAAATCGATACTTCTGTAACTTCCTGCCATTGGCATGGCTGCTATTGCACGTTTATTTGATAATTCTTTCATACGGTAGTTATTACCACCTGCTAAAATAATTCCAATCGCTCTCATTACCTGTCACCCGCCTTCATTATAGTCTCTCCACTTGCAAGCACTCCGTCAGGATAATCTGCTGATTCGGTAACACCTGAAATTGCTGTGTTCTTACCTATTTTCACATTATCCGGAATCACTGACTTATCACCAATGGTAACAAGTCCAAAAGAATAAATCTTAGGTTCCAGTTTATTTGGTACATTATCACCAATTCCAAGTACTACGTTATTTCCAATTTTTACATTTTCTGCAATGATAGATTTATCAACTATTACATTTTCACCAATTACAGTATCCTTCATAATAATAGAATCACGAATTACACTGCCTTTTCCAATTACTACACCGGTTCCGATTACAGAATTAATAACTTCTCCATATATTTCAGCGCCTTCACTGATAATACTCTTCTCAATTCTGGATTCACCTGATATGTACTGTGGAGGAAGTGTATCACTCTTTGTATAAATTCTCCAAAATTCTTCATATAAGTTAAATTCCGGAATAATATCAATTAATTCCATATTAGCTTCCCAATAAGAACCTAATGTACCTACATCTTTCCAATATCCATTAAATTCGTATGCAAATAATCTGTTTCCATTTTCATGGCAATGCGGAATGATGTGCATACCAAAATCGCAACCCTTCTCATCTGATAATGCAATCAGCGCTTCCTTTAATACTTTCCAGCTGAAAATATAAATTCCCATGGATGCCAGATTGCTGCTTGGATGTTCCGGTTTTTCTTCAAACTTCTCAATTTTACCATCTTCATCTGCAACAACAATACCAAATCGACTGGCTTCTTCCATAGGAACCGGCATAGTTGCAATTGTAACATCTGCGTTATTCTGTTTATGGAAATCAAGCATTACTTCATAGTCCATTTTATAAATATGATCTCCTGATAAAATAAGAACATATTCCGGATTGTAGTTTTCCATATACTCCAGATTCTGATAAATTGCATTTGCTGTTCCAGTATACCACTCACTACTTGTACTCTTTTCGTATGGTGGAAGAACTGTAACCCCTCCAATATTTCTGTCCAAATCCCATGGAATACCAATTCCAATATGGGCATTCAGACGTAACGGCTGATACTGTGTAAGTACACCCACTGTATCAATTCCTGAATTAATACAGTTACTTAATGGAAAATCGATAATTCTATATTTTCCACCAAAGGCAACCGCTGGTTTGGCAACCTTTTTTGTAAGAACGCCTAATCGGCTTCCTTGTCCTCCTGCGAGTAACATCGCAATCATCTCTTTTTTAATCACCGTTATCACCTCTCATTTTAGCCTATCCTTCAAGACATTTATAAATTTGAATATTCATATAACTCTGAATATAAATTTTCCCATTCATTATAACATACTTTTTCTCTAAATTGAACACAATTTCTCAAAATGTTTACACTTTTTCTTCCTTTCAGTTCATATATTGTAAAAAAGTTCTATTTTTTTTTACTCATTTCATATTGTTAATTGCAACTGCGCCATTTTTCTCATAGATTTTTATAATAATGTGGAGTATAATGATTTCAAATATAAATATCTTCCTTAATTACTATACGCAGGCTTTTCCATTCTTATGATAAAAAGTCTGAAATAATAAAATTATCTATAATAATATGGGAGATATAAGATAGAAAGGATATGTAAACATGTATCAGATTAATTTCAACGAACCAATCCATATTTATTTTATTGGAATTGGTGGTATCAGTATGAGTGGTCTTGCTGAAATTGTAAAAAAAGAGAACTTCAAAGTTTCTGGTTCTGATATGAAAGAATCTGCTTTGACAAATCATTTAGACTCTCTGGGAATCAAAGTATATATTGGACAAAATGCTTCTAATCTTGGGGATGATATTGATGTAGTGGTGTACACTGCTGCAATACATCCAGATAATCCCGAATTTATGGAAGCACAAAGCAGGAATCTTCCAATGCTTACCAGAGCTGAATTTTTAGGACAGTTAATGCGTAATTACAAAACTCCAATTGCTGTATCCGGTACTCACGGAAAAACCACTACCACTTCCATGCTTTCACACATCTTATTACAGGCAGACACTGATCCCACCCTTTCTATTGGAGGTATTTTAAAAGCAATTGATGGAAATATTCGTGTGGGAAATAGTCAGTACTTTTTAACTGAAGCCTGCGAGTATACCAACAGTTTTTTAAGTTTTTATCCTAAAATCAGCATTATCTTAAATATTGACGCCGACCATTTGGACTTTTTTAAAGATTTAGATGATATCAGAGCCTCTTTCAAAAAGTTTGCTGCTTTACTACCAGAAGATGGAACTTTAATTGTTTCCAGTAATATTGAAAATTTATCTTATATTACAGAAGGTTTAAAGTGCAATATTATTACCTTTGGAACAGATGCCTCTTCTGATTACTCTGCTTCCTCCATCACTTTTGATGAATTAGGAAGACCTACTTACACTTTAGTACACAAAGGTAAAGAAATCAGAAAAATCACTCTTGCTGTAACTGGAATTCACAATGTATACAATTCTTTATCCGCCATTGCAGCTGCGGATTTAATGGGAATTGATTTAGACACCACACAAAAAGCGCTACTTGCATTTTCAGGAACAGAACGAAGATTTGAATACAAAGGAGAAATTGGTGGCATCACTATCATTGATGATTATGCTCACCACCCTACTGAAATCAAGGCAACACTAAGTGCTGCTGAAAATTATCCACATAACCATTTATGGTGTGTATTCCAACCACATACCTACACCCGTACCAAAGCCTTGATGAAAGAATTTGCAGATGCACTGTCCCATGCAGAAAATATAATTTTAGCTGAAATTTATCCTGCAAGGGAGACCGACAATTTAGGCATCAGTTCTGCCACATTAGCAGCAGAAATTGAAAAGCTTGGAAAAAAATGCACATATTTCTCCTCTTTTGATGAAATTGAAACATTTTTATTAGAAAATTGTGCACAAGACGATTTGTTAATAACTATGGGCGCCGGAGATGTTGTAAATATAGGAAATCATCTTCTGGGAAAATAGTTATCCACATTTTCCACATGTTTATCAACATTTTTGTTGTTTTAAACATGTGGATTTTTTCGTTTACATAACATAACTTTTCCCCATTCTTCCTAATCCACCAAAATCCGCATTTTATAAGACATTCTCCGACATTTTTTTTATTATGTCAACATTTTATCCACATTATCCACATTTTTGCCTGGGATAAATCCTCTACTGACAAAATATGTTTTCCTCATACATTTAAACACCCTTCTCTTTCACCTCTAATCATCTGGGTATAAAATGATTACAAATCCCAAACTCTTTTTTCAAATAAAGATGTAATTTTTTCTTTCTTATGGTATAATAGGAACACTTAAAATTATTTAAAACAGAAAGGGAGGAAAACATATGACCAACATCACAATAACCAATGAGTCATTGCACGATGTAACCATTGTTTCTAATATTTTTATTGATTATTATATGTCCGATGCCAATGGTGAATATGTTAAAACATATCTTTATCTACTACGTGCTGTTACTACCGGTGAAGCATTGTCTGTAACTTCTATTGCAGATAAACTAAATTATACAGAACGTGATGTATGTCGTGCCCTGTTATTTTGGGAAAAGCAGGGGATTTTGGCTCTTTCCTTTGGAAATAATAATTCTCTGGAAACAATCAGGCTTTTGCCAATTCGAAAACCGGAAAATGCCGCTGCAATGATAACAATTCCAGAAACTATGGCAAAAACTTCTTATAATAATGTAAAGACTCCCTCTTTACCAGAAAAAGATATTTCCCATTTTCAAACTGCCATGGCATATAAAGAACCTGAAAAACATGAATTTACTTTAGATGAAATGGATGCCTTCAAAAAGAATCCGGATATTACAGAAATTCTTTTTATTGCCGAACAATATCTTGGAAAAACTTTAAGCCATACAGATATTAATACCATATTATACATTTACGACAGTTTGAAGTTTTCCACAGAGCTTATTGAATACTTAATTGAATATTGTGTTTCCCACAACCATAAAAGTATGCGTTACATTGAGAAAACTGCTCTTGCCTGGGCAGCTGACAATATTCATACAATAGAACAGGCAAAAAATTCTTCTGATACCTATAATCAGAACTGTTTTGCAGTAATGAAAGCTTTTGGAATTAAAAACCGCCATCCTGCAGAAATAGAACAGAAATTTATTACGGCATGGACAAGCGATTACGGCTTTACATTAGATATTATTACAGAAGCCTGCAATCGTACTATTCAGGCAACTCATTCACCAAGCTTTGAATATGCAGATACAATTTTAAAACGATGGCAGGAAAAAGGTGTAAAGCATTTATCTGACATTCACACACTGGATACTGAATTCCAAAAAAACAAAGAACGTCGTAATGCTTCTTCCACACCTTCCAATACCAACAACCGTTTTCTTAATTTCGAGCAGAATTCATATGATTTTGATGAATTGGAACGTGAACTTTTAAACCATTAAAGGAGGCATACCATTGTCATTAACCAACTCACAATACGATGCCATAATGCGTATTTATCAACAAAAGCAATTGAATAACAGAGCCAAACTGGTGAAACGACGGGAAGAAATCTACCAGAAGCTTCCGGCATATGCCATGATGGAAGAAGAAATTGTTTCCCTGTCAATGGAAGAAGCAAAAAAACAGCTCTTAGAGGATGAATTTTCTCTTGCCCAGACAAAGGCAGCCATTCATTCCCTAATTGCCAGTAAGCAGGACCTACTTACCTCTAATGGCTATTCCAAAGACTATTTAGAAGATATTTATGATTGTAAAGACTGTAACGATACAGGCTATATTGAAGGGAAAAAATGCCACTGCTTTCGTCAGGCAGAAATTAACCTGCTTTATACACAATCTAATGTAAAAAACATTCTGGAAAGTGAGAATTTTAATACTTTTCGCTTTGACTTTTACAATGAATCTTATATTGATCCAACTACAGGTCACAATTCTTTGGTACTTGCTCAAAATGCATTTGATATATGTTTACACTTTACACAAAATTTTGATTCTGAGTTTGAAAATCTTCTGATATATGGAAGTGTAGGAGTAGGGAAAACATTTCTTACTCATTGTGTGGCTAAAAGCCTTTTAGAAAGTGGACATTCTGTAATTTACTTTACTGCTCACCAGCTTTTTGACACTTTAGCAGAACAAAAATTCGACACTCAGAGTGCAGATACCATACCAGAGACCTCTACCCATATTTTAGATTGTGACTTACTGATTATAGATGACTTGGGAACAGAGCTTACCAACTCTTTTGTTTCTTCCCAGCTTTTCTTATGTATTAATGAAAGATTTTTACGTAAAAAATCAACTATGATTTCTACCAATCTTTCTTTAAGCAAAATCAACGAAACCTACTCGGAACGTACTTTTTCAAGACTTTCCGGGAACTATAAATTAATTAAACTTACAGGCGAAGATATTCGCAGGAAAAAAAGACGTTTAAAGACTTGACTTTTCCTCATTATTACGACATAATTTATCAAGGAAAAGTAGATTAATGAACATGGAGGAAATAACATGCTGCAAAGAGAAGACCGCAAATTAGAAACAATACCTGTTGGTACCTTAGGTATGATTCCATTAGAAGGATGCCGTCCATTAGGAGAAAAAGTAGATTACTATTTAACAAAATGGCGTAAAGAATGGGAAAGTGAACATAAGTCCACTCTTGCTTTTGCTGGTTATCAGAGAGATTCTTATATTTTGGATGCCAGTGTACCTCGTTTCGGTTCAGGAGAAGCAAAAGGAGTTATCAATGAATCCGTTCGTGGATATGATTTATACTTATTAGTAGATGTAACAAACCACAGCCTGACTTATTCTTTATTTGATCAGGAAAATCATATGTCACCAGATGATCACTATCAGGATTTGAAACGTATCATTGCAGCAGTTGGTGGTAAGGCAAGAAGAATCACTGTAATTATGCCTTTCCTTTATGAAAGTCGTCAGCACAAACGTACTAATCGGGAATCTCTGGACTGTGCTCTTGCATTACAGGAACTTGTAAGCATGGGTGTAGATAATATTATTACTTTTGATGCTCATGACCCTCGTGTACAGAATGCAATTCCACTTCATGGTTTCGAAACTGTACAGCCTTCTTACCAGTTTATCAAAGGACTTTTAAGTGACCAGAAGGACTTACAGATTGATGCTGATCATATGATGGTAATCAGCCCGGATGAAGGTGGTATGGGACGTGCTATTTACATGGCTAACGTGCTTGGCCTGGATATGGGTATGTTCTACAAGAGACGTGACTATACTCAGATTATAGATGGAAAAAATCCTATTGTTGCTCATGAATTTTTAGGTTCTTCTGTAGAAGGAAAAGATATGATTATCATTGATGATATGATTTCTTCTGGAGACAGTATGTTAGAAGTTGCAGCCGAATTAAAAGCAAGAAAAGCAAGAAGAATCTTTGTATGTACAACTTTTGGTTTATTTACTAATGGTTTAGATAAATTTGATAAAGCTTATGAAGATGGAATTATTGACCGCGTTCTTACTACCAACCTGGTTTATCAGCCAAAAGAGTTATTAGAACGTCCTTACTATATTAATTGTGATTTAAGTAAATATATTGCTTATATTATTGATACTTTAAATCACGATGCTTCTATTAGTGAATTATTGGATCCAAGTGAAAGAATCCAGAATTTACTTACAAAATATCGCAATAATCAATTATAATTTGTTCCCATAAAGCTCGTTTTTGAACGAGCAACTCCTTAAGAAAACAGGAGCAGACCCCGTGTTCTGCTCCTGTTTTTTATACTTTCTTATTGATTCATTTTTCTGTTTTCCAAATCTTGGTGAATATCTTCCATAAAGGTATTCCAGATTTCACCTGGATATGTAGAACCACTTAAATCTTCTAATTCCTGTGGTATGTCAAAACCAACCCAGACTGCCGTGGTATAATAAGCTGTATATCCCACAAACCAGCCATCTTTATTATCATTAGTAGTACCTGTTTTTGCTGCCGCTGTTATATTTTTCAATCTACGTTTTGCACCAGTGCCCCTGGTCAGTACTCCTTCTAAGATATCAGTCATTTCTTTGGCCGTTTCTTCTGAATAAACACTTTTTTCCATTCCAACATTCTCTACCACTACATTACCATTAGAATCTAAAATCTTTTCTATGCAGGTAGGTGTTCTATAAATTCCATTATTTTCCAGAGCAGCATATCCTGATGCCATTTCTACAGAACTAAATCCTTTGGTAAATCCTCCTAAAGCAGTAGAAAGGTTATAATCTTCTTCTGTAATTCCTGTAAATTCCATATTCAATAAATACTCCATTGCATACTCTGGTGTAATTGCCTGGTACAAACTCCATGCCGCCGCATTTCTGGACTTTTCCACCGCAGAACGCAAACTAATACTTCCTGAATATACATCTCCTGAATTTTCCGGTCCATCTTCTGTTTTCACATCTTTCAATGTACTTCCAGCATGATATCCCTTTTCCAGTGCCGGGGCGTATACCAGTAATGGTTTTATAGAACTTCCTGGCTGTCGCTTACTTTGATATGCTCTGTTAAAAGAAGATTCTACGTTGTCCTGAGAACGCCCTCCTACAATTGCCTTTACCTTTCCCGTATCATTGTCAATACAGGTAGCTGCTGCCTGAACATTATAAACTCCATCATCCTGTTGTGTCACAAAACCATACATTCTGTCATCCACTGCTGTCTGCAGCTTTTTCTGCATTTCAGTATCAATGCTGGTATAAATCCGATATCCATCAGATACCAATGCTTCCGACCATTTATTATATTCCTCTTCATATAATGCTTTATATTCCTGTTCTTCCTCTGTACTTTCAAACTTATTCTTAAATACAAATCCATTTTTCTCCATTAAAGCCCTGGTTGCACAATAGTTTACATAAGAATCCACATAAGTTCCTGCTGACTGTACTTCCATACTATCCAACACAATAGGATATGTTTTAGCTTCCATACACTGACTTTCTGTAATTTTTCCATCCTCCAGCATTTCATCCAAAATCCTATCCCGACGTTTTATGGTGTTTTCTATGTTTTTTCTTGGATCATATAAAGTAGGATTGTTAGGAATTGCACATAGGAAAGTTATTTCTGAAAGATTCAGCTCACTGCTTGGTTTGTTGAAATATCCCACACTGGCAGCTTCAATCCCATAATAACCATTAGAAAAATATACATTATTTAAGTAAAACTCCAGAATGTCCTCTTTAGAATATATTTTTTCCAGTCTAAGAGATATAAATATTTCTTCTACCTTTCTTTCCCAGGATACAGTATGAGTAAGAAAAATATTGCGGCTCAGCTGCTGAGTAATGGTACTTCCTCCCTGAGTAATTTCATCTTTTTTCATTAATGCCACGAGAGCTCTGGTAATGGCTTTCAAGTCAATTCCATTATGCTCATAAAACTTTTTGTCCTCAATGCTAATGATAGCATCTTTTGCCGCTTCTGGTATGTTATCTATATTCAGATAAATCTGAAAACGTTCTTTTTTCACCAACTTTATAATATTTCCGTCCTCATCATATACCATACTTGTCTGGTATGCAGAAAAGTCTTCTCTGTTGGAATTTTCAACTACGGTTTTTGCATCTTTATAAAGCTGTACCGTGGTTTTCCAGTAGTCACTTACGAAAAACAATATAATACAGCCAAGAATGGTAAATATAAATATGATTTGTGTTCCGTAAAAAAGACCATCCGTAAATGGACTGCCTTTTTTTCTCTTTTTTTTCTTACTCATTTAAAACCCTCACAAGCTCTACTTTATGGTAATCAATCCTTAATTTTTATACCATATTTACTGTTTAGGAGCAGTCCTATACTGGAAACTGCTCCTAAAATGAATATCTTTGTTGTGTCTAAAACACAATTAACAAATTTCAGCACCTGATGGCATTGTTTTTTCCGGTGTCATAAGTGCCAGATTTCCTTCTGCATCTTCTGCACATAATAACATTCCTTCTGATAAAACTCCTGCCAGTTTTGCAGGTTTCAAGTTAACCAGTACCATAACTTTCTTTCCAACCATTTCTTCTGGTGTATAATACTGTTTAATTCCTGAAACAATCTGTTTTACCTGACTTCCAATCTTTACCTGCGAGCAAAGAAGCTTTTTGGATTTCTTTACTTCCTCACAAGCAATGATTTCTCCTACCTGAAACTGCATCTTCATGAAATCATCATAAGTAATTTCAGGTTTTGCTTCAATATCAATTCCATCATTTTCTTCTTCCTGCTTTACAGACGCCTGCTGTGCCGCCTTGATTTCCTCGGCTTTTTTCATTACTTCTTCTAAGTCAAGACGTGCAAATAAAGCTTCCGGCTTTTCTGTTACCTGATTTCCTGATGGATACAACCCAAAAGTCTTTAGGTCTTCTAGCTTTCTTTCCTGAGTATTTAACTGGGCAAAAATCTTTTCTGCTGTTTCAGGCATAAATGGTTTTAATAAAGTTGCACCAATACAAATACCTTCTACTAAATTATACAATACTGTTTCCAGACGTGGCTTGTCTTTTTCTTCTTTTGCCAAAATCCAAGGAGTAGTTTCATCAATATACTTGTTGCATCTTCTAAATAAAGTAAAGATTTCGCTAATAGCATCTGCCACTCTTAACTCTTCCATCTTTGCACAAACTTTATCTACTGTAGAAGTTGCAACATTCTTTAAGTCTTCATCTACTTCTCCAGCTACTCCGGTATAATTTACAACTCCGTTAAAATACTTATTAGACATGGAAATGGTACGATGTACAAGGTTTCCAAGCACATTGGCAAGGTCTGAATTAATACGTTCTGTTAATAATTCCCATGTAATAGTTCCGTCATTATCAAATGGAATCTCATGAAGTACAAAATATCTGACAGCATCTACTCCAAACATATCTGCCAAATCATCAGCATAAATCACATTTCCTTTTGATTTACTCATTTTTCCATCACCCTGTAACAGCCATGGATGTCCAAAAACCTGCTTTGGAAGTGGTAAATCTAATGCCATTAGGAAAATAGGCCAGTAAATTGTATGGAATCTGATAATGTCTTTTCCGATAAGATGCAAGTCTGCAGGCCAGTTTTTATTAAACTTATCAGAATGTGCACCATCACAGTCATATCCTAAACCAGTAATATAGTTTGTAAGTGCGTCCAGCCATACATAAATCACATGTTTATCATCAAAGTCTACTGGAATTCCCCATTTAAATGAAGTTCTAGAAACACATAAATCCTGAAGCCCTGGAAGTAAAAAGTTATTCATCATTTCATTTTTTCGTGAAACTGGTTGAATAAATTCCGGATGGGTATTAATATGCTCAATCAGTTTGTCTGCATATTTGCTCATTTTGAAGAAGTATGCTTCTTCTTTTGCAGGCTGTACTTCCCTTCCACAGTCAGGACATTTTCCATCTACTAACTGGGATTCTGTAAAGAAAGATTCGCATGGAGTACAATAAAGACCTTCATAATGTCCTTTGTAAATATCTCCCTGTTCATACAATTTTTTAAAGATTTTCTTTACCTGATGCTCATGGTCTTCATCTGTAGTACGAATGAATCTGTCATAAGAAGTGTTCATTAAATCCCAAATTCTCTTAATTTCGCCAGCAGTACCATCTACAAATTCCTTTGGTGTTATTCCTGCTTCGGTTGCCTTTAATTCTATTTTCTGTCCATGCTCATCTGTTCCGGTCTGAAAATAAACATCATATCCCTGTAATCTTTTAAATCTTGCAATACTATCTGCCAAAATAATCTCATAGGTGTTTCCAATATGAGGTTTTCCTGATGTATAGGCGATTGCCGTTGTGATATAATATTTTTCTTTTTTCATTTATTGTTTCCTCCTTAAGAACTGATCTTACAATTCAAATTCTATCTTTCTTCCTGTGGTTGTATATGGGTGACAGCTGATCCCTGCCGCCTGAAACATTCTTTTAGATGCAATGGTTCCTGGTGTTTCTCCATATTTGTCACTAGCATATACGATGCTTTTAATACCCGACTGAATAATTGCCTTTGCACATTCATTACATGGAAATAATGTTACATACAATTTTGCACCCTCCAGACTTCCACCACGGTAATTTAATATTGCATTTAATTCACTATGGGTCACATATAAATATTTTGTATCTAATGGCTCTCCCTCTCTACGCCACGGAAACTCATCATCAGAGCATCCGGAAGGAAAACCATTATATCCCATACTTAAAATTTTATTATCCTGACTTACAATACAGGCACCCACCTGTGTATTGGGATCTTTCGAACGTTTTGACGAAAGAACCGCCACACCCATAAAATATTCATCCCATGTAATATAATCTTCCCTCTTATGGCCCATATAATATCCTCCCTGAACCCAATGACTTTATTTTTCTATAAGGTCAATTCTTCTCTGGTGTCTTTCTTCCCCTGAAAATTCAGTTCCAAGGAAAACATCCACAATTTCTAATGCTAATCCAGGTCCCACAATGTTTGCTCCTAATGCAAGAACATTAGCATCATTATGAAGTCTTGTCATTCTTGCACAAAGTGAGTCTGTACAAAGTGCTGCTCTTACCCCTTTCACCTTATTTGCTGCAATAGAAATTCCAATTCCTGTGGTACAAATTACAATTCCTTTTTCACATTCCCCACTGGCAACAGCTTCACCTACAGCTTTACCAAAAGCAGGATAGTCACAGGATTCATTGTTAAAACATCCTACATCCTTCACTTCCATGCCTTTTTCTTTTAAATATTCCATTACCTTTTCCTTTAAATCAAACCCACCATGGTCACATCCAATTGCTATCATCATATTTCCTCCTAATCATATCTGTTCTGCATCTATTACTCTGTGAGCCGCTGCCTTTAACAAACGGTTCATAATTGCCTGTCCCATCGAACCTCCTTCGAAACTTTCTGAATAAATACTTTCTGCTCCAATTTCATCAAATTCCCGAAGTACGGCATAAAGATTTTTGGCAATGGTTCTGTCATCTTTTCTGGAACCAATGCTCTTTACAATTCCACCTTTATAAAGGTTCATAGTTTCATCAGTTGCTATTATACCAACTTTTCTTTTGTTTTCCAACTCATTTAAAACAAAATTGTTGATAGCTTCCACCACCAGTTCTTTGGAACCTTCCACAATTTTTAATTCGCCTTTTGGGGCATAATGCTTATATTTCATTCCTGGTGCTTTCGGTGCTTTTTCTTCTGGCAAAAACAAAAGTGCAGGGTCTGTTGTTACTTCCCCAATGCTTTTTTCGAGCATTTCTTCTGTAATATATCCTGGTCTTAATATCATTGGTGGTTCTACGCTCATATCTACAATCGTAGATTCTATACCAATTCCAACTTCACCACCATCTACAATCATATCAATTCTTCCATTCATATCTTCTAATACATGTTTTGCCAAGGTTGGACTGGGACGCCCTGAAGTATTGGCACTTGGTGCTGCCACATATCCTCCCGCTGCTTTTATAATTTGAAGTGCTAGTGAATGGGAAGGCATTCGTATGGCTACTGTTTCTAAACCACCGGTAGTTCCTAATGGTACAATATCTGTTTTTTTCAATATCATCGTAAGTGGACCAGGCCAAAAATCCTTTGCCAGCTTTTGTGCTTTCTCTGGAAATTCCATTGCTATTTTTTTCACAGCTTCTATATCCGCAATATGCACAATAAGCGGATTGTCAGAAGGTCTCCCTTTTGCAGCATATATCTTCTCCGCTGCCGCCTCATTTAGTGCATCTGCTCCAAGACCATATACTGTTTCTGTAGGAAAAGCCACCAGACCGCCCTGTTTCAAACACTGTCCAGCTCTTTCTATACGTTCTTTATTTTCTTTTTCATCTGTTCCTGTCTTTAAAAATACTGTATCCATTTTACTTCTTCTTTCTGAATTTAAGTGTATCTTACCATCATATACTTCTATGTCTATAAGGTTTCTATGTTTACAACAATTCCATAATTGCCATATGAATAGCCCATGCAACTTTTTCCTGATAATAATCATCATTTAATTTCTCAGCTTCTTCATAATTAGACAAGAAACCACATTCTACAATTACAGTAGGATTTTCTGTTTTTCGAAGCAGATAATAACTACCATTAGCTTTTGCAACTCGTTTGTTACTATTATCCACTCTGTCTATGAGATTTTTTTGAATGCACTCTGCAATTTCTTTTCCCTCTGCAGACTGTTCATAATAAAAAACCTGTGCTCCCTGTATCGCCTCTTCGTGATAACTGTTTTGATGGATACTCACAGTAAAACAAGGTTTTGCCTGATCAATCAGTTCACATCGTTTCCTCATGTCATCTGCTTTCTTGTTAGAGGCTCCTGCTGACTCCAGACCTGTATCAGTTTCTCTGGTCATAATCACCTGAATCCCTTCCATTTCCAAAAAGGTTCTTAATTTATATGCTATTTTCAAATTAATATCCTTTTCTAAAACTTTATTGATTCCTATTTTGCCTGGATCACTTCCACCATGTCCCGCATCTATTACAATTGTTTTTTTACTCTCTTTTCCTGTTTCTTCCCGAAACACATCCTGAACTTTGGAACTTTGAAACATAACTGTAATTGCCAGAATCATCAAAATTCCCATAACCGTTTCCAATGCTCTTTTTTTCACACACATCACTCTATACTTTTTTATAAAGTATATGACGAAAGCTTAATTTTAATCATTCTAATTTACATATTTGTTAATTATATCCCAAATTGTACTCTTTTCAAAGCCAAGTTTCCATGCAGCAACTCCTGCCAGGTCATTTTCTGCTATCACATTCATTTTTTCTTCTATAGAAACATCATTTTCTATCCAGATCTTGTAAGTCGCTCCATCCGCTTCATATTCTGTATAAAACTGGGCACATTCCTCATTCCATCCTGCATCCAGTCCCTTTTCACTAATGAGTCTTTCAACCCTTTCCATACCTGCAGCTTCACTGCTGACTTCTATCTCACCATTTACATTTACTACTTCTTTCCATATTCTGGTATAGAACGGAACGGCATTAATCACTTTTTCTGCCGGAACTTCTTCCAAAGTCATTTCTATTCCACTTTTTACAAATCCAATAGAAGCCACTGAACCAGCCACATCCGAGCCACCATAGTGTTCGTCATATCCCATAATAATCACATAATCTGCAAAAATACCTTGTTCTTTCCTATTGTAATGAGCAGTATACCCTGTTGGAACATAATTATCAATGGAAAACACAAGTCCATTTAAACGACATGCCACAGACAATTCTCTTACAAATTGAATATAAGCTTCTCCATCTTCTTCTGAAATCTGTTCAAAGTCAAGATTAATACCATCCAATCCAAGAGCTTTACTTTGTGCTATGAGGCTTTTAATCAAATGATTTCTTTTTGAGGTGTAATTAAGAACTTCTCCTGTGTCTACATCATGTTCGAAGTTACTAATAAGTCCCCAGACTTCAATTCCCATTCCATGAAGTGTATCTACATACCATTTTTCACCCAGACTGGTGAAATTTCCATTATTGTCACTTAAGGCAAACCAGGTAGGAGAAATTACATTAAGTCCTCTGGTATTTGCCAATACTTCAGTAATTTTTGCATTAGCTGCCTGACTGGTAGACTGATGCCATGCCATCTTGATTTTTTTATCCCTTACCAGATTAGTAAACTCCGGTGTTTCTTTCTTCTCGGCACATTCCCAGGCATCTCCTTCTTCCTGATTAATGTATTTGCTTTTAACAAAACCGGAAAAACCATCTTTCGTTACTACTTCTATCCAGTTATCATATGTTTCCTTTAATATGACACTTTCTCCCGCTTCTAAGGTTCTAAGAATCGGACTTTTAATTCCTCCCAGCTTTCTAAGTGCTGTTTCTTTTGTTACTGTAACATAGCTGGCATTTTGTAAGTAATCTACAGTACAAATTACCATTCTTGTTGGCTCTTCTATTTTTTCCATGCTGCCTATGTCATACAAATAGTCCATCAAAAACTGGTCTGCATTAACATAAACCTTATCTTCTTCTTTTAATACAACGGGAATTCCGTAGTCTTTTTCGTATTTTTTGTTTTTTGCTCCAAAATCTTCATATAAAGAATATCCAGTATCCCCCGGAGCTGCACAACGCACTTCTGTTGGCATGGTATAAATCAAAATATCTTCATTATAATCATAATAGAATCTGTCATTAAACAATTCTTTTACTTTATCTAAACTAATATAAATTCCATTTTCCTTCTCAATCCCACCATCTTCTGAAATTTCACCATTCATTACAAGTGCAAATTCATCTTCTTTTTCAATCCCAAAATATTCTGTTAAATCTGCCATTTCCCTGCTAGGCATATATTTCTTTAAAAGTTGGAACCCAATGACTCCCCCCACAAAAATCACAATAAACAGCAAAAGCATTACTGCCCGCATTATTTTTTTCTTACGCATTTTTCCCTCCATCGCCATGTTTTTCAGCTTAATATTAAGTATTCGTAAAATAACCGTCTATGCTATAGTAACATACTTAAGTTCGCTTATCAATGTGGAAAGTGTGGGATTTCTCTAACAGACTAATTGCCATTCTTACCAAAACATGCTATTATCATAGCAGTTTATAACTATGTATTAATTTTTTGAAGGGAGTTCATGTATGTATCAACAATCCAATGTAAAGAATATCAACCGAAACAATGAAATTGAATTTTTCCGTTTTCTTTTTATATGCACCATTGCCATTATGCATTTTAGTAATTCTTACTTTAAATCTACCCCCTATTTTTCCGGTGCATATATTGGAACAGAGTTCTTTTTTCTGGTTTCCGGTTATATGATTATGAAATCAGCTCACACTAAAAATATATCTTCCTACACATTTACACTATCCAGGGCAAAGAAACTCTACCCTCATTATATTACTGCCTTTCTGCTTCTTTTCATTTCTTCCATGATAGTAAATGGCAACGGACTGGTTCAATGGCTTAAAGGGCTCCTAGGCTATATCTTTGAACTTCTTTTCCTTCATGCTTCCGGATTAAAGAGTTTTGGACTTTTAAACTATCCCACTTGGTATCTTTCTTCCTTATTAATAGCAGGATTTTTTATTTATGCCTTGGTTCGGTTTAATGAAAAACTTTATCTGACAATTATCGCTCCATTAGCGGTACTTGCCACATATAGCTTTTTTTCTGCAAATGTAGGACATCTTGATGTATGGGGCGGAAGCCAGTTTTTAGGACTTTCCGATGCCCTTACCAGAGGCTTTGCTGCAATGAGTTTAGGCGCTCTTTCCTACGCACTCAGCAATTATTTACTCACCAAGGATATCTCTCTTGCAAAGCCCGTACGGATTTTACTTTCTTTTATTGAGTCTTTCCTTTTTATTGGGGTAATTGCAGGAGGTATGTTTTCTGCCAATACTCAATACGATTTTTATTATGTACTTATGTTGTTTGCTGGTATTACTCTTGCATTTTCCAACCTTACTTATACATCCCAGCTGTTTTCTTCCAAAATATTTGCCTTCCTGGGAAAAATCAGCTATCCAATGTATGTGTATCAGCTTTTCATCATATGTATGTTTTGTATTTTTTGCCCAGAACTTTCTTATAGTATAGGAATTATCACTTTTCTTTTAATAACTATTATCTTTTCAACAATTATGGATTTTCTAATTTTACAACTAACTAGAAAATTTACAGCGGAAAAATAATTTTTCATACTGCACCGGCTTTTTCCTGCTCCATATGCGGGTGCCCTTTAATTTCTTACCGGTGCAGTAACTACCATTTATACCAGTTTCAAAATGGATACTATTGCAAAGTTACCTTTTTGTGATATGTTATGGTCTAACTTTTTACAGGTTTAACAACGTTTTATAGGAAAAATTTTTGTTTTCTTTTTGCCATTCCAGATACTCTTTATAATGCTTTCCTGTTGGCTTTTATTCTTAAAGGGGTGAAGTTTTTGTATACGGATTCCTAATTTATTTTCTAAAATGGTGCAAATTCCCTGATCACTGCAAATGCTCATATAAATCCAGTCTTTCGTTGTCATTCCATCCATAATATTTTCTAATTTCCGAATAGACTGTTCGTAATTCCACACACTATAATTTCCAAGCAATACTTTTCTATTGCATTTTTTGAAATCATTTTCATAACCATTTTTAAAATTTCCAAAATCCATTACAACTACTTGATAGCCAAGGTTCAATACATATAAAAGTGTATCATTATCAGCATTAGGGTAATAATCTATATCATCACATCGAAAACCATATTTCATATTTTCCAGATATCTGCCATGTTCCTCCTGCCACATTTTCCACTTGCCTAAATCACTTTTTCCATCAAGTTCTACCAATGCAGCTTTCCCCTCCTGACCAAATACTTCCACCATAGCTAGTGCCAAGGTGGTAACTCCTGCACAGGGGGTGATTCCTCCACAGCCAATGGTAATGCCAATATTTTCATTTTTTCCTGGCGAGGTAAGAGCTTCCACTTTTTCTTTTTTACATAATTCCAGTTTAATTTGCAATTCATCTATACTTTCATACCTTTTTTCAGCCTCTTCATGAATTCCCTTTAAAATTATTTTTCTTACTTGAGCCATTTTCCTATTCTCTTTTATTGTAGTTTTATTCTTGCAAATCCCTTCATTATACAAAACATTTAATACAGAACAAACACCATAAATATCTGCTCTCACATTATATATAGTTTCCTGTCTCCCCTCAGGTGACATGTAATCTAATGTACCGTATACATCTTCCTTCTGTTCTTTTCCGGTAATCCTAATAGAATTTCCAAAATCAACCAGCTTTACCTTTTCATTCTTTACAATAATATTAGCTGGTGTAATATCAGAATGAAGAATTGGATACGGTTTTTGATTGTGCAAATAACCCACAATCTTACACAGTTGAATACCATATTCTACAATTTCATCAAGGGAAAATTTTTTATGTCTTGTCAACATGGATTTTAAAGATTCACCCGCAACATACTCTTCTATAATATAAAAATACTTGTCATCTTCTTCCAGATCATAAATAACTGGAATTCCCGGGTGATTAAGACTTTTCAGATAAACTACTTCTTTTACTAATTTCTCATAGGGAATTTTTTCTTTTTCCACACATTTTACAGCTCTTAAAGCATGAAGTTTCATATGTTCTGCTATATAAACTTCGCTTCCATTGCCTGTACCTGTTCTTTCCAATAGCTTATACTTTTGAAATAAAATGATTCCTGTTTTCGCTTTCTTTCCTCCTTTCTGCCGGAATCCCTTACCTCTTGCTGCCATTATAGCCATCCTTTGCCTCCGTTGCAATAGCTTTTCCGCATTTCTGTTGTATATTACCACAAACTTTTTTCGCACTAGTTTAATTTTTAAAAAGTTTATCCTTCGTCTCCCCATATTTTTTGTTAAAGATATACAAGTTAGTTAGTTTATTCTTTTTTAATATTTTATGTTTAAATCCTCTATTGACTTCACATTCTATATTGTATATACTTTGTTTACCAAAATTAGTAGACATTTTTGATTTTTTTGATATACTATTGATATAACAATTACTTGTTTAACAATAAGTGAGGAAGTGATAAGAATGAAAATTGAAAAAGTAAGCGATAATCAGATTAGATGTACCTTAACCAAAGATGATTTAGCTGACCGCCAGTTAAAACTTAGCGAGCTTGCTTATGGAACTGAAAAAGCGAAATCACTTTTTCGTGATATGATGCAGCAGGCTTCCTATGAATTTGGTTTTGAAGCTGAAGATATTCCTCTTATGATAGAAGCAATACCACTGTCACCTGATTGTATTATCTTAATTATTACAAAGGTAGAGGATCCGGATGAATTAGATACAAGATTTTCTAAATTTGCGCCTGCCAATGAAAGTGCTTTAAACGAACTTGAAAATGCAGTAAATACATTTGCGGAAGGTGCTGATGATATTCTTGATTTATTTAAGAAGCTTCATGAAGAAAATACCAAGAGTGCTTCTAAGCAGGAAAAAGAATTTGTTCCATTACCCGAAACCTTATCTGCCGGCAAATCAAAAGAACCTGTTGAAATATCCATTCCGGTTATGGATTTGACCAGATTATTTCAGGTAGACACTTTAGACACAGCAATTCGAATTTCTCAGGTATTAAATGGTTTTTATGTGGGTGTAAATACCTTATATAAAAATATCGAAACCAATACCTACATGTTATTCCTTCGTAAGTCCGACCATTCACCGGAAGAATTTAACAAGGTATGCAATATTCTTTCTGAATATGCAGTACCAGAAAAATATTCTCCTGCTGTGGAGGCTTATTTTGAGGAACATCACAAACTAATAATTAAAAACAGTGCATTACAGCATTTAGCTGAGATTTAGAAAAGGAGTTTTACTCCTTTTCTTTTTTACAAGGAGATTTTACATGAGTATATTAAACGTAGAACATTTATCCCACGGCTTTGGTGACAGAGCAATCTTTAATGATGTATCTTTCCGCCTTTTAAAAGGGGAGCATATTGGCCTTATTGGTGCTAATGGTGAAGGCAAATCTACCTTTATGAATATTATAACCGGAACATTAACACCGGATGAAGGTAAAATTGAATGGGCAAAAAATATTCGTATTGGTTATTTAGACCAGCATACTGTATTAGAAAAAGGCATGACCATTGGCGATGTATTACGCTCTGCCTTTGCTTATCTTTTTGAAATGGAACAGAAAATGAATGAAATCTGTGACAAAATGGGGGAAGCTTCTGAAACAGAATTAGAAGAATTGATGGAAGAACTGGGAACCATTCAGACTACTCTTACCCTTCATGACTTCTATGTCATTGATGCTAAAGTAGAAGAAGTTGCAAGAGCCCTTGGCTTATTAGATTTAGGTTTAGACAAAGATGTCACTGATTTAAGTGGTGGACAGCGTACCAAAGTTTTACTTGGAAAACTATTGTTGGAAAAACCAGACATCTTACTTTTAGACGAACCTACCAACTATCTTGATGTAGAAC
Source organism: Lachnospiraceae bacterium (assembly GCA_017399445.1). Lineage (GTDB taxonomy): Bacteria > Bacillota > Clostridia > Lachnospirales > Lachnospiraceae > RUG11237. The sequence continues at coordinate 3,177 of JAFQCM010000104.1, read as the reverse complement.
ATATTGAATGGTTAAAAAGATATTTGAATGATTATGAAAATGCTTTTATTCTCATTTCTCATGACATTCCTTTCTTAAATAGTGTAATTAACTTGATTTATCACATGGACAATCAGGAATTAACTCGTTATGTTGGTGATTATGACAAATTCCAGGAAGTTTACGCCATGAAGAAAGCCCAGTTAGAAGCTGCCTATAATAGACAACAGCAAGAAATTGCTGACTTAAAAGATTTTGTAGCAAGAAATAAGGCAAGAGTTTCTACCAGAAATATGGCAATGTCCAGACAAAAAAAGCTGGATAAAATGGATATTATTGAACTTGCCCAGGAAAAACCAAAACCAGAATTTTATTTTAAAACTGCCCGTACTCCAGGAAGATACATATTTGAAACTACAGACTTAGTAATTGGATATGAGGAAGCTTTATCCAGTCCTCTAAACCTTCGGATGGAACGAGGCGAAAAACTGGTATTGACCGGTGCCAACGGAATTGGAAAATCTACTTTATTAAAGAGTATTTTAGGCTTGATTAAACCACTTTCCGGAAAAGTAGTATTAGGTGATTATTTAAGTATTGGTTACTTTGAACAAGAAACTCCAAAAGGCATTGAAACCAGCTGCTTAGAAGAAATATGGCAGGAATTTCCATCCTATTCCCAGTACGAAGTTCGTTCTGCCCTGGCAAAATGTGGTCTTACCACCAAACACATTGAAAGTAAAGTAAAAGTACTAAGTGGGGGAGAACAGGCAAAAGTTCGTTTATGTAAGTTAATTAACAGAGAAACCAATATTTTAGTACTGGACGAGCCTACCAATCATTTGGATGTAGATGCCAAAGAAGAATTGAAACGTGCTTTAAAAGAATATAAAGGAAGCATTTTAATGGTATGCCATGAACCGGAATTTTACGAAGGGCTTGCTACTGACATTTGGGATTGTACCAAATGGACTACCAGATTATAGTGCAGGCTCTCCCACAAAAGGAGCAATATTTTGAAACCATTACAGCAAAAAACTTATGACATTTCCAAGATAATTATATATGAAGATAAGGATATACTTGTCTGCCACAAACCGGCTGGTTTGCCTGTGCAGACAAAAAGCCTTACCCAAAAAGATTTAGAAAGTCTTTTAAAAAACCATCTGGCAAAAACACTTAAAAATAACCAAACTCCTTATCTTGCCATTATCAACCGTTTAGACCAACCAGTAGAAGGACTTGTGTTGTTTGCGAAAAACCAAAAAGCAGCTGCAGAACTTACCAGACAACTAACCACCAATCAAGTGGTAAAAGAATATCTGGCAATCACTTCTGTTATTCCCCAAAAATCTGCCCAGACATTAACAGATTATTTGATAAAAGATGGTAAAACCAATCTTTCTAAGGTGGCAACTCCTTCTATAAAAGAAGCAAAAAAAGCAATTCTTGATTATAAAGTACTTACTCATGATACAATCCATGCCCTTTTACAAATTTCTTTAAAAACCGGGCGTCATCATCAAATAAGAGTACAGATGGCAAATATGGGAACCCCTCTACTTGGTGACACAAAATATGGCGGAGATTTTGCTGTGAATCTTTGCCTGTGCGCCTCCCATTTAGCTTTTAAACACCCATCCACCCTAGAAAAAATGGATTTTAACATTCAGCCACAAAATCCGGAATTTTTATCCTTATCTCCCGAATAAAAATCTTAACTTCTACAAATACTTTAGAAAAGAATTATTCGGGAGGTATATTATGCAGGCAAAATCTTTTTACAAACCACTCATTGCAGTTATTACATTAATTGTACTATACTTATCTTTTAAATTTATTGTTCCCATTTTTTTCCCTTTTCTCATAAGTGCTGGAATTGCCTTGCTAATGCACCCCTTATTTCAAAAATATTCCAAACGTTTTCACATATCTCCTACCATATTAAGTATTGGCTTTACGATTCTGTTTTTCTCTTTAACTGCCACTATTATCTTCTTTTTAGGTCGAGCACTGTTAAATGAACTAAAATCTCTTACAGAAAACCTTACTTATTATGAAACTACTATAAATAGCTATATTTCTTCTATTTGCAATGCCCTTGAAAACTTGACTGGAATTGCTGCTGGTGATATTGAAACTTCTATTTTTTCCTGTTTTCAGAAGTTCATTGATAATTTTCAAAACAACATCAGCTCTAATCTTTTTTCCCAGTCCTTTTCTTATATGAAAATAATAATTAATCTAATTACTATATGCTTCATCACTTTTATTTCTTTTGTTCTATGGGCAAAAGACTATAACACCATTCAGACCGCCATTCGAAAATCTTCTTTTTATACTTTTTTCTATAAACTCTACACAGACACAAAACAATTACTAGGCACCTATTTGAAAGCCCAGCTAATTATCCTACTGGTAATTTGTACTCTATGCATTATTGGACTGTTTATTTTAAAAAATCCCTATGCCCTGCTTCTTGGCATTGGTATTGGACTTCTGGACGCTATGCCTTTTTTAGGTACCGGATGTTTTTTTATTCCCTGTAGCATCTTTTATCTTTTTCAGGCAGACTTTTTTTATGCTGCTGTATACTTGACACTTTATCTGATAACCGCTTTAAGCAGAGAAATTTTAGAACCCCGGCTTATTGGGAATAAATTCGGAATTCCCTCTATTCTTATTTTGATTGCTATCTATACCGGAATACAATTATTTGGACTTGCTGGTGTCCTGTTAGGGCCACTATATTTCCTCCTTTCCTATGAAATAATTGACTATTTTGCAAATTTAATTTGAAATTTCTGTTAATATTTATGTCCTATTTCTTAAGATTGTACTGACTTGTATTTTGTATACAAAAAAGTACATTCCACTTCTTGACTGTGGGAAATGATTATCTTATAATGGAATCATAGAAACTGGGCACTGCTTTATAGCAGTACTTAACAATATTTCATATTAAAAATAGGAGGCAGATACAAAAATGAGACCAGAATGGAAAGATTTTGTAGGTGGAGCTTGGGAAAAAGAAGTTAACGTAAGAGATTTCATCCAGAAAAACTATGAAGTTTATGAAGGTGATGAAGCATTCTTAGCAGGACCTACACAGAACACAAAAGACTTATGGGACATGGTAATGGATTTAACTAAGAAGGAACGTGAAGCAGGCGGCGTTCTTGATATGGATACAAAGGT
>JAFQCM010000103.1 GCA_017399445.1 Lachnospiraceae bacterium | reverse complement strand
TTCACTGAGGTTATTGCTCAGACTGCAGGCACCATCTTTCAGATAGGTCATCATATATGGACGACAGTTATTCGTATATGTAATTGCACGGATAATACTGTCCCCTGTTTTGGGATGCAGTCCGTCAAGCCACGACAAAAAGTGATACCATTTTCTGAAACTTTGCAGGATTAAAGACTTAATCCTGCAAAGAAATCCGCACCAGAAAGTTGCGTCTGCTGGTATCGTAGCAAAAACGCCACTACCTCTGCCCCGGCATTCTGAAGCCCATCCATCAAAATAGGAAATGTCTCATTATTAATATACCCCATATCCGCTACCAACTTGATATATCGAATATCATTTCCATATTCCTCACAAAGCATAGTAAAGGGAATGATATGCTCGTTAGTAAGACTTCCTCCTGGCATATGGCTGGTAAGATACTGACACAAAATCTTTTTTATATCAGCACACAACTCTTTTGGATAAAGCAATCGTTGAAATGCCACTAAAGATTTTTCACGTTGGCGTTTCTCCACAAACCGCTGTTTTTGCACATCAATGTCATCCACATCAAACCATCCAAAGAACACAGGCTCAAATCCCATTTCATCAGAAGCAGTAATAAATTCCATTAGAGCAGAATCATAATTCTCGATCCAGTTTTTATATTCTGTTTCACTACCGGCAAGTTCCGGGCGGCATAAGGAAATATTATTTAAAAATGTAACCGCAGAAGCCAGGAAGAAGGCGGTTCCTTTATTACCTGAATGATCAGGCACAGGGCAAATCTGAGTGAGTTGTTCGCAATCTAAAAATACATTGTTACCAAAATTAATCGCTTTGGCAGGTAAGCTAAGCTTCTTTAAATTTTTCATATGGGCAAAAGCCCAGTGGCCGATTTCTGTTATGGTTTCCGGCAAAGTAAGTTCAGAAATACTTTTACAGCTTAGAAAAGCCTTGGATTCAATAGCTGTTACTTGGAACTGCTCGTGGAAAGTAGGAACTACAACAATGGGTTCATTTCCGGTATATTTTTCTAAAGAATAGCCGGTATTTTTTTTTCTGTATTGCAAAGTGTCCTCCTATCTGCCATAATTATAGCCATAATATTCTTAATTTTTCCTTATTCTAGCACTTTCATGTGGAAATGACAAGAAATTGTAACAGTTCAACCCACGCTATTTGCAAAGTTGCACTATCGTGCTTTTCGTTGCTCATATACAGGCGTTCCGCTCATAATGTGTGATACAAGTGCATTTTATGCGAGTATAATGCACTTGTATCACATATCATGGCTGAACTGTTACAAGAAATTATTAGGAAACGCAGAAACATTGGGAGAAGAAAAACAGTCATCAATAATCCTAAGGGCTGTTTTGAGGTGTGAAAGATATGAAAAGAGTAATTGAATTTGTAAAAAAAGAAAGTGTACTTAGTATTGCATTTCTTTTGGCAGTGGCATCTATGTTTGTGGTTTTACCGGATGCAGAGTATGTAACTTATATAGATTATAAAACATTAGGCCTGTTATTCTGCCTTATGACGATTATGGCAGGATATCAGGAAATGGGAATTTTTAAATTAGTAGGAGAAGCCTTGTTAAAACGTGTAAATGGAAGCAGAGGCGTGTCTACCATTCTTATTTTTTTGTGCTTTTTTACCAGCATGTTTATTACCAATGATGTGGCATTGATTACCTTTGTGCCATTAGCACTTACAGTACTTACCATGGCAAAATTAGAACATTTTGTTGTTCCAGTGGTAGTTTTGCAGACCATTGCAGCAAATTTAGGAAGTATGATGATGCCGTTTGGAAATCCTCAAAACTTGTATCTTTATAGTAAAGCCAATATTGGTATGGTGGAGTTTATTAAAATTATTCTGCCATATGGCATTTTTTCTTTCCTGTTGCTTATTTTTAGTTTGTTTTTTATAAAGAAAGAGGAAGTTAAACTGAATGGGCTGGGAGAGCAGAAAGAAACCTTCAATATAGCAAAAATAGGTATATATTCTGTACTGTTTCTATTAAGTGTAAGTGCAGTGGCACATTTGATTTCATGGAAAATTATCCTAGCTTTGGTTGTAGTAGTGGTATTCTTCATGGAACGAAAAGTTTTTGCTAAAGTGGACTATTCCCTGCTATTTACTTTTGTGTTCTTCTTTGTATTTATTGGAAATTTAGGAAGAATCCCTGCGTTCTGCCAGATGCTTCAGAATATCATTCAGGGAAATGAAATGATTACAGCAGTACTGGCAAGTCAGGTTATCAGTAATGTTCCGGCTGCATTATTGTTATCTGGTTTTACCAATGAATGGAGTTCCCTGATTATTGGTACCAATCTTGGTGGATTAGGAACACTGATTGCCTCTATGGCAAGTCTGATTTCCTATAAGCAGATCGCACAAAACCAGCCAAAACAAAAGAAGTCTTATTTTGGCTGGTTTACAGTAGTGAATGTAGTATATTTGGTGTTGCTGATTTTACTGCATAAAATTTTGTAGAGAAATATTATTCTATAGGATAAAAAGATATCCTATAGAATAAATCAAAGTTCTATTGTAAAGACAGCCCCCCTTTGGCGTATAAGAAAGTGCATTATCCAGAAGAATGCAAAGAACCTGTATCCAGTAAAATACTGTCTGGCTGACAAAGGGCTTTCTCAAAATGAAAATGCTTGGAATCCGAGTTGGCTAAAAGTAGCATATCATTAATTAAATGCTGCATTCGCAATCCCTCTTCATGGATTATTTTTTTAAATCTTTGACGTTCTCTTTGACGTCCTCTAAAAATAAAACCTCCCTAAAACTTACACGTTACCAAATGATGAATCCTCTTATAAGTAAATTTCGCACAAAGTCCTGTAAAAGTCCCTGCAACAATACCACTAATCATAAGCACTGGCAGATAAGAAACAATACTAAAAGACTGTAAAATAAGAAATGCCATAAGAAGCTGCCCTATATTATGAAATACAGCTCCTAAAATACTGATAATTACAATCTGATTTTTTCCAAGAAAATGCAGGAAAAATATCATAGTGGCCAGACAAAGGAGACCGCCGGACAGGCTGTAAGCAAAAGAAAGAAATTGTCCTGCAAAAATACTTCCCAAAACAATGCGAAGTACTAAAACACAAAGAGCATCTTTCCAGTTATGACACAAAAGAACCCAAAGAGTCACAATATTTGCCAGTCCCAGTTTTACTCCTGGAATAGGAAGCAATGGTGGAATAGCAGATTCCGCCACAAAAATAGTTAAGGCAACAGTGGTGTACATTGCCAGTAAAGTGAGCCGTTTGGTTTTCATATGTTTATCCTTTCTTGAGTTTATTATTTTATGGGTATATCATCAGAGGTTAATGACTGATAATGTCCGGTTCATTTGCGGTATTCTCAGAATCTTCCACGATCTGAATTACCAGTTTATGAGGCAGGCAGGTAATAGGAAAATTCGTAGAAGAAGTCATTCCCATATGCTGGCATACTTTGTCCGGGCAATCCGCATCAATAATTCCAATACTTCCATTTTCTACACGTATAGTATTATAACCTATAACACCATCAGAAGTATATTCAATAGTAAATTCTGAAGGTTCTGATGTTTCTGCTAAATTAATTTTATGTAATAAAACATTATCTTGATAAATCAAAGCATAAGTCCCCGAAGTAGAGAAGAAAAATTGCCAGATTACAAAGATGAGGGAAAGAAAAAAGACCATTATAATGGTAATCTTAAGTATCTTTCCAGTCTGTTCCTTTTTCATAGTAAGTTACTTCCTTTCTTACTTTAATTCCAGGGCATATTTTAGCAAAGTGCAGTGTGAAAAGCAATAAATTCACAGTAAATGAAAAAAATCCTCATTTACAAATCTTGCAATCTAATTATTGTAAAGCCAGAATATGACGTGGAGTTAGTTCAAAAAAACGCGAGTTAGGAGCAAAGAATGTGAAAAAATGTAAAAGAAAAGTAATGACAATAGTTCCGGGCAATACTTTCTCTGGATTTTATTACACTCAACAATCGGATTATTTTCTAACTTTTTTCTGATTCGTTCCTGTTCTCTGCTCATTTGTACACCTCTGCGATGAAGTTTTTCTTTTATTTTACCTTATCACAGGGAGAATGGCTTGTATTGACTACATTTAGTGCGAATTATTTTTATCTTTCAGAACTGATGTCTGGGTCGGTGTTTAGACATAACCCTTTCATACATTTCAGTTAGAGAAACTCGTTTGTGGTTATGATAGATTTCCAAAATCACCATAGTATTTTTACAACATGGACATTGTATGGGGTCATATCCAAAGGAGAGAGAGATGCAATTACGCCAACGATTAAAAGAAAGGAATATTTTGTGCTTTTCTTTACTGATGGCACGCCGGAGTTTATCATCCTCTTTCCTGTGTCGGGCATATAGTCCATAATAGCGTATGATTTTGAAATGTTTTTCCGGGATGTGCCGGATTAATCTCTGAATGAATTCCAGGGCAGGAATTGTTTCAGTGATTAATTTATCATCTTCATGCCGATTGTAATGAAAAGTAACCGTATCACCATCATATTTATCAATGCGGGAAGTAGCAATGACAGGTCTGCCAAGGTATCTGCCGATATATTTCATTACAACAGAAGGGTTGCATTTGTTTGGTTTGGCATAAACGTAAAAACCATTCTTGTGATTGCGATAGATGGAGGCTTTAATTTTGGGAAAAGATGGATCCGATATCTTTTTTTGAAGCTCTTTAAGTAGTGCTGTTTGAAAGGAATCACGGAGCATTCGGTAGTTGAAGTGAGTTTTTGCACGCCAGAAACCATCATTACTGTAGCCGCCTTCTGAAATAAGGCAATGAATATGGGGATTCCATTTCAAATCTCTGCCAAAGGTATGGAGGACACAAATGAAACCAGGAGTAAAAAGTTTTGTTTTGTTGTCTTTGTGAAACATGCGAAGGACAACACTGCGAACAGCAGAAAAAAGACAGTTGAGAAGAGAACGCTCCTTGAGAAAAAAAGGACGCAGTTCTTCTGCAATAGTGAAAACACAATGGCGGTGTTTGGTATCAATAATCTTAAAAGACATAGCAGTAGTTCTGTCAATGGAATATTTGTTTCCACAAGTAGGACAGAAACGACTATGACAACGAAAAGGAACAAACTTAAGAGTTCCACAATCGGTGCAACCATACATGGCACCACCAAACACGGGATCGCCACAATTAATCATTTTATCCACATTTTCAATAACAGATTGACGTGGATGGAGCAAATATATCAATTCTTCATAATGGTCTGTAAAAATGTTTTGTAGTATATTCATAAGACTATTATGAAGGAAAATGACAGAAAAAGAAACCCCTAAATTCCCCTCATGAATGAGGGGTTAGGGGAGTTGAGGTGTCGAAGACACTTTTTTATATGAAAAGGATAGTGCATATTGCTATCCTTTTTTTAGTGAAATTCGACAAAATACACAAAAATAGTAAAGAATAGTGACAATTGTTGTTGAAAATGATAAAATGTGTAAATACATCAAAAGAATGGAGGGGTTATATGAAACACAAGACACTTAACGTAAAGATTGTTTTAGCAGTAACACAGGCGGTACTTATTTCTTCAGTCATATTAGGGGGATTAGGTATTCTTTTTTCCAGAGATGCATTGTCGACAGATGCATATGGAAGATTAGAGATGACGTGCGAGAATGAAATAGGCGAGATTAATGGAACGATTGAAAAAATCGAGCAATCGGTAAAAAGTTTAAGTGCAATTACCATTGAAACAATTGATGATTGGGGAAAATTTAA
>JAFQCM010000102.1 GCA_017399445.1 Lachnospiraceae bacterium | reverse complement strand
TCACCAGTCATACCTACTACTAAGTTAAGTTCCTGACAGATTTTTACCATACGGCTCTTATCTGTTGGAAGCGCTCTGGAGATAACACGGATGTTCTTAATAATCTTCTTCACTTCGTCATCACTCATGGCATTTAATTCTGCTGAAGTAATGGCAATGTCATCCGGTGCTCCGAATAATCCTGCTTCTTTTGCAATGGCTACTGCGGTTTCTTTTCTGTCACCGGTAATCATAACTACCTGAATTCCGGCTTTCTGCACTTCTAAGATAGCTTCTCTTGCTTCTGGTCTTACATCATCACGAATACCTACCAGACCAACTAATACTACATCATCATTGATTTCGTCATGAGTCATCTCGCTGTTGCTGTATCCAAAGGCAAGTACACGCATGGCTCTGTTGGCAAGTTCGTCAATCTTCTTATTTAATACTGTTTCATCCAATGGAACTTCGTTTCCATTTTCATCTAAATATTTCTTTGCTTTTGTTACAATTCGTTCCGGAGCACCTTTGTAGAAGGTTCTTTCCATGGAACCGATATATGCCTGACTGAACTTGTTTGCACTGTTGAATTCCTGTAATTCTGTAACATTGCAGTCTTCGTTAGCCGCTAAGGTTTTGTAAGTGTCTTCTCCCAGGAATTTTAAAAGGGCCTGGTCTGTCATATTTCCACCGATAACATTGTGTTTGTTATCAAACATGGCTCCGGTGTTTTTACCGATACATAAATCCAGGTTGCCTTTCATGGCACTGGACTTGGAAGTATTTTTAATATCAATGGTTTTTCCTGCACCATCAAAAAATTCTACTACTTCTAACTGTCCTTTTGTGATAGTACCTGTTTTATCACTGAATAAGATATTTAAGGAACCGGCTGTTTCAATACCGATGGATTTTCTTACTAATACATTTACTTTGTAAAGTTTACCGGTATTCTGCATTAATACCAGTGCGATAACTAATGGAAGTCCTTCCGGAACGGCACATACGATAATGGTAATTGCCACTGCCACTGCGCTCATAATTCCTTTTAACACTTCCACCCATCCCTGAGCAAAATACGCTGAGAAGGAACCTGCTAACATAATATAGTGGATGAAGTATGCCACTGCAATAACGATAGCTCCCACATAACCAAACACGGAAATCTGGTTTGCCAGTTTGTTTAACTTTACTTTCAATGGAGAATCCGGCTCTTTGTCTTCCATATCTTTCGCCATTTTACCCATCATGGTAGCTTCCCCAACTTTACGGATTACCATATAACCTTCACCATCAAGTACGGTAGCTCCTCGGAATAAGCTGTGGGCATCCACGAAGGTATCCCCTGTAATTTCATCAGGAATGGTAAAGCTTTCATCTGCAGGAGACTTTTTACATTCTTCTGCTTCTCCGTTTAGGGCACTGTTGTCTACAGAAATCTTTCCGTCTAACAGTACACCATCCGCCAGAATCTTATCACCTGACTGGACTACTACAATATCTCCTACTACCAAGTCATCTACTTCTACTACGGTTACCACACCATTTCGAATTACTTTGGCAGTATCTTTTTTCTGGGATTCTTTCAGTTTCTTGTAAGCGTTGTCGTTGGCAACACCTGTTTTGGCAGAAACAAAGTTAACTAATAACACTGCAATCAGCGTTCCCACTGGTTCATACCATTCGCTCTGTCCGCAGAAGAACATAATCAGCATGATTACCGCAATTACACACAAAACTCGAATCATTGGATCTTCAAATCCGGCAAGGAACTGCTGCCAGAAGGTTTCCGGTTCTGCTTCTTTAATCTGGTTGGAACCATACTTTTTCCGGCTTTCTTCTACTTCCTTGTCGGTCAAGCCGTTAAACTTTTTACTCATATCAAATTAATCTCCTCTTTGTTATACTTTTATAAGTACATTTTTACTAATTCGCCAAGTCCTGGATCTGTTGTTCCCTGACCAATAGCGTTAAACTTCCATTCCCCATTGTGGCGATATACTTCACCGAAAATCATAGAAGTCATTCCACTGTAATTTTCTGTTAAATTGTATCTGCACAATTCCTGATTACTTCTGGAATCAACTACACGACAGAAAGCGTTTTCAATCATTCCAAAATGCTGCTGTCTCTGTACTGCCTGATAAATGTTAACTACAACTACAATACGGTCATACTGGCTTGGTACACTGGCAAGATCGATTACTATCTGTTCATCATCTCCATCCCCTGCACCTGTCAGGTTATCTCCCATATGTTGTACTGCTCCACTTCTATGTCTTAAGTTTCCAAAGAACACCACGTCACCTTTTGGATCTGCCAGTCTTCCATCTGTAAGCATAATTACAGATGCATCACAGTCAATAGCTGCCTGAGATTTAAATGAGAATAATCCTCTAGAATGCTTTACTTCATCCCATCCAAGACCAACTACGATTTTACTTAATCCTGCATTATCTTTTGTTAAACTAATTTTTTGTCCTTTTTGTAAACTAATTGCCATGATTTATTTCCCCCTGTTAACCTACATTTACTCCATAATTTCTACATAATGCTGCAAGTCCGCCCTGGAATCCACTTCCAATGGCATTAAACTTCCATTCTCCATTATGTCTGTATAATTCACCAACTACAACTGCTGTTTCAATGGAGAAATCTTCTCCTAAATCGTAACGGATAATTTCCTGATTTGTTTCTTCATCTACAATACGAATAAAGGAATTAGATACCTGACCAAAGTTCTGTCTTCTCTGTTCTGCTTCATAAATTGTTACAGTAAAAGCAATTCTTTCAATATTAGCAGGTACTAATGTCAAATCTACTAAAATCTGTTCGTCATCTCCGTCACCTTCACCTGTTAAGTTATCTCCCATATGTGCTACTGCACCACTAACATGTTTTAAATTACCATAAAATACAAAATCTGCATCTACAGGTACTTTTCCGTCTGGTCCTAATAAGAAAGCAGCTGCATCCAAGTCAAAGTCTGCTCCTCCATCATAACGGTTTGTGTCCCATCCTAAACCTACCATAAGTCTTTTCAGGCTTGGGTTCCCCTTTGTTAATTCTACCTTTTGTCCTTTTGTCAAATTAATTGCCATTTTTTCTTCCTCCTTCAATTAATTGCTTTGTTCCCCTATGTGAAACATTCTATCAAATTCGCCTTTTATTTGATTTAAGCGTACCTGATCCTCTTCACGCTGTTTTTTCGCTTCCAGCTGTATTGCTTTGGTTGCTTCAATTCCATCTACAATAGTTCTCCATGTAGTTTCCAAAGTTTCTATTTTGATAGAATTTCCGGAAGCCAGCTTTGCAGTCATTTTTGATGCTGCCACAGTATTCTGGGCATTTTTCAGTAACATTTCATTTGTCTTTTCATCCAGTGCTGCCATAGCTTCCGCCTGGACTTTTTGACGTTTTAATAAAATGGCCTGGGAAAGGGCCTGTTTGAATATAGGTAAAGTAATAATGAATGCCGAATTAATTTTTCTTACCAGATTCATATTACTATATTCCATGGTTTTAATCATAGGAATTGACTGTAATGCTACATTTTCTGCAATACGCAAATCCTGTGTTCTTTGTTCCAACATGTTTTTTGCCTGTTCTAATGCAGTCAGCTCAAATTGAATGGAACTGTCTTGAGTTTTTTGTAAGGAGTTTTGTCTTTCTTCAATCAAGGCATCCAGTTCCCGGATTCCCTGCTCTCCTGCCAGAATATATTTCACTAATTGATTATAATATGCGATATTTGTTTGAAACATCGTGTCTAGACTTTTGTTGGATTCTTTAATTTCAGATTCATACTGTTTTAATTTTATATAAATCTTATCAATTTCTTCTCCCATTGTATGATACTTTGCAAGGATTTTTTCCATCTGCTTTTTAGCATTGCGAAATATCTTACTGATTCCCTTTGGTTCTTCGTTCAGTTCCTCCAGCTCTTTCTTATCAAAATTATCCATAATCTTTGCCAGCAACTGTAACATTTCACCAGATTCATTAATCTGGCTCATATTCATATTATTTAAAATTGCATCAGAAGACTTTGAAATTTCTTCTGCCACTTCTGCCCCAAAAGTCACAATACTTTCGGCTTCATATACATTAATGGTGCTTACCAAATCATCCACTTCTTTTGAATTTGTAAGCTCTCTTGTCATTCTTTCTCGCTCTGCCTGAATATTATATTCTTCAACAATTTCCAAACCAGTTTCGGTTTGTACTGCAACCTCTTCCGGCTGCTTTGTAAAATTAATACCCATATTACTTTTTTCCCCTCCTCAATATCCTATCCATTAGGCTTTCTGTGGAATGTTTTGCTTCTAGCTTTGGCACACGCAAATCGTACTTATATTCACCAACTTGATGCTCTATAAACAGCTGTTTTGTATAAAATCGCTCTATGCTGGTATACCCGGTTGGAACATATAAAACAATATCAAATCCGATTTTACTTAAATATGCCAAAAGAATACTGTCCTCTTTACTGCAATTACTTTCCTTAGTGTGTATTACCATCACTTTAGGAACCGTTCGCGTAAAATCATATTTTTGTATTAATCTTAAAATTCTCTTATCCATATTTAATATGATTGCAAGAATTAGATTTTCAGTGCCATCTGTTTTAGTTCCTTCAATAATCTTGCTATCTATCAATTCCTGCAGTTTTTCAAGCATATAAGCCTGCATAGGTTCTCTGATAAAACTAAAAGGATACTCCGGATGACTTTTTAATTTCTCAATCTGAAGTTTTCCTTCACTAAAAAACTTGTAAGCTTTTTCTTTAAAAGTATTTTGCTCTGTTCCCAAATATGGAAATTCTTTTATCACAAAAACATCTTCTGATACCAGTTTACTGATTCCTTCCCAATATTCGGAAACTGTTCCCGGCACTCCGGAAACTTTTGAAAAGATAACAGGAACAATCACTTTATCCTCTAACACCTGAAAATTTGGTCTGTATTTTGCTTCCTGATTCCACAAAATCTTTATTTCTTCATAAGTATTTTGAATGATTACCGGTACTGCCTTGGTAAACTGCTGATTCCGAAATATTCCTGTATCCTGATACATCAGTGTATTAATTTCCTGCTCCGCCTGATAAGCTACGGTGCCAAATTGTACATCTTCTATATTAACAGGAAATTTTTCTCTTTTTAAGGTATTTGGATAATTTTTTGCAAAAAACAATTCTGCTTTTATCTCAAGTCCAGTATTACCTTCCGGATTTATATGGAGTATATCCATAGGAAGATTTGACATCATTTCTAACAAAAGAAGTTCTGTTTGGGAGCTAATTTCTCCATAATATATCAACAGTTTCTTTTCTTTATGACTTTCACCAGCACATCCAAAAAATTTTCCAAGATATCGGTTTAAAAGAGAAACTAGCTTAACTGCTTTATTGATTAATTTTGGCAGTGCTAGCTCTTTTTCTTTTTCTATTCCTTTCAGAAACGCTACTTTACCATAAGCTTCTGCTTTTTTATCTGTACAGGAAATCTGTTTTACCATATCATTGATTAACTGCAATGATGTTTCATATATTGTTCTTTGAATCGCATTTATCTCATCATAATCAGGTTTTGGTATTTCCTCCATGATAAATACTTCTGTTGTACTTTCCAGCTTCAGTTTCCACTTAAGCAATTCGCTATAGTATGAAGCTGTATCTTCTACTCCATAAATTCCTGCAAATACATTGTAAAAAAATCTTTCCTCGCTGCCTCTGCATTTTAAGTCATGCAGTACATCCTGATAAGGATTACCTTGAATCCATGTATTGGTGTTTATTACTTTTTCTGTATTTATTTCTGGTAGCTTAGGTGTGGTTTTTCTTTTTATCATCTGCTCCCTAATATCTAAAACGGAGTAGTGGGGTGGAAAGCGATTTCCGTTGCTTTCAATATGTTCTGAATAAACAGAATCTTTATCTATAGCAAGATATGGTTCATCACCTTCATACAACAGCACTAAAATATCACAACCAACATTTGAAAGAACTGAAAGAAACAATAGTTCCGATTCTTTTGGGCATCCTTCAAATAAAATTTTAGGCACTTTCACTGAATCAGGGTTTTGAGTTAACAATCTTTCAAATTTATAATACAGCCAACACATATATTTAATATATGCGTTCTTCTGCATACCATCATTTTTTCCTTTTTCTTCCATTCTGTGCAATATATCATAAAATCCTGTGGCTAACACAATCCTTCTTTCTTTTGATATTCTTGGCACCCATTTCTCTAATTCTTCTTGGAAGAACTGAACATCCAGTCGATAAGCCATCCCCATAATTTCTTCATAATAATCCAAATGCTTTTCATCCGGATTTCCTATCTTGGAACTGATACAAATTCCTGACTGAAATGTTTCTTCTATATATTTATTGATTGCTGCAGCTATATCCTCATTATAAACAGTCAAACGTCCAAAGTATACACCTTTTTCTGTTCGTTCAGTACAAGACATAAAATAGTCTTCCAAACTATTCAAATGTATTCTTTCAAACATCCTACTCCTCCTCAGTTATTAAAAAGCATACAACAAATCACCATTCTTTTCAATATTTTTCACAAAAAATATGACAAATGTCATAACAATTCAGGCAGGCTGTCAATACCTATTTTAAATAAATCCTCTTAAAAATCCGGCTACGGTTTTGTGGTCAATTGCCAGATTTAAATTCTGCCCATCATCAAATCCGCCTTTTACAATTCCTACCAGTTCTCCATACATATTTAACAGTGCACCACCAGAACTTCCCGGAGATGTTGGTGCTGTATGCTGAATCATAGATACTTCCCGAATCTCACGAAAGCCCGCAATGATGCCATCAGAAACTGTATTCAAAAGTCCTAATGGACTTCCAATTGCCACCACCCTTTGCCCGCGCACCAAATCTGGTCCCTGATAAAGATGTATTGGTCTTCTGTTTACCGGATCAATACGAATCAATGCCAAATCATTATCCGGATGATATTTAATCAGCTCCGTAGTAAATCTTAGTTCTTCTTCTCCTTCTAAACATACACCATAAGCGGTTGCTCCTCTTACTACATGAAAATTTGTTAATATATATCCATCCTGATTAATTAAGACTCCGGAACCTGATGCAAAAGGTTCATTATATTGATCATAAACCTGAATCATTACAATGGAACTTGCCAAGCCTGCCAGTTCTTCGTATGAAAGTTCTCTTCGGTTGACAGGTGCCATGGGTGATATTGGTGGAGCTGATGACCCTGGTGATACAAGTGGTGCCTGTGACATACTTTGTTGTGGTCGGTTTCTTCTTGCAGGATGTGTAATATCAATTCCCCTTCCACGATTTCCTGCTCCTGACTGTGCTGGCATTGGTGCATTGGTGGCTCCTACAGGCACCGGTACTGGTACATTACTGGTTCTTCCTTGGGTTTGTGCCGGTCCATTTCCAGTGCCTACCGGCATTGGTGCCGGTCCTCTTCCTGCTTCCTGTGGTCTGGTATTTTGCCCCGAAGCCGGCTGTATAATATTTTGTGGTCTGTTCATCGGCTTTCGTATTTCATCAATTTCACGGATCACTTGTTCTGCATTATATTCAGGAATTCTGCATTTTACAGGATTTTCTTTTTTTATTATTTGAGCATCTTTTGGAAGATTTCCTGATTTTATATTCAATGTAAGATCCGGATGAATACAATACACATCTCCTCCACAAAGTGTAAGCAACCGGAAAAAATAATATTCATTTGTTTTCACACAACCTGTATATATCATCTTCGGAAATTTGGACAAAATTTTTGTATTTTTAAAGAGTTTAGGAAAATATTCACCAATCCGAAAAAGAAGTATTACCATGAAATTTCTTAGTCTGGATTCGTTTTGTTCTTGTGCCATATATTCTGTAACAACTTGATGAAATGCCTGTTTATATGTAATATTCCATAAATTATTTTCAAATTCAAAAGGCAACTGTGTATCCATATAACTTTCTGTATCTTTGCATTTCAGCCACTGCTCTATAAAAGAAAGATATTCTTCTTTTTTACTATTGTCTATAAAACTATCCAACATTCCTGTTCGCAGATACCATGATTTTGCTCCTTTTTCTATATCTAGCAAGGCTCTGTCTGCTTCTTTTAATGTTTCTAGCAGCTCCTGCTCTTCGGAAATTCCTGTCTGAAGTACAAACACTGTATTTTTCATCATGTTATTACATCGGTTATCCATATCGATAAATTCTCTCAAAGAAGATATGATAATTTGATTTATCCTCACGTCTAGCTTCATCCTGTTCTCCTCCGTCCAAAAACTTTTGGTTATATTATACAATAACAACATTAGATTTTCAATTTTACTTTTCTTTTCTTTTATGTTATCATTTTTCTTATGCCTATGAATATGATAGGTATCAGGTATTAAAATAAAATTTCTATTTTTTAAGGAGAGTGTAAAAAAAATTATGAGTAGTAAACGTGCCTTGATTGAAGAAATTTTCAAGGCTATTGACCCAAAATTTATCGATGCATATGCAGTTGGTCCATTAATGTATTCCCCAGCAACAAATGATAAGATATATGATAAACTGGTAGCCGGAGAATTTGGTACCCGTTTTTCACTTGCTCTTTGTTTGGAAGATTCCATTGATGATGACGCTGTAGAACAAGGGGAAAAAACCATTGTAGAAACATTTCGAAAAATATATGCTAACCAAGATAAAATTCCTTATTTGCCAAAGATTTTTATAAGAGTACGTTACCCTGAACAGATTTCAAGGCTTTACAAAGATTTAGGTGAAACCGCAGAACTCTTACAAGGCTATACTCTACCAAAATTTATTGTTGAAAATGCACAAATTTACATAGATGAAATTAAGAAAGTTAATGAACAATCTTCTCATACGGTATATATGATGCCTATTTTAGAAAGCGGAGAACTGGTTTCTTTGAACACCAGACATCAGGCTTTGAACAAGCTTCATGACATGCTTATGGAATGTAAGGAATATGTATTAAATGTTCGTGTGGGTGGTAATGATTTATGCCATATTTTCGGAACCCGCCGTAACGCTAATGAAACTATTTATGATATTCATCCAATAGCTAATATTTTAAGTGATATTATCACTTACTTTTTCGAAGATTTTGTTATTTCCGGACCGGTATGGGAATATTTTGCAGATGAAAATGATAACTGGAAAACAGGACTAGAAAACGAAATCCGCATGGATCTGCTAAACGGATTTGTTGGTAAAACCATTATTCATCCAAACCAGATTGAAGTAGTGGCAAATTCCATGAAAGCAAACCAGCATGACCTGGCAGATGCCATTAATATTCTTACCTTTAAAGCTGATTTAGTACAGGTAAGCAAAAGTGCTTCCGGTACCCGTATGAACGAAATGAAAACTCATACCAACTGGGCGAAAAAGCAAATTATACTTGCAAAAATATATGGAGTGAGATAAATGAACTATACCAACAATGATTTAATTACCATTGCCAAAAGAGAGAATAATACCAAACGACAGTTTTTATTAGTCAATCCATTACAGGGAAAACATCTTCATGTTTCTCCTAAAAAGTCTCTGGCACTTTTTAAAACTCTGGCAGAAAAAGTTTTTTCTTCTGACCTGAAACAATATGACCATACTTTGATTATTGGTTTTGCTGAAACTGCTACTGCCATTGGCACCGGTCTGGCAGTGTTTGCACCAGAAAATACGGCTTACATTCATACTACAAGAGAAAAATTTGAGAATCTGGACTTTTTGTATTTTAATGAAGAACACAGCCATGCCACTGACCAGATGGTAATTAAAAACTTTCTGGATCAGGTTTTATGTAAGAATACACATATTATCTTCGCTGAAGATGAGGTTACTACCGGTAAAACCATTGAAAATTTTATCAAAGTATTATTAAAAGCTTATCCTGATTATCAATTAAGCTTTGGAATTGCTTCTATATTAAATGGGATGGGAGAGGAAAAACTTGCTGAGTTAAAGGAACGTAACATTGATGTAAACTATCTTCTTCCTGTTCCAAAATATGATTATGACAATATTTTATCTAAATTTTCTTATGAACCTTCTTTACAGTATGTATGTAAGAAAAGTGATGTTTCTTATGAAACAATTACTATAGGAGATTATGTGGATACCAGACTTGGTGTAATGATAGAGGATTATGTTAAGCTTTGTGAGAATTTTTCTGAAAAATTAACAAAGGAATTGTCTTTAGACAATCTTTCTGCAAAAAATATTTTAGTTCTAGGGACAGAGGAATTTATGTTTGCAGGCATTTATTTTGGAAATTATTTAGAAACTCATACAAATCATAAAGTTTCTTTCCACGCTACCACCAGAAGCCCAATTCTGCCAAGCTGTGAAGACAATTATCCAATTAAGAAACGCTATCAGCTTACCAGTTTCTATGAGGAAAACCGTACTACTTTCCTTTATAACCTGGAAACTTATGATTATGTGTTAGTGCTTACCGACAGCAAGGAAGGTACTTCTGCCATGGCGGAATTATGCGATGCACTGGCAATGAACAATTGTACTAATATTATGAAAATTACATGGAGGTAATACATGAAAAGTAGTTATCTTGAAAGTGATGTCACTTTACTGTTAAAGGATATTTCCGGGCAGGTGACACCATTACCAACCAAAGAACGGGAAAAACTTATTCAGTCTGGTGTTCATTACTGTGAAATGCTTCCCTTAGAATACAAACCTACTGAAAAATATATGGAGGCTTACCAGTTTGCATTAAAATCTTATGCAAAAACTACTGCTCAGGCGGTGTGTCAGGTATCTGAAAAAGTATACTCTTCTATTGGAGACGAATTTACCACCAAGGAAGATGATAATAATGAAATTGTTATTGTTTCTCTTGCCAGAGCCGGGATTCCTATTGGAATTTTAATGAAACGCTATTTAGAAAAAAAATATCAGAAAAAGGTTTTTCACTATTCTATTTCTATTATCAGAGACCGTGGAATTGATGAAAATGCCATTGAGTATATTTTGAAAAACCATGATCCTAAAACAGTAAGGTTTGTGGATGGTTGGATTGGTAAAGGTGCTATTCAACGAGAATTGAAAAGTGCTTTGGAAAAATACCCTATGTTAAATCCTACTTTGGCTGTACTTTCCGATCCTGCTAATATTACAGAACTTTGTGGAACTCATGAAGATATTTTAATTCCAAGTTCCTGCTTAAACAGCACTGTTTCAGGACTTATCAGCAGAACTTTTTTAAGAGATGATATTATCTCCCCTACTGATTTTCATGGTGCAGTATTCTATTCTGAACTGAAGGATGAAGATTTATCTTATGAATTTATTGATGCCATTGAAAAGCATTTTGACTATAATACCACACTGGCAGACACTACTCCATCTGGATTTACCGGTTTAAGTGAAGTAAAGGAAATTGCGAAACATTATGATATTGATAATATTAACTTTATCAAACCGGGAATCGGGGAAGCTACCAGAGTATTAATCCGCCGGGTTCCTTGGAAGCTTCTGGTGCGCCCAAATTCTCAGGACAATCCTCTGCTGGCACATTTACTGCAACTGGCAAAGGAGAAAAATGTTCCAGTGGAGGAATATGATTTGAAGAATTATATTGCCTGTGGAATTATTAAGAATATGGCGGATGTGTAGATTTTCAGATATTTAAAAGAAATTATTATGGGTAACAGTTTCATCGGCTAAACTGTTACCTTTTTTAACTTATTTTATTTTTCGATATACCCTTTACTGTATCCATATTCTATTTCACCTATATAAATATCGGTATCTGCCTGAAGGATTTCATACCATTCCCTCTTACCATAGTTTTGACTTGTGAACTACACAATTCTCCCTAATTGACTTTCCAATTTATGTAAAGAATAGGCTAAATCAGCTGAAATGTCAGGAAAATGTTTCAACTACCAGTTATCCTCCAACTATGACCATCCGTCTTAGTTCCCTTGCGAAATCCAGAAAATCCAATATAATTGATTTTGGGTGGTGAAAAAATGAAGATAAGTCTTAAGATAAATCAAAAATATGAAATACCAGAAATACATGTCTGTGGTTCTGAAAACAATGCAGAAATCAGAAAACTATATCACACAGTAAAAGAAGCGGTAGAAGAAAGTCTGTTGGCATATCAAGACAAAGAAGCTGTTTCTATTCGATGCGGAGATGTGATTCGCATCTTTTCCGCAAACAAAATGGTGTATTTAGAAACATCAGACGGACAATTTCGAATCAAAGAACGTTTATATGAAATGGAAAAAAAACTTGACAAAACAAGATTTGTCAGAATATCTAATTCGGAAATTGTGAATCTAAGAAAAATACAGCGAATGGATACCAGCGTAACCGGTACCATTAAAATGTATTTACAAAATGATATTGAAACTTATGTAGCTAGACGATATGTTAGCAAAATAAAGGCTGCATTTGAAACTTATATGAACAGTTAATTCAAAGAAAAGAGGTTAGAACTATGATAAAAAATGCGTTCATAAGAGGACTTAACAGCTTTATGTATTCTATAGGTATTACCTTAACTATATTATGTATTTGTTTTATGGGCAGTAACCACATTCCACTTTTACCGGAATTTGCAAGCCGTTTTGATAATACTATAGAAGCCTTTACTGTACAGTTAATTTTAATCGGACTTTCTAGTGCCTCCTTAGGTGCAGGCTCTGTTGTAATGGAAATGGAACGATTAAGCCTACTGACCCAAAGCATTATATACTTTATTATCACAGCCTTTGTATGGGGATTGGTGGGATGTTATTGTTGGGGACTTCATAAATATCCTTTAACAATGTTAGGTGTAGGATGCTCTTATATCATCTCTTATACCATCAGCTGGATTATACAATATAGGATATGTAAAAAATCAGTAGATGAAATCAATCGTAAAATCAATGAATTACAAATGGAAGGAGCATAAATCTATGAAATACGCAATTGAAGTAAATAAATTAAGAAAAGAATTTGGATTAAAAACAGCCGTAAAAGATATTTCATTTCAGGTACAGGAAAAAACACTTTTTTCCTTATTAGGAGTGAATGGTGCAGGGAAAACCACCACAATTCGCATGCTTACAGGGCTTTCACGTCCTACTAGTGGAGATGCTTTTGTGTTGGGACATAGCATCACCACAGACCTTAACGAAGTGAAAAAAGTTTCCAATGTATCCACACAAGATACCGCTGTTGCTCCTAACCTTACAGTTAGAGAAAATCTGGAATTTATGGCTGGAATTTATAATATAGATAAAAAGCAGATACAGGAACGAACCAATGAAATGATACAATTATTTTCTTTACAGGAAGTAGAAAACAGCAAGGCAAAAACACTGTCTGGAGGATGGCAGAGAAAATTAAGCATTGCCATGGCATTAATTACGGATCCCAAAGTACTATATTTAGATGAACCAACCCTTGGTTTGGATGTATTGGCAAGAAAAGACTTATGGAGAATTATTGAAGGTTTGAAGAAAAAGGTAACCATTATATTGACCACTCATTACATGGAAGAAGCAGAACACCTTTCAGATGCCATTGCAGTAATGGTAGGAGGCGAAATTAAAGCATTGGGAACCTTAGAAGATTTAAAGAAACTCACTGGTAAAGATAATTTGGAAGATGCATTTGTTGAAATCGCAGAAGGAGGCCTGTAACATGAGAAGTTTTATTTTTAGTAAAAGAACATTGAAGGAAATACTAAGAGATCCTTTAAGCTATATTTTTTGTTTAGGCTTTCCTATTGTGATGTTAGTTATTATGACCATTGTAGATCAGAGTATTCCTGAAGAAGCAGGAATGACCATTTTTCATATTGATAATCTTGCACCTGGAATCGCCTTTTTCGGACTTTCCTTTATAATGCTTTTTACCTGCCTGCAAGTATCAAAAGACCGCTCTACTGCTTTTATGTTAAGACTGTATGCATCTCCACTGAAATCCTTGGATTTTATCGCAGGTTATACATTACCTGTTTTAGTATTAGCAGTTTTACAGTCAGTAATTTCTTTTATTGCAGCCATTGTAATTGGGGCTTTTGTAGATTATCAGTTTGATTTGGTAAATGTTATTTTATGTATTCTTGTTTTAATACCTTCTGCCTTGGTATTCATTTCATTTGGAATATTTTTTGGCACCCTGCTAAATGATAAAGCTGCTCCTGGTATCTGCTCTATTATTATAACATCAGCCAGTATGCTGGGTGGAATTTGGATGGATGTGGATTCTATCGGAGGAACTTTCGCTAAATTTTGTCATGCATTACCTTTTTATCAGGGGGTTCGTGGAGCCAGATTTGCTTTGACTGGTGAATATGGGGATATGGTAAAACCAGTGCTGATTACCTTAGGTTATGGAATTTTAGTCTATTTGTTTGCCATTTTTGTGTTAAGAAGAAAAATGCAGCAGGATGTGAAATAATGCAACTGAATTGTATTTGGTATTATATTTAGAAAAAAGATAAGTCATATTTTTTAAGTATGGCTTATCTTTTAACAAATTTCGAGAAAAGTCCCAGGCTATCACCTTCTCTCACTTGGATTCTTTCCCTTTTCTTATTTCTTAGAACCAGATTTTCAAAGTTTCACCCTCTAAGCGAACCCCTGCTGATTTTGTAATCTTAAGCTTTTCTTCTGATGTAAAACTAATAGTTTCTCCATCTCTAAAAATCATATTTTCCTTAATTACATATTCGGCTACATAATATAAAAATGACTGAATTTCTTCTAAAGTATGGCTGCTGTCTAAAATTTCCATTTCCATCTTTCCAAAAGCATCCATTCCATAGGTATATCCTGCATTTCCTTCCTCTGTTCTTCCAAGACCTACATATACCCAAATAGGTACCGGAACATCACCTTTTTTCATCAAATTGGCAACTTCATCATAAAATTTCGGTTGAAATACCGTTCCTGATGTATAAATTCCTAACACAGACTTCTGATTGAGGCAAGAAGAAACCAGCATACTGAAAATAGCCGCTGCTTCAAAGGAGTTGCCGTTACGATTTAAAGTAAGTACTACAAGATGAGCCTGATGTTTCTTTGTTGTTTCTACTGCTTCAGGCCACATATAATTGGCTTCTGCAAAGTATTCCGCTTCACCATCAGGAATCGGTGCTTCCATTAAAGCTACTGACAGTAAGTTATCATCACACTCAAATACCAGACTGCCATCCTCTAATTCATAATCCCCTACTTCAATATCCCATTTTGTTTTCAACTCAGAAATCAGCTGCTCAAAATCAAATTCCGGTTTTTCCAACAAAATAAATCCATGGCGTTTTCCACCTGCCTGCTGTTCTCTTTCATCTGCTTCCTGACCTTTTGCCTGCCACTCTTCTTCTGTCATATTTTCATATTCTTCTTCTGTAACGCCTCTACGTTCCAGTTCCGCATAAAAACGACCTTTCCAGTATTCCTTTAAATATTCAATCATGGAAATACATTTTTCCTGTGCAGTCTTTGGAGCATATGGCTCAAATTCACTAAAAGTATGTCCACATTCTTCTCCATTTTCATCAAAACCACATACTGCTACTTCCCACTTTGAAAATATTCCTTCCTTAAATTTGAGAATAAAGTAATGATTATCATCATAGTCAAATTCTCCTGCCACTTCTATTTTTGCAGGTGCTTTTCCTAATTCATTTTCATGGCTTAACCAGCCTATCATAATATTAACTGCTTCTTCTTTTTTTCCTTCAAAATTCATTTGTGCTTTTCCTCCTGTTGGTTATAGAACACATTCTATTTTGTACTTTAAATCATAGCATATCTATGAAATGTTTACCATATTTTTCTGAGTTAAGCTAAAACTACTTTGAAATATTCTTGTTTTAAAGAGTGTCCGATATCTTTATATCACCATTCTACTGTATACTTTTCCATATCCTCTTTTCCTGGTTCTTTACAAACTCAAACAATTTATATGCATTTTCAGCACAACCCACATCATTTACACTATCAAAATAAGCAACAAAAAGTAGTTCGATACACTCCATCACATATGGCACTGCTTTCTTTTCTGCTTCATATAATTCCAGTTTTTTTTCATACCCAAGAAAAACATTTTTCACAAATTCAAACCATCTTTCTTTTGTAATCTCCAATTTTTCCTCTTCTGACAATAACCCAAGCAAAAAGTAACACAAATCAAAAATACGTATATTCTTTTGGCTTAAATCAAAATCTATGTAACCTGAAAAATTTCCTTCTGAAAATAAGAAATTACCAAAATGAACATCCCGATGGATTAATTGCACTGGTAATTCATCGTATACTGTGGCTAATTGTGAAATAACCTTTTCATATTCTTCCTTGCCAAGATGCTTCCATCCACTACTCTCCAAATTACTTTTTACCCAGCCATTCATTTCTTCTAACAGACTGTTATTCCAAAATACATCTGCGTCTTCACACTTTTTAAATGCCATATGAAGGTCAGCAATTATTTCTCCCATGGTCACAGCAATACTCATGTCATTACCAATTCGTACAATATTGTTCCCTAAAAGCTTCTTGGACATAAAATAATAAACATTATCACTTGCTATATATTGTTTTTTGTCATTTGCAGGTACCACTTTTCCAACGGGAATATTCATTTCACCTAATATGTGCAGTATTTTTAGATTTCTTTCTAAGCCTTCTATATTTTCATACACTTTCAACACATATTCTTCTCCCACCTGCCATGTGGAATTATATATCTGTTTTACCTGACAGTTCTGTAATCCCCAATGAAAGAGGAGGTTTCTTATATTATCGTTCATTTCTGTATATCCTTTCCGTTGTTTTATAATGATTCTTCTGATGCTGGATTCTGATAAATGATATATTTCTGACAAACACTTATTACTCATTCCTTCTAAATAATTGATATATATGTGTGCGTCACGTTTTTCCAATTCATTTTTATATTCGGTTGCAGACTCTCCAACATATTTATCTCTGACAGGGATATAAATATATTCTCCCTGAACATATTCTTGTATCAGTTCCACTAATTCTTGTGGCAATATACTACTGGCATTTTTGTACTTCATGCTTTCAGCTCCTAAAATATATACTCTTACACATTGTATCATAAATTTGTAAACACTTTTGTTTATCTTTGATTCTGAAAAAAATATAAACGAAAAAGCCATGCACCTTATCTCTACAGTGTCTGGCTTTTTCTTTACATCCCCATCAGATGCTAATCATCATAATGATAATCATGCGAATAGATAACTAGATTTACTTTGTTTAATTTTTCAATATCAACCTTGCTTAAATCCTCTGGAACTATCCAACTCACATTCCCGGAAAAGATTCGATACCGCTGCCTCATAGTCCAAAAGATTGGAAGATTTCTTTACTTTCTTCCCATACTTTTCTGCTTCACAAAACAGAAACAGCATATAACACCACAATTCCTTCATCTTAAATAAAACATTTTTCTCCCCAGAATACATCTGCTTATATTCCATATAAATTCTATTATGAAATTCTCTTAATTTCTCTTTTGTAAGACCTTCATAACCTAAGATTTCTTCCACCAATGCAGGATTGGCAATCAATCCACGTCCCAACATAATCGTATCTACCTCTTGAAATCTCTCATGGAATACTTCATAATCTTTTACCGTAAAAATATTCCCATTGTAGCACACAGGATTTTTGCTTAATTTCAATGCATCTTCAAAAACCTGCAAATTTGGCTTATTTTTATAATAATCCTTTTGGGTACGAGGATGAATAATCAACTCTTTCATGGGATATTTATTATAAATCTCCAAAATATGATAAAACTCTTCCGGAGCCTCTTTTCCAATTCTTGTTTTAATGGAAAGCTCTATATCAATCTCTTCCAACGCATCAAATACCTTTTCTAAAAAAACATCTAATTCTTCTGGCTTTGCCAAAAAACCGGATCCACGAAATTTAGAAACCACTGTTCCGGAAGGACATCCTAAATTCAAGTTAGCTTCCTGATACCCAAGTTTTCTTAAACCCTTTAACATCGAAATAAATTCCTCTGCATGATTGGTAAGCACCTGAGGAACAAGAAAAAGTCCTTCATTATTCTCCGGCAAAATATCTCTTAATTCTTTTGAATTAAAATTTGTCTTTGTTTTTGTTACCAGAAATGGAGTGAAAAATTTATCTATATGTGGAAACATTTCATTACAAATATTCCGGTAAGTACGTATGGTAATTCCCTCCATCGGGGCTAAGTAAAATTTCATAATACAAAAACTCCTATATCTTTTTTATCTATATGAATTATATAGGAAAATCCCTGATAATTCCATAGAAATTTAAAGATATAGGAGTCTGTTGACACCCGGTGTAAATTAACTTCCTACCTGCCTGACATTATATTATTATATTATATGATGTTAGGGGCACAAAATCATACTTTTTTATGCAAGCATGAGACGTATGACCTTTTGTCCCTGGTATCATTATATTTTACTTTCCAGCTGATAAGGCGTAGTATTTACCTTTCTCTTCCATCAACTGTTCATGATTTCCACGTTCAATGATTCTGCCCTGCTCTAAAACCATAATACAATCACTATTTCTTATGGTAGAAAGACGGTGAGCAATCACAAATGTAGTTCTGCCTGCCATCAGCTTATCCATTCCATCCTGAACTAACTTTTCCGTTCTGGTATCAATAGAGCTGGTAGCCTCATCTAAGATTAATACAGGTGGGTCTGCAATAGCTGCTCTGGCAATGGCAAGAAGCTGGCGCTGTCCCTGACTTAAGTTGGCTCCATCTCCTGTCAAAATGGTATCATATCCATCCGGAAGTCTGCGGATAAATCCGTCTGCATTAGCTAATTTTGCTGCTGCAATTACTTCTTCATCTGTGGCATCTAACTTACCATAGCGGATATTATCCTTTACACTCATAGTAAACAAGTGTGTATCTTGAAGAACGATTCCAAGAGAACGTCTTAAATCTGCTTTTTTAATCTTATTAATATTAATCCCATCATAACGGATTTTTCCATCCTGAATATCATAGAAACGATTAATCAGATTGGTAATGGTAGTTTTTCCTGCTCCTGTAGAACCAACAAATGCTATCTTTTGTCCCGGTGTGGCGTACAAATCCACATTATGAAGAACTATCTTTTCATCTGTGTATCCAAAATCCACATCATCAAATACTACATCACCTTTTACTTCTACGTATGTAGTAGGGTCACCATTCTGATGTTTATGTTCCCATGCCCAGATACCGGTTCTTTCTTTACATGGAACCAACTTTTCCCCTTCTCTTCGGGCATTTACCAAAGTTACATATCCATTGTCTACTTCCGGTGTTTCATCCAACAGCTTAAATACTCTTTCCGCACCTGCCAATGCCATTACAATCGCATTTAGCTGCTGGCTAACCTGACTAATAGGCATATTAAAGCTTTTATTAAAGGCTAAGAAACTTGCAAGACCTCCAAGAGTTAATCCTGCAAAACCATTGATTGCCATAATTCCACCAAAAACCGAACATAATACATAACTCATATGTCCCAACTGTCCATTAATTGGTCCTAGTATATTAGCAAACTTATTGGCATTATCTGCACTTTCAAACAGTTTGTCATTTAACTCATGGAATTTTTCAATACTTTCTTCCTCATGACAGAATACTTTAATTACTTTTTGTCCTTCCATCATTTCTTCAATGTAACCATTTACTTTACCAATATCTTTCTGTTGGGCTACAAAGTGTTTAGCACTTTCTCCTGCCACTTTTCCACTAATCATCGTCATAACTCCTACCATAAGCAGTGCCAAAATTGTAAGTGGAATATTTAACATAATCATACAGGCCAAAATACTGATAATAGTAATACAACTGGAAAATATCTGTGGTAAACTCTGACTAATCAACTGACGAAGAGTATCAATGTCATTAGTATACATAGACATAATATCTCCATGGGCGTTAGTATCAAAATATTTAATAGGAAGGCTTTCCATTTTGGTAAACATATCATCACGAAGGTTTTTCAATGTTCCTTGTGTAACATTTACCATAATTCTGTTATAAGCATAAGTACACACAATACCAATTACATAAAATCCTGCTACTTTAATAATTTTTTGCAATAATGGAGAAAAATCAGGATTTTCAGATTTTATTAAAGGTGCAATAAAATCATCAATCAGAGTCTGCATAAACATGGTTCCCTGTACGCTTGCAAGTACACTTATAATAATGCCGATTACCACTGCTGTTAAATGAAACTTATATTTTTTCATAACATAGCCCATAAGACGTACAAACAGTTTTCCTGGATTTTTTACTGTAGGTTTTCCCATTGGTCCTTTTCCCATTGGTCCCTTTCCTATTGGTTTTCCACTCATTTATGCTTCCTCCTTTCCTTCATCAAAGTCTCCACTGCCTCCCGTTTGTGACTGGTAAACTTCTCTGTAAATTTCATTTCCTGCCAATAACTCTTCATGAGTTCCAAATCCTGCAATTTCTCCTTCGTTCATTACAATAATACGGTCAGAGTTCTGTACACTAGAAATACGCTGTGCAATAATCAGTTTGGTAGTATCCGGAATTTCTTCTGCAAATGCTTTTCTGATTTTTGCATCTGTTGCCATATCTACTGCACTGGTTGAATCGTCTAAAATCAAAATTTTCGGTTTCTTTAATAAAGCTCTTGCAATACAAAGTCGCTGCTTTTGTCCACCGGAAACATTACTTCCGCCCTGTTCAATATAAGTATTATATTTATTTGGCATTCTTTCAATAAATTCATCTGCACAGGCCAGCTCACAGGCACGTTTGCATTCTTCTTCACTGGCTTCTTTATTTCCCCATCTTAAATTTTCCAAAATGGTTCCGCTAAATAATGTATTTTTCTGCAATACTACAGCTACCTGATTACGCAATGCTTCCATATCATATTCTCTTACATCTTTTCCACCAACCAAGACAGCACCATTCTGTACATCATACAAGCGACTGATTAAGTTAACAAGACTGGTTTTTGCACTTCCGGTTCCACCGATAATTCCTATGGTTTCTCCCGGCTGAATGGAAAGATTAATGTTTTTCAGTACTGGTTCTCCAGCTTTATCTTTATAGCTGAAATTAACATTTTTAAATTCAATGCTTCCTGACTTTACAACATATTCCGGATTTTCAGGGTTTTGTAAATCACTTTTCTCGTTAATAACTTCAGCAATACGTTCTCCACTGGCAATACTCATACTTACCATAACAAATACCATAGAAAGCATCATAAGGCTCATCAGTATATTCATACAATAGGTCAGAAGACTCATCAGTTCTCCAGTAGTCAGGGTATCTGACACAATCATATTTGCCCCAATCCAGCTAATTCCCAAAATACATGCATACACTGTAAACTGCATGGAAGGTGCATTCCAGGCTAATACATTTTCTGCTTTACTAAAGATTTTTGCAACAGCTTTACTTTCCTTGGTAAATTTTTCATTTTCATAATCTTCTCTTACATATGCTTTTACCACTCGAATAGCAGAAACATTTTCCTGTACACTGGCATTCAGGCTGTCATATTTTTTAAATCCTACGTTAAAGTATTTTGTAGCCCCTTTGATAATCATGAAAAGTACTAATCCTAACAAAATAACTGCAATCAGATAGATACTTGCAATTTTTGCATTAATATAAAAAGCCATTACCATGGCACAAATCAAACTAGATGGTGCTCTAGTACACATACGCAAAATCATCTGGTATGCATTTTGTACATTTGTTACATCTGTAGTAAGCCTGGTAATTAATCCGGCTGTACTATATTTGTCTATGTTGGAAAAAGAATATTTCTGGATATTTTCATACATTGCCGCTCTAAGATTTTTTGCAAGACCGGCAGATGCATTGGCACCATATTTTCCTCCCATAATACCTGCATATAGTCCAACTATGGCTGCTCCTGTCATACAAGCACCCATAATACAGATATGCTTCATATTTCCGCCTTCTACGTTGATTCCATTATCAATAATGGAAGCCATCATCCATGGTATCATTGTTTCTAATATTACTTCTAAAAACATGAATACCGGTGTTAAAATAGAAGACTTTTTAAATTCTTTCACTTGTGCTCCTAATGTTTTCAACATTTTTTTCAGTTCTCCTCTCCTAAATTTTTTCTTACCTTATATAATATGTTTATAAGTGTTTCCTTTTCCTGAGGCGAAATATTTTTTTTCAGTTCAGCCTCCATGTCTTTTATCTGTTTTTTCATTACCTTGTCAATCTGGGAGCCCTTCTCCGTTAACACAAGTTTTTTCAATCGGGCATCTCTTTCTACACTTTCCCGTGTAATATATCCATCCCTTTCTAAAAGCTGAATAATTTGTGTTACACTAGAACGCCGAACGCAAAAAGTATCTTCAATATCTTTCTGAAATATCTCTCTTTTTTTGCCTTCCTCAGAAATATATTGAATCACCCTTGCCTGAGTATCAGTAACTCCTAACGCTTCTGACGCCGAACGCATCCTTCTCTTAATCAGGTTAGACAATATAATAATCTCTTTCCCAATATGTGTTTCCATAGGTTTCCTCTTTTCCATTTGTTAGGTTCCTAACATATTTTACACTATATTCTCCTTTTGTCAATAGTAGTATGCTAATGTACGGTGTTTTTTGTAAAGTATTTTTTACATTGTGTAAAATTCTCTTGGTAGACAATTGCCCAAAATACAATTAAAATGAAATACAGAGGAGGTAAAAAGTATGATAAATCAGATTTTAGCCACACTTAGAAAAAACGCTGGTTTTACCCAAGAACAATTAGCAGAAAAGATAGGGGTATCGAGACAGGCTGTTGCCAATTGGGAAAAGGGCGAAAATACTCCGGATATCTCCAAATGTATTGCACTGGCTGATTTATATGGTGTCTCCATAGATGCTTTGGTGGGACATCCCAATTCTGCTGCTAACACGACTCCACCAAAAGGGAAATATTTCTTTGGTTCTTTCACTGTTGGTGCCAGAGGACAGATTGTAATTCCCAAAAAGGCCCGTGAAATATTTCATATTCAGGAGGGGGATCAGCTTTTGTTATTCGGGGACGAAGACCGAGGACTGGCGATACTGCCTGCAAATGCAATGAAGGAATTGATGCAGGCAATAAATACCAATACTTTTACAAAAAAGGAGGACTGGTAAATGAACTCTGTTTCCAATTCCAAGAAAAAGAAATCAAAAACAATCTGTTATATTCTTTTGACACTTTTCCTGCTAATCATAGCCGGGATTGCTATTTATTGTTACACTTGTACTTATTACTGGCAAAAAGATTATAAAAAAACATTAAAGTCCGGTTTTCAGGAAAAACAATCAACTTTGCCTGATGGTTCTATCATTAATTATGCTGAGGGACCAGATAATGGAGATGCTCTTTTGCTTATTCACGGACAGACAGGTACCTGGGAAGATTATGCATCTGTTCTTCCAAAATTAAGTAAAAATTACCATGTGTTTGCAGTAGATTGCTACGGACATGGAAGCTCCACCCATGATGAAGGTAAATATTATTTAAAGGAGAATGGGGAGGATTTTATCTGGTTTGTTACCAATGTAATTCAGGAGAAAACCATTGTTTCCGGTCATTCTTCTGGTGGGTTACTTGCTTCCTATGTAGCTGCTTATGGTGGTGATTTGATTGTAGGGGCTATTTTGGAAGATCCGCCTGTTTTTTCAACAGAGCAGGATTACTTTGAAAAATCTTTTGCTTATCAGGACACATATAAAAATATGCACGAATATTTATTAACAGACCAGGCAGAATGTTGGGAAGCCTACTATATGCGTCATTGCTTATGGGGACAATTATATATGAGTTCCTCTATGGATGGACTTGCCAATTACGCACAATGGTATCATGAAAAGCATCCAGAGAAACCGGTACAATACTTTTTTATGCCGGAATCTCTTAACTATCCATTCTTATATATAAAAGAATATGATTTTTCATTTGGAGAACATTTTTACGATTATACCTGGCATAGTGATATTTCCCATGAAACTCTTATGTCTGATATTGAAGTTCCTGCTGTTTTTATTCATGCCAAAGACTCTTATACAGAAGATGGAATTTTACAGGCAGCATCTTCTGATGAACAGGCAAGAAATGCTGTTTCTCTTATGAAAAACTGTGAACTGGTAGAGCTGTCCAGCAATCATAATATTCACAGATTTCATCCGGAAACCTTTATAGATACGGTAAATTCTTTAGAATATTAAAGACATTATGTGTGGGCTGTCAGCCCACACATATATTATTTACAAGAAAATTTCAGTTCTCCCTTGCTGTATAATTGTTCCACTTCTTTTTCCTCAATAAATCCATTTGCAGCACCACTTTCCCGAATTTTCGCAGAAGCAAAAACTTCAGCACGCTTTAAAGCTTCTACTGGCTCATACCCTTTTCCATAGAAATGAAGAAATGAAGAAAACAAAGCATCCCCTGCTCCAACTGTATTCACCACTTCACCTACTTTTACTGCCCCAAGGTTTGTCACTTGATTTCTTTCACGATCATACAGTAGTGCTCCCTTGCTTCCTCTTCCAATTACAACAATTTTTGCCGGATACCGTTCTTTTATCTGAAGAATAAATTCTTCTGCCGATGCAGGAAGCTGTTCATCACTTAAGAATAAAATATCTGCACACTCCATAAAATCTTTGTTATAATCATCTTCTATATTGCTTAACACATGTACATCCGTAGCAATGATCTTTCCTGATTTTTTCGCTTTCTTTAATAGTTCTCGGTTAAAATTAATATTGCAAAGAACAATTATGTCATAATCATCCATGTTTTGCTCTTTTTCATTATATACATATGTTTTTTCCTGAATGTCTTTCAAGTCACAGTAAATCTGCCTTTTTCCCTGAGCGTCATAAAGTATTGCTGACACAGGCGTTTCTTTCAGTTCCTTTCTTACCTTTGAAAATCCAATTTTGTTCTTTTCTAACTCTGTAAAAATTCTCTCTGCTTCAAAATCTTTTCCTGTATATGAAATTAACTCTACTTCATTTCCCAGTTTACTTAAGGCATTTGACACATTGTAAGCAACCCCGCCTACGGAAGAAGCAATACCAAAGAACGGATAGTCCACCGGGTAATAAGAAACCGGAAATTCCCTGATTTTTATATTAGTTTCTACGTTTACTAATCCTGATACCATAATTTTCATATGCTTTTCCTCCTGCTCTTTCTTTCAAATTCTGTTTCAATATAGACATTTTCATACATTTCTTTTCCATAAATTTCTCTTAATTTCCATAAATAAATATCATTGTGAATATGTTCTGTTATAATCTTTACACTTAAAGGATTACTGTTATACATACCGCTCCATCCATCAAATTCGGAATTTCTGTTTGCAGACAAAGAAATTTCCCGCAAACTAAAAAGTCCCCCATTCTACGAAACAATCATGAATCATAGAATGGAGAAAATATTTCATCAAACTTTCTTATCCAAGATATCTTTCATACTATTTAAACTAATGGCCAATGTTGAAGTATTATGAAGCAGTGCCGAAGTAGTAGGCTGGATCATTCCACAAATCCCTAGCACTATTAAACCGGTATTAATACCAACAATGCTTGCATAATTTTTCTTGGTTCTTTTTAGCAGTCCATTACTAATTTTTTTCAGTGTTAACAACTCTAACAAATCATCTGCCTCTATTGTAATATCAGCAATTTCTCTTGCAATTTGTGCACCATCACTGATAGCAATACCTACATCTGCTGCAGAAAGTGCCGGAGAATCATTAATTCCATCCCCCACCATAATAACGTTTCTTCCTGCTGCCTTTTCTTTTTCTACAAATTTAGCCTTGTCTTCTGGAAGAACCCCTGCATAGTATTCATCCACACCTACTCTAGTTGCTATGGAGCAGGCGGTTCTCTCATTGTCTCCTGTCATCATTACGATTTTATCAAATCCAACCTTTCGCAATGCTTTCACAGCTATAGCGGCTTCTTCTCTTACAGGATCTTCTATGCAGATAGCTGCTGCCAATTGTCCTTCTATAGCAAGATACAAGTGTGAGTACTCTTCTGTGAGATTATCAAACCTTTCTTTCATACCTTCCGGTATCCGGCATCCTTCATCTTCAAAAACAAAATGATAACTTCCTATGACTACTTTTTTCCCATCTACCTTAGAAGAAATTCCATGAGCCACAATATACTCTACCTTAGAATGCTTTTCTTCATGAGTTAGTCCCCGTTCTTGCGCTGCATTTACAACGGCTTTCGCCATGGAATGTGGAAAATGTTCTTCCAAACATGCTGCTGTACGCAGTAATTCATCTGGGTTTTCTTCTATAAATGGTACCACTTCCACCACTGTAGGCTGTGCCTTAGTCAGTGTACCTGTTTTATCAAATACAATGGTATCTGCTTCTGCAACTTTTTCTAAGAACTTTCCACCTTTTACCGTTATCTTATGTGTGCCAGCTTCCCTAATAGCAGATAACACTGAAATTGGCATTGCTAGCTTTAATGCACAGGAGAAATCTACCATTAACACAGATAGCGCCTTGGTTACATTTCTGGTGAAAAGGTAAACCAGTCCTGTTCCAAGCAACGTATAAGGAACCAGCTTATCTGCTAAATGAGCTGCTTTTCCCTCCATAGTAGATTTTAATTTTTCTGATTCTTCAATCATTGTTACTATTTTTTCAAACTTATTAGAGCCAGAGGTTTCTTTTACCTGTACTGTAATTTCCCCTTCTTCCAGTACAGTTCCTGCATATACATAACCTCCCTCGTCCTTTAAAACAGGAAGTGATTCTCCGGTGAGAGAAGATTGATTTACTGCTCCTTCTCCTTCTACTACTACACCATCAAAAGGAATTACATTTCCCACATGGATCACCACATTATCTCCCTGTTTTATTTGTTCCGCATCCACCAAAATTTCTTTTCCATCCGAAAGAAACCAGACCTTACTAATATTTAAGGACATACTTCTTGCCAAATCATCTACCGACTTCTTATGGGTCCATTCCTCCAATATTTCTCCAATTCCAAGAAGAAACATAATAGAACTTGCTGTTTTCATATCCCCACGAAGGAGTGATATGGCAATGGCAGTTCCATCTAAAACCGGTACTTCGATTTTTCCTCTTGCCAATGTACGAATACCATTCCATATATATTTTCCGGACTTAACTACTGTAATAATGGTTCTGACAGGAGCCGGAAGAAACCACTTACTGCCTACTCGCATTACTACACTTTGCACCAATTTGTCCCAATATTCCCGATTTACTTTTCTTCCGGAATTCTCCCATGCATAATCTGGAACTGACACAGTTTCATAACTAAACTCTTGTAAGGTTTTTATGACCCTTTTTCTGTTTCCTCTATAACAAATAGCTACATCCTGCGTTCTCTCATAAATTTTTACAGATACAATATTATATTTACTTGTTAAATAGTATTGAAGAATATCTGCTTCCTGGAAATTCATCTGTTTTTGGACTATATGTATTCTCATACGTCCTTTTATTTCATGTAGTATTTTAAATCTCATTTGCCACACTATCCTTCCATATTAGAGAAAAACACCTGCAGTAACCCACAGGTGTTGTACTTTTCATTTATACTGTTTCTCACTTTATTCCATTTCTGTTTCACTTTCATCCAGAAATTCTGCATCCAGCATTTCTCTTTCTTCGTTAATCTGCTGAGCTTCTGCATAAATATCTTCTGCGTTTTCCTGAATATTGGTAACAGTTTTCATGACACATTCTTTTGCCCGAAGTACTGCTGCAGTACATTTTGTATATACATTCTTTGCATCTTTGCTAGTTAAAATTTTAAGACCTGCTGTTCCAAATAAAACTCCTGCTGCGAAAATCCCCGCTTTTTTTCCATCAAACTTTTTGAAAATATCTGTCATTTTCAAATACCTCCTTCATTATTTATGCTTATAACCTGTATAGATTGCCATGAGCATGCAAACCACCGAAGCCCATGCCCAGAATTTATGATTTTTCATTGGACAACCCTCCTTAAGAAACATTATACTGCTAATAGTTTTCTTTTTCTATGACTTTCATGTTGTTGATAAATTTTCTCAATAGAAAAAGAGATATTTTCTTATTTGACCAAGAAAATATCTCTTTTCAGTTCAATTATTAGCCTTTTTTACTAATTATGAATTTTTCATATTTGTAAATAAGATATGCTTTCTCATGCACAAACTGTCATTTTACTAATCGTTCTTCCTTCTGCAAATACTTGTAAATATATTTTTGTACATTTTTGCATTTTTTCAAAAAGCTTTTTCGTCTCCACTTCATTACAATAGACTTTCCATAATCCACAACATTTGCAATCTCTCCCCTCATGTTGAATGAAACCAATTACATCTTCTAGTGGATAACCTAGAAAAACTCCTATCTCGTGAGGAAAGCCATCATATTCCCAAAGTCGCTCCTTTAAGTGATGCAGGCATATCTCTATTCGATTGTCTATGTAACCATAGGAAGTCAAAAACTCTTTCACACTATCCTGCTGTAATTCTTTTATTAAATAGCTCCGGCGATATACATAAATAAGCACGGAATTTTCTTTCCACAATAG
This sequence comes from Lachnospiraceae bacterium, assembly GCA_017399445.1. Lineage (GTDB taxonomy): Bacteria > Bacillota > Clostridia > Lachnospirales > Lachnospiraceae > RUG11237. The sequence goes on along the minus strand of JAFQCM010000102.1, from coordinate 14,101 downwards.
TGCTTCCACATATACCCCCTTTTCATTTAATTTCTGATTTAGGTCATTCAGTTCCTGAACAACATAATCTTTTGATGAAAAGTGATAGTTAAAAAGATTTGCACTTTTAATTCCTGCAAGAGTTGGAGCACAATACTCAATTAATCCATGTTCCAGCATATCTCTACTCCATTTAGGCCTCTGCTATCTGCTTACCAAGATTTTCGCATTCTGCAAGACCTGCCTCATCTGGCATTTCATGACATATCAGACCTTCTCCACCAATGATAGTGGCTCCTGCACCACTCATTCGGTCTACCCAGTCTCTCATCCACTGTCCGTCGCCCCATCCAAAAGAGCCAAACAATGCAATCTTCTTTCCTGCCACAAAGCCTTCCAAATCAGCAACAAATGGTTCCATTTCTGTTTCTTCCAAAACTTCTGCTCCCATGGATGGGCATCCTAAAGCAAAAACATTTGCCTTTTTCAATTCATCAATAGATGCATCCCCTACAAAAACTACAGATGCTTCTTTTCCTGCGTCCTTAATTCCTTTTCCAATAGCTTCTGCCATTGCCTGTGTATTTCCTGATTGTGACCAATAAACTACATAAATTGTATTCATAATAAACCTCCATTCTTTCATAGGTTAGCTTTAACTAACCATCGTTAGAATAGCATACCTCACTATCTTAATCAAGTACCTTATAGGAGATTTATTCTCAATAACGTATTTTCTTTTTTAGACATTTTAGTCTATTTGAACAACTTTTTGGGTACTATAAAATAGGATAATCAGTAACAGGAAAAATTTTTCAAAAACAATAATAGTAATCATTATTGACTTTTATAAATTCATATGTTATATTATCCTCGCAAGAGAACAAGAGCACTGCTCTTATAAAACAATTAATAGAATTTTTAACATTTAGGAGGTTTTTAATTATGTCAATGATTAACAAAGAAATTAGCGATTTTACCGCACAGGCTTTTGTAAATAACAGTTTTACAACAGTAACAAAGAACGATATTCTTGGTAAATGGAGTGTATTCTTCTTCTACCCTGCAGATTTTACTTTTGTATGTCCTACAGAATTAGAAGATTTGGCAAATATCTATGATAAGTTCCAGGCTGCCGGATGTGAAATCTACTCTGTTTCTACAGATACACATTTCGTACACAAAGCATGGCATGATACATCAGACCGTATCAAGAAAATTCAGTATCCAATGTTAGCAGATCCTACTCATGCAATTTCACGTGATTTTGAGGTGCTCATTGAAGCAGATGGTTTAGCAGAACGTGGAAGCTTTATTATTAATCCGGAAGGAAAAATTGTTTCCTATGAAGTAAGTGCCGGAAATGTAGGACGTAATGCAGATGAACTTTTCCGTAAACTGCAGGCATGTCAGTTTGTTCATGAACACGGTGATGAAGTTTGCCCTGCAAAATGGCAGCCAGGTGCAGAAACATTAAAACCAAGTCTTGATTTAGTTGGACAGTTATAAGTTAAAAACAGTTCAAAAGCAGCAGCGGGATATCCGATGCTGCTTTTATGAGAATGGAGGTTATCTATGGAAAATCTTTATGATGTAGTTATCGTTGGTGGTGGTCCTGCTGGATTAACAGCTGCACTTTATCTTGCCCGGGCAAAATATCGTGTTATTGTAATTGAAAAGGAACACTTTGGTGGTCAAATTACCATCACTGAGGAAGTGGTAAACTATCCTGGTGTTGAGCGGACTAGCGGCAAAGAATTAACAGAACACATGAGACGTCAGGCAGAACATTTTGGTGCAGAATTTATGCTTGCTGAAGTGGAATCGCTCTCTTTAAAAGATGATGTAAAAACTGTTCATACCAGCCGTGGCCAGTTGAAATGTTTTGGAATTCTTCTTGCTACAGGAGCTCATCCTAGATCTGTTGGCTTTACTGGAGAAGAAGAATTTAAAGGACGGGGTGTTGCTTATTGTGCAACCTGTGATGGGGAATTTTTTACAGATAAGGAAGTATTTGTAGTTGGCGGTGGTTTTGCGGCCGCTGAAGAATCCGTTTTCCTTACAAAGTATGCACGTCATGTAACCATCCTGGTTCGTGAGCCTGATTTTACTTGTGCAGCTGCAACTGCTGAACCAGCAAAAAACCATGAGAAAATCACTGTATTAACAAATACAGAAGTAGAACAGGTCAGTGGCGACAGTTCTCTTCACTCTATTCGCTATCGAAATACAAGCACTGGAGAAGTAACAGAATATACAGCTGAAAACAATGACAATATTGGTGTCTTTGTTTTCGCCGGTTATGCTCCCGCCACTGCATTAATCCGGGACTTGGCTGAACTAAACGAACAAGGATATGTTATCACGGACCGCACCATGAAAACTTCCATAGATGGGCTTTATGCAGCCGGTGATGTTTGTGTGAAACCGCTGCGTCAGGTAGTAACAGCGGTAGGTGATGGTGCTCTTGCTGCTACAGAACTGGAAAAATATGCTGCTGCTATGCAGCAAAAAACCGGTTTACAGCCTGAAAAACCGATAACCGCTCCAAAAGAAAGCGAAACAGCAGGAATTAAAAATGCTTCTGTTCCTTCAGAAAGCAGCTTATTTACTTCAGACATGCTGGCTCAATTAGATACTGTTTTCTCCCGAATGGCCTCACCGCTTATTCTGAAATTACAGTTGGATGACCGTCCTGTCTCTGATGAGTTACGTTCTTATATGGAAGAATTAGTGAAATTAACTGACAAATTAACCCTTGTTGTTGAAGATGGTGGAGAAGAAACACCTTGTGTCCAAATCTGCCGTGCTGATGGCAGTTGGACAGGACTTGCTTTTCATGGAGTTCCTGGTGGTCACGAATTTACTTCCTTTGTTCTTGGCCTTTATAATGCGTCAGGGCCTGGTCAGCAATTAGACCAGGATGTAAAATCGGATATTGCCGCCATAACAGAAAAACAGGATTTAAAGGTACTTGTTTCCCTCTCCTGTACTATGTGTCCGGAACTTGTTACTGCTGCTCAAAAGCTTGCTACAGAGAATTCTAATATTACTGCCCAGGTTTATGACCTGAACCATTTTCCAAAGATTAAGGAGCAATATAATGTGATGAGTGTTCCTTGTCTGATTGTGGGAGATGGAGAAATTGTCAGCTTTGGGAAGAAAAATATTCGCCAGTTGGTGGATTTATTGAAAAAATAATAATTTGTACCAATTTGAAAATATTAAAAAAGAGACTTTCGGCTATTATTAGTAACCGAAAGCCTCTTTTTTTATGTGTATCACACTATGATTTCTTTTTCACAGGCCCATAAAGAGCATACATAAAAACTCCATTTCCGATAATTGACCCATATCTATTCCCTATTTTTCAAAACTTCTGCCGGAACAATCTTGTTTATTCTATATACCAGCAATTGATTAATAATCAAATATACAACAATTATTGCTGCAAAAATCGCCACATACAATTTCCATCCAAAATCCAGATTCATACCGCACGCCACATTTGCTACCATATAAGGATACAATAAATCCATGACTTTTTTAGATAGTGGTACACTAACCGCTGCTCCCACCAAAATAGTATAAAAATTACCATTCAGATACAGTTTCCGAATTTCTCCTGGCCGATATCCAAATATCTTCACCAGTGATATTCCAAAAGCAGACCGGTCTACCATAACTTTCATCATCAAATACATAACTACACAGAAAATTAAAATTGCCACACTGGTCATCATAATTATCATTGACATCATCATATCAACAAAAATACCAGAAGACTGTACCAGTTCCTCTCGGTTTGTGGTGGAATATAATCTTCCTGCCGGAATATCTAACTCTTTATCAGAGAACACCACATTATAATAGTCATCTGCCTCTTCAAAAAGTTCCCGCATACTTTCGATATCCATAAACACATAAAATCCTGTACTATACTCTACCACATCTGTTATAGTAAAGGCATAATTTCTACCTTCTTCTTCATCCTTAAGTACAATATCATCTCCTACACCCAACTTATACTTCTCAGCTACAGAAGAAGTCACAACTACTTTATTTTCCCCTTTTTCCGTTTTCACTTCAAAATATGGATTTTCTTTCCTAATTCCAAGAAGTGTTACATCCAAATTGTAACCATAAGCCTCTCGTTTCAAGGTTTTCGCAAATGCTTCTTCTCCACCTTCCAAAACCTGTTCTTCCGGATATTTATAAGTATACATATATTCAAATTTCGTATCTGTTTCTGCTGCTGTTTTTATATGACTACACATCACATAGCAATCCAGTCCCAGCATCAAAATCAGCAAGGATATAAACATTCCAAATATTACAGTAAATCCTGTTCTTACCTCACGAAGCATCTGACGAATTTGAAAACGTCTGATGAATCCCATATTTCCCAGGTCGACATTACTGATTTTACTTTCTTTTTTTTCTTCTTTCAAAAGGCTTAAAACAGTCTTTGACAATGATTTTCGGATAACAAAATAATTAACCAAAAGTGCTACTACTGGCGGCATAATTACGCTGTACACCATAAGATATGCCGGATAGCGAACCTGCAGCTTTGAAATGGAAAAGTAATCATAACAATCCTGCATCTGCACCGGAATCCCAATACTTGAAAAAGCAATTCCCGTTCCAACCAGTCCTGCCAAAACTGTCACTATTACCGGAAGCTGTAAATAGTGCCAGATTAAATCTTTTCGCTTTACTCCCAATGCATACAATGCTCCAATCACACTGCTTTCCTTTTCAATTCCATGAATCACAAATACAGAAATCACATAGGTAAACAGGATCATTACAACCACTCCCGCAATGAGACCACCTAACTTGTTGATAATCTGATCATCTCCGGCAGCTCCGATTCTAAGATTATCTTCTGCTTTTAAAAACATGGTCAGATTGCTTAGTTCTATCTCAAAGTATTCATCCATCAGCTCATTTGTCTGCTCATCCAACTCATTGATTCCTTCGGAAAGTTCTTTTGAACCGTCTGCTACTTTCTCTACTCCATCTGCATATTCCTTTAAAGATTTCACAAAGTTATTGGCTGCCTGACCTGCCTGTGTTCCTTGCGGATATACTGCCAGCAACTGCTCTGCAGCATCTGTCAGTTCCTGATTATGTTCTGTCAGCTCACTCAACCCATTTCTGAGTTCCTCTCCACCATCATTTAATTCCGTAATTCCTTCCTGAAGTTCCTCTTTCTTCCCACCGGTTCTGTCCCAGTATTCCTGAAAATATACATCTTCTATTTCTTCTGCTGAAAATTCAAACTCTTTTATTTGCTCCTTTAATTCCTCATCTGTCATTTTCCCATTCAAACGATAGGCATAATAATAACTCTCTGTCTTTTCACTTTTTTCAGTGGATTTTAGTCTTTCATAATCATCTTCTGTCAAAAATGCCACACCAAATTGACTGCTGTCTACCGAACTGTCCGAAAATTCTTTGTAAGGAGCTTCATAATCCGGTGTAGTACCAATACCTGTGATTTTGTATTCTTTATCTGCAATGGTAATACTATCCCCTACCTTATAGGAATGTTCCTCTGCATATCTTTTTTCCAGTACCACCTCATTTTCCTTTTCTGCCAGCTTTCCCTCCTCTAATGCAATCAGATTAATTTCCTGTCTGTTGCTGAATACTCGCAGGGTGCTATCATCTTCCATGGAGAAATCCAGATAAAACATTTCTTCCAAAGTAATTCCCTGATTGGTAATTTCTTCTTTTTCCTGATTTGATAATGGTACAAAAGTTCCAAACTGTCCATCTTCACACTGATTTTGCTCTGCCATCTGTCTGGTTCCATCAATAATGGTATCTGCTGCTCCAATAATACTCACCACCAAATACATTCCAAGTATAATTAAAAGCCCTAATGCCAGATATCGCAGAAAATTTTCTTTTAAATCTCTTACTACTCTTTTTCTTAATATTTTCTGCATTATAAATCCTCCAGTTCTGCTGCTGGTACTCTTGTTTCATTTTCATACTCTTTATGAATCTGTCCGTCTTTGATAATGATTACCTTATGTACCATGTTTTTTATGGAATTATTATGGGTTACAAGAAGCATGGTGGTTCCATACTTTTGGTTAATTTTTTCCAGTAATATCAAAATATCTCTTGAGGTTTTAGAATCCAATGCACCAGTAGGTTCATCTAATAACAACAATTTAGGATTTTTAATTAGTGCTCTTGCAATGGCACATCTTTGCTGCTGACCTCCAGAAAGCTGGGATGGAAATTTATTCTGATGTTCTGTTAAACCAAGAGTGTCCAGTAATTCATCTATATTTAATGGCTCTTTTGTAAGATACTGGCAAACCTGAATATTTTCTTTAACTGTCAAATTTGGTACCAGATTATAAAACTGAAAGATAAATCCCAGATAATCTCTTCGGTAATCAGACAAAGTTGCAGGTTTTAAATTTGCAATTTCTTTTCCATCCACTTTAATAGAACCGGAATCCAAGGTATCTAATCCTCCGATACAGTTCAAAAAAGTAGACTTACCGGAACCACTGGTTCCCTGAATAACACACATTTTTCCTTTCTCTAGACCTGTTGTGATTCCTTTTAGAACCTGTACATAGCTTCCGTCCTTTCCATAACTTTTCTTAATGTCTTTTACTTCTAAATACATAATTTCATTTCCTTTCTATATATAATATATTGTAATTATTCAGAACCTACATTACTCTGTACTCCTTCGGTGTGGCAAAATTCCATAAATGGCTTTCCTTTTGCTTTGTAAATTTTCCTAGTTGCATAACAGTGTTATGTAAAGTTTATTTTTTTAGCCGTCCCTTACAAATAAGGAAACGGCATTTTTTCTATTATTCTTTTATCTGAAACATTGCAAGCCATCCCGCAATAATATAATATACAATGTTTTCAATCTGCTTTGTTGCCTCTTCTTTGTCCTTTTCATGAGTCAAAAGGTGCACAAAGGCATCAATCTGCATATGAGCCACCCAATGAATCATATAATCATCCAGTTTCTTAGTTCCCATAGTTTCTGCAATTCTGTCCGCCATAATACGATAATGTTTTTCACTGACACTCACAAAGTAGTCAATGCAATTCTCAAAACGAGAACCTTGGCTTTTGGTCAGAATCAGCTGGAATTCGTCATAATGTTGATACATAAAACCAATGACCTGTTTTGCCATCTCAATATCTTCTCCAAAGTCTTCCAATGAATGCAGTTCTATAGATGGGATTTCTTTCTCCAGCTCATAATGGCTACTCATAAGCTGATATAATTGATTTAGTGGTTCTTGCACCACATTTGCAAACAAATCTTCCTTGTCTTTGAAAAAGAAATACAACGCACCTGTGGTAACTCCTGCATTTTTACAAATGTTTCTAAGAGATGCCTGCATAAATCCTTTTTCTAAAAACTCTTTTTTTGCACTATTCAAGAGATTTTCTTTTGTTTCTTTTTCATTCTTCAAAGGCTCACCTCAAATTATTTGTTAGCTTGTTTTGCATAACAGCGTTATCTGATAACACTGTTATGTTAGCTCAAAGTTTCTTTTTTGTCAAGACTATTTTTTCCATTTTTACATGACTATTTTTCCATTTTTACATGACCGCTGTTCATCATATTTACTGATATGGAAGATGATAATGTGAAGTTCTACAAAAACTCCACCCCAAAACAACAGTAGTATCTACAGTGAAATCATTTCCTCGAATCCAAACGCCTCATAATCTTTGGGAGTAAAACGATGATATATGGCACAGCCTCCTTCAAATTTAATACAATACCGATAATCATCTGGCTCTCCATCTTCAAAATAAACCACATAATTAAAATCTTCACTTTCTATTTTTTTACAAGTGACATGATTGGAATACTGGTAGAACACTTCTAAAATACCATCCAGACTTAGATTACAATGTCCAATTTTCTCAATAAATACTTCAAGAAAACCTGTATCTGTCACTTTATCATGGACATATTCTACACCTTCTTCGGGAATCCGAATGCAAAACCTGGTATTCTTACAGGAAATAAGAATCTTACCCAGTTCCTTTTCTGAAAAGGCGGCAAACTCCTTCAGCACCTGACTCATGCCTGCTTCATCCAAATCAGAATTTAACAAACGATTTAGTGATTCCAGCGGATAATAAAATCCGATAGAAGTCTTTGCGTACCCCAACTTAATTTGTGATTCCTTTATTACATCAAACAAATTCTTCTTTAAAGATTCAAAATCTAAATTTTGTTCCATATTTACTCCTTTTCATAAATTTATGTATTATTTTCATATATTTATCGTTTCCTCATCTGCTGCCTTTAAATCATCCATAAAACTTTTTTCTTCCAACAAATCATTTTTTGTTAGTATACTGAAATCCCTGAAAAAAAGCAATCATGCTTTCAGTATTTACTGTCTGCATGATTGCCTCTTAATTTATTTCCTACCTTGAATTTTTATTATTAAACGCTTTAATTCCCGGGTATACAGCGCTTTCGCCTAACTCTTCTTCAATACGAAGCAACTGATTGTATTTTGCTACACGTTCTGAACGGCTAGGAGCTCCTGTCTTAATCTGACAAATATTTAAAGCTACTGCCAAATCAGCGATTGTAGTATCTGCAATGATTGTATTGATGTTTTAACACCTGTCTTTAAAAATCAATATAAATTATTGATAATTATTTTCAATTTCCCCCTATGCTTCCTAATGCAATACCGATAAATCTCAATACACTCCAAACAATTCTCATATTATTTCTCCTCATCTAACAGTTAATACTCTATACGGTTAATACAAATTTATATCCATACCCTTTCTCAACACCACTAACCTGTTTGCAATATTTGGGACAGCCGGAATCCATCCAATCAGTCCATATGCCGGATACATAACCTTCATCCCTTCTGTCAGATACATGGTAAGACCTTCTATTACCACCAATACCTTTCCTTTTTGTTTTCCTACCACTTATGTACAGCTTTCGTCCATAGCTGATTTTGCAATCATGCAAATCCTTTCACTTTCATTTAAAAACCTTTCACGAACTCCAATTGTCTCAGGCAAATCAATATTGTACCAGTGGACTTTTCCGTTATCTACCCGATATACTCTGGTATCCATCCCACAGGCAATGTTAATTACAGTAGTTTCCGGGTTCTCTTTAATAAAATCCCCCACCATTCTATCCAAAAGAATATGAGAGATTTTATCACTTATTCCTCTAATATCAAAATTCCCGATACTGAATTTTGATATCTTTTTCTTCATTAATCTTTATCAGCATAAGTTTTTTATCCAAAAAAGGCCGCATTTCACTTTTTACATTTTCTTCTATTTGACACTTTTCATCTGTTAACACCAAAATTAACTTTGATCTTGCATGAAATAATTTCAAATATTTTACCAAGGCTCCTAAATGTTTTGCCCTCTCCTTCTGTTGGTATTCTTCATAAAAACCGGCTGAAATAGCGGCCATCATAGGACACACCTGATTTTTTATCACTTCATCTTCCTGCCAAATTCCATAATTAAATCTTACATTTCGAAAAATTTCTCCTTGTAGCTTTAAGGCATGCAGTAATTTGGGCAGTACTGTTTCCACTACCTCCTTGCTTAAATTGTTATCCACTATCACCGACATTTCCAAAATGCCACCCTGGTAATTTCCCCTTACATGTAAAATCCGTTCTACTGTATTTTTCAATTTCATTAATGTAACCACTGGTAATTGTTCCATAGCACTTCTCCTGATTCGTTTTTTTCTATTTTCCTCTAAAATTTTCATATAGTCAATAGTCTCTCTCTTATAGCATTCCAAAAACGCTATACAAGAAATGTACCATCACCAAACCCCAAAGAAGGAGTGGAATTTTATAAGTTCCACTCCTTCCTATCACTATAATTTGATACGAAATCTCTTTTAACTTTCAAATTTTCCTGTACGTTCGTAGGTATCATTACGCTTCTGATTTCCTGCTCCTGCATATATCCACATGCCTTTAATCCTGCCCGAATGACAGAATTCCACTTTTGGGCTGAAAAATGATATACCGTATCATCATCCAGTTCCACTCTGCATACTTCATCCATATGGCATTCTTTATCACAGGCAATTTTATACATATTCTTCCTACTAATAGCACCAATTTCTTCTAAGATATTAATCATTCTATATACGGTAGCAGTTCCAATTCCTTCATCCTGTTCCACTGCCCGATAATAAATCTCTTTACAACAGGAACACTTTTCTTCCAAAATAATATCCAAAAGAAGCAGCCTTTGTTTCGTAATTCTGCATCCACGTTCCTTTAATTTCTGTATTACCATCTCTTTTTGCATTTGGGTTCTCTGATAACGTTCCGTCTCATGCTTCTTCGATATTCCCTGCTTCTTTTCTTTTTTCACATTGTAGCCTCCTTCTTCGCAACAATCACTACAACACTTACAAGCCCCTTTGTATTATATCGATTGTTCACTTTATCCTACCTCTAACTTAAAAGGCTACCCCCACTCGTCTAAAATATTTCAGCCTAATCTCTGTTCTATTTTAATTCTTATTATTATTCAGTTAACTGATAAGGATTTTCATTTTCGTTTCTACAGTTAGTATATGCTAACCCACCTTTCCTTGTCAATGATCTTTTGACAATTCCCTTCATTTTTACTCATCTCTCTCCTAGTTGTTGTTACCAACACACAGCCTCTGCCAGTCACCGAAGCTTCCTAAGCAGGCATTTCAGAGACGCTCTTAGTGTAGATGAAATCCAGTTCCTAGAAACCACTTAATGAAGAGCCCTTTGGCGATGAATTTAGTGGTTTCTTGGAACTTAGTTCATCGAAACGTTGTCTCGCCTACTTAGGAAGCTTCGGTGACTGGCATGGGCGTCCGTTCAACCAACATATATCCAATCTTTTTATGAAACATTTGTGTCCTCCCCCATTTTGTGATATAATGAATCCATGACTACGTAATTTAAAGATGAGGTGTAAGTATGCATATAAACGAATCAGCAGAAAATTATCTGGAAACCATTTTAATGTTAAGTACAAAACTACCTGTGGTACGTTCTGTAGACGTTGCAAATGAATTAGGATATAAGAAATCAAGTGTCAGCATTGCTATGAAAAACCTCCGTGAAAAAGGACATATTGTGGTAAGCGAAGCTGGATTTATTACTCTAACAGACTCCGGAAAAGAAATTGCAGAAATGATTTATGAAAGACATGAATTTCTTTCTTCTTGGCTTGTAAAATTAGGTGTGGATGAAAAAACTGCCGCAGAAGATGCTTGTAAAATAGAACATGTAATCAGCACAGAAAGCTTTCAGGCTATTAAGAAACATGCTGAGAAATAAAATAAGAAAAACGAAAAGTCTGGATGCAGGTAAAAACTGCATCCAGACTTTTCTTATTTTCTTTACCATCTGGTCAAATTCAAAACCATGCACAGTAAAAGCAATAATACTGCCTTTCCAAGAATCACCCAGATTTCATTTCCTCTTATTTTTCCATAACCGGTACTAATATTTTCCTTTGGACAATTTTCCAGACATTGATTACACTGAATACATCCCATGGACTAGTTCCTCTGAAACGGTCATAAATTCCCATAATACAAGCAAATAAAATGCCTGCCATAATAATATATTTTAGATTTTTCAAGATACCACTGGCTGTTGGCGGCAGTTTTGGAAGTTTCTTTTTTATCTTTTTTTGAATACCTGAAGATATCATAAATATAATGTCTCCACAAGTTCCAAATGCACAGGCATATCCACAGAAGAAACGTCCAAATATGATAGTAAAGAGACATATTGCAATTAATGTCTTTAAAAATGCACTAATCTCTATCATATCTCCTGCTGCAAACTGGGTAAATATGTATTTTGCTCCGGCAAAAGCTGATATTTTATTTTGTAACAAAAAATATGCCGTATTTATGCGGCTTGTGGCGTTTCGCAAACGCCTAATGGCGAGAAAGTATGAAAGGAGTGAAAATCATGGCAACGCAAAGTATTTTTCATAACATTATTATTCAAGATACTAAAACTGCCGAAGCATTTGTTAATGCTTTAGAAAATGCAGCCGCTGCCGCTGAAAAAATAACTCCGAGAAAGGTATCTTCCAGAGATTTATCAAAAGAAGAAATTAAAAATTTTTTTGGAGTTGTAACAAATGATTAACTATGTACAAACTAATGTTTTAGATATGCTTGAATATGTTGGAGAGGATAAAGGAAAAAAAGATGCAATCTTAAATGACTGCATCTTTTTCTTTATAAAAGATATTGTTAGGAAAGTGTAAACTGCTCCACAATTTCCTTCAATATTACAATTTTATCTTTACTGCTATGTACTACTTCTGTATTATCGCTGGTCTTAACGCCCATTTCTGATGTCTTTTCAGCAATTTCGTTGATTCCGATGCTGGATTCATTGATTGTGCGTCCAATGTCTTCTACTGCTCCTGTAATCTTCTTAATGTTAGCTGCAAGATTTACAATCGCCTGATTTACATTATTCATGCTTTCTTCAATTATGGTAGCATCTTCTTTGTACTGTTCTCCTACCTTGCTGAATTCCCGATAATCTGTCAGTACTGTTTCACCCATAAATTCCATGGAAGTATCCAGACATTTTGCAATATCTGTCACTGCCTCGTTCACTTCCTGAACAATGGTATTGATGTTAGAAACGGTTTCTGCTGTCTGGTTGGAAAGATTGCTGATTTCAGAAGCAACTACCGCAAAACCTTTTCCAGCTTCTCCTGCTCTTGCTGCTTCTATAGAAGCATTCAAGGCAAGAAGACCTGTCTGGGATGAAATCTCTGCAATAGCTCCTGTCAGTGTATTAATTTTTTCTACCGCCTTAGATTTTTCCAAAGCTGCCTGTGCGTCTACTCTTACCTTTTCATACATCTGTTTTGTCTTTTCAGCAGAATCTTCTGTAGATTTTTCCAGACGTACTGCTCTTTCCATAATTTCCTTAGACAAATCTTTTCCTTCGGTAGAAAGTGTTTCGATTGCAGATGCATTGTCGCTTACACTGGTTAAGTTTTCTCTCATATTTTCTGTGGTAGCGTTTGTTTCCTGCATACCTGCTGCCAATTCCTGTGTCAAAGAGGAATTGCTTTCTGCCATCTCATTAATATTATCTGAAGATGTCTGCAGTTTTTCAAAGTTTGTATTTAAGAATTGACAGGATTTATCAATATCGCTAACCATAACACGCATCTTTTTACGCATCTGGTGAATGGCACGTGCCATATCTCCTGTTTCGTCCGTAAGTTTCATAAGCTTCTGACTTTCTGCATTTTTCTCAAAGTTAAAATCTGCAGTCTTTTTAATAATTGCTGTTAACTGCTTGATTGGTTTTGAAATACTATTGCCTACAATAAATGCATATACAATTGCAAACACAAGACATATCAAAACAAGTCCAACAAGTATATTAGTAAAAATATTAACCTGAGATATCATCTCACTATAAGGAACAGTCATTACATATTTCATGCCATTTTCAAGAGTAACGTAAATCAACAGTTTTTTGCCAACATGTTGTACTACCCCCTCTTTTTCGGAATCACTTAAAATTTCTACTGCCTGAGCATCTACTTCGCTTAGTGCTGTTCCGGTTTCATAATCTTTGTGATACATAATATTATTTTCATCATTTACAAGATATGCATATCCGGTATCATACACCTTGACATCTGCAACTAATTTTTCAATCTCTGTAAAATCGATGTCCATACCTACGATTCCTACAGATTCTCCATCCATAAAAATTGGGACAACGTAAGAAATCATGTAAATATTGATATTTTCATTTAAATACGGATCCATCCAAGTCGGTTCTCCCGCCTGCACCGGTATATAATACCAGCCTACATGAGCCACATCATCAGGTTCATACATACTAAAATCTGTTGGTGTATAAAACTCATAGGCATCCCCTTCTTTCCCCATAAAAATGCCGGAAGTAGGTGCTGCAAACTCCGGATTATAACGGATATATGCATTGACTGCCCCATTTGTGTATGTAGCCAGTTTTAAGGTTGGCACTTCCAGCTTTTTGGTACACTCTTGCTCGTAGGAACTTTCTTTCTTAAATTT
>JAFQCM010000101.1 GCA_017399445.1 Lachnospiraceae bacterium | reverse complement strand
GAAACAGTTGCTTTTACAGTAATTGACTTACCAGCTTTTACTGTCTTCTTAGAAGCTGTAAGTTTAATACTCTTTACAGCCACCTTGCTTGTAACGGTTACATTACATGTTGCTACAACTTTCTTACGGTCAGCTGCAGTAACTGTGATTGTAGCTGTCTTTCCAGCAGCTTTTGCGTTTGCTGTAATCTTACCAGTGCTATCTACCTTAACAACACTTGTATCACTAGATTTCCATGTCAAAGTCTTGTCTGTAGCTGTTACCGGCATTGGCATAGCCATTAACATCTTAGATGTTCCTGCAACAATGGTATCCTGTGGTAACATATCAATACCTATTACATATTCGCCATATTCTGCATATACTGTCATGCCATTTAAGTCTTCTGTGGCAGTTACTGTATAGCCATTATTAACTTTCTTTCCATTTACATATAACGCTTTTACATAGAAATCATCCGAAATTGGAACAGCTGTTAACTTAATGGTATCTCCAATTTCATATTTACCTAATCCATTGATTACACCCTGATAAGCAATTCCTTTTTCTTTTACTTCAACCGTTTTATGTTTTACGTCTGCAGAAGAAATGAATATAAGGTCTTCTGCTTCTTTTCCAAATCCGTAATCTGTACCACTTTCTTCCTGTACATTTTTTGAAGATACAGCATTTCCATTGTTAAATAAGAATAATTCATAGTTAATTACATCTTCATATTCCATACCACTTAAGATGTAGAATTTATTTCCAATTGTACCTCCATAAACAGTATCCTCACTGTTATTGGTTGTAATTTTAATATCTTCCTTCTTAAATGTGTTAGATGCCAAATCATATGAGAATACATTACCCATGCTATTTGCTTTGATACCTGCATAAATTACTCCAGTATCTGTTGCTCCTACTGCAGCATCATAATACTGAATCTTCTTGCTTGCTGTCTCGAATAATTTATTCACTTCAATCTCGTCTGTTTCCTTCATGCCTTCTTCATAAGGAATGGAATAACTATAAGTTGTAGTATCCACAACACCTTCTAAAGAACCGCCCTTTGTCCATGTTGTACCATCGAAAATGTAGTTGGTCTTACATCCACCATTTTCATTTCCACCTAAAGTAACAACTAATTTTTTATTTGTCTGTACTGCTTTTGCACCATATCTTCCTTCTGGAATATCAGCTGCTTTTGTCCATGTCTTAGCTGTTAAATCATAACTATATACCGTTGCAAGACTCTTTTCTTTCTCTGTGTTATATCCACCGATTAAGTATAACTTTCCTGCATAAGATGCTAATGTGATTTTTTCTGCTCCAACATATTCTTTTGGAATATCTGCAACTTTTACCCATTTTGCTTTTTTTGTATCATAAGTTACCAATGCATTTTCTTCTGCATAGTTAAGATCCATACGTGCTACTGTATAAAGCTGCTTTCCTAAAGTTACTGCATTTGTAGCCGCATATAAATCATAAACAATAACCGTTTCTGTTTCTTTTCCAAAAATTTCTTCCTGGTCAAATATCGCATCTTTTATTTCGCTAAATAAAACAGGTAATTCTGCCTTTTCGTCATAACCAGCTTTATTTGCTTCTAAATATGATTTTTCATTATCTACATCGTATGCGATGATACTTCCTGCATTCGATACATAGTATAATTTATCTCCGTCAGAAACTACACTACCTTGTGCCCAATCATTGAAAGATACACCATTTTTCTTCATATCTTTACCAGAAACAAAGAAAAATTCTTTTTCTGAACTATAACCATTTCTCTCTACTTTTACATCTAATTTCGTATCGTAAGCACCCTTAAATGAAACGCTACGGTCTGTTTTACTAATCACATCTACTGCATTACCATTCACGGTTACTGTAGAATCCTGTCCAAAGAACATACCATCTACTGTTACTACACCATCTGCAGAAATACTTGCTCCAGATACAACTGGGTTTGGATTCTTAATTTTACTTAAGTCTACTACACCGCCTGTAGAAACTTTATCTTTTAAACTCTCTTTTTGGGTTGTACTGCTAACTACACGTGCACGTGTCTCCATTACACTTTCATTCGGATACAATCCTTTTGCTAAAGCCACAGAACCTGTCACATAAGGTGCAGCCATGGAAGTACCATTATAGAATGCATACTGTCCGAATTCTTCCGATTTTACATTTGCTTTGCTGACTGCTACATCATCTAAATAAACGGCATAATCTCCATCTTTTTCGATATATAAAGCATAAACTAATGTTCTATCTTCTGCTTTCTTTGTCTTTTTCGCTGCCTTAAAGCTAATCTGATCCCAGTAATTTGATGTATTATATATATCGATATAACCGAAATAATGCTCATAATCATTCGCCAAAGCAGATGGGTCAATTGCACCACCGGTAGCAACCGGTAAGTCATATAATTCTACAAAACTTGACCCTTCTGTATACCAGTCAATATCTGGTGACTCTGCACGAAGCATGAAATTTTGGTATACTGGTGTGTCTGATTTTTCTCTATCATAAGGAATGTATAAATAATATACATCACCTTCTTCTGCGTTTTTAATACTCAACTTAGCAGATGCTGCATTTTCAGACTTTGTTCCAAAGTATTCTTTTGTCTCTTTTGTGAAAGAAACTTCACCTTCTCCATTTTTTACAACAGTATACTGGAATTTATCTTTTGATAAATCAGTTTCTACTGTGTTCTCGTCATCAATATCTTGAATATTACCAACAAATTCCTTAGAAAAATCGTTGTAGTATCCACAAAGTTCATCCTTATTTTCATAAATAGATGGTGTAAATGTATCTTCAGATACAGTAGATAAAATATCTGTACCAGGAGCTGCTACTTCAACACTTTCTTTACCATAGTTAGAGAAGTTTGCTAATTCACCTTTTTCATTGCTTGCTGCTACACTGATAATATATGGACTATCAAGATTTGCAGGACTTACATCTGCTTTATCATTATTTTCGCTATCATTAGAAGCTGCACAAACAGTAACGGCTCCTTTTTCACCTACTAAATCAATAATCTTGTTTAAAATATCATCTGTCTCATCTGTTGTTCCACCCCATGAGTTATTGACAGCAACTACATTAACACCTAACTGCTGTGCCTTATAAATATAATTATAAGCACAGATTGCATCAAATCCGTATCCGGAACCACTCTCATCAAGGAACTTAAGTGCCATAATTTTGGTATTTCCAGAAGCCACACCACGGATACCTTTTCCGTCTGTACTATCTCCGGCAATGATACCGGAACAATGTGATCCATGTCCATTGTCATCCAAAGGATCTGCATCTACGTTGAAAAAATCGTATCCATGCTCACCCTTTAACTGGTCTGTATAAGGGTTATTCCAAACCACGTTCTTTAAATCATCATTTTTATAGTTGATACCAGTATCGATAACTGCTACAACTCTTTCTTTATCAGAAGCCTGCTCACCAGATACTGCATCTAAATTAATATCTTCGTTCTCAGTACCACCATTCTGACCTTTATTGTCCAAGCCCCATAGATACTTGCTGTAATCTGCAGTACCAGTAGCCTGATATGTATAGTTTGGTTCTACTGCCAACACATTTTCGTCCTGTGCTAACTTCTTAATTAATTCTTTGGTTGTATACTTGCTTGACTTTACCAAAGAAACACTAAAATTATTTTTATTCTGCTTTGTACTCTTTGCACTTACAGAACTCTTTGTTTTTGTGGTATCTGAAAAGTCACATGTTTTTTCAATAGAAATATCCTTTGCTGCTTTTCCTAAAGAAAGCCCTTTTACAGTATCTGTGTTGTTACGATACATAACAACTGCCTGTCCTTCTGCATAAGCCTTCTTTTCTTTTTTGTTTTGTTTTGAAGTATCTCCCAAATTTCCTTCCACTGTTGCCTGCTTTTTCTTTGTAGCAGCAACCACTTTTGCTCCATTACCTGTAGTAACCGGTGTACCATTTGCACACATAGTAACAGCTAATGCAAGTGACAATGCCTTTGACCATTTCTTTCTCATGTCAAATCTCCTTTCATTTTTAGCAAAGAACATCTCCCTCTCTGCTTTCTCATTTTGTGTTACATTCCACATCCTATTCAGTGGTAGTAACAAAACGTCCCATCATTCCGCTCCTGAAATACGTAAAATGGACGCTTTTAACTTTATCACATTCATGACATATTTTCAATTATTAAAACCTTAAAAAAATCTTACAATTTCTTAAGATTTGTTATAAGTTGAGCCATGCAAAAATAAATATATAAAGTCCACGTGACTGCTCGCAGGCTAAGGGGACTTTATATATTTATTTTTATAGGGCGAAGCCCCACATGAGGAAAGGGCCGCCTTCTTTGTTTTTTGCATTTGTACTATATTCTGGCTCTTTCCGAATGGGCATGGCTTATTATCTCAACATAAATATTCAAACTCCACGTGACTGCTCGCAGGCTAAGGGGACTTTATATATTTATTTTTATAGGGCGAAGCCCCACATGAGGAAAGGGCCGCCTACGTAAATATGATATTACTATAGAACAAAAAAGACACTATACAATCTGCATAGTGTCTTTAGCTGGGATAGAGGGATTCGAACCCCCGGATGCTGGAATCAGAATCCAGTGCCTTACCGCTTGGCGATATCCCAATATTATTCTTTTATTCGCTGCAAGCTTCTATCTCTCAGCGACATTGACTATTATATATCATCTTTTTACATAATGCAAGTAAAATTTTAAAAAAATTTAATTTTTTTAATCTGTTCAAGTAGAGATAAAAATTTACTGTGTATTTCATAAAAAAATTTTATTCCGTTCTAAGCCCTTCGCCCTAAAGACGAATTTTCATGGGCTTAGAACGTAACTATTCATGGTTCTAAATAATTACTATTTTTTCGTTTCCACTTGCTCATTCACGCTGCCAACAGTCTTTTCTTCCGTAACTGTAGCCCTATTTTCCTCAGTCGTCTCCGTATCTTCAATTTCCTCTTCTTCCGGCAACTCCACAACTTCTCCTGTAGGAACCCAAATGCTCATAGAACCATCTTTAACTAAAAATTCTCCAAAACCATTTCTATTAACAGTAACCGTTTCCGTAACCTGTTCCATAATATCCTTAAATACCATGCCTGCAAATTTAGTGCCCATGGACATTTTTTTCTTGCCACCTTTGTTGATCGTCATAATGACTGCAAAACCGGACCCCTCATGTTCGCTGTCACCTTCTCTGGTCCAGCCTACAATACTTGGATCATCAAAATAGTCCGTCTGCGCCCCATAAGCCGCATCTCTTCTAAGTGCTAACAACGTCTTTAATTCTTTTACTGCACCTAGATTATTATTTGGAATGCCATAATAATCTCCATAAAAGACACATGGATATCCTTTTTCACGAAGGAGAATAAGTGCATACGCCATTGGTTTGAACCAGTCTAATACCCAGGATTCAAGCGCCTGTCCATACTGTGTATCATGATTGTCTACAAATGTTACTGCAAGTTCCGGATCGGCATCTACTAAAGTACCTTTAAATAAATTTCTCATATCATACTGACCATTACTTCTTGAAGCTTCAAACATATGAAAATGCAATGGCACATCAAACAAAGAAAGGGTTCTTGCTGATTTCTCTATATAATTCTGCAAACGACTAAGCTCTGCATTCCAGTATTCTCCCACCGCAAACAGTGTTTTTCCACTGTATTCGCGAAGCTTGGTAAGCCATACTTTAAAGAAATGGAATTCAATATGTTTTACTGCGTCAATACGGAAGCCATCCACACCTGTGAAATCTAAATACCATTTTCCCCATCGGTCTAATTCTTCCAATACTTCCGGGTCAGACATATCAAGGTCTACTCCCATCAAATAGTCAAAATTTCCATTTTCGCTGTCCACATCGGTATCCCAGTCTTTTCCAATAAATTTTAAAATACCGTTCTCCTCACTGTGTGCATCATAATCAGTACCATGAAAGTTGGTCCAGTCCCACTTGAAATCAGAGTATTTGCCATTACGACCTGGGAATGTAAACTTGGTCCAAACAGTTACTTTCTTTTTATCACAGGTCTGACGGTTCCGGTCATCACTGGCACTTCCGTATGCAAAAATACGCTCCTTCTCATCCGCACCAAGACGATGTCCCAAAACGATATCTGCAAATACCTCAATGCCTTCTGCCTGAAGAGCGCGAATTGCAGCCAGATATTCATCCTTTGTACCATATTTGGTAGGTACGGTTCCCTTCTGATAAAATTCTCCTAAGTCATATGTATCATAAACCGCATATCCCACATCATTTACTCCACAGGCACCTTTGTATGCCGGTGGAAGCCAAACGCTTGTAATGCCGTTTTCTTTTAAAGATTTTGTTTCCTTTACTACTTTGCGCCACAATGAATGATCACTTGGTAAATACCATTCAAAGTATTGCATCATCGTTTTATTGTCCATGTCTTTATGCTCCCTTCTCCTTCTTGTTGTTACCTATAGCATAAACACTTTCGCTTTTGATTGCAAGAAAAAGTTTGCCAAACCGTTACAGTTCACAGGCAATGTCATTTACTTAAGCACTGAAGGTTCTCGAATGGCTTGCAGAGTAAATATATCTTCCGAAAACCCGCTCTCACTTGTATTCAAGCCTAGCGGTACTAAATTCGCTGAAAAAGCATCAGCTCATTAAGTGCCGAGGCTTTCATGCAGTTTTCTACAGATATATTTACTCTTCAAGCCTAGCGTTAGTTTTTCGAGCTTAAGTAAATGACATTGGTGTGTGAACTGTAACTATCAAACTTCCCGTTTCATGCTAGGTTGTTAGCAAGTAAATTTTTCGCAAACAGGAAGCATAGACAATTTTAATCAACAAGATTTTGACTTCTCGCAATAGGCAGAATAAGTATCCTAAAAACCTGCTATTTTTGATATACACCTTTTACTTCATACATAACCTCTTGATCCAACAGATAAACCTTTCCCTCTTCGTCTGCATAAAACGTACACTCTTTGTAATTCTCCACCAATTCTTTTATTTTCTTTTTTGAAATTTTTGAAAGAGACGAAAATGCTATCTTTTCCAAATCTTCTTCTAATACGTCTTCTACTTCAAGCAATTCCACTTCTTCCCCTTCAGACTTTTCTTTTGGCAATGCAGCTTCATATGCAGAATTACTTGTTTCTGCATCTTCTAAACAAGCATTTTCTTCCTGTGATAGTTCGTATGTTTCTTCACTATCAATATTATCGAAATCTGCCGACTCTTTACTGTTAACTTCTTTGTCTGCTCCTGAAGAAGTAGAATTCTCTACCGTTGCTGATGTATCGCTTTGACTTGTGCCATCCATTACAACCGGAAGTATTACCAGGCACAGCAAAATAGCCGCTGCCATGGTAGAAAATGCTGCAACATATTTTTTTCTTTGATTTATAGAAACGATATTGCTTTCTTTTTTGGATTTTTCCTGGGTTTGTTTCATCAAACTAGCTTCTATGTTTCCTTCTTTTACTTCGTCTGTTTCTTCTATAATATCTACTTCTGGTTTTACATCTGTTTCTATTGTTATATCTATTTCTTTTTGATTTAATTCTGTTTTGCTGTCCTTATCAATTCCAGCCTCAATTCTTGCCCATAAGTCAGGGGCGTCCTGCTCTTTTAAATTTTTGTAAGCTGCTTCGTATTTTTCAAACTCTGCGAAATCTTCTGTATTTTCCTGTAATTCTAATTGGTCTATATCTTCTAAATAGTCTAATTGTTTTTTCAAATCCTTACTCAAAGCTGACACCTCCTTAACTTCTCCATTGCCTGACGATATTTCCATGTTATGGTTCCCATCGGCTTTTGTAAAATGCCTGCAATCTCCTTAAAGGTCAATTGCCCTAGCACTTTCATATTTACAATTTCCTGTTCCACTGTTTCTAACGTTTCTACAGCTTCTTTTAACGCCATTTTATTAACACTTTGTTCTTCAAATGTTTCCTGTCCAATTTCTTTAGTTTCTATTACCTCTTCATAAGATTCATGTTGTTTTTTTGTTCTTATGTAATCAATCGCCATATTGTGGGCTATTCGTCCAAGCCATGCCCGATGCGCTCCACCAAACTGATATTTATCCGCTACCTTCCACAGCTTAATAAAAAACTCTGTGGTAACATCTTCTGCATCTTCCCGATTCTTTAGTACGTCATAAACAATCGAAAAAATATACGCCCCATAGGCCTTATAAATACAATGCAGGCCATCTTTATCTCCGTCTAAGATGGCCTGCATGTATGTTTCAAATTGTTCATCTGTCAACCGTCTTTCCTCCTGTATCACATATATATTAACTTTTCTACTATAGCGAATACGGAAAATTATGTCAACTTGATATTTACTTACCCGGGAGTTTGACAGTTGAATAACCAAAAAAGTACCTGCAGGTTGCATAAAACCTGCATTTTTTTTGTCAAATTTTTCGTTTCTCTCTGTACTTGTTTGTAATAGTGTGGTATAATAGAAAGAAAAAGGATGGTTTTTTATGTATATTGCTATTACCGGAAGTAAAAATAATAAGGATGTTTATATTTATCAATCTTTTCGTAAAAAAGATGGTAAATCATCCTCTCGTATTTATAAAAAACTTGGAAAGTATAATGCTCTTTTAGAGCAGTTTGATGGTGATCCGGACAAGCTGATGGCATGGGCTAAAGGAGAAGCTGCTAAAGAAACAGAACTCTACAACCAGCGTAACGGAAAAGTGATCGTAGAATTCTCCCAGGCAGCCTGCATTCCTATCAATGAGCCACGTTCTTTTCATGCCGGATATTTATTCCTTCAGGAATTATGTACGGAACTCCGTCTGGATAACATCTGCAGAGTAATCAAAGGACACCACAAATTTAAATATAACCTTCATGCGATCCTCACGGATCTGGTTTATGCAAGGATCCTTTCTCCTTCCAGCAAACTCAGCAGTTACAGCTTTTGTAAAACTTTGCTGGAACCTCCAAAGTATGCACTTCAGGACGTTTATCGGGCGTTATCTGTTATCGCAGAGGAATCTGATTTCATCCAAAGCGAATTATACAAAAATTCCAACTTTATTCATCCGAGAAATCAAAAAATCCTCTACTATGATTGTACGAATTATTACTTTGAAATTGAGGAAGAAAGCGGATCCAGACATTATGGGAAAAGCAAGGAAAATCGCCCCAATCCTATTGTTACCATGGGACTGTTTATGGATACAGATGGGATTCCTCTGGCTTTTGATATTTTTCCGGGCAACCAAAATGAGCAGACTACGCTCAAACCTTTGGAAAAAAAGATCCTCAGAGATTTTAACTGCAGTGAATTTATTTTCTGTTCCGATGCAGGACTTGGCAGTGCCGGCAACCGCGAATTTAACAGCATGGGAAATCGTGCTTACGTTATTACACATTCCTTGAAAAAGATGAAAAAAGAAGACCGGGATATTGCCATGAGTCCAACGCAGTTTCGAAAGGTCGGTTCAACAAAGTTCATAGATATCAGGGAATTAGACGAGACCGACGAAGAGGTTTTTAATTCTATTTATTACAAAGAAGTTCCTGTTGTTACGGGAAACATGGACGAGACCCTGATTGTTACATACTCACCTAAATATAAGGCTTATCAGAAGAAGATCAGAAGCCGGCAGATTGAACGTGCTCAAAAGATAATTGATTCACCCGGCAAAAAAAGAAAAGGAAAAAACCAAAATGACCCAAACCGTTTTATCAAAAAAACATCTGTAACAAAAGATGGTGAAATCGCAGAAAACAAAATCTATGAACTTGATGAAGAACAGATTGCAAAGGAAGCACTTTTTGACGGTTTCTATGCTGTTATCACAAATCTTGAAGGCGATATTGGGGACATAATAAAGATCAACAAACAGCGTTGGGAAATCGAAGAAAATTTTCGGATTATGAAAACGGAATTCGAGGCAAGACCTGTTTACGTCAGAAGAGACGACCGTATCAAAGCCCACTTCATGACCTGTTATATCAGCCTACTTCTTTATCGTCTGTTAGAGAAAAAGATTGAAAACAAATATACAACAGAACAGATCATAGAAACGTTAAGAGCCATGAAATTAACACTGTTAAACACGGCAAACGGTTATGTTCCATCCTATACACGAACCGAAATAACTGATTCGTTACACAAAAAATTTGGTTTTCGAACAGATTATGAGTTCATAAAAAAATCGACGATGCGAAGCATAATAAAACAAACCAAAGAAATCAATCCATCCAGCACGAAAATATAGTACATATCGCTACGAAGCAAAAAACGGCTACAATACCTGAATTTACTGGTGTTGCAACCGTTTTTTTACTT
>JAFQCM010000009.1 GCA_017399445.1 Lachnospiraceae bacterium | reverse complement strand
TGGAGCAGGGCTTGGTTTAGAACTTCTTTTGAAGGGAATTGAGGTGGCAAAGACCCATTTTCAGGCAAAAAAGTTATATCTTGAGGCACAGGTATATGCAATTGGTTTCTATGAAAAGGGAGGATTCCAGGTTGTTTCTGACGAGTTTATGGAAGATGGCATACCACATGTTTGTATGGAATTGAAGTGTTAAGACAGGAGCAGGACTTCGTTTTGTGAGGTTCCTGCTTTTTATGTTTGATTTTTCTTCAGCATTTCTTCTAAGAGAAGAAAAAGTTGCTGTTAGTTTACATAAAAAAGAGGTATAATAGAGATAAGTATGGAGCAGGTTCTAGCGTTTATTTCAAAATAGTATCATTTGTTTGAAAGAATTTTTAGTATGATGGGAGGGGTACATACATGGATGGAAGATTAAGAAATATGACAGCAATATACCTTTTTAAAGGGGAAAGAGTGCTTTTATTATATAGACAAGGTGGAAGTGTTGTAAATAATGTTTGGACAGGTTCAGCAGGCGGACATTTCGAAAAGGAAGAATTAAATGATGCGCGGGCTTGCGTATTAAGAGAGATGAGAGAAGAATTGGGATTACAACCAGAAGATGTAGAAGGGTTAGCGTTTCGTTATGTTACATTGAGAAGTACCCAAGGAGAAATCAGGCAGAATTATTACTTTTTTGCAGAATTAAAAGAATACATAGATGAAAAGCTGGTTTCCAATGAAGGTGTATGTAAGTGGTTTTCCTTAGATGAAATATATTCTTTAGAAATGCCATTTACGGCAAAGTATGTAATGGAACATTTCTGTAAAGAAGGCCGCTTTACAGATGAAGTTTATGTAGGAGTGACAACTTCAGAAGGTGTCAATTTTGATGTATTACAGGAAACTTAATAAAAGTAGAGAGGATTAGTAATAAATGTCATTAATATATAAAAAAGCAACCCTAGAAGACATAGATATCTTGACAGAAACTAGAATTATAGTATTACGTGCAGCAAACCAATTAGCACAAGAGCTAGATATGTCAGAAGTTAGAGAACAATCCTATAAATACTATAAAAAAGCATTAGGTCAAGATACCCATGTAGCGTATCTGGTATTCGACGGAGAAGATTTTGTTGGTGCAGGAGGTGTCAGCTTTTTCGAGGTTATGCCTACCTACCATAATCCCACGGGGAAAAAAGCTTACATTATGAATATGTACACAAAGCCAGAATATCGTAGACAAGGCATAGCATTTCAAACCTTGGATTTTCTTGTGGAAGAAGCCAGGGGAAGAGGAATTAAGGCAATTTCACTCGAAGCAACAAAGATGGGACGAGCATTGTATGAAAAATATGGTTTTATAAGCATGATGGACGAAATGGAACTTGTGGTTAAATAGTAAAAAGGTAACTGCAAAAAGTTGAAAAGGAATAAAGAAGAAAATAACGAAACGGTAACAAACTGAAAATCGGGAAGGTGATTTTATGCAAGTGAGATTTTATGAAAAAGTAGAAGATGAGTTATTAAAGTTTGCCGTTATCATAACGAAGTCTAACGGTAAATGGGTATTCTGTAAGCATAAGGAAAGAGATACTTATGAGGTTCCAGGCGGACATAGAGAGGCAGGAGAGCATATTGACGAGACTGCAAAGAGAGAGTTATATGAGGAAACAGGAGCAATTGATTTTTCCATAAAGCCAGTGTGTATTTATTCTGTTGTCAGAGAGGAAGAAAGTACAGAGACCTTTGGAAAGCTGTATTTTGCAGATGTTGTTGAATTCGAAGGAAAGTTACATAGTGAGATTGAAAAGATAGTTCTTACTGATAAATTGGTTGATAATTGGACATATCCTCTGATTCAGCCTAAATTACTGGAAGAAGCAAGACGTAGTGTTGGTCACAATTCTGTGACACAAAGCCTAAGAGTTACTAAATGTCCCCTGCTACACTTCGTTAGAATGAAAAGTTGATGAATTTATAGATTTAAATACTTAGCATAATACATGTTTTGGACATAGATACACTAACCATAGGTTAAATGTCCAAATTAGTAGGCTATTTCGCTATAGCATTCACCAAATTGGACATATACAAGCTCAAACTTCTTGCTATGTCCAGTTTTTACTTGTTTTTGTGGACATAGCAGAACTATTTTTTATGCATATGTCCAAACAAAGTTTTTTTGCACTAAAAAGAGCAGATTATTGGACATTTTATGATACTTCTCCTTGTATATGTCCAAAACAAAATATAACTTCATTTCAAAGTGTGTGTTTGTTAAGTGCCGCCCCAGCCGACTACCATGCTGCGAATTGAGTAAAGCGTTTTGTGTATTTTGTTAATGGAGCAAGGAGGCATCAAGTCTTGTCCGGAGACTTGTCTGAGCACTGCGCTAGCAGGGCGAGTTTGCGCAGGACAAGACTAATCAAAGATGCCGAACGCTCCATTTAGAAAATACCAAATAAGCGTCCCGATATGAGTAGCATGGTAGTCGGCTGGGGCGGCACATCTTACTCCACTAAACCTGAATTTAGAAGAGCAGTAGAAAATAAAAAGGAATCCAATCTGGATTCCTTTTTATTTCATCATGTATTTGCATGCTAATATACTATTTCTAGCAATCTAACTGCTTGTTCTTATACTTTTCAATAATAGCATTGATTCTGTCGTTAGGATTTAATAAATCACTGATAGAAGAATCATGATTCAGAGTATCAATGATGTAAGCAATATACTTGCTCATATCACAGTTGATATA
>JAFQCM010000100.1 GCA_017399445.1 Lachnospiraceae bacterium | reverse complement strand
TGGTCGAAGTGATTTGGTGCGTCGAGCCATGTCAAAGAAAAAAGCCGACGTTATGGCAAAAGAACGAAAGAATTTCGTATACGGAAATGAAGAAGAAGGCGTAAAGGGATGTGTGGCAAATGGCATTTCCGAAGAAGTGGCAAACCATATTTTTGATGAAATGACGGATTTTGCGAAATATGCCTTTAACAAATCTCATGCAGCTTGCTATGCTGTAGTAGCTTATCAGACAGCTTTCTTAAAATGCTATTATCCGGTAGAGTTTATGGCAGCATTAATGACATCTGTACTGGATAATACTACAAAAGTTTCTGAATATATTGTAAATTGTAGAAATCTTGGAATTGAAATACTTCCTCCTGATGTAAACGAAGGAGAAGGCAATTTCTCTGTTTCTTATGACAAGAATGGAGGAAAAATCCGTTATGGATTATCTGCAATCAAAGGACTTGGAAGGCCGATTATTGACGCGATTGTGAAGGAACGCGAGGCAAATGGTCGTTTTATTGACATGAAAGATTTTGCTATGCGATTATCTGGAAAAGAGGTCAACAAGCGTACCATAGAAAATTTTATTAAAGCTGGAGCTTTCGACAGTATGAAAGGCAATCGCCGACAGAAAATGCTAGTATACGCACAAATTCTAGATGAAGTGAATCGTGAAAAGAAAGACAGCATCGCAGGGCAGATGAATTTATTTGATTTTGTAGATGAAGACCAGAAAGCGGCTTTTGAAATTCAGTTTCCTAATGTAGAAGAATACGAAAAAGAAGAGCGTCTTGCCATGGAAAAAGAAGTGTTAGGCATTTATGTCAGTGGACATCCATTAGAAGATTACGAACAGCTTTTAAGTAAAAATATAACCAATAAAACATCGGATTTTATTTTGCAGGAAGATACAGACAAGCCTTTGGTAACTCATGAAGCAAAGACAATAGTGGGTGGCATGCTGAATGCTGTTACAGTAAAAACGACCAGAAAAAATCAGATGATGGCTTTTCTTACATTAGAAGATGTGTACGGGACTGTGGAAGTTATGGTATTTCCAAGAGATTACGAAAAATATCGTTCCCAGTTGCTAGTTGATAAAAAAGTCTTTGTAGTAGGAAAAGTAACAGTAGAAGAAGACCGTCCGGCAAAAATTATTTTACAGAAAATTATTTCCTTTGAACAAATCCCGAAACAGGTATGGTTTCAATTCGAAAACAAAGAAGAATATGAACAGGAAAAAGAAAAGCTGGAAGCTTTTATCGCGGAGAATCAAGGAGAAGCAGAAGTAATCATTTACTGTAAAGAGGAACGGGCAAGAAAAAGCTATGGAAATCAAAAAAGAATTTCAACCCAAAATCAAGTTTTAGATAAATTGGCAGAAATATACAAACAAGAAAATGTGAAGGTTGTTGAAAAAAGTGTTGAAAAGTTGTAAAATAGGGATTACAATAGAGATAATTGGATAAAATGAGTATGATAGATATTGGAGGTCTAAAAAATGGCAAACAAAGTAAAAACAATTGGAGTTTTAACAAGCGGTGGAGATGCACCTGGAATGAATGCGGCTATTAGATCTGTTGTAAGAACAGCATTAGCAGCAGGATTGAATGTAAAGGGTATCAAAAGAGGATATGCCGGATTGTTAGACGAAGACATCGTAGACATGGATACAAAGAGTGTTGCAGACATTCTTCAGAGAGGTGGTACTATTCTTTATACTGCACGTTGTTTGGAATTTAAAGAGCCAGAAGTGCAGAAGAGAGGTGCTGAGATTTTAAGAAAGCATGGAATCGATGGTTTGGTTGTTATCGGTGGAGATGGTTCCTTCCAGGGAGCAAGTAAGCTTGCTGCATTAGGAATTAACACAGTTGGACTTCCAGGAACAATCGATTTGGATATTGCATGTACAGAGTATACAATCGGTTTTGATACAGCTGTAAATACAGCTATGGAAGCAATTGATAAAGTTCGTGATACTTCTACTTCCCATGAGAGATGTAGTATTATCGAAGTTATGGGTAGACAGGCTGGATATATTGCATTATGGTGTGGTATTGCCAATGGTGCAGAAGATATCTTAATGGTTGAAAAATATGATCATGATGAACAGCGTATTATCAATAATATT
>JAFQCM010000099.1 GCA_017399445.1 Lachnospiraceae bacterium | reverse complement strand
TCTGCTCCTTGTGTGCTGCCATATATTCTGTTAATCGTTCCCTTTCCTTTAAAACTTCTAATTCAAAGGATGGTACTCTTAAGATTTTGTAAAGCATTTCTGCGCCCATAGAAGACTGGGTATTGTTCATAACTTTAAAAATACTGTCCATATCCAGATCATTCCATGTAATATCATCTACGTGATATTTATAATCTCCTGCTTTATAATAATGAGAAATTGCCTCATATTCTTCATAAGTGTATTCTTTCTGTGCCGCTTTCCCCCACTCATCTTCCAACTTTTTTAAGAATCGTTTCTTTCGCTCCTGTTCTGCATGGTACATATTTACTATAACCAATATTAGGCCGATTCCAAAAAAGACGCCATAGAAAATCCAGTCACTCACTCTTCAATCACCCAGCTTTCATTCTCTTTTTCCACATTGATAATACGTTGCCTATATTCTTTTGTAATTTCACTCCTCTTAAACTTCTCAATAATTTCATATTTTCGCCACATATGCATAGGGAAAATCAATTCTGCCTTGGTATTTCTGGCAAAGTGGTCTAACCCTTTATAAAAAGAAGTATTTAATCGGGAATCTAATGGTACAAAGGCTACATCAATTTTTCTGTCTTTTAATTTTTCAATTTCCACAATATATTTAAATTTCAGTCCGGAATTATAATCCTCCGGTTCCCCTTCCCAATGCCACCAGTTCAAGTCTCCTGCATGATAAATACATTTACCTGCTACCGTTACAACGAAAGCCACACCAGCATCATTGGATTTTAAAGTTTCCACCTTCATTTCATCAATCTGCTTCTCATCACGTTTTCCAACAGTAATAATTTTACTCTTAATTTCTTTTGAATATCCATTTCGTTCCAAATATTTTTCAGATATGCGGATATCATTGGATAAAATGTATTTTACATTAGGATATTTATCTGCATACTTAAAAATGCACATATCAAAATGATCGTGATGCTTATGGCTTGCAAAAAAATATATTTTCTTATTTCTGTCAAACTCCGGAAGTTTTCCCATAAAATAATCAAAGATTAAAATTTCCTTTTCAAACTCTACAATGTAACAACTATGGTAAATATATGTAACCTTCATATTTCCTTCCCCTTTTCCCTTTTCTTATAATTACATTTTCTAAAAAATTGGTTTTATGTCCTATTGAATATATTCTCATACTTTCTTTTATAAGTCAAATTCCAATTTGACAACTGTTCTTCGCCCTTCTATAATTGAAAGAGTTATATACTATGTGCTATAAGGAGACTACTATGAAACAAAGAATTTCGAAAAATTCACAAATTTTTGTCCGTATATGTTTACTAAACATATTACTTTGTTGTTACTGCATCTTTTTTTTAACTCCTATTTCCAGTTCTAATGATGACTTTTTTCTTGGCATAATCGCTGGAAATGGTTTTGGAAGTCACAGTGAATTTTTAGTTTATGTAAGTACATTACTTGGATATTTTCTAAAACTGTTTTATGGATTATGTCCATCATTCAACTGGTATGCTCTTTTTATTTATGGTTTTATGCTAATTTCTGTTGTGACATTAGAATATATTGCTGTCATAAAATTTAATCTGTCAGGAATTCTATTATCCATATTTTTTTCCATTGGATTTTCCCACTATTTTTATGTGGTTTTCCAATACACAAAAGCAGCTTCCCTTTTGACTTTAACAGGATTTATCATTATTTTTTACTGGATTGATACCAAACACGATACTCGCAAGCAACTCTTAATGAAATACCTGCTATCATTTCTTTTCTTATTTTTAGGAAGCCTGGTACGATTACAGCCGTTTTTCATGGTTTGCCTCTTCGGATTTGGACTTTGGATACAAAAACTGATGGTATCCTTTCGTGAAAAAAATTGGATAGAATTTACTAAATATTATATAATTCCTTTCCTTTTTATTTTTTGTATTATCTTGGGATACTCTTATTTTGAGGAGAATGTTTGGGATGTTTCCACAGATGAGAAAGCTTATTTCAAAGAATATAACGATGTCAGAACACAGCTAGTAGACTACGAAGTTCCTTCTTATGAAGAACACCAAGAAGAATATGCCGCATTAAATCTTTCTTCCAATGATATTATGAATTTAAAGCGCTGGTGCTTTGCAGATAACGAAAAATTTACTTTAGAAATTCTAAAAAAAATTGCTGCCATGAATCATAATAATTATTTTAATTTAAGTACTTTCCTAAAATATGTTCGTGACAATATTATAACCCACTCAATTTTCAAACTCTGCATCACCCTTACCTTGATTTGCCTCATCTTTGCAAAGCAATGTAAAATTTTAAATCTGCTGTTGCCACATAGTCTATTTCTATTTACATTAATCTATTTAAATTATATTGGAAGAATTACCGAATGGGTTTTAAACAGTCTTTGGATTATATATCTTATATCGATTATTTTTTTGGTATGTGAGCATTTTCCTAATATTGAAGTCCTACGAAAAACACAAAAAAAAGCTTTCATTTTCTGTCTTTGCGGAAGTGTATTGTTTAATTCAGAAATTTTACTTACTCGTGCACTTACAACCCAACCAATGCATGGAAACTTATACCACTGTATCAACGGCATCAGTAAAACAAAAAATGTAACTTATTTTTGTGATGTAACCAGTGTGTATGCCATGTCCCGGGAATATAAAATACTAGAAAAAACACCAGAGCATTTCTTTTCCAATATTTTCTTTAGTGGTGCCTGGTTTAGTTGTTCACCTCATGAAAATTACACTAAAAAGGCTTCTGGAATCGAAAACCTTTACAGGGACTTACTCTTCAAAGAAGATTATGTAATATTAGATAATGAAGCTATTGAGCAGAAATTGGTTTACCTTTGTGAGAACTATAGCAGTTCTGCCAAATTCTCTAAAATTCAGGATTTTTATGGATATCCAATTTATAAATTTTCTGACCACTTTACAGGTACTAGAACTCAACGTCCCGAAAAATCTTTTTTACATATAGAATGTAACACCGGTTCTTTTCATACTGTTTCAGGAACCCTCAATTGCACTCCTGAAAATTTGGAAAATAAAACCATCTACCTTGAAATAAAAGATACCCAGGGAATTCTGTGCGGAACCTATGCCGGACGTTTTGAACAGCAAAACCCGTATGGAATTTACAGTTTACGTTATCAAAGCAATCTTACTCCAACGAATACTTTTACCTTCCAACTTCCGGAAAGTACAGTACTTTCTCCAGAATTTACCTATCAGGTTTTACTTCGCGATGGTGATTCTGTACAAGTCTATTCTACCATTTGGAATTAAACTTCATATAAAAAGGCTAAGAATTAATATTCATAATTCTTAGCCTTTTCAATATCACTTTCCATTTTTTCTTTTAATGTTTCCACACTTTTAAACTTCATTTCCGGACGTTCATATTTATACAACTCCACCGTTAAAGTTTTACCATAAAGATTTCCACTAAAGTCAAATAAGTAAGTTTCTACCCCACGCCTTAATTCATCAGCAATGGTTGGTTTACATCCAATATTAGTAATTCCTTTATAAGACTTTCCATCAATGAGCGTTCTGGTAAAATACACCCCATAAGGCGGCAGCAGTTTATTATCTGGTGGCATAATGTTGGTGGTAGGAATTCCAAGAGTTCTTCCTAACTGCCTTCCATATTCTACTTCACCTACAATAGTATAAGGATGACCTAAAAGTTCCATTACTTCTTCCATTCTTCCCATTTCCACTTCACTTCTTACGAAAGTACTGCTAATATCTTTTCCTTCATACTTTTCTTTCTCCACAATATGAACTTTAAAACATCCACTTCTCTCATATCGTTTCAAAAGCTCTGTATTTCCTCGCCTTCCATGTCCAAAATGAAAATCCGCTCCCACTACAATATGGGCTGCCTTTAACTGCTTTATCAAAATCTCTTCTACAAAGTCCTCTGGCTCCATAGAAGCAATTTCTTCCACAAAGGGGCATTCCATTAGATAATCATAGGCATCCCTGGCTAGAAACTCATAGCGCTCTAAATTTGTCATTAAAACCCTTGGCTTATCACTTTTTAAATAAACATTCGGATGGACTGCAAAGGTAAAAACAACTGTTTTATACTTATCTCCTGCCAATTCTTTTACTTTTTTCAAAAGAACATTATGCCCTTTATGAATACCATCAAACTTTCCCAAAGTCACTACACTTTCTTCTTCTATATTAAAATCTGTTGTACCTTTTATATATTTCATTTTTTCGTCCTTTACACAGAGAAATAAGTTATATTTTAAAATTATTCAATCGGCAAAAACAATTTTACCGGCTGATAGATTTCCTTTTTTTCTATCCAGCGATAAATTCCTATAAAGTTTTTGTTCTGGTCATAAATCCGTATGGTTTCTAAAGAAGAAGGCTGTTTTTCAAAGCAATTTCTTCCCATGGGATTGCCATTATATAAAAGCTTCTGAAATCTCTCTTTTACAACAGCCGCTTCTAAAGTTTGAAACATAGCATCCATAGGCATAATTATCTGTGACAAATTCTCTTCATCCCGAAATTTTTCGATTTCCGAAAGCTTTAAACTGTCTTTTATAGGAAACACACTGACTCTGGTTCTAAGCAGTGTTTCCATACAGCCACCACATCCTAGTTTTTCGCCAATATCATAACAAAGTGTTCTAATATAGGTACCTTTGGAACACTCTACAGAAAACCAAACTCTTGGCAATTCGATTTTTTGAATTTTAATGGAAAATATCTGTACTTTTCTTGGTTTTCGTTCTACCTCAATACCTTCTCTAGCATATTCGTACAATTTTTTTCCATTAACTTTCAATGCAGAATACATAGGTGGAATCTGATCATATTCTCCCTGAAAGGAAGATAGCATTTGAATTACCTGTTCTTTTGTTACCTGAACAGGCTGCTCTTTTAAAATGGTTCCGGTCATATCCTGTGTATCTGTACTAATTCCTAAAAGGAGACAGGCTTCGTAAGTTTTATCTTTATCTGTAAGTAACTCACAAAGCTTGGTTGCCTTGCCAAGGCAAACAGGAAGCACACCTTCCGCATCTGGATCTAAAGTCCCTGTATGACCGATTTTTTTCTGTTTTAATATCCCTCGAAGCTTTGCCACCACATCATGGGAAGTAAAGCCTTTTTCTTTATAAACATTTATAATTCCGTTATACACACTGTGCTCCTCTTTTATCCTGTTTTACATTTGCTTTTCAATATGCTCTGTCAAATTATTAATTACATCATGCATACTTCCCTGCATGGTACATCCTGCTGCTTTGATATGGCCACCGCCTCCAAAAAAAGAAGCGATTTCACTTACATTAACATACTGATTTGACCGCATACTTACTTTATACACCTGAGGTTCCATTTCATAAAGGAAAATAGCAACTTCTACTCCTTCAGTAGTTCGGAGCTGGCTTACAATTCCATCTAAATCTCCCGCAGTCACTCCATAAAATTCCATATCTTTTTGATGAACTACACTAAAGATTACCTTTCCACCTAATACCATAATACTTTCTAATAAAGCCCTTCCGGTAATCTGTTTTTGTTTGTAGGTTTTCTGATAAAAAGTTTCATCAATAATTTTTGTAAAATCGAAGCCTTTATCAATCAACATTCCTACAGTATTTAAAGTTTTTGATGTTGTATTGGAATACTGAAACACACCTGTATCATGGGCAATACCTGTATAAAGGCATTTAGCTACTTCCACACTTATTTTCTCCGCATCCATAAAATCACACAAAAACTCACAAGTAGAACTTAATTCACCTTTAATGTAGTTTTCTTCTGCAAATCCCACATTACTAATATGATGATCAATACATACGGTATGTTTTGCAGTATCAAAATAAGCTGCTGCTTCACCTAAGCGATTTTTGTCCCCACAATCAAGGGTGAAAAACACATCATAAGTGACCTCTTTTGTATAATCATAACAAATTTTATCAATTCCCTGAAGAAATCCAAACACTCTGGAAGGTTCTTCCAGATAAACAGTAACCTCTACTTCTGGAAAGTTTTCCTTTATGTAATTATAAAGTCCAAGACAGGAACCAATACAATCCCCATCCGGTCTTACATGACCTGCAATTGCTACTGTTTTTACTCCAGAAAGCATTTGTTCCAGACAATTCATAACTATTCCCCTTCCATTCTATTTTACTTTGGTAAAAACCCCTATAAAAGGGTTTTTACCGGTTTACATCATCAATCAATTTCGCCATGTTTACACCATATTCAATAGATTGATCCAATATGAATGTAATTTCCGGCGTATTCCGAAGATTAATGGAATGTGCAAGTTTACTTCGAATAACACCTGAAGCACTCTTCAATCCTTTTAATGTATTCGCTTTTGCTTCTTCATCTCCAAGTACACTAATGTAAGCTTTGGCACTTTTTAAATCCGGAGCAACTTCTACTGCAACCACACTTGTCATAGGATGAATTCGTGGATCTTTCACTTCATTTCTGATAATATTACTTAATTCTTTCAGCACTTCTCCATTAATTCTTGTATTTTTAATGCTGTTTTTTCTCATTATCTTGGCACCTCAACCATCTTGTATGCTTCTACTAAGTCGCCTTCTTTTAAATCATTGAACTTTTCAAATACAAGTCCGCATTCATAACCAGATTTTACTTCTTTTACATCATCTTTAAATCTCTTAAGAGAAGCTAATGCACCAGTAAAGATTAAATCGCCTTCTCTTGTAATACGAACCTGACAATCTCTTTCAAATACACCATCTAATACGTATGAACCTGCAATAGTACCAACACCAGAAGCTTTAAATGTCTGGCGCACTTCTGCATGACCAATTACTTTTTCTTCATAAATCGGTTCTAACATACCCTTCATAGCTGCTTCTACATCTTCAATAGCATTGTAAATAACTCTGTATAATCTTAAGTCTACACCTTCTCTGTCAGCAGTTGCTTTTGCTACAGGATCCGGTCTTACATTAAATCCGATAATAATTGCATTGGAAGCTGCTGCAAGGCTTACGTCAGATTCATTCACAGCACCTACACCACCATGAATTACTTTTACTACAACTTCTTCATTAGAAAGCTTTACAAGACTCTGTTTTACTGCTTCCACAGACCCCTGTACATCAGCTTTTACAATGATATTTAATTCCTTTACATTACCAGCCTGAATTTGTGAGAATAAATCATCCAAAGACATCTTATTCTTAGTTTCTTCCAACATTCTCGTTCTGCCTTCTGAAATGAAGGTTTCTGCAAAATTTCTGGCTTCTTTATCTGTTGCAGGAGATACGAAGATTTCACCAGCATTAGGTACATCACTTAATCCTAAGATTTCTACCGGAGTAGATGGACCTGCTTCTTTTACTCTTCTTCCTTTATCATCCATCATGGCACGAACTTTACCGTAGCAGGAACCTGCTGCAATTGGATCTCCTACTCTTAAAGTACCCTTTTGTACTAATACAGTAGCAACCGGACCTTTTCCTTTGTCAAGTTCTGCTTCAATAACTAAACCTCTAGCCGCACGTTTTGGATTTGCTTTTAATTCACTTACTTCGGCTGTTAAAAGAATCATTTCCAAAAGTTCCTCAATTCCTTCATGAGTACGTGCAGAAACTGGTACAAAGATAGTACTTCCACCCCAGTCTTCTGCAATCAGTTCATGCTCAGAAAGTTCTTGTTTTACTCTTTCAATATTTGCACTTGGCTTATCAATTTTATTGATAGCAACAATAATTTCGGTACCTGCTGCTTTGGCATGGTTGATGGCTTCAATGGTTTGTGGCATTACACCATCATCAGCTGCTACTACAAGAATTGCAATATCTGTAGCATTGGCACCACGCATACGCATAGCAGTAAATGCTTCATGTCCAGGAGTGTCTAAAAATGTGATTCTCTGTCCATTGCATTCTACTACATAAGCACCAATATGCTGTGTAATACCACCTGCTTCCCTGTCAATGACATGGGTATCACGGATCGCATCTAAAAGAGAAGTTTTACCATGATCAACATGCCCCATAACACAAACTACTGGTGGTCTTGGAACTAAATTTTCTTCTGGTTCTTCTGACTCTTTTAAAAGTTCTGCAATAACATCTACTTTTTCTTCTGGTTCACAGATTACATTATATTCTAATGCAATTTCTTCTGCCATATCGAATTCAATTTCCTGATTTACAGTAACCATGGTTCCCTGCATAAACAACTTTTTCACAATAGCTGCTGGCTGAATTTTCATTTTGTCTGCCAGTTCTTTAATTGTAAGTGTTTCTGGAATGGTAATGGTTTTAATGGTTTCTTCTTTTTCCTTCACAGGCGGCTTTTGCTGCTGCTTTGGTTGTGTATTGTTTTTATTATCCTGTTTCACTTGTTTACCCTGACTGCTTTGTTCCTTATTTTTATCCCTTTTATCGTTTTTGTTTTTTTTGTTTTCCTGCTTATTGTTTTTTGCAGGTTCTTTGCTTTGCTTTTCTTCTTTTGTTACGTTATTATTTTTTGCATATGTTGGATTATTATTCTTTTGTGACTTTTCATTTTTCTTATCATTTTTTAAAGTCTGACTATTCTGTGGATTGTGTACTGTTGAAATATTTTTCTTTTCTTCTGCCTTTTCCTCGTTGTCATTTTTACTTTCTTCTACAGCTACGCCTAATGCATTCTTTACCAGAACAACTTCATTTTCTTCTAAAGCACTTTGGGCT
Source organism: Lachnospiraceae bacterium (assembly GCA_017399445.1). Lineage (GTDB taxonomy): Bacteria > Bacillota > Clostridia > Lachnospirales > Lachnospiraceae > RUG11237. The sequence goes on along the minus strand of JAFQCM010000099.1, from coordinate 24,957 downwards.
TTCTTTTCAATTCCCTGTTCTTTTAATATATTTATAATTTCTTTACTATCTTTTTCTAATGCTTTCGCCAATTCATGTACTCTCATTCTTGACATACTTATACTACCTCCATTATTCAGTTGTTGTTAGTGCTAATTGCTTTAAAATAGCCTTTGCAAATCCCTCGTCCACTACTGCAAGAGAGGCTCTAAGTTCTTTTCCCATGGCGTGACCTAAGCCTTCTTTTTCACTGAAAAAGCAGATTGGCACTTCATAAAATTCACACATATTTTTAAATTTCTTTTTTGTATTATCCGAAGCATCCTCCGCTACCATTACAAGAAATGCTCTTCCTTCTTTCACCATTTTTTCTGTCATAAATTCACCGCTTGAAATCTTGCCCGCTTTGGTGGCAAGCCCAAGAAGAGAACTGACTTTATCTTTATTTTGTGCCAAGTGTATCAAACTCCTTTTCCAGGCTTTCGTAGATATCTTTACTAATTGGCATTTTAAAGGAACGTTCTAATCCTTTATTTTTCATTGCCTGACTTAAGCATTCTCGCTTATAGCAAAGATATGCTCCTCGACCATTCTTTTTTCCAGTGGTATCTACTGTGATTTCATTTTCACTTGTTTTTAATACCCGCAATAACTCTCGTTTATCTTTCATTTCTCCGCATCCAATGCATTTACGGAGAGGTATTTTTTTTGTTGTACTCAAAGAATCACTTCCTAAATCAATTATTCCATTTCACCAAATTCTTCTGAAAATTCAAGTTCCATTTCTACCGGTTCTTTTGTTAATGTTTCTGTCATTTCAAAATCTCCTGCTTCTTTTGCTTGACTTTCACTCTTAATATCAATCTTAAATCCTGTAAGTCTTGCTGCTAATCTTGCATTCTGACCTTCTTTCCCAATTGCCAAAGACAACTGATAATCCGGTACTACTACTTTTGCTGTTTTTTCATCTGCATCTGCAATAACAGAAACTACTTTTGCCGGACTTAATGCATTTTCAATTAAAACTGCAGGATTTTCACTCCAGTTAATAATATCAATCTTTTCTCCACGAAGTTCATTTACGATAGCATTGACTCTGGCACCATTCATACCAACACATGCTCCCACTGGATCTACATCTGGATTATTTGACCATACAGCAATCTTTGTTCTAGAACCAGCTTCTCTTGCAATACTCTTAATTTCTACGGTTCCATCTTTTACTTCCGTTACTTCCGCTTCAAACAAACGTTTCACCAGTTCCGGGTGAGTTCTTGATACCAGAATACGAGGTCCCTTTGGAGTATCTTTTACTTCCAGAATATATACTTTAATTCTTTCTGTTGGCATAAATACTTCGCCTTTTACCTGTTCATTTTCGTTTAACATGGCATCTGCTTTTCCCAGATTAATACTGATATTCTTTCCACTTTGGCGCTGTACAATACCAGTTACTACATCTTTTTCCTTACCATAGTACTGATTGTAAAGTACTTTTCTTTCTTCTTCACGAATCTTTTGTAAAATAACATTCTTTGCACTCTGTGTTGCAATACGTCCAAATTCTTTGGATTTTACTTCGATATTTACAATATCTCCTAATTCATATTTAGAATTCATTAATCTTGCATCAATCAGGCTTATTTCTAGTGTAGCATCTTCCACTTCTTCTACTACTGTTTTTTCTGCATATACTTTAAACTCGCCGTTTTCTTTGTTGATTTCTACTTTAATGTTATCAGACTTTCCGAAATGATTCTTACACGCAATCATAAGAGAATTTTCAATGGCTTCCAACATAGTTTCCTTGCTGATATCCTTTTCTCTTTCTAAGGTGTTTAATGCTTCTAAAAGTTCTGTGTTCATTTCTTTCTTTTCCTCCTAAATTTTTATCTACTAAAAATCAAATGCTAATCGAATTAATGCAATATCAGTTCTTGCTATTGTCATCTCATTTTCTTCATCTAACTGCAATGTGACACTATCCTTATCATATGCTTTTAAAAGTCCGATAAATTCTTTATTTTTATTAATCGCCCGATAAGTTCTTACTTCTACCTCTTCTCCAAGACTTCTCTGAAAATCTTTTTCCTTTTTCAAAGGTCTTCCAAGTCCCGGCGAACTTACCTCTAAGATATATGCTTCTTCAATAAAGTCTTCCTGGTCTAGTAATTCTCCCAAGGCACGACTTACCACTTCACAATCATCCACAGTAATGCCGCCTTCTTTGTCAATATAAGCTCTTAAATACCAGTTGCCGCCTTCTTTCACATACTCCACATCCACTAGTTCAAACTTGTTAGCTTCAATAATAGGCATAATCAGGCTTTCTGTTTTTTCTTCATATTGCTCTCTTTTTGACACCCTATCCCTTCTTTCCTATGCAAAAATAAGAGTGGACGCAATGTCCACTCTCAACTTATGTTCTCTATAATCTTCTAATATATGATAGCACTTTCCTAGAGGTTTTTCAAGTGTTTTTTCCAAATTTTATGTGAAAATGGTAACAGCTCGTTACTGTTCACCCATATGCCAAGAAGTGACGCTGACAAGATTTCAGCCTCATGCATCTCACAACTTTGTATTCTTCAAAAACCTTGCCGAAAGCAAGCTCTTTTTGTCAGCATGCCATAAGAAGCCAAAACCAGTACCACAAACTAACACATTGACCTCTCTAAAATTCCATAAAGAATCCATCTCTCAATGCTTCCTCCGCCTTCAGTTCTTCTAACGAAAACTCTTGAAATTTATGTAAAGAATCTTTTCCCTTTACATTCAACATCACTTTGGTAGGATAACTTTCCTTCTGATAACTTTCAAACTGCTTTATAATTTCCTCCGCAATTTCTTCTGGTTTTGCCGCAGTACTTTCAATTACCAGGTTATAATTAGATGCATTATAATAATTAATCTGATACAAATCTAAAAATCTTGCTTTTTCCAATCCTGCTCTGTTTAACAAACCCTCTTTTGCCGCTGCTGCAGATTCATAGCTTTCTGCATTTCTTTCACTATCCTGAAATACCCTTCTTGCTGCTTCTTCTGTATCCACAAGTAAAAATACTTTAAAACTTTCCGGTACAAAGTTCCATGCAAGTCTGGAGTCAAAAACTACATTGTCTAATGTTTTTCCCAACTCTGTTGTTTTATTGTCAAGCAAATCATCAATACTTCTATCTTTCTTTGCCATTTCATTTAATTCAATTACAGAAACATTCTTTTCTGCTGCGATGTCTCTGAAAATTTTCCCAGTAGATACAATTTCGTATCCTTTTTCCTTTAAAATATTACAAATAGTTGTTTTTCCCGAACCAAGATTTCCTGTAAGTGTTAAATTCATTCTGTTTTCCTCCTTTTTGTCAATTATAGCAAAAACCCTTTCATATGACTAGTTTTATTTTTTCCTTGACTTTTATTTTAAGTTAATGTACACTATTATATTGTAGTATGGCTCGTTGGTCAAGAGGTCAAGACGCCGCCCTCTCACGGCGGAAACACGGGTTCGATTCCCGTACGAGCTGCTGACTATTTTTTAATAAAGAATAGCCCAACCCGGAAAAATAGCTGTAAACTTTTGTTTATGGCTATTTTTTTATGTATTTTCTATAAAAAAGAAGCCCCTATCGCTCTGATAAAAGGCTTCCCGTTATTCTTTATACAATCGCCGGTAAATAATTTTTTTCAAGCTTCTGATTTAAAAGGTGAATCACTGCTTCTACCACTGTATGACACACACCTACAATATATCTGCAATCTTCTGTTACAGTCTTTTTCACCTTTAAATATTCTTCATGGGCTTTTAATACATATTCTAATAATGCTTCTGGTGTTTTAAAGTCTTGTGCTTTTTTACGGTTTTTCTCTGCTTCTCCACTTTTAATATACTTATTTAAAGTAAACTTTAATTCTTTTTCATATACACAATGGTCTTTTATGCTTCCCTGGTATATGTCATTGTGGGGAAAGGTAAAATAATCTGCAATGTAATGAATTACCTGTCCAAGATTTCGAAAATATGCTCTTGAATTTAAGCTGGTAACATCGCAAAATGTTGTCAGGTCAAAGATATAACGTTTTACATCATTAAACGTACCATTAATTTCATGGCGTTTTGTCAAAAAAGATGGCTTACAATCCGGAAGAATACTTCCTAAATAAAACGCTTTTCTGTGTTCCGCTAATTCTTCCAGCCCCATACTTCCTACAATATATCGTGCCAGTGATATATGTGATTTTTTTCTCATTGTGACCTCCAAGTCTTTAAATCAAACGGCAAAATAGTACCAATTTCCTACTCACGTTCTCATTGTACTCAATTCCAAATGAGAATGCAAGTCATTTTTATAATTTTTATATAGTATTAACCCAAAGCTAATAATTATTACTTCTTTTCCAGCACCTTTTACACTATTCCAGCTAAAGGAAACTCTGCTTTAAATTCTGAATTTAATCAAAACACACCAATCTAGCTTTCTTATTATATCTGGCTATTTTATCAGCAATTCCCATAACTTTTATAATAGTTTAAATATATCTTTTTTTACTATGTGTAACAATTTTCATCTTTTCTGTTGTAATCTTGATACAATGCATAACTTAAACATTTTGCACCTCCTCTGCACAATTCCGCTTTTAGACACTGATTACATTCTTCTGGTATTTCTTTTTTTTGCAAATTCTTAATTACCGGACTATTCTGATATAAACCTAAGATAGAATTTTCTAAAACACTTCCTACAGGTATCGGAAGTCTTCTACAAGGTAATAACGTTCCATCTGCCAGAATCGTTAACAATTCTACTCCTGCAGAACATTGGTAAATTTCATTGCTCCCTTCACAAAATTGTAAGGCTCTATTGGTATGGATTGTAGTTTTGCAAAAGGGATTTTTTTTCGCTTTTTTCTGTTCTTTGGTAAGCATTTTAATTACATTCCTATATTCTTCTGTTGTTAAAATCTGCTCCTTATTATTTCCTATAGGAATTAAACGATCCACCCAGAATCTGTCAATTTTATTTTTCTCTACTATTCTTATCACTTTTTCTAATTCCTGATAATTTTCTTTGTGACAAGTAAATGCAGCCATGGTTTGGATATGATGCTTTTTCAATGTTTTAAAGGCTTCTAAAGACTTTTCAAAATTTCCTTCCCCCCGAATATGATTGTGAGTTTCTTTCTTTCCATCCATGCTAATCTGAACAAAAGATAACTTTTGATATTTTTTTAAATTTCCAGTCAATTCTTCATTCAGCATAGTCCCATTTGTTAAAATACCAAAAGAAATATCAAACCTTTCACACAAATCAAACATACAAAAAATATCTGAGGAAACAAAAGGTTCTCCACCGGTAAAATTAATATGTCCTTTGTAATTATAATGTTGAATAAATTCTAAATACTGATAAAAAATTTCTTCTAATGATTTTCTATTTAAATCCTCATCATACTCTTCCTGATAGCAATGCAAACACCTTAAATTGCATTTGTGGGTAATATGCCATTGCAAAACATGTTTCTTCATAATTGTCACCTCTATTCTTTTTCTAGAACCTCATATATTAATTTATTTTATCAAAATAAATAAAAAAAGAAGCAGAATTTAATCTGCTCCTCCGCCTCCACATCCACCACAACTTGAACAACTACTGCAACTGGAACAGCTACTACAGCTAGAACAACTGCTACTTACACTGCCATCTGAAATTCCTACATGGACTTCTCTGTACATACACTCATCTAATGCATAACAAAACGCAAATAAGTCCCCCTGATTTTCCATGTAATAACCAGACTTCTTTCCAGCAACAAAAATCAAACTTAAGATAGTCAAATAATCAATATGACGTGTTCTTTCCACAATACCAAAATATTCATAGGTAGTGGCATGATATCGTTGGTTCTTCTTGAAATACCTTTTCAAATTATCCATTTCCTGTGCCCGAGACTTGTCATATTTAAAACTTGCCTGTGTTTTTGTAAACTTAGTATATATGTCTTTAAGCTGCCTTCTAAATTCATTTTTTGTTTTCTCATTTTTCAAAATACTTCCTATTATTGCCAAATTGAACGCGTTACAATCTCTTTGCTCCGTATGAGGAAACATTTGTAACATTAAGTTCAGCACTTCTACTTCAAAAGATTCTATATCATGTATTTGCTTTCTTATGATAATTTCCTTCTCTGATATGTATACATGATTTCTTCTGCACAAATCTAACAATACAATTCGAAAGAAATTCATGGAAGACAATTCTTTTCCACAAAATACAGAAATCAGTAATGGATGAAATTCACTTCTAATATAATAATCACATAACTGCGGAAAATAATTAGGATTATTTCTACAGAGTTCTTCAAACGCCTTTTGTTTCTCACTTTCTCTCAAAACAAAAATAATGATAATTGCTATAATTAAACCCGGAATTGCATATTTTGATACTATATAGATAAGCATGTCTCCAATCTCTGAAATGAAGTCTGTCAAACCATATTCTTTCTCTTCATATTCCATCTTGTCCCCCTCTAGTTCCTCTAAAGAAAGATGGGTTAAATTTTCAAACAGTTCTGAAGAAGCTGCAATATTATATTTGAGCAAGCCATTTACATTGCTTTCCTCAAAAAAAATTTTATTATTTGTAATTTCCTGTTTCTCTGCTTCACTATATCTGACCTCAATGTCTCCATCTTCTGGAAGCACAATTGTCGTGGTGGTTTCTTCGATAGCTTTAGGAAAATCAACACCCACATACCTGTAACAAAAAACTGCCATCTGTCCCTCTGTCTCTTTTACAACATCAGATAGCACATATGTAATTTCATAGGTAACCTTTTCTCCTTCTGCACCATAAAACCAGTGAATGGTGTAACAATCACTATTATCCTCAAGATAATAGTGATAATCTACTCGGTCAATATAGTCTGTCTTGGCGGCATCCTTTCCATTAATTTTACAAGACACCACCTGTACATCTGAAAACTGTTCTAGTTCGGTTACATCCTTATATATATCTTTGTAAAATCTAGTAAAAGAACCTTTTTCATATTGAACAGTCCAGATTTCTGTAACACGGGCATCGCCATTTTCCTGAAGTTCCACGTAAAAATCTGCCTGATTTACAGAATATTGTTTTTCCTCTGCATTTACTGTAACATTAGATAATGCTATAAAGCAAAAAAGCATTGCGTTCACAAAAAGCTTACATTTTATTTTCATTACCGCTCTCCTCATATTAAGATTTTTATAGACTATTTTTTTACTTTAAAAAGACCACTACACCATTTTTTTATTTTACTACACCACTTAACCATAAAACTATGTGATTTTGCGTGAAAATATGTGACTTTCAAAAATCCCACAAACCACTTATTTCCCCAATATCACAGCATTATCAATAAAGTCATACGGTGTCTGCTGGTATACATAATAATTCAGCCAGTTACTATAAAAATCATTTGCATGAGACCGCCACTGCAATAATGGTCGTTTTGTTTCATCATCCCTTGGATAATAATTTACCGGAAGTTCAATTGGTAATCCTTTTCCCTTATCCCTCTTATACTCTGCATCCAAAGTCATCCTGTCATATTCTGGATGCCCCATCACAAAGATTTTCTTTCCATTTTCTGCCATAGCAAGGAATATACCAGCCTCTTCAGACTCAGCCAAGACCGTTAAATCCTCACATCCATAAATTTGTTCTCTGTCCACCGTAGTATGCCTGGAATGAGGTGCCATAAACACATCATCAAATCCTCTTACCAAAGGTACTTTTCTATTTAATACCTGATGAGGATAAACTCCAAAAAGCTTTTGTGGCAAAATACGCTTTTTAATTCCATAATGATAATATACTGCGGCCTGAGCTCCCCAACAGATATGAATGGTATTGGTTACATTAGTATTAGTCCAGTCCATAATTTCCATTAACTCTTTCCAGTAATTAACATCTTCAAATTCCAGATTTTCCACTGGTGCTCCGGTAATAATAAACCCATCAAACTTACGGTGTTTCACTTCATGAAACAGTTCATAAAACTGATTCAAATGACTTGTTGGTGTATTTTTGGATACATGGGATTCCACATAAACAAAAGTTATATTAATCTGTAAAGGAGTATTGGAAAGAACTCTCAACAGCTGTAATTCGGTATCCTGTTTGATGGGCATTAAATTTAAAATTCCTATTTCCAGTGGGCGAATATCCTGATTCAAAGCCCTTGTCTCATCCATTACAAATATATTCTCATTTTCCAGTATTCCCTTTGCAGGTAAATCTCTTTGTACTTTAATCGGCATTTCAATCCCTCCTGTTATTTTAAGCTATTTTGTCATTTCAACTACTTCTGTTTCTGAAATAATTGGTATTCCTAACTCTTTTGCCTTTTTATTTTTGGAAGAAGTAGAGTCTTTATCATTATTAATCAAATAGGTGGTTTTGCTGGTAACACTTCCTGTTACCTTTCCTCCATTCTTCTCAATAAATTCTTTCATTTCACTTCGGTTCGAAAACTGCTCTACACTTCCAGTAATGACAAATACCATATCTTTCAATTGACCTTTTGTGGTTTCCTCTACCTGAATTTCCAATATCTTACTTAATTCTAGTAGTTGGATTCTATTTTCCTCTTTACTGAAATATTCACAAAATGATTTAGCAATCACTTCACCAATCCCATTAATAAGACTTAAGTCTTCCACCTTTGCATCCATGATACGTTCCAGATTGTGTTCCATTTCATTACATATAATTTTTGCTGTAGAAAGCCCCACATTTGCAATTCCCAAACTATATAAAAGTCTTGGCATGGTAGTTTTCTTAGCCTTTTCAATACTATCCATTAAATTATTATAAGACCTTTCACCAAATCCCTCAAGTGTAATCATTTGTTCTTTATAACGTTCCAATAGGAAAATATCTGCATATTCTTTGATAAAACCGGAATCAATAAATTTTTCCAAAGTCGATTCGGAAAGCCCCTCAATATTTAATGCATCTCTGCTTACAAACAAAGTAAAGGATTTAATTCTCTTTGCCTGACATTCTTCATTGATACAATAAAGGGATTCTCCTTCTTTTACTTTTCTAATTTCTGTTTTTCCACCACATACCGGACAGTTTTCCGGAATTTTCACAGTACCACTTTTCGTTAAGTTTTCTCCAATTTGAGGAATAATCATATTTGCTTTATAAACTTTTATCTTATCCCCTTCTCCAAGTTCTAAAGAACGCATCACACTAATATTATGAACACTGGCTCTGCTTACTGTAGTTCCTTCTAGTTCTACCGGTTCAAAAATCGCAACCGGATTAATTAAACCTGTTCGAGATGCACTCCACTCAATTTCCAGCAATGTAGTCTCTGCCATTTCGTCTGCCCATTTAAAAGCAATAGAATTTCTTGGAAATTTTGCTGTGCTCCCAAGAGATATTCCATAAGCTATGTCATCATAAATTGTTACCAGTCCGTCCGATGGAAAGTCATTAGATGGAATCCTATCAGAAAAATCTTTTACCATTTCTTCCAAAGTATTCTGTGTTACTTTTTTATATTCCACCACATCAAATCCTTGTTTTTTCAGCCATAAAAATTGATTTTCCACAGAGTTTTCAAAATCTACATTTTCTGCTCTCACTAAGGAAAAAGCAAAGAAATTTACATTTCTCTTAGCTGTTATTTCATTGTTCAGCTGTCTTACTGAACCACTACATAAATTTCTTGGATTCTTATATTTTTCATCCGGATTCTCTATCTGTTCATTAATTTTTTCAAAATCTGAATAACGGATCACCGCTTCTCCACGAAGAATAAGTTCCCCCTTATATTCAATTCGAAGAGGCAGATTTTTAAAAGTTCTGGCATTATTGGTAATTACTTCTCCAATAGCTCCATTTCCTCTGGTAACTGCTTTCACAAGTTCTCCATTTTGATAAGTAAGCACTACGGTAAGCCCATCTAGTTTCCAGGAAAGCAAAGCTTCTTTTTCTCCTACCCAGCTTTTTAATTCCTCTACTTCCTTTGTTTTATCCAAAGAAAGCATTGGCATTTCATGGGACTCCTTCGGCAGTTCTGACAATGCTTCAAATCCAACCTTTATTGTTGGACTTCCAGCTAATACAATTCCCTCTTTTTCTTCTAAAGCTGCCAACTCATCATACAGTTTATCATACTCATAATTACTCATAATTTCTCTGTCTTCTGAGTAATATGCTTTTGCTGCCTCATTTAATTTATCTGTTAACTCTTTTATTCTTTCTAATGACATTTTTTTCTCCCTTCGTTTTTCCTTCTGAACCTGCTAACAATCGTTCTAATTCTGCAAATTCTTCACTGGTAATATCCCGATATTCTCCTCTCTTTAAATCCCCCAGTTTAATATTCATAATACGGATACGTTTTAATGCTACCACCCGATACCCAAAATACTCACACATTCTTCTAATCTGCCGATTTAATCCCTGAGTAAGAATAATTTTAAAAGTATAATCATCTACTTTTTTTACCTTACATGGTCTGGTTACTGCATTAATTTCATCCAAAGGCACACTTGATGCCATTCCCTTCAAAAATTTATCTGTAATTTTTTTATTTACCTTTACCACATACTCTTTCTCGTGGGCATTCGCACCTCGCATCATTTTATTTACAATTTCACCATAATTTGTAAGAAGTATGAGACCTTCTGAATCTTTATCCAATCTTCCTGCATAGTAAATCCGTTCCGGATAATTAATATAATCTATAATATTATTTTTTTCCCGTTTTTCTGCTGTGCATACAATTCCTTTCGGCTTGTGAAAAGCAATTAAAATTCTGTTTTCTTTTCTTTTTACCTCTTTTCCTTGAAAAACCACCCTTTGGTCTTCCCGCACATGCATCCCCAATTCTGCCTTTTTTCCATCTACTTCTACCATTCCCTGTTCAATAAAACGGTCTGCTTCTCTACGGGAACAAACACCTGCTTCTGCAAGGAATTTATTTAATCTTATCGTTATTTCACTCATTTGCCCTCTCCTGTTTTGTTGGACTTGTTTACTAAAATAAGAATCTGTTAATTGAACAAAAGACATGCGGATTCCACATGTCTTTTACCCATTTTCTCTTATGATATCATATTATCTTGTTTCTAAGAATTCTGTTTTTATATAAGCTTCTGAACCATTATATTCAATCTTTGTCCAGCCTTCTGCGTAATCCTGAATCTTTGTATAAGTATCTCCTGCGTATGCAGTACCAACTCTTTCAGAATCCTGGCTCATTTCTGCCCTGATATTTACCGTTTCCTTCACATAAACAGTTTCTTTTTCACTGCTTTCATTGTTCTCACTACTTTCACTTGAAGTCTGCTGTGATACAGAACCACTTCCTTCTGTAGTAGTATCTACAAAATCTGCTTTTACATATCCTGGCTGTCCTTTATAATTAATTGCAATCCATCCATCTTTTTCACCTGTTTTTTCAGCAGTCTCACCCCCAAGGAGTTTTCCAATTGGATCTGCATCTTCAGAAGCATCATTCCTTACATTTACATTTTCTTTTGCTTTTACATATACTTTTGCATTTTCAGCTGGTACTTCTGTAGGCTGTGGTGTTTCTGTAACCTGTGGTGCTTCTGTAACCTGTGGTGCTTCTGTAGGCTGTGGTGTTTCTGTAGCTTGTGATGCCTCTGTAGGCTGTGCCTGTTCTTCTGTGTTCTCTGCTGTAGTCTGCTCACTTTTACTTTCGAGACTTGTCACAAATTCCTTTAAAGAAGCATCATCTGCCAGTGCCTGTTCATATCTTTTCTGAGAAGATTCAAATAAATCAGCCACTTCTTCATCATCCACCACAAGTCCCTGAATATAAGTCTTAGTTTCATCATCCAATTTATTCTGGATATATAAACTTCCATCCTCTTTAGTAAGTACATAAAAAGATAATAAACCTGGTGCTGTAGTGCTAATTCCTACAAATTTTGCTTCATAGCTGGCAAATACAACATAAGAATTTTCTATTTTCCCAGCTCTTGTGTAGCAGATAACATTGTTATAACTTTCTGTATATTCACTACCTTTTTTTACAGATTCTTCATCTTCAGGAAGTACCTCTCCCAAAATGGTCTTTAATGTTTCTACATCATTATTTGCCATAGCATTGAAATACTGATTTATCAATTCATTAATCGCAGTTTCTTCCGTACTAAGAGAATTTGCCTGTTCTACTTCTTCGATTCCCTCTTCCTGAGTTGTATCCTCACTTGAAGTAACTTCACCAGTTTCTTCGGTTTTTGGTTCATCCACCACACCTTCCTTTGCAGAAAGATTTACCAATATGATAACTAATATAATAAACGCAACTGCACCTGCCAAATATTTCCAGTTATTACTTAAAAATTTTCTCATCTTATCTATCGAAATCTTCATATAAACCTCCTATTGTTCAAGGTTACTAAATGCAATTTTTTTAATTTTAACCTAAAATGTAATATGTGCCTGGAGGGATTCGAACCCCCGCCACACGGTACCGGAAACCGTTGCTCTATCCCCTGAGCTACAGGCACAAATTTCTGCGGCCTCACAAGCCACGCATTACATTTTACAACATTTCAACAGATTAATCAATTGCTAATTTCAAATTAATGATTTTTTTACATTTTTACTTTTAAAAATTTTCTTTGTTTCTTTAAAGCATACAAAATCCTCGTTGTTTCCTTGAGAATTTATATACTGTTCCAGATAGTATTTCTTCTTTTGGAATTTGCGTAGCATTAATTTCCTGAACCATTTCTTTTAACTCTCTTGGCGGAAATGATATGGATGCAGGTACCAGTATCACTTCATGGACACTACTTGGAAGAATATAAATATCTTCTCCCAGTTCCTGTGCAAACATTTCTAAAACCCCTTCATACAACATACATGCTGCACCATAAAGATTTTTTTCATTCGTTAGTACATACATAGGTATTCTGGCTTCATTCTCTCTCATTTCATTCATGAAAATTTCAAATTCCTCATTTTCTTCCCCTTCTCCTATAGCAAATAATTCTCTTATGGTATCCTCCATTTTCTTAATTTGTGGTTGCATCAATTTCGGTGTATTTTCTGCTGCCTGTCGTAATGCCTCTTCTTTGGTAATCCCCCATAAATCGAGATGTTCGTTTTTTATCAACACCGCCCCACTGGTCATGCCATCTACAGGAAAAGATACATACAATACAATAGCCAAATCCATAAACCGAATATAAGGACTGTCCTTCAAATTTTCCATATTCTTATCAAGGTTTACAATCCGGTATACAATCTGGGATTTCATCTGCTGATAGTCTTTAAATTTATCTACCTGAAAACTATTCATGGCACAATTATGATGACAAATCTCCAAAATAGTATGGGCTATCTCTTCTAGTGGTTTCCCCCTTTGAAACTCACTGTAGAATTCCTCCAAATAAATTGTAGGTGCCACATTACCACTTTCTTTTTTCATCATAATTCCTTTTCTTTTCACACCGTTATTTTTACTTACTTCTGTAATCATAACTTTAATATCAGAATCACTTATTACCTCCACCATTCTCTGCATAGTTTTTACAAATTTTTCATACTCCATAAATTTTCCTCCCAATCTCACTTTATTTTTCTTTATAAAATAAATATAGTAGGGAATTTTGCACGAATGTGCTGAACTTTGCAATGATGGTGTTATCATAACATATTTTCAGATAAAAAGCATAGACTTTATAATTTCTTCATAATTATTGACATATTGCACAAAAAGTTGCATTCTGCTTAGGGCAGAGCTAAGAATTCTACCCTAAGTCTCTTTTACTTAAGCTATCTCCACCTTTTCTAAAATTTCTTCACAAATTTCCTCCACAGTTTTATCATCCGTAGCCACCACAATATCCGCAGCCATTTCATATCGTTCTCTTCTTTTTTCCATCAGACCACTAATATATTCCACGTTCATATTTCCATTTAATACCGGTCTGTTTTTACTGTTACGTACACGTTCAAATACAGTTTGTGGTGTTGCTGTCAATAGTACGATTTTTCCCTGTCCCCTCATAATTTCAATATTTTCATCACGAAGCACTGCTCCACCTCCACAGGAAACAATTACTGGCTTTTTCTCTTTAAACTTTTCCAGCATATCCGTTTCTAAGTCTCTGAAATGTTCTTCTCCAAACTTTTCGAAAATATCCGGAATACTCATCCCGGCTTCTTGTGCAATTAAAGCATCCATTTCAATCTGTTCTACATTTAAGATTTGCTTTAACTTATCTGCAATTGTTGACTTTCCGGTTCCCATAAATCCAATTAACATAATATTACACTCTAATTTACTCATTCTAGTTCTCCTTATCTCCATGGATAATCTCCAGTGCTTTTCTTAATTCTTTTAGTTCCAACTGTCCCGGTGCAGATGCTTTTGAAATACTTCCAAAAGTAATGGCAGATCCAAAAATTTCTCCTGAGATACGACTAATCACACCAGTTCCTGCCATGGACATAGTAACAATAGGACGGTCTGCATGCAAAGAAAACATCTCTTCTGTTGCAGATAACAATGTCAGTACATCTTTTGGAGTTTCTGGCATTACTGCTATTTTAGGAATATCTGCCCCTGTCTGTTGCATGAAACAAAGTCTTCTTATAATTTCTTCTTTTTCTGGTGTTTTATGAAAATCATGATTAGAACCAACTACCACACATTCTTCTTTTTGAATCTCCCAAATCAATTCCTTTGCATTTAATTCTTTCATAAAAACTTCTATATCTATCATATCAGCCCCTTTGGCTGCTTTTTTTACCAGTTCGCTATATTCTTTTGCCGTTCCTTGAAACTCTCCACCTTCTGCATTAGTCCGGATGGTAAAAAGCAGTGGCTTTGTTTTTAATATTTGCTGCAAATCACACAATATCTTTTCTAATGCCTGCTTATCCTTTAATTCTTCCCAGAAATCTGCCCGCCACTCTACCAGGTCAGCAACAGATTTTTCTGCTTCTATTGCAGCTGTTAAAATATCTTCTGTTTTTTCACTTACAATTGGAACACAAATCTTTGGAATTCCCTTTCCAATCGTAAGTCCCTTAATTGTTACTTCTCTTTTCATACAAATCCTTTCTTCCCTTTATGATACTTTCTAAATTTTATCACAGGAAAAAGTAAGGTGCAATAAATTGTTGTAAGTGTTTTTCCCTTATGGTATAATTTAAAAAACATTTTTAGACATGAAATATCATTTATAAGGGGAATTACTATGATTAATGGGGTAAATGCAGTAAATACTGCCCACAATACAATAAACACAACAACTTCTGCTGTGTCTGGTAATTTTTCTTCCTATTTAGGGGAATCCCAGACCTTAGACAGTATATTCCAAAAAGCCGCAGATACTTATCAAATACCAGTGAATTTATTGAAAGCTATTGGAAAGGCAGAATCCGGCTTTGATGCAAATGCAGTTTCTAAATGTGGAGCTCAGGGAATTATGCAACTTATGCCATCTACTGCTGCTTCTCTTGGAGTAACCAACTCTTTTGATCCAGAACAAAATATAATGGGAGGCGCCAAATACATATCTCAATTATTAGAGCAATATGAAGGAAATGTTTCCTATGCTCTCGCTGCTTATAATGCTGGCAGTGGTAATGTAGCAAAATATGGTGGTATTCCACCTTTTGAAGAAACACAAAATTATGTAGTTAAAGTTACTAACTATATGAATCAAGGCATGGAAATTCCTAATGTTTCCTTCAGTTCTTCCACACCTTCTGCTGTTTCTTCTAATCCAGTAGTTTTTTCTGTTGCTGAAGAAGTTACAGAAAACATAAATAATGCATTTTCTTTTACTTATGAAGACTATCTTGAATTTATCATGTTATTTGAAAAGCTTCTTTCTTCCAAAGAATCCAGGGAAGAAAATAGCAATGAACAAAAACAGGAAAATTCTGTTTATGACCTATATGTAAAAAGCAACATGCCATCTCTCAATTTGACACAAATGCTTGATTTAGTTTAATTGTAAAAAAAGAACCTGCAGATTTATAATTTGAAAATCTGCAGGTTCTCTTCTTTTACAACCTTCCTGTTCTTATCCTAATACTATTAATATTCTATTAATTCAATTCCATTCATAATTACTCTAATAGTATCTTTTTTCGCATCTTCATATGAAATTGCATTGTTTGAATCATTACTATTTAAAACAAAGTTTTCCAAAGTTCCTTCCAGCATACTTCGAATCAGCTTTGTAGGCATCCGAATAATGCTTCCCCTAAGCATGGATTCTGTTAAAATTTCTTCTACCATTTCCCATTCTTTTTTATAATACTCTCCTACTTTTTTTGCCATTTTAGGAGAATTTAATTTTAATGCAATTAATTGTTTCTGATTTAACCGGCGAAACCGATCTGGCCATAAAGCTAATACATGTCTTACTTTATCTGGGTAATCCAGCTCTTTATTTTGCACAATCTGTTCCTGTTCTTTTTTCGCCGCTGTTCCACAATATTTTAATAATTCCATGAAAAGTTGTTCTTTATCCCCAAATATATTGTATATGGTTTTCTTACTAATAAACAACTTATTGGTAATATCATCAATCCGAAATTTATAACCATACTCATTAAATAATTCTATGGTAGTATTAATAATTTGTTCGTTTAAATTCATATAGCGTTACTCCTGTACCATAATTTTTCCCCATTTATCCTCATATATGATATAATTCATTTCATGTGATGAATATTATATTACACCCTTTTTTGTTTTTTTTCTATAATTATTTTTGTTTTACAAGGAGGCATATCATGATACATGCAGAAGATATTAAAATAGCTTTAAAAGAAATAGCACCTGAGCTTTTTACCCACTTTTCTTATCTGCACCAACATCCAGAACTTAGTTTAAAAGAATACAACACCACAGAATATATAAAAAATATATTATTATCTATAGGTTTAGAAATTCAGCCAATAAGCTGTGATACCGGGGTTATTGGTATCCTTCGTGGAAGTTCCCAAGGTAAATGTGTTGCCCTACGCGCCGATATTGATGGACTTCCAATTACAGAGACCGGAAGCTGTAAGACACCTTCTCTATCGGAAGGCATCTCCCATACCTGTGGGCATGATTGCCATATTACCAGTCTTTTAGGTGCTGCTATAATTTTAAGCAAATATAAAGACCAAATCCCCGGTACCATAAAATTCATTTTTCAACCCGGTGAAGAAGGGGCTGGTGGAGCCATTTTATTCGCCGAAAAAGGTTGTATGGAAAACCCTAAAGTAGATGCTATTTTCGGACTTCATAATGCTCCTACCGTAAACAGTGGGTACTTAGGATTAAAAACCGGTGGTATTATGGCAGCCGTTCATAAGTTTAAAATCACTCTCACAGGAAAAGGAGGACATGGTGCTATTCCAGAGTCCAATATAGATTCCATTGTAGCTGCTTCTGCTATCATTCAAGGATTGCAAACCATTACCAGCCGTAATGTTCCACCTACTGAGGCAAGCGTAGTTTCCATTTGCAGTATTCATGCAGGAGAAGGACTTACTTTTAATGTGAATCCGGAAATGGTTGAAATGGCCGGCACCTGTCGTTGTTATAGTAAAGAAATGGAACATCTGATAGAAACACGTTTTCGTGAAATCGTAACAACTATTGCTGCTGCTTATCAGGTACAGGCAGATATTGATTATACTATTTTACATAGTGCAGTATTAAATGATGAATTTCTCCATAACTGTGCCACAACTTCTGCTGATTTATTAGGAATTCCTTATGTTTCTCCTATTCCTTCCACTGCTGGAGATGACTTTAGTACCTTTTCAGAATATGCTCCTTCTTATTTTTTCTGGCTTGGAAATTATAATGAATCTAAGGATACTATTTATCCTTTACACAGTCCTAAATTTAAAATAGACACCGACACCTTATCTCTCGGTGCCGGCATCTACGCCATGAGTGCAATCCAGTACTTAACTGGAGAATTTTAAACTTTATCTAAAACTTAAATTACATCAAATAAGGAAAGCTGATTGGTTTCCGGCAGGCCTGATAATATCCCCAGGTCTGCCATAAGGTCAATTACCGTTTTACTTACCTTTGTTCTTTGTCTAAAATCATCCCGGGATAAAAACGGACCTTGTTTCGCAGCTTCTTCCACTGCATCTGCCGCTTTGTCTCCCAAACCTTCAATGGTACTTAATGCTGGCATCAACTTTCCATCAATGATCTGGAAAATTCTCGCCTTTGCTTTGTATATATCCATAGGATGAAATTCAAATCCTCTTGCATACATTTCCTGCACAATTTTCATATCTTTCAAAGTATCCTGTTCTTTTTTTGAAAGCGTATCTTTTCGCTTATTATAATCATCAATATAATAATTCAATTTATCCTTTCCCTGACACATTAATTCATAACTAAATGCTGTAGCTCTAATACTAAAGAAAGCAGTATAATAAGCTAATGGATAAAAAATCTTACAATAGGCAATCCTCCATGCCATAGTAACATATGCTACTGCATGGGCTTTCGGGAACATGTATTTAATCTTTTTACAAGACCAGATATACCAATCCGGTACCCCTTTTTCTGTCATAGCTTCTTCCCATTCCGACTTCAATCCCTTTCCTTTACGGACACTTTCCATTATAGTAAATGACAACTCACTTTCTACTCCCTGATAAATTAAGAAAGTCATAATATCATCTCGGGTACAAATTGCTGTAGAAATAGTTGCTTTCCCTTCTTCAATCAGGGTCTGAGCGTTCCCAAGCCATACATCAGTACCATGGGAAAGGCCGGAAATACGCACTAAATCAGAAAAACTTTTAGGTTTCGTATCTACAAGCATCTGAATAACAAAATCTGTACCAAATTCCGGAATCCCAAGGGAGCCTAACGGACATCCCCCAATATCTTCCGGTGAAATCTTTAATGCTTTGGTATTTTGGAATAAAGACATTACATTTGGATCATCCAATGGAATTTTCTTTGCATCAATCCCCGTCAAATCTTCTAACATTCTTATCATAGTAGGATCGTCGTGTCCTAGAATATCTAACTTCAAAAGGTTATGGTCAATGGAATGGTAATCGAAATGTGTGGTAATAATATCTGTAGTCATATCGTTTGCCGGATGCTGCACTGGTGTAAAGGAATAAATTTCTTCCCCCAAAGGTAAAACAATAATTCCTCCCGGATGCTGTCCAGTAGTTCGCCGAATGCCGGTACAACCTTCTACAATTCTTGATATCTCACAATTTCTCTTATGCTGTCCTCGTTCTTCGTAATAATTTTTTACATATCCGAAAGCAGTTTTATCTGCCAGGGTACCAATGGTTCCTGCTCGGAACGTTTGCCCTTCCCCGAAAATAACTTCGGTATAACGGTGTGCCTTCCCCTGATAATCTCCGGAAAAGTTTAAGTCAATATCCGGTTCCTTATTTCCTTTAAAACCTAAGAAGGTTTCGAAAGGAATATCGAATCCATCCTTTGCTAATGGTTCTCCACATTTTGGGCATTTTTTATCGGGCATATCACACCCAGCCGCTCCTGCGTACTTCTTTACTTCCTCTGAATCAAAATCACTATAATGACACTTTGGACATACATAATGGGGTGGCAGAGGATTTACTTCTGTAATCCCCGACATAGTAGCAACAAAGGAAGAACCTACCGAACCTCTAGAACCTACCAGATAACCATCTTCATTTGACTTCCACACCAATTTCTGTGCAATAATATACATCACAGCGAATCCATTACTTATAATAGAATTCAGCTCTCGCTCCAATCGTTCCTGTACAATTTCTGGTAAATTTTCTCCATAAATTTCTGTAGCCTTTTCATAACAGATATTACGAAGCATTTTATCGGAATCCGGGATTACCGGTGGACATTTGTCTGGTCTTACCGGAGAAATTTTTTCACACATGTCAGCAATTTTATTTGTATTGGTAATGACGATTTCTTTTGCTTTTTCTTCTCCCAGGTATAAAAACTCATTTAGCATTTCCTCTGTAGTTCGTAAAAATAATGGAGCTTGATTATCTGCATCTTTAAATCCATTTCCAGCCATAATAATACGGCGATATACTTCATCTTCCGGATCTAAGAAATGTACGTCACAGGTAGCAACTACCAGTTTGTTAAAATCTTCACCAAGTTTTACAATTTTTCGATTAATATCCATTAATTCCTCTACCGAATCTACTGGCTCCCTGTCACTATCTAGCATAAACATATTATTACCAATTGGCTGAATTTCCAAATAATCATAAAATTCTACCAGTCTTGCAATTTCTTCTGCCGGTCTTCCTCCCGCCACTGCCTTATAAAGTTCTCCTGCCTCACAGGCAGAACCAATCATCAGACCTTCCTTATATTTTAAATACACTGACTTTGGAATTCTTGGTTTTCGGTTAAAGTAATTTAAATGAGAATAGGAAATCAATCGATACAAATTTACTCTCCCCACATCATTGGTAGCCAGAATAATGGCATGATAATAAGGAAGTTTTTTCACTTTCTTCTCGGAAAGAATGGAAATGTGATTAATATCATCCAAGCCTTTTACATCTCTCTCTTCTAACATTGGAATAAATTTCACAAAAATATGGGCGGTAGCTTCTGCATCATCTACAGCTCTATGATGATTTTCCAAAGAAACACCTAACACCTTTGCTACCGAATCCAATGTAAATTTATTTAGAGATGGCAGTAGCATTCTTGATAAAGCTACGGTATCAATACTGGTAAATTTTTGTTCCATTCCCAGATTCTCGCAATTTTTCTTAATAAAGCTCATATCAAAGGAAGCGTTGTGAGCAACCATAACTGCACCTTCACAGAATTTCAAAAACTTTGGAAGTATTTTCTCTATTTCTGGTGCATCAATTACCATATTATCACTAATTCCTGTAAGCTTTTCAATTTTAAATGGAATCGGTTCTTTTGGATTGACAAAACTACTGAATCGGTCTACAATATTCCCATTTTCTACTAATACTGCACCAATTTCAATAATCTTGTTTTTATCCGGGGAAAAACCGGTGGTTTCCAAATCAAATACTACAAATTTTCCATAAAGACTTTGATTTTCAGAGCCTTCTACAATTTCCTTTAAATCATCTACTAAATAGGCTTCTACCCCATAAATCACCTTAAAGTCACTATCCGATGGAACCGCATGATTTGCTTCTGGGAATGCCTGTACCACTCCATGATCCGTAATGGCAATTGCTTTATGTCCCCATTTCATGGCACGTTTGATAATATCTTTCACATCGGAAACACCATCCATATCACTCATTTTGGTGTGACAATGAAGTTCCACTCTTTTTTCCAAAGCATTATCTTCTCTGGATACAGTAAAATCTCCAATTTTCTTAATTCCCACTACCGATGCTATGGTAAGTTCACTATCAAAACGGTCAATGGTGGTAACACCCTTTACCTTTAAGAATGCGCCTTTTTTTACACCTTCCTTAATTTCATCTAACTGCTCATTTTTGGTAAACATTTTTATCATAATAGTATCTGTAAAGTCGGTAATGCTGAAAGAAAGAATTGTTTTTTCATTTCGGATAGGTCGTTCATTTACTTCTAGTACCTTTCCTCTTATAACAACTTCACCAATTTCACCGTCAATACTTTTGATTTCCACACATTCTTCTTCAAACATGTTTCGTCCATATACAACATCTGGATCTTCGTCCTTTTTCCCATATCCACCATAAGAATTCCCCCTTCCAAATGGCTTTCTTGCTTCTTTGGAGAATTCCTTTTTTGCCGGTTTGTCTTCTATTTTCTTCTCTGCTTCTGACTTTTTTTCCGCCTTGACGGAAATTTCTTCTGGTGCTTTATTGTTTGATATAAATTCTTCCTGTACTCTTCCACCCTCTCTTTTATTTCCAAGAGCAGAATTGTTGATAATTCGTTGAATTTCCATAGAAATCCTTAAATCATCTTCCTCTTTGGATGTGGATGTTTCTTTTTCAGTCACCTGCATTCGCACTTCTACCTGCAATCCACAACGTTCATTTAGAATTTTATCCAAAATTCGTTCCAGTTCTTCTGCCTTTTCTTTGGTAATTACAGTAGCTTCCACCTGAAATTCTATCATATTTTCTCCAAGCATTTTCCAGGAAGCACTTTTAAACAGCTGATACTCCATTCGGCTGTATGCCTTTAATTCATTTAAAATACTATCTCCATAAACCGCCAGCAAATTTTCTGGTGTATACTGACTGGAAAGCTGAAATTTTTCATATATTTTTACCCTCACATTTCCCCGGCGAAATAGCTGATTCACTATAGACTCTTCCATTTCAAAGATATATCTTTTTTCAATAAGTCTTTCACTTTCTATATAAACCCGAATAAAATCACGAGTAGAGGTGGTAGTAACTTTCGTTACCACCACCTCTGCAAAGATGTCCTGTAATTCCTGAGAAATATTTAGTTTGGGAAACACTTCAAAAAATGCATTTGCCATTATTCTTTCCCCCAGTTTAACAATTCCTGTCTTAAAGTTTCTAAAAGCTCTTCTTCTTTCACCTTACGGATAATTTCTCCTTTTTTAATAATCAGCCCTTCTCCTTTTCCTCCTGCAATTCCAATATCCGCTTCTTTGGCTTCCCCCGGACCATTTACTACACAGCCCATCACTGCTACTTTTAAATCCAGTGGAATATCTGCAGTCATCTCTTCTACTGCATTGGCAAGACCAATTAAATCAATCTGTGTTCTTCCACAGGTAGGGCAAGAAACAATTTCAATCCCACCCTTTCTAAGTCCCAAAGAACGAAGAATCAGTTTTGCAGTTTTAATTTCCTCCATTGGACTTCCAGTCAAAGAAACCCGCATAGTATCTCCAATTCCCTGATATAACAAAATTCCAAGACCTACGGAAGATTTTATATTTCCGGATAATAAAGTACCTGATTCCGTAATTCCAATATGGATTGGATAATTAGTTGCTTTTGCCAATTCTGCATGAGCTTCCACACACATAGGAACATTAGAAGATTTAATACTGATTACAATATTATCATAATCAAATTCCTCAATCATTTTCACTTTATCCAAAGCGCTTTCTACTATTCCCTTGGCTGTTACATGACCGTATTTTTCCAAATATTCTTTTTCTAAAGACCCACTGTTTACACCAATCCGGATTGGAATATTTCTTTCCTTTGCCTTTTCTACGACTGCTTTTATATTTTCCTTAGAGCCAATATTACCTGGATTAATTCGGATTTTATCAGCTCCATTCTCTATAGCGGCGATGGCAAGTTTATAATCAAAATGAATATCCGCTACCAAAGGAATCGAAATCTGTTTTTTAATTTCTTCAATTGCCTTGGCAGCTTCCATATTTGGTACTGCACACCGGATAATATCACAACCAGCTTTGGTAAGTGCCTGAATCTGTGCTATGGTTGCTTCTATATCTTCTGTCTTTGTGTTTGTCATAGACTGAATTAAAATGGGATTACCACCGCCAATTTTCTTATTTCCTATTTGAATTACCTTTGTGTGTTCTCTATGCATTTTATCAACCTCTAAAAAATTCTTCTAATATCGTTAATCATTACAAATACCATAAGTGCCATTAACAGTACAATTCCCACAAAATGTACCACCCCTTCTTTTTCTGGTGGTATTTTCTTTCCTCGTATAGCTTCAATAATCAAAAACACCAGTCGTCCACCATCCAGTGCGGGAAATGGAAGCAAATTCATTACACCTAAGTTTGCACTAAGCAAAATAGAGAAATTCAACATACTCATAACCACCGTAAAAGTTCCCAATTTGCTACTTTCCTCATAAGTTTCACCAATGACATTTACAATCCCCACCGGTCCTGATAATTCATCTGCTTTTACCTGACCAGTAAATAACATACCAAGGCTCTTAAATACATATTTAATCCACCATCTTACTTCATACACGCTATATCTAATAGTATCTAATGCATTTCCTTTAATTCGCTCACCAGATACCATCCCCATCAGATAATATCCCGCTTCTTCATCATATTTCGGTGTAATAGTAACTGTATTTCTTTTTCCATCTCTTTCATAAGTAAGTTCTAGCGAGTCACCACCATTTAACTGCATAAACATGCTGACTTCTCGATATATCTTCACAGATTCATTATTTAACTTTACAATTTTATCCCCTGGTTCAATTCCAGCCTCTGACATTGGATAATTTTCTATTACCTTTCCCACAATTGGTGCATCATATCCAATAAATCCAATTAAAAATATAGCGAATATAAATGCCAGAATAAAATTAAAAACCGGTCCTGCTGCAATTACAGAAATTCTTGCCCATACTGACTTTTCCTGAAAAGATCTGGACATATCATAATCTTCTGTTGTAACTCCATCTTCTCCTAACATCATACAGGAACCACCAAAAGGAAGTAACTTAATACAATATTCTGTTTCACCTTTTTTATAATGAATAAGCTTAGGACCCATTCCAATGGAAAACTGGGTAACACAAATCCCATTCTTTTTTGCCAGTAAAAAATGTCCTAATTCGTGTATAACAACTACAACACTAAAAATTAGTAATGACCAAACTATTTTCACTTTACCACCTGCCTTCAATCATTTCATATACAGCCTTTTCCACTTCTAAAATCTCATCTATCGATGGATTTTTAATCACTTTATGACTGCCCATACATGTTTCTATGATATCTATAATTTCAAGATACTTTATCTTTCGGTCTAAGAATTTGGCTACTGCCAGTTCATTTGCTGCATTGTATACAGTCGGCATAGAACCACCTTTCCTGGAGGCTTCTATTGCCAATACCAATCCTCTAAAAGTTTCTGTATCCGGCTTTTCAAAAGTCATGCTGGCAAGCTTTGAAAAGTCGAGTCTCTCTCCTGCCAAAAACTTCCGGTCAGGATAATATAAAGCATACTGGATTGGAAGTTTCATATCCGGAGTGCCCAGCTC
>JAFQCM010000098.1 GCA_017399445.1 Lachnospiraceae bacterium | reverse complement strand
CCACGCCATTCGCAAAGTCGCACTAACGTGCTTTCCGTTGCTACGCAACTACCTTTGCTCATATACAGGCGTTCCGCTCATGATATGTGATACAAGTGCATTTTATGCGAGCATAATGCACTTGTATCACATATCATGGCTGAACTGTTACGCAAAAGGAATTATGAATAATAGTTCAGGCGTTACAGGATAAGTCGGTAAGAGATGCCCCAAGTGAAGATATAATAACTATCGGAAATGGAAAACATGACAAAAGTCATATTCAAAATAGTTCTTTTTTCACTACCGCCTCCCCTCTAAACTTGATAAGATATCATTGCAAATGAAAAAATCCAACAAAGGAGAGCATAATGGAAGATATTATTTTAAAAACCACAGATTTAACGAAGAAATATAACAATAAGGTAGTTGTTGATAATTTAAATATTGAAATTCGAAAGGGTGAGATTTTCGGATTGTTGGGGCCAAATGGAGCAGGTAAGAGTACCACTATGAATATGATTTGTTCTATTGTACGTCCAACTGCAGGAGAGATTGCATTGCTGGGAAAGAATCCATGGAAACAGAAAAAAGATGTTATCCATAAGATAGGCTACATTCCCCAAGAACTTGCCATTCATGGAAATCTTAAGGCTTGGGAGAACGTGGAATTGTTCACTTCTCTTTATGGAATAAAGGGAGAACAGTTAAAAAATGCAGTGAATGAGTCTTTGGAGTATGTTGGTTTATTAGAGCGGAAACAGGAATTTGCCAAAAACTTTTCCGGAGGTATGAAGAGAAGATTGAATATTGCCTGTGCCATTGGTCATAATCCAGAACTTCTGATTTTTGATGAACCTACCGTAGGCATTGATCCCCAGTCCAGAAACTTTATTTTAGACAAGATTAAGGAGTCTAATCAAAAAGGAGCCACGGTAATTTATACAAGTCATTATATGGAAGAAGTGGAAGCAATCTGTACCCGAATTGCTATTATGGACAACGGAAAAATCATTGCTTGTGGAACCAGTGAGGAGTTAAAAAAACTGGTGAATGGTGGTGACGAAAACATAACTTTAGAGGAAGTTTTCCTAACATTAACAGGTAAGAAACTTAGAGATTATGCGGAATAGTGAGGGAGCAGATATGATTCGTTATTTGATAAAGAACAATTTTAAACTTATGTTCCGAAATACCTGGAGCATGGTAGTTATGTTAATAGGTCCGGTTTTGGTTATTGCAGTACTGTCCAGTGCATTTTCCCAAATGATGAAATCATACGAAGGAGTGGATGAGTTTTCAGTGGGATACCGGATGCAGGAGGATGCCATGGAAGATAATGTAATATTTGAATCTGTGAAACATGCAGGTAAAGAAGCAGGTATCTTTTTCTATGAATATCCGGAAGGTGAAGTAAAGGATACTATGGAGAAAAATGGACTTGCAGGATTTGTGGAGTTTACAGAAGATACCTATGTGGTATATAAGAGTGCTGATTACGAAGTGGAAGGGATTACTCTGGAATATTTTATGAATAAGGTGATGAACGAGAGTATGGATGCTTTCCTACAGATAAAGGGGCAGGAAAATATTACATTACCTGTAGAAGAACTAGAATTCATGCCAGCGGTGAATGCAAGGGACTATTATGGTATTGTTTATATCGTTTACTTTTGTTGGTGTGGAATGATATGTGCAACAGGAGTTCTCAGCAACGAAAAGAAATATGGAATTTTGCGAAGATTTCAGGTTTCAAATATCTCTGAAACACAAAATTATTTTGGAAAGCTTATTCCGATTACTCTGACCGTAGCAGTTGGTATGGCCATTGCAACGGGAATCACTATATTGCTTTACGATATACACTGGGGAAATCCTATGTTGTCCCTTTTTATTGTTTTTATGATGATATTAGCAGGTGCTGCTTTTGGTATGATGATCTACAATATTTCAGGAAACATGATAATTACCATTATTATGGTATTCACCATAGTGTGGTTCATGGGATTTTTTGGTGGAAGTTTTGAAACCTATATGTTTTCCAGTATTCCAGACACTCTAAAACAGTTGTCGCCGATATATCATGGTAATCGGGCATTGGTAGAATTATCCTGTATGGGTGAAAGCGATTATGTGGCTAGTGTAGTAGGATATTCTTTAGCAATTACAATAATTTGTTCCATGATTGCTGTATTGGCAGGTACTATTAGAAAGAGAGGAAGAGTATGATTTCATTAATAAAAATGAGCCTAAAATTGTTACTGAGAAACAAAGGATTTCTATTTTTTCTTTTGGTAACTCCGGCATTGTCGGCATTTATTCTGAGTTTGAAAATGGAGCATACAGTGTATAATGCTGAAACAGAAAAAGCCGTTGTATTAGAATTGGAGGATAATACAAAAAAGGCGGTTTATGTAGGAAACGCATCAGCTTGTATCATTAAAGTGTATGATGGATCAAAATCTGAATTATCGGAATATGTATTGAATCAAATGGCAGCAAATGGGATGTTTTCTATTTGTCGTTGCGATGTTAGTGATTTGACAGAGGAAGAGGTAGCGGAAATTGCCGAAAAAGATGCATTTGATGATAGGGCGGGAATGTTGCTTTATTTAAAAAAGGATTTTGATGAGGCAGTATTAAATAATAAATGGGAACAGGGATTCCAGCTATATGTTGTGTCAGAAGACGAGCGACAGGAGCTTTTTCAAACAGAGCTTACAGATTTACTTGAAAGAATAAAGCAGGTGCAAATGATTGTGGGTAACGATATACCTGTAATGTTGGAAATGATTACAGATATTCAGGACAATATGTTAAAGAAAGAGGTAGTGAATCTTGCAGGTAAAGAAGAAATTGCATTGACAGAGCAACAAGTGAATCAGCGGACACAAATTGGCTATGCTTTCGCATTTATTACCTTGGGATTTTTGTTCTGTGGAGTGTGTGTGGCACATTCCGTGATTGAGGAACAGAATAATAAGGTGTTTACCAGAGTCATGTTGACAAAATTAAGCAGAAGAGATTATTTTTTGTCTAAATTTGTGGTGGCATTTTTCATCTCTGTGTTACAGACTTTGGTGCTGGCAGTTTGCCTGTCTCTCATTCAAGGATTAGATGTTGGAATAAGTATGATAAGTTTTCTTTTGGTAATTTTTCTGTTAGGGTTGATATTTAGTACATTAAGTCTTTTGCTTGGTGTGATACTGGGAGATGTTATGAGCTCTAATTATGCAGTATTTTCAATTTGGAGTATTTCCGGATTGCTGGCAGGCTTATACTTTCCATTAGATGATACCACAAAAGCATTGAAAACACTTTCATATCTTATGCCACAAAGATGGTTTATGAAAGCATCGGAATTATTATTAATAGGGGACAAAAGTGCCTATTCTATGTTATTATGTGTTACAGTAGCCTACTTAATTGTGATCATTAGTGTGGGTGGTGTGGGACTCAAGATAAAGAGGTATGAGTAGAAAGGAAACAGGAAATGGAAGAACGCTTCAGGAATCATTATTTTATTCTGCTTCGAATTGGGTTAGTATTAATATTGGAAATATATATTGGTTTATCACAGTCTGTTTTGACAGGGGCATCATCAGGGGTGCTCCTGCTTCTTGCGTTATTTATCGGTGCTGTTGCAGGGAAGGAACTGGTGGAGAAGCAGAAACAGATTTTATTTTTGGTGGCAGCAGGAATTCTGCTTATTTTTATAATATTTACCTTGGGAACTGCATTTATTTTGCTTGGGATTTTCTTGTGTTATGAAGTGTTAACCTATTTTAGACCAAGACAGTTATGGTATTTATTTCCGCTAGGTGTTGCTTGTGTGCCTGGTGAGATAGAATATTCGGTACAGTTGATGATAGCAGTTTTTATGGGAGTCATTTATTACCAAAATGATTTTGTGGTGGAATCCTATCGTAAACAAGCCAAGGAAGATACTATTATGGAGCAGGAATTAAAGCACAGCATGAACCGCAGAGAGCATGAAATGCAGGAGGAAGTGAGAAGGAGCCTGCTGATGGCGGAAAATCAAATATTAGAGGAGAGAACGGAACTTTCTCAAACATTACATGATAAACTGGGACATAACATTAATGGTTCAGTGTACCAGTTAGAAGCAGTGAAAGTTCTGATGGATAAGGAGCCGGATGCTTCTAAGAAAATGATACAGGCGGTGATTGACCAGTTGCGTGGAGGAATGGATGAGATTCGGGCAATTCTTAGAAAAGAGCGTCCAAAGAAGTACAAGCTTGCCATGTTGCAGTTGGAAAAGTTGTGTGAGGATTGCAGGTTGAAGGGGGTAGATGCAGAATTCAGAGCAGAAGGTCAGTTAAAAGAGGTTCCTGAAAAATACCTGGAAATCATTTTGGACAATGCCTATGAGGCGGTTTCTAATTCCATGAAATACGCAAAGTGCAGTAGAATTACAATCAGTGTGCATGTAATGAATCAAATGGTACGATGCAGTATATCAGACAATGGAGTAGGATGTAGTGAAGTGGTTGATGGAATGGGAATTTCGGGGATGCGGAAAAGAGTAAGGGAAGTGAATGGTATTTTGGATTTTGAGACAGAGATTGGGTTTACAATAAATATGTTGCTGCCATTATAGGAGGGTGTGAGAACATGGAAAGAATTAAAATAATCATTGCGGATGACAGCGATTTTGTAAGAGATGGAATGCGAATTATATTAGATGTGGATGATGATTTTGAAGTGCTTGGCTGTGCCAGAAACGGTCAGGAGGCTATCGAGCTTGCCAAGAAAAATGCTCCGGATATTTTTTTAATGGATATTCAGATGCCAAAGATGGATGGAATTGAGGCTACGAAATATATTGTGGAGAATAATTTGGGAAAAGTCTTGATCCTTACCACTTTTGATGATGATGAACTGGTACAAAGTGCATTGAAGAATGGGGCAAAAGGTTATCTTATTAAAAATCATACACCGGAGCATTTAAAGCAAATTATTAAGTCTGTATACAACGGAACCGGTGTGATGGAAGAGGCTATTTTAGAGAATCTGGCAAAAAACACAGATGTCAAAGCAAGTGGTTTTTGCCAAGAAGGATATACTGCAAGGGAAATGGATATTATTAGAGCTGTAGCAGAAGGGTTATCCAACAAGGAGATTGCCAATCGTCTTTTTATTACAGAGGGTACAGTGAAGAATTATATTACTTCTATTCTGGCAAAAGAGAATTTGTCACATCGAACAGCTTTAGCGGTATATTATCTCACAGGGAAGAAGCCGGCTTTCGACTAAACGAAGATTTTATTGCTATTACCAATATTTTTCCGTATACTATAAATAGTTGTATATCTTAGAAACATTTGTACTCTTGAAGTGTAATAGAGCCGGGAGGAAATTAAATGGTGAAAAACGTTGCAATTGGAATACAAAGCTTCTCTGAAATAAGAAAAGGTAATTATTTTTATATAGATAAAACAGCGTTTATAAAGGAATGGTGGGAAAGTGGAGATAGTGTGACTTTAATCACTCGTCCACGTCGTTTTGGAAAAACCTTAAACATGAGTATGGTAGAGCAATTTTTTTCTGTATCCTATGCAGACAGGGGAGATTTGTTTGAAGGTTTGTCTATTTGGCAGGAAGAAAAGTATAGAGGTCTTCAGGGAACCTACCCTGTGATTAGTTTATCTTTTGCAATGATAAAAGAAACAGACTTTGAATCTGCGAAAAGAAGAATTATAGAATTACTGATGTCTCAGTTTGAAAAATATGCTTTTTTAATAAAAAGTGATAAATTGTCTCTGAATGAAAAGGAGTACATGAGTCGGATGGCAAGAGAAATGGATGCTTTTGAAGCAGGTTCAGCACTGCATCGTTTGTCAGAATATCTTTGCCGGTATTATGAGAAAAAAGTTATTATTCTGTTAGATGAGTATGATACCCCGATGCAGGAAGCCTACGTGAATGGTTTTTGGGAAGAAATGGTAGGATTTATAAGAATTTTGTTTAACGCAACTTTTAAAACCAATCCACATATGGGAAGGGCGATTATGACTGGAATTACCAGAGTCAGTAAGGAATCTGTTTTTTCGGATTTGAATAATCTCAAGGTGATAACTACCACATCTGACGAATATGCAACATTCTTTGGCTTCACAGAACAAGAAGTATTTTGTGCATTGGATATGTGTGGACTTGATACAGAGAAAGAAAAAGTAAAACAGTGGTATAACGGATTTGTGTTTGGAGAACATAGTGACATCTATAATCCTTGGTCCATTTTGAATTTTCTAGATACGGGACAATACCAGACCTACTGGGCAAATACCAGCAGTAACAGTCTGGTAGGAAAACTTATCCGGGAAGGCAACGGAGAAATCAAGCAGTCCATGGAACAACTTTTAAAAAGCCAGCACTTATTCTGCTCTATTGATGAACAGATAGTTTACAATCAGTTAGACAACAATGAAGAAGCAATCTGGGGACTGTTAGTTGCAAGTGGTTATTTGAAAATTTTATCCTATGAGCAGATAGAAAAAGTGCAAAGAAGACCAAATTATGAGTTGGCATTGACAAACGGAGAAGTCAGACTCATGTTTGAGGAAATGATTAGTGACTGGTTTGGAAGACAGAAGAGCAATTATAATCGCTTTATAGGTGCCATGCTGGCAGGCGATTTAGATGAGATGAATGAATATATGAACGAGATTTCCTGCGAAATATTCAGTAGCTTTGACACTGGTAAAAGAGTTTCCAAGAAAGCCCATCCAGAACGCTTCTACCATGGCTTTGTCTTAGGTTTACTAGTGGACCTGAAGGGACGATACTATGTAACCTCCAACAGAGAAAGTGGTTTTGGCAGATATGATGTTATGCTGGAGCCTGTCAATCTCCAAAAAGATGATGCCATCATTATTGAGTTTAAAGTATTTAATGCAAAAAAAGAAAAAACACTGGAGGAAACTGTGGCTTCTGCTCATGCCCAGATAGAACAAAAACAGTATGAAGCAAACCTTATTGCCAAAGGAATTTCAAAGGAAAAAATCCGTAAGTATGGCTTTGCTTTTGAAGGAAAGAATGTGCTGATTGGATGAGTGCCTTGAAAGGGTGCGATGTTGTGTTGGTGAAGTGAAAACTAACAACCTTACGAAAGTGTAAGGTTCCTGTAAGGTCAGAAAATGGAATCTTTTTAGCGTCTGGGTTACAATGTTTTTGTAAGCAAGAGAAAACATAAGTAATCATGGAAGGGAATAGAAATTATGAAAAGAAAAGAAATCGATCCAATAAAAGCTGAAAAGAAGAAAAAGCGAAAAAAAATTAATCTTATTATAGACATTGTATTCATAATTTGCTTTTTACTGTACACCTTCGGACCTGTAGCAACAGCAAAAATGAAAATAGAAAATTTTGATAATTATGCAAAAGATGTGAATACAATAGTTGTTCCAGAAGCCACCATCACAGCACTCGGTGAGGCAACTCATGGAAATGTAGAATTTCAGGAAATGAAATTAGCTGTATTCCAGCAGCTGGTAGAGCAGGGCTATCAGGCATTTGCATTAGAAGCAAATTATGGTGACTGTGCAGTTGTGAATGACTGGATTCAAGGGGGAGAAGGAACCTTAGAAGAAATGACGCAGATGTTATCCTTCCGAATTTACCATACAGAACAGATGGGAGAATTATTAAGCTGGATGAGAGAATACAACTCCCAGGTAAGTGATGATAAAAAATTGCGTTTCTATGGATTTGATTTACAGGGAATGAAAGAAGAAGCAGCACATATTCTTTCTTATTGCAGAGCCAACAACATTACCGAAATTGAAGAGTATGCCACACAGTTAGAAAAAATAGATATGCCGATGGAAGCCTTTTCAGAAGAGCAGATAAAAGAACTTACTACATTAGTAGATTCTGTGAGAACTATATTGGAAAATCATAGTGATGAAAAAAGTTCTGAATATCGTAGGGTAATTCATGACACAGAAGTTTTATATGATGCCATTGATATGAATAAAGATGACAGCTTATATTCTAATAAACGTGATGAATATATGGCAAAAAATGTAAGCTGGATTGTGGAAGAAGAAAAGAATTTTGGAAATACACATGTTTTCATTAGTGCACATAATGGTCATGTGGCAAAAGAACAATTAAATTATAAAGTAATGGGAGAATATTTGGAAGAAAGTTATGGAGAAAATTATTTTGTAATTGGAACGGATTATTTTAAAACAGAATGTAATATGCCAAAATTAGATGGAGAAAGAACTGCACATCAGTTTACCTCATCAGATCCTTTGGCAGCACAGGTAAAGGGAATGGAAGCTGATATGGTATATTTGGATTTTGACATTGTTCCGGAAACAGAAAAGGAATTGTATAATACCATTCATTCTAAAATGTATATGGGAAGTCTTAGTGAGGCCTATAGTCCCATCATGAAGATTTTAGCTTATACGAACCGTATTTATAAGGTACCAAGTGAATTTTATGATGCAATGATATTGGTTTATGAAGCAACACCAATTGAGATTCAGGTGTCAGACTAGTTTGAAAGGTTAAAAAGTCTGACAGGCAAAAGAGATAATCTTTTGCCTGTCAGACTTTTTTTGTTTTCAAAATTTTCTAGAATTGCATTGATTTTCTTTGGGATAAAATAGATGTACAGACATGTGAAAAAAGGAGGTATGCACAATGAAAAAGGTAGGATATATACGAGTGTCAAGTAAAGACCAAAAGCCGGACAGGCAGTATAAGGCGATGGAACAATATGGGATAGCAAAAAAATATATATACATGGATAAGATTTCCGGAAAGGATTTTTCTAGAACAGAATATAAGAAAATGATATCAAAATTAAAAAAAGGAGATTTACTTGTCATTAAAAGTATTGACAGACTGGGAAGAAATTATGGTGAGATTTTAGAACAATGGAAGAAAATTACTAAAGAAATTCAGGCAGATATTGAAGTAATTGATATGCCATTATTAAATACCA
This sequence comes from Lachnospiraceae bacterium, assembly GCA_017399445.1. GTDB lineage: Bacteria > Bacillota > Clostridia > Lachnospirales > Lachnospiraceae > RUG11237. Next base: position 896 of record JAFQCM010000098.1, on the reverse strand, counting down.
AAAGTTCTCCAGATGATTTGACAGGAATTTTCATTGCAGATTTAGTTCTTCAGATACTGGCTTATGTAGCCGAAACAGAGCGAAATTTTATAAAACAAAGGCAGGCAGAAGGAATTGCCGTGGCAAAAGCAAAAGGGGTAAAGTTTGGAAAAAGAAAGCAAAGGGTACCGCAGGGATTTAGTGAATATTATGAAAAGTGGAAAAGTGGACAGGTGACGGTAAGGGAAGGGGCGGAATGTTTAAACATGAGTTCAGCCACGTTTTATCGGAGGTGTAAGGAACAGATGGAAATAGAAGAAGGCGAGAAAAATAAGATAGGGTAACGGGGATTTATGCAAATGTAATAAAAATATGCATAAAAAGTAATTTTTTTTGTGTCAAAAGGTAGACTTTGTGAAACAAAAATGATAATATGTAAATGTGTGAAAATTTGGTGATTTTTTTATTATAATTTTTGCTATTTATTACGTTTCACAAAGTCTACCTTTTGACACAAAAAAAATCACTTTTATGCATATTTTTATTAATTTTGCACAAATCACCACTACTCTATCTTATCTTTACCACCTTCTTCTATTTCCATCTGTTCCTTACATCTCCGATAAAACGTGGCTGAACTCATGTTTAAACATTCCGCCCCTTCCCTTACCGTCACCTGTCCACTTTTCCACATTTCATAATATTCACTAAATCCCTGCGGTACCTTTTGCTTGCTTTTTCCAAACTTTACCCCTTTTGCTTTTGCCACGGCAATTCCTTCTGCCTGCCTTTGTTTGATAAAATTTCGCTCTGTTTCGGCTACATAAGCCAGTATCTGAAGAACTAAATCTGCAATGAAAATTCCTGTCAAATCATCTGGAGAACTTTTGGTATTTAATAATGGCATATCAATTACT